>JBKWUD010000031.1:0-28981 GCA_046989265.1 Eubacterium sp.
CTAACATATACTTCATATCCTGTAGCTCCAGTCACTTTGCGCCAATTAAGATTCATATAGTTACCGTCCTGCCGTTCAAGCTCTTCAACCTTACCGAGACTGATTTTGAATTCAAGTGATTTCTTTCCGCTGTAGTTACCCTTGAATGTTACCGTAACGGTATGAGTACCGCATTCCTTCCTTCCGCTTGCATATGAAGCCGTATAGTCCGTTCCGCTTTTAAGTGATTTACCGTTTAAGTCTTTTACAATAACAGAAGGCATTTTTTCCTTTCCGTCATAAATATATTTGGTCTTTGAAAGATAAATCGTTTGAGGACGATAGATAGTTAATACGGTCTCCGATGCTCCGCACTCAGAGCATTTTCTAACCTTTTTTCCGTTTCGGCTTAGAGTAGCTTTTGTAGTAATTGTGGAATAACTATGCTTGTGCTGAGCATTACTTATATTGTTCTTATCACTAACATCATTGGCAGCTGCACTAAATGGGAAGAGTAGACTTAATGCCGCCATTATGATGACAATATAATATGCAATTGTCTTGCGAAACATTTTGCTTTTCATTAAGTATACCTCCTAATAATTAATTACTTTAGTAAATTATTCATAAGATTCAAAATATTATTCCCAACCCTCATAAAAATCTTCTGTTGTGGTAGGTCCGCGGTATGTTGTAATAGGTCTTCTTGTAGTAGTTACCCTTCTTGTAGAAGTCGGCTTCTTCCTGGTTGTTGTCGATTTTCTTCTTTTAGTAGTCAGCTTCTTCTTGGTAGTTGTTGCTTTCTTTTTTGTAGTAGTCGGCTTTTTTCTGGTAGTTGTTGCTTTTTTTGTGGTTTTGGTGGTTGTAGTAGTTGTTGTTGTTGTCTCTTCTGTCGTAGTAGTTATTTCAGTTGTAGCAAGAGCATCTGTGTTGTCATTTTTCTTACTTGCTTCAATAATACCTGTAACGGCTATAAGAATTACAAGCAAAAGAACTATACCGGCAAGTATAATTTTAGAATTTTTGCCCGACGGCAATTCAAGAGCCAAAGCATGATTTTCTCTTGGATAGGATTTTTTGTTCACTGCAGAATTGATAATTGCAGATATATTATTATTTTTATCCATATTATTAAATGCAGTTCTGTTCTTTTTGTTTGCAGTATAGACTCCATTTCGCACTTCTCTGCTGTCCGAAGTTTCAAATTGCAAACTATGCGGTTCTGCTTTTTTCAATACAATCGGTTTTCCTTCAATTTTCATTGAATCAAGTGCGTTTTTCAGTTCAAAGGTGTTTTGAAACCTGTCTTCAATTCTGACTTCAAGCATCTTTTTAAGTACAGCTGCAAATTCTGAAGGAATGCCGGAATAATCAACGGTATCGTCCATTATGCGTGTCATTGCGTCATCAATAATAGTTCCAGTCAGTGCATAATAGATTGTTGCACCCAGTGCGTAAATATCAGTCCAAGGACCCTGCTTCCCCTTTCTTTGATACTGCTCCAAGGGTGCAAAACCCTGTTTAAGTATTACAGACAAGCTCTTTGAAGCTTCACCGAGAACCTGCCTTGCCGCACCGAAATCTATAAGCTTTATGCTTTGGTCGCTGCATATATAGATGTTATCAGGTGAAATATCTCTGTGCAGAACATCCAAGGTATGAACAATTAAAAGCGCTTCCGTTATTTTTTTGCAGATATAAACCGCCTCTTCAATAGATATTCTGCCGTTATTTTCGTATATGTAGTGTTTGAGATCCATTCCGTCAAGGTATTCCATAACATAATAGGTAGTGTTGTTTTCATAGAAAAATTCATACACGCTTATTATATTCGGATTGCCGTTGAAACGGGAAACAAGCTTTGCCTCATCATAGAATTTCTGAGCTCCGACTTTGAAATAACCCTCGCTTTCTCCGCCGTATGTTGAAACCATTGTGTCTCCCGTATTACGATGAGTTAGGGAATCAGGAAGGTATTCCTTTATTGCCACACTTTTATTTTCTTTCGAATCATAACAAAGATAGGTTACGCCGAAGCCTCCCTTGCCAAGGACCTTACCCACGACATATTTGCCGATAAGTATTGTGCCCTCTGTAAGTGCAGTCGGGTATTTATCCTTGTTTTTCTGAGTACCGCAAAAACGGCATACACCGTCGCGGCCTACTTCGTGAAAGCATCGCTCACACAGATTTTTTTTGTTCAGGCTTATCATAAATATCTCCTAATAATGAAGCTAAAATGAAAATTATTATGTAAAAATCATATTTTCATTACATTTACATTGTAAGTCAAAAAACGATAAATAAACAGTACCGGAAATTACGAAATAATAGCCAAAAATTACATTTTCCTAAAATTATGATGTTTTTTTATGAATCGTCGCTTTTTGAAATGTGTTATTTTATTTGAATCAGATGGCAAACATTCAGGTAAACCGTATTTCTTAAAAACAGTATTGATTTCTTTTATTAAAAGCTCATATTTTATATCATTATCTTCGCTGCACATTTTTTGAATTAATCGGGTAAGATCTGCATCCTCGGAAACGCTATTGAGTAATGTGAAATCAAAGCGTTCTTCTTCAAAAGGTGACCCCGGTGTTTTCTTTGTGAGCATGGTATAAGCAACAGCACCTATTGAAAATAAATTCACATATTTTTCCGTATTTTCTTCAATAAAAGATTTTACGGGAAGATAATTTAAATTTTGCCCGCTTACTACAGAATCCGTTATAATTTTTTTATAATCATTATCCGTAAGATCAAAGCCGTCAAAAACGACTGATTTATCTTCAAGTACAAGAACAGTGCTGTCACAAATCGTATTGCCCGGATAATCACTTAATTCCAAAATTGATAAAAGCCTGTGAATTGCGTTTATTGCTTCTTTATCATTAAAATCACAGTCTTTTTTAATACAATCACTTAGCGAAACTGCCGAAAGGTTTTTCTCAACAAAGTATACAGTATTGTTTGAGTAGAATACTTCTTTGGCTTTGATACAGATTTCTTCATCTGCTTTTTGTGACAGATTCATAATCCAAATGAATTTTTGCATCAGATAATTATATGATGCAAGTTCATCTTCATTTTTTAAATTAATTGCACCTGACACATCTCTTGAAACAAAAGTCTCCGGAAAAAACTCCTTTATTGTGACGATATTATTCTTTACAGCATCATATGCAAGATATTTGTGCATAAAAACCGAACGCCTGAGTTCTCTACCTATAATGTATCTACCGTTAATTATAAAACCGGCGCTTAACGAATCATTACGGTTTAAATTATATCCGCAATCACATTCATTTGAATCTGGAAGTACGGCAAAGCATTTTTCGCATAGTTTATTTTCGTTTATTTTAATCATTCTTATTCTCCGTTATATAGAAATAATTTCTTTGTCACCTGTAATATATGACAAATATATGCGTTTAGATAAATAATATTTTTTTCTGCTAACGGGAACAAAGCTTCCGCTCTTAAGAATCATACCATCTTCTTCAAATTTATCTATGCACTTCATATTGACCAGGAAACTTTGATGGCAGCGCAAAAAAGAATCATCAAGCATTTCTTCTACCTCATCAAGCTTCATATAAAAATCCGATTGACCATCTTTTTTGAAGATAAAAATCTTTCTTTTTTCACTCATTATATATTCAATTTCGTTTAGATTGATTGCCTGTTCTCCCGATTTTTTCTTGAGAATCAATACTTTTTCATCGCTTATGTCGTATTGAGTAAGCAAATATTTAATGCAGCGGTTAAGACTCTTTTCTCCGCATGGATTTTCAATAAAATATGTAACACCCGAAAAAAACAATTCTTCAATTTCTTCAGGTTTACCGCTTATAAGATTAAATTTTGCTTGAGGCAATATTTCGTGAACTTTGGAAGCAATATGCATACCATCTGTACAGCTGTCGCTTTCAAAAAAAACAACGCATTGTTCGGGCTTTACAAAATTAATATAATCAAGGAGATCCATTTTGTGTTCAAAGACAAAACAGTTATACTCTGTATTACAAATCAGCCTGGCAATATTATTTTTATAAAAGTCAAATCTTTTTGTATCTATAACACAAATAAGTATATTTATCATATAAAGCTCCATTATGCTTTTGTTTTTTAGTTCATCTGATTTTTTTGTGCTCCTTGAATTTCTTAATAGGAATCTACAAATGAATAATTTCTTTGCTTTTTTGACTGAGTTTTGACTGAGTATAGAAGTCAACGTTATAACAAACAAATAATCATCTTGCTTTATAAAGTCAGTACTGCCGCACATTTCACAAATTAATTTTTTCATAAAATTTCTTCATATTGCATTTTTCATTTAAGAGAATGTTAAGCGGATGAAAGCAATAAAAAATGCGTAGTCGAAAGACTACGCATGAAAAACGCAAACTCTCGCTGCTAAACGAAATCTCACATCAATCTAATGAAAGCATGTAAAAACAGAGCCTGCATTTTTATCAAGATAAAAATACACGCTTATCAAAAGATTGACATATTAAGATTTCGTTTAGCAGTTTTATTTTATCACACAGCCTTTTATAATGCAACATAAAAAACAATTCGACAAAAAATCCGTTGACAAGAAAACTGTAAAGAATATAATAAACTCATCATTAGCTCAGCTAATGAAATAAAATAGTCGGTGAGGTTGTAAAAGATCAACCTTAGATTTCTTGGCTGCCGCCATTGCAATCCTGATAATAATAGCGAAACGCTGAGGAATTGACAGCTGTGGTACTGTTTCGGCTATGCCACGCTTACCGCTTTTCTGACGGAAAGGCAAGGTTTGCTTAATACCACAATTGAATATGGTGACGATTGTATCGAAGTAGATGTTTCCGAAGAAGTTTATGAATATCTTGAACGGGACAGGAGACGTCAGCAGGCACAGGAGCGCAGTGACAGGCGGCACCTTAGTAAAGGAACTTTTGAACAGGACTGCATTGGCTCACAGCGAGTGCCTATCTATACTGACGAAACTTATCTTGAAGTTATTCACAAAATAGAACTGGAAAAATTGCAAAGTGCTCTGCAAATGCTTAGTTCAGATGAACAGGTGTTGATTGAACTGTACTATTATAAGGATTGGAGTATGGAACAAATCGGGCAGCACTTTGGAATCAGTCGAATGGCTGTGTCGAAACGGCATAATCGTGTCATCAAAAAGCTTAAGGAACTCATGGCAGCATGGGTTCCTTTTTCTGCGCAAAATTATTTTTGAAAAAATTTAATAAATATGGTTTACAAAATGCTTTTTAGTGTCCTTATATATAGGGGCAATTTGAAAATCTTAATAATCTGTAAACATTTCAGCAACACCCCCGACAAAAGCACCCCCGATATTTCTATATATATGAGAGGAAGTTTTTTCGATTTGGATTTTGATAGTTTTATATGTGACCGACATAGTCACACAGCGAACAGTAATATATAAACAAGATAAATTAAACAAGTTACAAAACCCTGTGTGACTGTATAACGAGTTTTTATTCTGTTATAAGCACCGTGTACCAATTCAAAATAAAAACCGATTATGGCGAAAATCAAATAAGAAAACCCCACACTTCTTTTCCAAAAATAAATCTAATATAAGGAGATGATAACATTCATATTTTTCTGTTGTAAAAACTATCCTTTAGGATAGTCCTAGCATAGCGCTTAGGCGCATCATTTCGGCAGTTTTACCGAAATGAGCGGAGAACCGCACCCTTTAATTTTTCAAAGAAAGGAATGGTGATAACTATAAGTAAAGAGAAAAAATCAGAAAGAATTAATCTTCATTTAACACCGACAGACAAATCAATCATCAAAGATAAGGCAGATAAACTCGGTATGAATATGACGAATTATTTAACTGCCTGTGCTGTTGTTGAAAAGATTTATTGCGTTGGTGACAAGGAAAGTTTTGACGAAATCATTTATCAGCTAAAGAAAATCGGAAATAACATCAATCAGATTCGTATGCTTGCTAACTTCGGAAACATTCAATTTGCCAATCTTGATGAATGTACGAATGCATTACTTGAAGTCAACAAATCAATTCAGAAGATAATTAAGAGGACAAGCAGATGGCAACCTTAAATTTTATCAAACGAAAAGATGTCAAAAATATTGAATCACTCGGAAATGTTATTGCTTATTGCTCACAGGAATACAAGACAAAGTATAAAGATTCACGATTAATTTCAGGTATTAACTGTTTACCTGAAACTGCTATGAAAGAATTTATTGCAACTAAAAAACATTGGAACAAGCAGGATGGTATGCAATATTATTATGCTGTTCAATCCTTTGAAGATGGATTAAATATTTCTCCTTTGCTTGCTCATCAGATGGCAAGAGAATGGGCAGAGAAATGTTATCCGAATCACGAAATATATATTGCCACTCATCTTGATACAGATAATGTTCATTCCCATATTGTAATCAATTCTGTGAATATGAAAACCGGTTACAAGATACACCAAAGCACAAAAGAGCTTAACGAAATGCGTAAAGTTAATGATGAACTTTGTATTAAATATGGTTTACCTGTTTGTGTTCCAAAGAAGAAACAGAAAGTCAAACCATTAAAAGCAAAGGAATATTATGTTGCAAATGCAGGTAAAAGCTGGAAGATGAAAATGATACTGTCCATTGAATATGCGATGAAAAAAGCGAAAACAAAACAGCAATTCATTGAAGAAATGGACAAGTTAGGTTATGAAATAAGGTGGACACCGACACGCAAGAACATAACCTACATTGAAAAGGAAAACCCAAATCACAAATGCAGAGATAACAATCTGCACCAAGAAAAATTTTTGAAAGAAAAAATGGAGGAAGAATTTGAAATACGAGAAAGACTTACAAGCCTTGAAAGAAAAGAACAAACACCTAATTTCTACTATGGAGAAAGCAGCATCCGTTACGATAGTGGAGAGCGACTACTGGAAAGCACTGATAAATCAAACGGCGAATCAAAATCAGATTTTAGATTTGATAACACAAAATCAAGTGAACGAGGATACAGTCAATCACTATTCAGCACAGATTATTCTTCAACTGAAAAAGAGGATGACAGAACAGGAGAATATAATTCAGAAAGAACTGAAGAATCAGGAAACAATACTGACCGAACAGGTTGGGAAGATGAACGAGAGTATGCTTTCGGCAGAAAAACAGATGAAGGATTTGCTGAAGGATCTAAAGAAGAAATGGATACCGATATTCTTTGGAATGATGATAGGAGTTCAAATATTCTTTCAGACACTCTCTATTTTGCTGGGAATCTATTTAAAATGATTGATAATCAGACTCGCTGTCACAGAAAAAGAATCAAGTTATCTCAAAAAGAAATTGAGAAAAGACTTGCTCAAGGTCAGAAATCTGACGGTTATGAGGAATATGAAGACTATACACAAACTATGTAAAACAAAAGTCCTGCCGAACAATCGGCAGGCAGAAAGGATTTTTATGAAAGAAATACTAAAAACAACCGCAGCATGTACTGCAACAAATAATTAAGTAAAGGAGTGTGATATAGAAAAATTAAAAATCTGTGTTGCCTTATGGCAGCAAAACAAATTCAAAATAACATTAACAGTGTTACAATTTCCTATAACGGAAAACAAAATGAATTTGATAAATTTTTAGAATCAATTATTAAGAATTATGTGTTTAATAATGATATTTCAGTTTGTGAAAATAGTGTTCCATATAACGCTAAAGCGTTGGCGTTCGAAATTGAAAATTTCTCGGCTAAAGCTGGACATTGAAAAAGAGTTGTGATAATGTGTGCTTGCGAAAGGGGTGAAATTATGCGAGTATGGTTATATGCACGACTCTCAAGAGATGAAGATGACGAGTTAAATTCATTAACAAACCAAAAAAATATTATCAGAGAATACGCTGAAAATAATAATTTTAATATAGTCGGTGAGTCCTTTGATGATAATGTGAGTGGTATGCATTTCAATCGTGAAGGTATCAACAAAATCTATGAAGTTGTTGAAAACAAATTGATTGATGCGGTTATTGTAAAGGACATGTCAAGACTCGGCAGACACAAAACGCAAACTGCATTGTTCATTGACTATCTGCGGGAAAATAATGTCAGGGTATTATCAGTAACAGAAAATCTTGATACCTCTAATGAAAATGATGATTTGATTATCGGATTCAAAGGCTTATTCAACGATATGTATGCGCGTGACATTAGCCGAAAGGTTCGTGCAGGCTTTCTTCAAAAGCAAAAAGAAGGCTTGGTTATGATACCACCGATGGGTTACTTTAAGGATAAAAACACTAAAGAAATCCTCATAATGGATGAGCCTGCTAACATTGTCAGAAAAATATTTCAGATGTATATTGATGGATATGGTTTGAAGAATATTGCTCAAACACTCAACAATGAAGGCATTAAAACTCCGAGATTTTATCAGCAGAAATATATCGGCAAAGGTATACCTTATACCAAACCTGAAATAACAAGCAGATATCTTTGGGAAGGCACTGCTGTTAAAAGGATTCTGGAAAATGAATTTTACGCAGGAACAGTTGTATGTCATCAATCATATACTAACAAGATTAATCATATCAGAAAAGATTTACCAACAGACGAGCATTTCAGACACGAGAATTTCGTACCTGCAATAATTGAAAAAGATGTGTTTGATAAAGTACAGTTTCTTCTTGAAAACAAGAAACACAATAATGTTCGAGCAAGCAGCAATAAACCTTATCATCGGTACACAGGATTAATCAAATGTGGTGACTGCGGTTCAAGTTTTTCTTGCAAGACGAGAAAATTTAGAGATAGAGAACCTTACTATGAATATGTCTGTAACAGTTATCACAGATACGGCAAAGAGCATTGTTCACCACATAGAATTAAGGAATCTGTACTAGACAAGATTCTCAATGATGAACTGCTTGTGATAAGAGATAATGCAATTGAAAATTTTAAGCAGATTGAGTCAAAGTTGAATACTTGGCAAAGAAATAAAAGCCTTGCACAAAACAATATTGCATTACTAAATGAGCAGTTAACCCAAAGAAAATCTGACCAACAAGAGATATTACTTGAACGATTAAGAGATAAAGAACGAGCTGATGTTTACACTCAAATGCTTGAAAAGTGTGAAAATGATATTGAAAAATTATCTAAGCGTATTGCTGAACTTGAAGATATGGATAACACAATCAAAAAACGAAAAGCTGAAATATCAAACAGTATTGAGGTATTCAATAAAATTATTGATGAGGGTACAATATCCGATTCAGATTTGAGAATGTTAATTGACAAAATTGAAATATCTGAGAAAGATGGTAAATTAGATATTAACATTATGCTAAACGGAAAATTCAAAGAACACGCATTAGATTTTGATGAAGTTCAAATCTTGAATTTAGCATCATAAATCTAAAATAAAATAAGGTAGAAGTCTTTTGAACAAGACCGTAAAAAGTAGACAATAGAAAAAAGGCACCCCCTATGGTAGAATAAAATAACTACCATAGGGGGAATTTTTATGCCAAGAAGTTACAAACATATAAGTGATTATGAAAAAGAAATAATGGAAATGTGGAATAAAGGAAATAGTTTAAGAGAAATAGCGAACGAATTAGGTTTCACATACAAACAAATACGAAATTTTAAGTATCGATACAATACCAATAAAAGAAAAACAGAAGCAGGAAAAGTTATTCACAAGAAAGGCAGACCATGTAAAAAACAAGATGGTGACTTGCCACCATCAATTCAGAAGTTGGATAAACTTGCACAAATGAGATATGTAATGGCAAGTAAGGACAGATACATAAAACTTATGGCTATCGAAGAGTGCATATATGGCTTGAAAGGCAAGGAATATACTGCAATCCAAAGACAGTTCTTCGAGTAATGCAGAAATACAATCTGTTGTCAGTAGTCAGAAGGAAAAAGTACAAGTATGTATCTGAACACTTGCATAAATATCCAAACATTTTAAATCGGGAATTTACTGCTGAGAGACCAAATCAAAAATGGGTAACGGATATATCATATATACCAACAAAAGAGTGTATGTGTTATCTGTCAGTAATCAGGGATTTATACGATAACAGTATTGTTGCATATCAAACATCAAAAGATATGACTGTTAAACTTGTACTTGATACAATAAATCAAGCAATGAGCAAAGAAAAAGTCACTGCAGAGCTGCAACTCCACAGTGACCAAGGCGCACAATATGTCTCACACGAATATTTTACGCTAACACAAGAATACAGTATTACTCCATCTATGTCAAGAAGGGGAAATCCATACGACAATGCTTTAGCAGAAAATTTCTTTTCAATTCTCAAAACTGAGTGCATCCACAGGGTTAAGCTGCAGACCTATGAGCAGGCTAGCCTGCTCATAGGTCAATACATAGATTTCTACAACAATTACCGTATTCAAATAAAAACAAAACTGACTCCGCTTGAAAAACGAAATCAGTTTGTTGCTTAAAATTTTAATATTCTACCATAGGTTGCCTTTTTTATGCTGTCTGCACAATTTGGGGCAGTTCACTTTTGATTTCTACCTTATTTTAACACTAATTACTTATTGTGTTTTATTCTGGTTCCCTCGCTAATTGTTTGCAAACCGAATGTAGTTCTATCTAATCCTCTTTGACTCGTACCAATACCAACACTTTGATTGCTATTAGATTTATTAATTGGGGGAAGATTACCAGATTTAATGGCATTTATTGTATTTTTTGCATCTTCGGACATCACTCATCACTCCTAACTAACATAATTTTTTACTATAATATAAGTAACAAATAAAATAATAGATACAACTGTTAAAATCCAACCTTTTTTATATAATGGAATTCTATTATCGTTTGCCGATTTGTTTAATTCTGTAGCTTCGATATATAACTCTATTAACTTTATTGATAAAAACAAGGGTTCTTCTTGGAAATAATCGTTATCATATAAATCTTCCACTTTAATTACATGATAATCTCTCATTTTGATAACCTTGACCATCATAATAACGGATATTAACGCTAACAACAAACTTATAGTAAAAGTTAAAAACAAACAAGACGGAATAAGCATATCTCTGAATGAATTAATTTGCATAGTAAAAATAGCATTATAATCATTCATTTGTGCTAACGCTAAACAATAAGCAGATATAATTGGTAAGGCAATACTTGTCTTACTGTCAATAACAGAAGTTCTATTATGTTCATTATCATATTCACTCTTTGCTGTATCTAAAAGCACTTTAACTGTATCAATATTAAATTTTACTTCATCCAAATAATCACTTCCAAATATAACTATACAAATATGATAAAGCAATTCAAAACAATTGTCAATAAAAAGCAAATAGTTTCTCAACTTAATTCTTTATAATTAAGTTGAGAAACTATTATCTCTGGTGCAGAAGAAGGGACTTGAACCCTCACCGACTCACGCCGATATGAACCTGAATCATACGCGTCTGCCTATTCCGCCACTTCTGCATTTATTCAATTTTATCCCCTAAATTTTACACGGTGAGGACGACCGAGGTGGAGCCTGCTTTCAGTTAGAAACTTACTTTTCTGCTTAATCCACATTTTTATAATAACAGCAGATGCTGAAATTATTACTTTCACAGAGGTGGCATTACCTGAATCATACGCGTCTGCCTATTCCGCCACTTCTGCATTTATTCAATTTTATCCCCTAAATTTTACACGGTGAGGACGACCGAGGTGGAGCCTGCTTTCAGTTAGAAACTTACTTTTCTGCTTAATCCACATTTTTATAATAACAGCAGATGCTGAAATTATTACTTTCACAGAGGTGGCATTACCTGAATCTAGCGCGTCTGCCATTCCGCCACTCCTGCGTATTTAATCTGCCTTGATATATTAACATATCAAGGCAGATTTGTCAAAATAAATTTATTATAATTTTACCTCCTGGGGAACACCATCGTTTTCTCTTGATTCATCTGCAAGATAAACACTAAGGTGTCCTGCTACCGAATCAAAGATTGATGTGCATGCAAGACTTGGTTTTTCACCGCGGATAAATTTAACAAAGTCGGCAGCGAGTCTTTCATCACCGCCGCCGTGGCCTCCGTAAGCGCCGACCATATCGCCTGTGACTCTGAGATCTACCTCTTCAACATCACATTCTTCATTATGAGCATCAGGTGATGGATTTATTTTAAGCACGGTAAACTTTGAATCTTCAAAATTACCGAATATTTCGCCCTTTGTGCCTACAATGTGAATATTTCTTCTGGGTTCTGCAGAGCCGCCAACCATATTATGAGTGCCTGTTGCACCGGATGCAAAATTAACAAGAACTGACTGATGATCCACAACATTATTGTCGCATTTATAGATACATCTTGCATAGGGGTTATCGGTTTTCATCAAAGCGATTTTATCCTCAATTGTTGGGTTCTCAATATCCTCAAGTGCGTCCCAAACATAGAATGACCAGCGGTCCGGATGGTCTATGTACAATCTTTTTGTTGAATAAACACATGTATCAACAAGAGGACAATCCTTCATACATATTGTTCCTGCACTTTCAGGAGCATTTTCCGGTTTGAATTGATATTTGCTTCCGAACGATGAAATTTGTGTGGGTTTTGTTTTACTCATCATCCACATCATGATATCAAGATCATGGCAGCATTTTGCGAGCAGCATAGTTGTATGACATTTTTCACTGTTAGCCCATTTGCCGCGGACATATGATGTTGAAAGGTGATGATAGGAAACATGCTCAGTAGTTTGGATATTAATTATATCACCAATTTCTCCGTTAGCAACTCTTTCTTTAATTGAATAATAAAATGGAGTATAGCGCAGAACATGGCAAATCATAACCTTTGAATTGTTCTTTTTTGCACATTCAACAATCTCTCTCATTTCAGGCTCATTTGGTGCAAATGGTTTTTCGAGAAGCATATCATAACCTGCATCAAGAAGCGGAACTGCTGTTTCCAGATGCTGTTCGTCCATTGTGCCGTTGATAACTGCATCTGCAAGTTTACCTTTTTTTGCAAGTTCCTGTGCACTTTCAAAGCACATATCCTCATTAAATCCGAAATGTTCCATAGCTTTTTTGCGTCTGACAGGATTCGGGTCAGCAACACCTACAATTTTTAACATTTCAGGATTAGTCTTTGCAAGTTCACTATACACAAATGATCTGTGGCCTGCACCGACAATAATTGCTGTGATTGGTTTTTGTTTCATAATTCTTTACCTCTAACTAAAAAATAAAAATCCTCTTAAATTATATCACAGCAAAACAAAATATCAATATAAATTTTCAATTGACATATAATTTTAATAATGTATAATAACAATAAATAAAATATATGGATTGTAAATATGAAAAAATTACTGATATTTCTTAAAAATTATAAAAAAGAATCTGTGCTTGCACCTGTTTTCAAAATGCTTGAGGCATCTTTTGAGTTAATAGTTCCTCTGGTTGTTGCTTCAATTATTGATGACGGTATAAGAAATAATGATCTGAGACTTGTTATATCAAGAGCTTGCATTCTTGTTGCTTTAGCTGTTGTAGGAATGGTTGCGGCAATTACAGCTCAGTATTTTGCAGCTAAGGCTGCTACGGGATTTGCCACTGAACTCAGACATTCTTTATTTGAAAAGATTCAGTCATTTTCATTTACTGAGCTTGACAGAATAGGTACTTCAACATTGATAACAAGAATGACTAATGATGTTAATCAGGCTCAAAGCGGTGTTAATATGGTGCTTCGCTTGTTTTTGCGTTCACCTTTTATAGTTATCGGTGCGTTTGTTATGGCAATGGCTATTGATTTTAAGGCAAGTATGATTTTTCTTCTGGGTATAGCATTGCTGTCGGTAGTAGTATTTGTAATTATGAAATGCACTGTTCCGATGTATCGTAATGTTCAAAATACTCTTGATGGTGTCACTCTTATGACTCGGGAAAATTTGACCGGTGCAAGAGTAATTCGTGCATTTACTGAAGAAGAGCAGGAATATGTAAAATTCAGTGAAAAAAATAATCTCCTTGCTCATTTTCAAAGAGCTGTTGGCAGAATTTCTGCACTTATGAATCCGTTAACATATATTATTATTAATCTTGGTATAGTGTTTTTAATTTACTATGGTGCATTGTCTGTTAATTCAGGCGGTCTTTCACAGGGTAATGTAGTTGCGTTATATAACTATATGAGTCAGATACTTGTTGAACTCATAAAATTTGCTAATTTGATTGTTACTATTTCAAAGGCATTTGCCTCAGGCTCAAGAATTTCGCAGGTTCTTGATATTGATAATACTCTTGAAAAGATTGATGATAATACTATTTATGATACTCATGCAGTTGAATTTGATAATGTATCATTAACTTATAGCGGAGCAGGAGAAGAGAGTCTGAGCGGTATAAGCTTTTTTGCGGATAAGGGTGAAACGGTTGGCATTATCGGTTCTACCGGAAGCGGTAAGTCTTCACTTGTCAATCTTATT
This sequence comes from Eubacterium sp., assembly GCA_046989265.1. Classification (GTDB taxonomy): domain Bacteria; phylum Bacillota; class Clostridia; order Oscillospirales; family Acutalibacteraceae; genus Eubacterium_R. The sequence goes on from JBKWUD010000031.1 coordinate 14,499, forward strand.
GCGCATTATTATGATGCAACCCAAGGAAGAGTTACAGTTAATGGTAAGGATGTCAAAGCATATGATAAGCAGGACTTGCGTGCAAATATTGGTTTTGTAATGCAAAAAGCGGTGCTTTTCAGCGGAACGGTTCGTGATAATATCCGGTGGGGAAAAGCTGATGCAACTGATGAAGAAATCAATGATGCACTCAAACTTGCTCAAATATATGATACAATCTATGAAAAAGACGGACTTGATACATTGATTGAGCAAAACGGCTCAAACCTTTCAGGCGGTCAGAAGCAGAGACTGTCAATTGCAAGAGCAGTAGTATCAAAACCTGAAATCATTGTTCTTGATGACAGTGCTTCTGCACTTGATTTTGCAACCGAAAAGGCTTTGCGTGAAGCAATTCTGTCGCTTGATTATAATCCTACACTGTTTATAGTTTCACAGCGCTGTTCATCTATTTTAACTGCTGATAAAATTATAGTTCTTGACGATGGCAAATGTGTTGGAATAGGTGATAATTCCGAGCTCCTTAATTCATGCGAGGTTTATAGAGAAATCTATTCTTCTCAGTTTGATGAAAAGGAGGTCTGTGCAAATGAGTAATAAAACCGTACTTAAAAAGGTTTCCTCCTATGTTGGCAGGTATAAGATATATTTGGCACTTTCAATGCTGCTTGCAGTTGTAAGCGTAGCAGGTACACTTTATGTTCCTGTCCTTATAGGCAATGTAATTGACTATATAATTGATAAGGGTCTTGTCAATTTTTCTGCAATCATTCCAATATTGATTCAGATTTGTGTTATTATTGCGGTTGCTGCACTTGCACAGTGGCTTATGAATGCTTGTAACAATATAATAACTTTCAATGTTGTTCGTGATATGAGAGATAAGGCTTTTACAAAAATTGAAAGCTTGCCGATTTCGTATATTGATTCGCATCCAACAGGTGAAATAGTATCCAGAGTAATTGCCGATGTTGATCAGTTCGCTGAAGGTCTGCTTATGGGATTTACTCAGTTTTTTACCGGTGTTGTAACAATTATAGGTACACTTGCATTTATGCTTTCAATTAATGTATGGATAACAATTGTTGTTGTTATTGTAACCCCTTTGTCATTTTTAATAGCAAATTTTATTGCTAAAAAAACATATAAGATGTTTAAATTGCAAAGTGAAACAAGGGGAGAGCAGACTTCCTTTATTGATGAAATGATAGGCAATCAGAAGACTGTAGATGCATATTCCCACGGCAAAGAAAATATGATTCGCTTCGATGAAATCAACAGCAGACTCCGGGGATTTTCTCTAAAAGCAATATTCTTTTCGTCAATAACAAATCCGGCAACCCGTTTTGTAAACAGTATTGTTTATGCTGCTGTTGCACTGTTCGGCGCAATACTTGCAGTAAAAACTAATCAGAGAGCTATTACAGTTGGTATATTAACTTGCTTTCTTTCATATGCTAATCAGTATACTAAACCGTTTAATGAAATCAGCGGTGTTGTAACGGAGCTGCAGAATGCAATGGCATGTGCAGGCAGGCTATTTGAATTGCTTGAAGAGCCGAGTGTTGAACCTGACAGGGAAAATGCGGTCGAAATCAAAAATGTTGACGGCAGATTAGAGCTTAAGCACATTAATTTTTCATATACGGAAAATAAAAAGCTTATAGAGAATTTCAATTTATCGGTTAAATCCGGTCAAAGGGTTGCTATTGTAGGTCCTACAGGCTGCGGCAAGACAACACTTATTAATCTTTTGATGCGTTTCTATGAACCAAACAGCGGTAAAATCATACTTGATGACAGGGAATATAATGATATAACACGAAAATCCTTACGTGATAATTTTGGTATGGTATTACAGGATACATGGCTTAAGTCGGGCACAATTCGTGATAATATTGTAATGGGTGCACCTGATGCCACTGATGATGAGGTAATTAATGCGGCAAAAAAGGCTTATTCACATTCATTTATTAAGCGTTTGCCAAATGGTTATGATACGGTTATAGGTGAGGATGGCGGCTCGCTTTCACAGGGTCAAAAGCAGCTGCTCTGTATAACTAGACTGATGCTTTGCAAGCCGCCTATGCTTATTCTTGATGAGGCAACTTCTTCTATTGATACAAGAACAGAGATTAAAATTCAAAAGGCGTTTTCCAACCTGATGCAGGGCAGAACAACATTTATTGTTGCTCACCGTCTTGCGACTATAAAGGAAGCGGATATAATTCTTGTAATGAGGGACGGCAATATAGTAGAGCAGGGAAGCCATAAGGAATTACTTTCTAAAAAAGGTTTTTACTATGAACTTTATAACTCTCAGTTTCCAAAAAGTAAGTAATAAAAATACGGTCAGTTCAAATTTGAGCTGACCGTATTTTTATATTATCTGTAAATCTTAACTTCTGCTACAGTTCTGCCTTTCTTGGTTTCACGGAGTGCCTTTGAAAATATGAATTTTCCGTATCCTCTTACAGATATAATATCATCTTCATTAAGCATCAGCGATTCCTTATAAGCAACTTTTGAATTTATAAATACTTTTTCCTGATTAAATAATTGTGTTACCTGATTGCGTGACATTTTGAATACGGCAGATACAATTACATCAGCTCTTTGAGATGATATAATTATTTCTTCGCCCTCAGGCTCCTTTGTTATAAAATCAGGAATATAATCAATTATACTGCATGTTACTGTTGTATGCCGTATTCGGCAAAGATTTTTTATAATATAATCACTCATACTGTTAAGACAGAATAAGTAACCTATATTGTCCGAAATAATTATATCACCCAGATTGTTTCTGTTAATACCAAGATTCATTAGTGAGCCGAGAAAGTCTCTGTGTGTCAATCTATCAGCAAACTTCTGGTTTAACGGCTCTATTTTTATGCAAACAATCGGAAAGTCACATTCATTTAAATTATCACCAAAGCCTGAAACGCATCTTTCTGCATTTAAATATCCGCCAAAAAGTAAATTATTACTTTCAAGCTTCAGTGACTTCAGTGTACTTATTTCATTCAGATTTAAAAATTCCGAAAAAGTCTTATAGCCTCGCTCGTATGCTCTGTGTGAAAGCTCATATAATCTTTTCTTTAATAATTCTTCATTGTCCATTTTGAATATCTATTACCGTTAAGGTGTCCTCTTTTACTTTAAATTTTATTTCATAATCTGCATATTTGAATCCGTAAATCCTTTTTTCATCGTTCTGATAAGCAGGGCGGGGATCATTTTGAAGAATAGAGATAAGTGTTTCTCGCTTATTTCTATCAAGTACAGATAAAAGTTTATCACTGATTTTAACGGTTAAAGTATTGAATTGAGTTTCATCAACAAATCCACATTTAGCATCAGTGTGGCAGTCACTATAAGCTATATATGGTTTTATATCGTATATAGGAGTTCCGTTCATTAAATCAGCACCGCTCACTAGCAATATAGGATGCTTGTGTTCGTCAAATTCAACGCTCTCAAGCCTGACGCTTGATAATCCGAGATTGTTCGGTCTGAATGGTGAGCGGGTTGCAAAGACACCTTTTCTTGTGTTTCCGCCGAGCCTTGGAGGTCTGACTGTCAGGGAATGTTTGTCTCTGATATTTTTGCTGAATCCCCATATCAGCCAAAGATGTGAATACCCTTCAAGTCCTCTCACTGCATTTTTGTCTGCATAATCTTTTTCAAATATAATTTTAGAAGTTATTTTATCTGCTATTCCGCTTTGACGGGGGATTGCAAATTTATCTTTAAAATCATTTTCAATTATTGCAATCGGTTTTATTTCCATAAAAACTGCCCTTTAAAAAATATTTTTCTGCTATTATAGCATATATTTTGGTATTTTTGAAAAAAAATGTTGAATTTATAAAAGATTTAATGTATTATATATGAGTAAATAACTTTTGTAAGGAGAAATCATATGGCAAAGGTAAAGAAAAAAACAGGTCTTGATATTTTTAATAAGGTATTATTTACCGTATTCGTTCTTCTTTTAGTGGCTACAGTTCTTATTGTAACACTTTCAAGTGCGAAGGTTGCTGTTGAAGAGACTTCTGCTGAAGAATTCGTTGATGAGGTTGTTATTGATGAATTTGTTGCAGGTACATACGGCGGTAAAGAATTCAAGACTATTGATGATGTAGTAAATTATTATGTTGAATGTTTAAATTATACTAAGACATTGACTGCTGAGTATACTGAAAACGGTGAAACAAAAACTTACTACAAGCTTCTCGGTGACGAATCGCTTGATGTTCAAAACCTTTTGATTGAGGGTAAGGCTAACGCAACTATCGACAAGCTTGTTCCGGGTATTGTAGGTGGTCTTTTCTCAGGCAGTGTTAAAGGCTTATCACCATCAGACAACCGTGATCCAAACTATGATACCAGAGAGGATGGCACAATCGACCAGACTGTATCTCATCTTACTGTTGATGATGTTCTTATGGCTAATGTTGTTGATAATGGCGATGGCACAATCAATATTACTATTCAGCCTAAGGCTGCACTTCTTTCTATGCCTGATGCTGATTCACAAGGAAGATTTTTCAATGTTCTCGGTGATATTACTTCAACAGTTAAACAAATCAGTGTTCTCTCATTCTCAGAAGGCTCTATTGAGGAGAACTTTGTTGTCAGATATGCCGGCGGTTCAGGTACTGTAACAATTAACACTTCAACCGGCGAAATTACAACCGCTGATTATGAGATGGATGTTCATATCGATGTATCACACGCAAATGTTACAGTAATTCATGATAAGAATGCATCACTTGATGTTGTTTATAAAAATCATTTCCCTGCATCTGATGACTATATTCTTAAGTCAAGAAATATGGAAAGAAAGTAATTGTTGTATTATAATAAAGGCAGCGGTCAGCCGTTGCCTTTATTTTTTGCTGATAGGTGAGTTAATGAATTTAAAAAAAAGCTTTTTAAGTAAATCTATTGTTGTATGGCTGCTTGCTGCAGTTTGCTGCTTTTTATGGGGTTCTGCCTTTCCTGCAATTAAAATCGGATATCATTTGTTTAAAATTGATACAAATGATATTGCATCAATCCTATTGTTTGCAGGTCTGCGTTTTGCACTTGCGGGTGTGCTGACAATAATTATTTTCAGTATTATTAATAAAAAGCCTCTTTTTCCTTATAAAAATGCGTTTCCTAAGATAGGCGTGCTTTCGCTTTTTCAAACAATTATTCAATATGTCTTTTTCTATCTTGGATTGGCATATACAACGGGTGACAGAGCTTCAGTGATTCAAGGCACTAATGTTTTTATGGCACTTATGATATCAAGTCTGATTTTTAAATTGGAAAAGCTAAGTGCTAATAAAATTTTGGGAAGCATTATTGGGTTTGCCGGTGTTCTTATTGTAAGTCTGGATGTTTTTACTCAGAATGCCGAGAATTCATTTAAAGGTGAAATATTTGTTTTGCTAAGCACTGTATCATATGCTTTTTCTTCAGTATTTATGAAACGATATTCAGCAGAATATAATCCGGCAATGCTGTCAGGGTGGCAATTTGTATTAGGCGGAGCAGTAATGATTCTCTGTGGACTAATCAGCGGCGGACATATTTCAGTTCTTAACGTTAAATCCGTTTTACTATTGATTTATCTTGCAATGCTTTCAGCTGTAGCATATTCGCTGTGGAGTATTCTGCTCAAATACAATCCTGTTTCAAAAGTAACGGTTTGCGGATTTTTAACTCCTGTATTCGGATTCATTTTGTCATCACTTTTTGCAGGTGAAGGTGATAGCATGAGTATACTTGGAGTTATAGCATTGCTGCTTGTAGTCATTGGAATGGTTTTAGTTAATAAGCAAAATAATAAAATATTGCATTAACCGAATATTTATTATATAATTAGATAATTAAAATTTTTATTTTGGAGACTATTATGTCTGAATATAGCTCAATTAAGGAAATTCTGGATAAATATGGAACGTACACTGGTCTTACTGTTGGTACATCAATGAATCCGCTTTTGCACGAGCAAAAGGATAATATTATTATTGTCAAGCCTGACGGCAGGCTGAGAAAATATGATATTGCATTGTACGTAACCGATTACGGCAAATATATAATGCATCGTGTTGTTGAGGTTCATGACGATCATTATATTATCACGGGTGATAATCTGTTAGCACGCGAATATGTAACAGATGATATGATTTGCGGAAAGCTTGTTGGCTTTTATAAGAACGGCAAGAAATATATTGACTGTGAAAACAGCAAACTTTATAAGTTTTATTCAAGAGTATGGGTAGCACTTAAACCTTTGCGCCCTATACTGATTTTTATTGAGCGTGGAATTTGGTTTATAAAACGAAAGGTTTTTAAGAAAAAGTAATGGAAGATAAACAGAAGCGGAAAATAAGTAAATCTGATTTGCAGATATGGAAATGGATTTACAACATTTGCAAGGCAGAGCGTTTCAAGGTTTTGATATTAATCATAACAAATATTTTGAGCGCAGTTTTAACAATTGCTTACGCCAATTTTTCAAAAAACATAATTAATGCTGCAACTAAAGAGCATTCTATGCAAAGGGTGATATATTATGCAGTCTGCTATTTAATTCTCATCCTTGTGCAGATGGCAATTAATCTTATCAGCAGGTCTACAACTGAACGCTGCAAAGGTAAGCTTGAATGGCATTTAAAGCAATATATGCTCAATATAATAATAAAAAAGGATTACTCAAGCGTAACTTCCTATCATACAGGTGAGCTTCAAAACAGAATGTTTAACGATGTAGTAATTATATCTGAAGGCTTTACTACTATTTTTCCTGATATGATTTTTTTGATAGTTAAGCTGATTTGTGCATTTGGCTACCTTGTGGTCATTGACAAGGTATTTGCTTTGGTCTTTCTCGTCGGAGGTATTTGTGTTTTTCTTTGCACTCAGGTGTTCAGAAAAACTCTTAAGCGTCTTCATAAAGAGGTACAGGCAACCGAAGGCAAAACCCGTTCTTTTATTCAGGAGGCAATAACAAGTCTCTTAGTCGTAAAAACTTTTGTTGTTGAAGACAAAATTGCTGCAAATGCCGATGAACTCCAGTCAGTCAATTACAAAGCGAAAATGAAAAGAAGATTTTTCGGTATAGCCGCAAATGCAGGAATTAATCTTGTTTTTAATTTGGGCTATGTTTTTGCTATTGCTTTTGGTGCATACAGACTGATTAACGGGCTGCTTGATTATGGTACAGTAACTGCTATGCTGCAGCTTGTTAATCAGATTCAGTCTCCTTTTGCCTCTCTTTCAAATGTAATGCCGAAATATTTTTCTCTTATTGCATCTGCAGAAAGACTTATGGAAATTGAGAATCTCCCTGATGAAGAGGAAAATAATAATGAAGACATTGTAGTATCCGATATATACAGTGCATTAAAGTCAATTGAATTTGAAAAAATATCCTTCAAATATGATAGAGATATTATTCTTGATAATACATCATTATCGGTTAATAAAGGTGATTTTGTTGCAATAATGGGTATTTCAGGCATAGGCAAAAGTACACTTCTTAAGCTCCTGCTTGGTGTTTTTAAGGTTGATGACGGTATAATTGAACTTAACCTTGACGATAAAACTGTTCCCGTAGATTATCACACAAGACGATTGTTTTCTTATGTTCCGCAGGGCAACTTTCTTCTGTCAGGAACAATCAAAGAAAACCTTTTATTTATAAATGAAAATGCAACGGATGATGAAATAAATGAGGCTGTCAGAATATCTTGTGCTGACCAATTTATAAATGAACTTCCACAGGGTCTTGAAACAGTTATCGGTGAGAGGGGAATAGGTCTTTCTGAGGGTCAGCTGCAGCGCTTGGCAATTGCCCGTTCACTGCTTTCTAATTCACCGGTTATGTTACTTGATGAAGCAACCTCGGCGCTTGACGAGGAAACTGAAATGCGGTTCTTAACCAACCTTAAAAACTTAAAAAATAAAACATGTATTATAGTTTCACATAAGCGCGCTGCGCTTGAAATCTGTAATAAGCATGTTCAGATTATTGATTCTAAAATTGTTGTGGAGGAAAAATAATGCTGCTTACTAAATGGGGTAAAAGTCTTGATAAAAACAAGCCTTTATCTGAATATCCGCGTCCGCAGTTTATCCGTGACAGCTACATAAGCCTTAACGGTCAGTGGGCAGTTTCGTTTCGTGATAATAAGCAAATTCCTGAAAATTTTGATTATACAATAACTGTACCTTATTCTCCTGAATGCCCTTTATCAGGTGTTAATCGTGTTTTAAAGCATGATGAATATTTAATTTATGAAACGCATTTTGAACTTCCAGACGGCTTTAATAAAGGCAGGGTTTTCATTAATTTCGGTGCAGTTGATCAGATTGCTGATATATATTTGAATACTAATTTTGTAGGTTCTCACCACGGAGGATATACTGCATTTACTTTAGAATTAACTAATTATATTATTGACGGCGATAATAAGCTTAATGTGGTAGTTAGTGATGTCTGTGAAGATAATGAATATTCCCGCGGCAAGCAGAAATCTAAAAGAGGCGGTATATGGTATTCACCTCAAAGCGGTATCTGGCAAAGCGTTTGGCTTGAGTCAACACCTCCTGATTATATAAAAAGTGTCCGTATTACTCCTGATTTTGATAATGAGCAGGTATCCTTTGAATATCCTGATAATATAACTGTTCAGGCTCTTGTTTATGATGGTGAAGAATTAATTGCGGATACAACTGATAAAACTGTTAAAATACCTAATTTTAAGTCATGGTCACCTGAGCAGCCTTTTTTATACAATGTTGTGTTCAAATATGGCAAAGATACTGTTAAATCATATTTTGGTATGCGTAAATTTTCTGTTGGTAATGATAATAATGGTGTACCCAGATTATTTTTGAATAATAAACCGTATTTTCACAACGGATTGCTGGATCAAGGCTATTATCCCGACGGATTCTTAACACCGCCAAGCAATGCAGCGATGGAATTTGATGTTAAAACTGTTAAGGACTGCGGTTATAATATGCTCAGAAAGCACATTAAAGTTGAACCAATGCTCTGGTATCATTACTGCGATGTTAATGGAATTATTGTATGGCAGGATATGATTAACGGCGGCGGCAGATATGGGCTTGAAATAAGTGTTCTCCCTTTTATCGGAATTAATCTTGATGACACTGATTATAAAACATTTCATCGAACAGATGCAAAAGCTCGTGAACAGTATTATGTTGAACTAAAGGAAATGGTTGATGCCCTTTATAATTGTCCCTGTATTGCACTTTGGGTTCCTTTTAATGAGGGCTGGGGGCAGTTCGACAGTAAAAAGGCTTATAATCTTCTTAAGTCATGGGATAAAACAAGAATTGTTGATTCGGCTTCAGGCTGGCATGACAGAGGAGTAACCGATGTTATTTCAAAACATATTTACTTTACTCCGATAATTGTTAAGCAAGGTTCCAAGCCGTGGCTTTTAACAGAATTTGGTGGTCTTAGTACAAGAATTAAAGGTCATACATTTAATAATAAAATGTTTGGATATAAAATTTATAATTCTAAGCAAAGTCTTACTAATGCATATTGCCGATTGTATAATAAAACTATCATTCCTCAGATTTCAAAGGGTCTGTCAGCAACTGTATACACTCAGGTAACCGATGTTGAGGATGAACTTAACGGTATTATGACGTATGATCGGGAAATTATTAAAATAGATAAATCGGTTTTAAAATCTATCAACGAAAAAGTTAAACTATAATGAAGGGGATTAATATATGAATCAATTAGAAATTAAAGATGGCACAAAAGCAATAATAAAAACGAATATGGGTGATATGACCTTTGTTTTATTCCCTCAAATTGCACCAAAGGCTGTTGAGAATTTTACAACGCATTCAAAAGAGGGATATTATGACGGACTTATTTTCCATAGAATTATTAAGGATTTTATGATTCAAGGCGGTGATCCGACAGGTTCAGGCATGGGCGGTGAATCAATCTGGGGCAAAAGTTTTAAGGATGAATTCAGTATTGATGCACGCAATTATTACGGTGCTTTGTCAATGGCTAACTCGGGTCCGAATACAAACGGTTCTCAGTTTTTTATCGTTCAGGCAAAGGATGTTCCTGTAAATCTTCTTTCACAAATGGAAGGCTTAAAGGATAACGGTTATCCTCAGGAATGTATTGATAATTATAAGGCGGTGGGCGGGACCCCATGGCTTGATTTTCATCATACTGTATTCGGTCAGATTATTGACGGCAAAGATGTACTTGAGGATATTGCCGCAGTACGCACCGGTATGGGCGACAAGCCGCTTCACGATGTAACCATCAATACAATTGATATAGTTGAATGATAATTTAATTTACCGTCCACACTTAGACAAAAAATACTCTCAACCCGATTTATAATGTAATCGGATTGGGGGTATTTTTATTGTTATTTATTTAGATGTGCTTTTTATTATTAATTTTTTTATCACTTTTTTATTACTTGAAATTACCGCCAAGCTGTGTAAAAAAGATACTAAAACGTTCAGAATTGTTTTGTCTTCGTCAGTTGGCGGAGTGTATTCTTTTATACTGCTGATTGATGAACTTCCGGCTTACATATTAATAATTTCCAAGGCTGTTGCAGCAGCTTGTATGCTTTTAGTTGCTTTTAAATTTTATCGCGTTAAAAGCTTTTTTGTTGCCTTGATTGTATTTGTTTTTACAAATCTGTTGTTTTTGGGAATAATCATAGGTATTTATCTAATAAGCGGTACTGACTTGATTACCATAAATAATTCAACAGTATATTTTAATATTGGTGCAAGGGGACTTTTGGTTTCAGCATTCTTTGCTTATCTTATATCTTGTTTAATTGTAAGAATATATAACCGTTCATTGTCAAAAGGGGAGATTTATACTCTTGTTATAGAAAATGGCAATAAAGAGGTTACATTGTTTGCTTTTGCCGATACGGGAAATAAACTGAAGGAGCCGTTCTCAAATTCACCTGTGATAATTGCTGATAAGAAAAAGATAGAACCAATTATGAATGAAGAAAAAATACGCTTAATTCCTGCCTCTACTGTCAGCGGAGATACATTTCTTATTTCTTTTAAGCCGGATAAAGTAACTTTAAAAGCTTCAAATGGTAAAGAAGTAATTGAGGATGTGTATGTAGCATTAAGTGATGAAATTAAAAATGGCGGTTTTTCTGCCATAATTAATCCTGAAATATTATCTGTCTGAGGTGTACTATGCTGATTAAAATAATAAACTATATAATTAATAAACTGTTTTATCATCAATATTGTTTTTATATAAACGGACCGGAAACTCTTCCTCCGCCGTTAACCAAGGAAGAGGAAGAAACAATTATGGTTCAGCTGCGTGAAGGTGATGAAAGCAACAGAGAGCTGCTTATAACTCATAATCTAAGACTTGTTGTATATATTGCTAAGAAATTTGATTCACCTACTGCATCAACAGAAGATTTGGTCTCAATTGGTACAATAGGTTTGATGAAAGCCGTTAAAACCTTTGATCCAAACAAAAATATTAAACTTGCAACATATGCTTCCAGATGTATTGAAAATGAAATACTGATGTATCTCAGAAAAACATCAAATTCAAAGGTAGAAATGTCATTTGACGAGCCGCTTTCGGTAGATTGGGACGGTAATGAATTGACATTGAGAGATGTGCTTGGTTCAGAGCCGGATGAAATAAGTCAAGGTATTGAGTATGAAGATGAAAAAAGATTGCTGAGACTGGTTGTATCAAGTCTTCCAGAGAAGGAAAGAAGGATTATGGAATTTCGTTTCGGATTAAATAATAAAGAGATTCACACACAAAAGCAGCTTGCAGATAAAATGGGTATTTCACAGTCATACATATCCCGCCTTGAAAAAAGGATACTAAAAAAAATCCGTGATGAGATGCGCCGTCAAATTGCAATGCAGTAGTGAGTAAGTTAAAAAATGTGGTAAGAATAGTTCTTACCACATTTTTTAGTCCTCAATTGCTCTGTTTCTGAATAAGAGGCTTATACACCAGATTGCTGCTATACAGACGAGTGTATATATGATTCTTGAAAGAACTGCGTCCTGTCCGCCGAAAATCCATGCAACCAAATCAAATTTAAAAATTCCTATTGCACCCCAGTTAATACCGCCGATTATTGCGAGAATAAGTGCAATTCTGTCTATAATCTTCAAAAAAATCACTCCTTTTAGCATAGTGTTTGCTAAAAGGAGCTTTTTTATTCATAAATAAAATTTTACTGTTTTGCTAAATTTTTGTTGTTAAAAATTCAATTTTACCGGATACTGTATACTCTCCGTAGCCTGCAGGAATAAAATATGAATCGCCCTTCTTTGCAATTCTTCCGTCAATTTTACCATTACCGTCAATAACAAGAAGGTGATTAAAGCTCTTTTTATCAGCGGTTAATTTAACACTTTTATCAACCTTATAGCGATTAACTGCGAACAGATCACACTTTGTAAGTGCCTGTGATACATAGCCGTCATTCTGAATTTCATCTCCAAGCGGCTTAATGTCATATTTCGGCGGAACGGTGTTTGAAACATCAACAGCTTTGTTAATATGAAGCTCTCTTGGCTTTCCGTCTTTTCCGACTCTGCCGTAATCATAAACTCTGTATGTACAGTTTGAATTCTGCTGAATCTCAGCAATTAAAGCCCCTTTGCCTATTGCGTGGACAGTGCCTGCCTCAATAAAAAACAAATCGCCCTTTTTTACTCTGACGCAGTTCAATTTATCTAAAAGTGTTCCGTTTTTGATGGATTCTTTAAACTCTTCTTTTGTTATTTGATTCTTAAATCCGTAAATAAGTTCAGCATCATCAACTGCATCAAGAACATACCAGATCTCGGTTTTGCCGAATTCATTTTCAACCCGTCTTGCGTATTCATCATCAGGGTGAACCTGAACGGAAAGATTATCATATGCATCAATCAGTTTAATAAGAACAGGAAAGTAAGGGTACTTAAGTGCGTTAGTGCCAGCAAATTTCTCAAGACCTTCTTTTTCAATTATCTCATCAAGCCTTATTCCGTTAAATTTGCCGCCGTCAATAGTATTCATGCCGTCCTTGTGGCAGGCAAGCATCCAACCTTCAGCTGTTTTATCAAATCCTGTCTCAAAACCATAGTCTTTTTTTAATCTGTTTCCGCCCCAAATATAATCCTTAAATACGGGCTTCAGCTTTAATATTTCCATATAATTCACACCTGTTAAAATAAAATTTATTAATTGATATCTATATATTATCAAATTTGTTCTTCACATTCAAGAAATTTTGTTGTAAAATAGAAAAGATTAGTATATTTATATAAAAAGGTTTTAATTATGGCAGTTCTTGATGTTCAGAATTTAACATTATCTTTTGGAGAAAACACGCTTTTTGAGGGTGTTTCGTTTGATATTAAGGAAAAAGAGAAGGTAGGTCTCATTGGCTGCAATGGTGCAGGTAAGACATCTCTTTTTAAAGTAATAAAGGGTGAATACAGTGCAGACAACGGCAATTGCTTTGTTTCACGAAATGCAACAATCGGCTATATGGAACAGCATACATGCTCTGAAAATAAAACAGTCTATAATGAGCTTGTATCGGTATTTGATGATTTAATTAATATTGAAAAAGAACTAGAAACGGTAAATTATAATTTAACTAAAGGTATCGGAAATCAGGAAGAGAACATCGAAAAACAGGACAGGCTTAATTATATCTATAACCGTGATGGCGGCTTAACTTATAAAAGTCTGACTCGTTCAGCACTTTTGGGTTTGGGTTTTAGTGAAAACGATTTTGATATGTCTACCTCAAAACTGTCCGGCGGTCAGCGTTCTAAACTTATTCTTGCAAAGCTTCTTCTTTCAAAAGCTGATTTTCTATTGCTTGACGAACCTACCAACCATCTTGATATAAAAGCGGTTGAGTGGCTTGAGGGCTTTCTGAAAGATTTTAATGGTGCTTGTCTCATTATTAGTCATGACAGATATTTTCTTGACAAAATTACAAATAAAACAATAGAAATTGAAAATAAGAAATCACGCTGTTATACAGGGAATTATTCTGAATTTTTAGTTAAAAAGCAGGCGGAGCAGAAGGCTATTGAAGAAAAGTATGAAAATGATATGAAAGAGATTGCCAGATTAGAAGGAATAATTGAGCAGCAGCGCAGATGGAACAGAGAAAAGAATATTAAAACTGCCGAGAGCAAGGAAAAGGTTATTGAAAGAATTAAAGCTCAGCTGGTTATTCCGGATGCTAAAGTTGCACGGATTCGTTTTGATTTTACCCCTAAGTGTGTCAGCGGTGAAGAAGTTTTAAATGTTTCGCAGCTAAAAAAAAGCTTCGGTGATAAAACAATATTTGAAAATGCCACATTTGATGTACGACGAAAAGAAAGAGTATTTCTTCTTGGTGACAACGGATGCGGCAAAACCACATTGCTTAAAA
>JBKWUD010000032.1:0-17050 GCA_046989265.1 Eubacterium sp.
CTGTTAGGGTCTACACCGCCAACATATTTGCCGTTAACCTTAACACAGATTTCTGCCGCCGTTTTTAGTGAAAACCAAAGCTCCTTACCCTGCATTTCTTCAGGGATATCAACATCTGCTTTAATAAAAGCAGTTCCGTCAGGGGTAAAATACATATCACCCTTATTAAGAGGACGGTATTCATCGCTGTAATACTCGAACTCCATTTCCGATACCTGACGGGCATCACGAATCTGAAGATTTGTAATCTCCCACTTTGCTTTATAAATATGACGCTTCAGCCAGCCGAAACGCAAATCAGTCCATTCCTCGGGGCGCATTGAGCGTCTAACAACCTTAATATGTGCCATTACTCAATCCTCCCTTAAACATCCTGAAAATAAGGCTTTTTGCGAATTGCATTCACCTTAACAGTTTTATGTAAATCGTTTTTTATCTGTTCTTCAATCCAGGCAACACAACGATGAAGAATTAAGCACTTTGAACATTCACCGCGAAAAATCACGGTAAGTTCACTGCCGTCCAGGCTGACAAATTCTATCCAGCCGCCGTCGCCCTGAATTTTGGGCTGAAGCACATTTTCTATATACGCTTGCACTTTATTCATAGTAATCTCCTATAAATTGTTATTACGCATTGATTATTGATGCAATTAATTCTCTTATACTTTCAAGTCTGGTCTTGGCATTATTTTTATCAGGGTCAACAATTGAGTAGTAAACCTTAATCTTTGGCTCCGTACCGCTCGGGCGGACTGCCATCCATGAACCGTCGTTGAAAATATATTTAAGAACATTTTCTTTCGGTAAATCACGAATACCTTCTTTGAAATCAATAATCTCCTTGATATTCGGCAAAAGTGATATGCCTTTATCTCTGAAAGTTACCATAAGACTCTGGATTTTTTCTGCTCCATCCTTGCCTTTGAGGACAAAGCTGTCAAGGTAATCAAGATAATAGCCGTATTCATCATAAATTTCATTTAAGCCGTCAACAAGAGTTTTACCCTGATTTTTATACCAAGCAGCCATCTGACAAATGAGCATTGATGAAACAACAGCATCCTTATCCCTTGCATGAGTGCCGACAAGATATCCGTATGATTCCTCATATCCTATAACAAATTCCTGCTCGCCTGTTGCCTCGTACTTATTAATCTTATCACCGATATATTTAAATCCTGTAAGAGTTTCTTCAACCTGCAGACCGAATTTTCTGCCGATATTTGCACCAAGCTCTGAAGTTACAATTGTTTTAACAAGAGTTGATTTGGAATTTAATTTGTCCTTATGCATTGTAAGAATAAACTTAACCAACAATGCACCGGTTTGATTGCCTGTAAACAGCACATAATCGTCACCGTCACGAACTGCAATGCCTACTCTGTCACAGTCAGGGTCAGTTCCAAGGACTAAATCGGCACCGATTTCCTTTGCTTTATCAATAGCAATTGTGAGTGCATCCTTCTCCTCCGGGTTTGGAGAGCGGACTGTTGAAAAATTGCCATCCGGCATTTCTTGCTCTTTAACAACTGTAACGTCAAGGCCCTCAAGCATTCTGCGAACAGGTATATTTCCTGTTCCGTGAAGAGGAGTATAAACAATCTTTATATCAGAAGGCTCCTCATAAACAGACTGCTCCTTAACCTTTGCAAGAAACTTTGAAAGCACATTTTCGCCTATTATAGTTACATTTTCATTATTCTCAATATCAGAAAACGGAATTAAAGAAAAGTCATCAACCGCATTTATAAATTCTATTGCATTTTCAGCATCCTCTGTGCAGAACTGGCAGCCCTTGCTGTCATACACCTTATATCCGTTATATTCCTTGGGATTATGTGATGCTGTAATCATTACACCTGCTGTGCAGCCGAGATAAGCCGTTGTAAAGCTTAAAACAGGAACAGGAACAAGTGTTTCATAAAGAAAAACTTTAAATCCGCAGGCAGCAAAAATACCTGCTGCTGTTTTTGCAAAGAAAGCAGAATTATTGCGTGAGTCATAGGCCAATGCAACCTTAATTTCTCCGTCATTCTTTGATTTAAGATAATTTGCGAGACCATATGTTGCCTTGCCTACAGTATATTTATTCATTCGGTTTGAGCCTGCACCCATAATACCGCGAAGACCGCCTGTTCCAAAAGCAAGATCCTTATAAAATCTATCCTCAATTTCTTTTTCTTCAGTTATATTCTCAAGTTCAGCTTTGGTTTCATCATCAAAGGTAAGCCAAAGATTGTATTTATCTTTATAATTCATAGAAACACACCTCTTATATCTGATTTTGAACAATTATAGCATATTAATACTTATAAAACAATAAAAAAGAGACAGTTTTGCCTCTTTTTTATGATAAAATTATTTATTATTTTTAGCTGCCTTTTTAGCTGCCTTCTCTGCTTTTCTGCGTTCAAGTTCAGCCTGTTCCTCAGCTTTCTTTGCTGCAGCCTTTTCCTCTTTGATTCTGTCCTCTTCTTCTGCATCAATCTTTGCCTGATCATAAAGAGCGGCAATTTCATCAAAGTGACTATAGTTTTCTTCCTGAACCAGAAGCTTCTTAGCATCATTATAAGGCTTTGCAGCTCTATTGAATTTAGCAAATTCATCCATAAGAGCCTTTGACTCTTTTTGAACTCCCTTTTTCTCAGCCTGGATCTGCTTAATCTGAAGCTTGATTTGTTTAGCCTCTTCCTTATCGCCGTCTTTCTTAGCAAGAGTCTGAGCTTCTGTTAATTCAAAAATTTGAGACTCAAGGTCATCTTCCTTATCAAAAAATGCTGTGAGCACAGCCATATCAGGCTCTACAAAAATATTTACCGAACCATAATACTTGTCATAATATTTCTTTGCAGAAATCTTTTTCTTACAAAGCTCTATTTCAAACTTGCGTGCTTCCTTCTCATCCTCGGTATTCTTAGGCATTGCTTTAGCCTCTGCAAGCTTAAGCTTAACATCTGCAATATCAATCTGCTTGATATAATCAAGTCCTGAATCATAAATCGTTTTATATTCTTTAACCTGATGTTTAAAGTTTTCTGAATTAAACTTGTCAAGCTCCTTGCACACAAACTGAGAAATCTCGATTTCTTCATTGAATTGAAGTGCTTCTTTATATGCCCTTTTAGCAGCCTTCTTTTCTGCCTTGTCGGATATATTCTTATACATATCCTTTGATACTTCTTTGGGCTGAGCATCAGCCATTTCGCGGGCATTATTAACCATATCAATAGCTTCAACAATCTGGTGATTATTGAGTGCATTGTTTCCGTAATCCTCAAACAGCGAACGAACCTGAAGAACTCTGATAACGCTCTTTTGCTTCTTCTCATCAAAATCGTAGAAGAAATACGGAACAACATTGAGGAATGCTCCGAGACCCGCCATAAGAATAAGAGCAGTCATCATTTTGTAAAGCAGACCAGGCTCACCTGTATTGACATCAAGAATATCAAACGGTGATGCATAACCGTTGCCTTCATAGATTCCGAATTTGTTCTGAACAGCCGGAAGAATACCTGAAGTAAGTAATGTAATAACATTACCGATAGTAAGAACTGCGGCAAACATACCGTCAATTCTTTCACCGGATCTATACTGCTGGTAATCACGGATATCCGCCTGAATAGCAGGTGTTGTAATCTGTTCAAAAGCACCGAAAAGCCAGTTGAAATAAACACAGATAAACAGCCACCATATGTTTTGTTTATATACGAGCATTAAAAGTATGCACACTACATTCATTAAATTAATGCCGATAAGAACTTTCTTCTTACCCCATTTTTTTATACAAAACGGAGCCAGAAGCATACCCCAAAGTGAAGCGTTGCCTGTAAGTGTATTGATTATAGAGAGCGTGGTGCCCGAACAGGTGTGACCATATGTGTAAGACCACTGAAGAATACTGCCATATGCGCTTTCCAAAAATCCGAGCCAGCCTGCAAGAGATATAATCCAGAAATATTTATTCTTTGCAACCTCTTTCAAAGAATCCATAAAGCTGATTTGAATAGTATGTGTTTTAGCCTGGACAATTTTTTCTTCTGTGTTAGCAAAAATGTATATTGTAAGTAAAATACCGATAATTGCGAAAACGGGATATGCAATCCTGTACACCCTTAAATCATAAAGATTTTCATTTGCTGCAAACTGAGCAACTAAAGGCAATGCAATATTCATTATTGACGGAGCCAATGAATATACAACAGATTTAATTGAAAGTACATCTGTTCTTTCCTGTGTATTGGGAGAAAGAACATGAATTAAATTTGTATATGCATCATTAAAGAAATTATAGAAGAACTGCAGCAATAAATTGAAAATTAAAACAATTGCACAAATTGCTACATAATCTTTTGATTTTCCGAAAATATTTCCCGTTCCGGTAAGCATATTAAGCTTATCATAAGGGAAGTAAACATAAGCAATAGCAATTATTGCAGTAGGAATACCCATTGACAGCAGATAAGGTCTGTATTTACCGCCTTTTCCTCGGGTATTATCAATCATATTTGCTCTTATCGCCGTAAGCGGAATATTAGCAAGAGTTGCTATTACATATAATATGTACATATCGGTAGGACCGATACCGATTGCTGCACCGACAACCATATTTGTGGTATTTACAATAAGAGTAGTACACATTGTAATTATGAAATATGCACCTATTCCGCCAAAAGCATATGCTATAATTTCTTTAAATGGCATATATCTGCCTTTTGGCGGCTCTTTCCAGTAATACTTAACATTATCAAGAATCCCGGTGATTTTTGATTTCAAGCTTTGCTGTTCTGCCATAATCATTTCCCCTTTTTTGGCAATTTTAACATCATAAATTGATTGTAACATAAAGTCAAAATATTTGCAACAATAAATAATACACAAAAAGCACTTATCGCATAAAAATAAGTGCTTTCAGAATTTATTCAATTTCGATTTTAACGGTTTCGCCGTCATTTCTTGTTATCAGCAGGCTGCCGTCCTTAAGTTCCCAGCTTGTGCACATACGGCAGGCATCAAATGTAAGATCACTTGCATCAGGAGCAGTCTGCTGATTAGATAACATAAGCGAGGTTAAACCCTCAGTGCCGACATCATCTGTTGTCATTCCGAAATAAACAAGCTGCTTGCCTGCGTTATCCTTATATTCACTCATAACATCAAAAAAATACAAGTTATCATTAATTTCAGCCGCGCTCAGCCCTTTTGCTCCCTGCTCTGAATCAATGGCAATAATATGATATGCAGGTATATCAGACTGCTGGAGAATATATTCAAACATATTTGAATATGTATATGAGTTTCCTCCGATATTCATAATCGCATCATAGCTTGTAATTGATGCCTCGCTGCTTTCCTTAATATTTGAAGCTACATAATTATAAACATTGACTACATATTCCGAATCACTTACGGTGCCTATGCCGCAAGCGTTCTGTATATCTGCAATTCTCGACGAGAAATCGCTGACGCTTTTAAGGTGAGCATCAGTATCCTGTGTATATTTAATAATAATTCCCGAATTGTCTGAATTAACAGTTATGTCACTGATAAGACAATAAAGAGGAAAAGACGTATAAATAAGCTGCTTGACATTATCAAGCATGCCAATATTAATTCTCAGCTCCTCTGTGCCGTTAATTACAGCTTCACATACTGATTCATATGCACGGATTGTGCTTTCATCAAATCCTGAATACGCTGAATCATATGTATACTTAATATCGGCTTGATTATTTGAATTATCTTCACCGTTTGATGAACAGCCGCAAAACATTACGGCAAGAAAAATTATTGATAAGACTAAAGATAAATACTTTTTCATAATTTTACCTCATTTTTAAAATCATATCGGTTGATGAATCAAAGAATGCCTTGTACGCACTGCAATAATCGGCATTTTGGCGGTTACGCTTGCATCCGCCGCCGCGGCAGAGCGAAAAATATTCACACTGCTTACACTCATCTTTTATTATAAAAGACTCTTTCAAAAAATCAACACTCTTTTTTGAATTGTAAAGCTCCCTAAAATCTTTATCATTAATATTGCCAAGCAGCCACTCATCAGTACAATAGAAATCGCATGGATAAACAGAACCGTCACCTTCAACAACAAACTGAGTTGAACATGGTCCGTTCATTCCGCACTGCTCTGCCGGCTTTCCTCCCGCAAGCAATGCATAATTATCAAACTGACGGATTGACATAAGATTGCCGCGCATATTGTCATTATAATAAATTTTATAACAGCTTTTAAGATATCCTTTATAATCTTCATTTGTCATTGAATATTTGTTCTGAGTTTCATCAAACGGCTTAAGGCAGGGTATGTACTGCAAATAATGTAAATCGTTCTGCTTAAAAAAGCGATATGATTTTCTCACATTCTGGGCAAGCCGTGATGTTAAAACAGAAAGTATATTAAAAGCAATACCATACCTTTTTAACAATTCAATGCCATGCATAATATCATTAAAAGAATTTTCACCGTTCGGATATTTACGATATGAATTAAGTTCCTCGTCACCATCAAGCGATACTCCCACGAGGATATTATTCTCCTTAAAAAAACAACACCAGTTGTCATCAATCAAAGTAGCGTTTGTCTGAATACAATTAGAAATTTTTGAATTTCTGACATTAAGCAGCTTTTCTCTTTCAATAAACCATTTAAAAAAATCAAGACCTCTCAGAAGGGGCTCTCCTCCCTGAAAAGTGAAAAAGACATCACTCCCATCAGCAAAATCAAATGCTTTAAGCAAAACTTGTTCGGCTGTTTGCTCACTCATCATACCCTTAAAGCCCTGATCTCTGGCATTAGAGATTGAGTTGTAAAAGCAGTATTCACATTTTAAATTACAAGCCGATGATGACGGCTTAAGCATTACTGATATAGGCATCTACTTAACCTCTATATTTGATAAAATTCTGCCCACCTTATCGTGAATAACAAAGTCCGCTGTTTTATCCGCCGGTGTTGCATCGCGATTGATAAGCACAAAATATTTACCTTTAAAATACCTGATAAAGCCTGCTGCTGGATACACATTAAGAGAAGTCCCCGATACGATAAGGCAGTCCGCTTCACTGATTGCCTTTAATGCACCGTTTATACATTCTTCATCAAGTCCCTCTTCATAAAGGACAACATCAGGCTTTATTATACCGCCGCAGCTGCAATGAGGAACACCGCAAGATTTCTTAATATCATCAGCGGTATAAAATCTGCGGCACGAGATACAATAATTTCTATATACAGAACCGTGTAACTCATATACATTTTTTGAACCTGCCTTTTGATGCAGACCGTCAATATTCTGAGTAACAACCGCAGTAAGCTTGCCTGCTTTTTCAAGCTCGGCAAGCTTTAAATGTGCGGGGTTCGGCTCAGCCTCAAGGCAAAGCATTTTATCCCTGTAAAAGTTATAAAAATACTCTGTGTGTTCGCAAAAAAAGGTATGGCTTAATATTTGTTCCGGAGGATAATCATATTTTTGATTATATAGTCCGTCAACACTTCTGAAATCCGGTATCCCGCTTTCGGTTGATACCCCTGCACCTCCAAAGAATACTATTCTTTCAGAGCTGTCGATTATTTCCTGTAATGTCATTGTATCACCTTTATAAATTAGCGAATCAGAAATTCATATTATTCCAGCCCCATTGATTTGAGCCTGAATATTTAACATACAGCTTATCAGGAGCAATGCCCAGGATTTCCTTATATATTTTGCAGATATCCCTTGTCATAGCCTCACAGCCTTCGTCAGTTGAATGTCCGAAAACACTTACATCAACAAACGCCATAGGTGATGAAGAATCGCCCTTGAAATACATATCACATTCATCCTCAAATGAGAGCATAAGCCAGCTTTCGCTCTTGCCTAGATTTTCAATGGCTCTGCCAAGCTCTGCTTTGAGTAATTCTCTTTTTTCATCTGTAATTTTTACATTAGTATTTGTGTTAATAAACGGCATAATTTTACTCCTTATATTTAATTATTATATTTTAATTGATTTTACCGGCGAAAACGATGAATATGCAGTAATTCCATTCATCTTTCTTATTACTCTGATCTTATAATAATAGGTTTTGCCCTTTTTAAGCTTAGAATTGGTATAACTTGTCTTTGAAGATGAAACGGCAGCAATTTTTGTATAGGTTCCGTTTTTTGATGTAGCACGGAATATCTGATAACTTGCAGCACCGCTTACTTTTTTCCACTTAATTGTCGCTGTCTTGCTCTTTTTCTTAATGCTTACAGAGTCAGGCTTTGTAACATTGGCAAAAGAATATGATTCGGATTTGCCTGCGGAATACGCTTTATGTTTTTTATTTGAAGAATATGTATTGTTATAAATATTGCTCTTTGAGCCTTTACCAAAATAAAGACCATTGCCTGCATTTGATTTAAGAGTATTAGAAATAACATGACCGCTTATTGTGCCGTAAATACTGATTCCGTTATTTTTTGAGCCTGTAACGGTATTGCTTTTTACATATTTAATCTTACTTTTTGAATCAATATAAATACCGTTTGAAGCTGATGATTTAACTTTATTTGAATTGATATCCGTAACTGCAGCAGAATTGCAAACACTTATTCCGTGCTGCTTAGAAGATGAAATATTGTTTGAATTAATATTGCTAACAACTGCAGATGTGGTAACATACACACCGGTTTTGCCGCTTGAGGTTACTATATTGCTGTTTATATTTGTTATCTTTGACTTAAGCTGAACTATTATTCCGTACTGAGCACAGCTTTTAATATTATTGGATTTAATACTAGCAGCAGTTGAAGAATCATAAATACTTATGCCGTGCTGCTTTGAGGTTGTAATTTTGTTAGAATTAATATTTGTAACATTTGATGCTGCGGTGACATACAAACTTGTTTTACCGCTGGATGTTACTGTATTGCTGTTTAAATTTGTTACCTTTGACTTAAGCTGAACTATTATTCCGTACTGAGCACAGTTTTTAATACTGTTAGAATTAATATTTGTAACATTTGATGACTCAGTAATACTTATTCCATGCTTTTTTGATGAAACAATTGTATTTGATGAAATATCACTTGCAGTTGAATTATTCAAAAGAATAGAATTGTCGCCGCTGGAGGTAATTGAGTTGTATTTAATCACTGAATTATTTGACTTACCCTGAATAATAATGCCGTATCCGCCGCAGGAGCCGATTTCATTTGAAGATATAGTATTTTTTTCACTGCCGCCCTTCAAATCAATTGCGGCATCAAATCCGTTTATCAAGTTTGAAGATATATTATTATTTGAAGAGGATGCATCAAGAAAAATGCCCTGTCTTGACTTACCGGTTCTTGTTATTCTATTTTCCGTTATATCGGATTTTTTAACATCATAAAGACGAATACCATATCCTGTGGTTGAGATATTATTATTTTTAATTGTAATTCCGCCGACATAATAATTACCATAATTAAAAGAAGCACCCTTGTCTGCAGTCACATTATTACCAAAAACATAGAGCGGTGAAGCAACTGATGCATTTTCTGTTGTGCAGACATTGATTGTATTGTCAGAAATAACCGTATTACAATCCGTGTTGATTTTAGCACCTTTCAATAAACATATCTTGCCTAAATTACTGTCATTCTGCATCATATAATAATGAATACCCTGACCACAGTTAATGATTCTATTCCCGGATATTTCTGAATTAATATAATTGAAAAAAGTAATTGCTGTTGAAGAGATATTTTCAAAGATATTATTTATAACTTTGATTCCGCTTTGATAATGGCCTGCATATGATGAATGAGTGCCCAGACCGCGAACAAGATTTTTAAAAGTACATTCTGATATTACAATATCCTTATTCATAGTGCCGTCATATGGACCCATTTTTGTAAAATGCTTAGTTTCCTCAAGTATATCAATCTGCAGTGCCTCAGAGCTGGTTACAGATAAATCGGAATTCTGTCCGTCAAATACACATTTATTAAAAAGAACATTTTTACATCCTGCTATTTCAACATCATGGGACTGATAGTTATTTGTAAAAGAAACACTGTCAAAAGTTATGTCCCTGGTGTGCGCAATTCTCACAAGACAATTACCATTCTTATTATCATCAGCATAAGTTAAGGTTCCTCCGGTCATACTGAAACCGACAAGACCTTCATATCCGCCCACACCATTTGGAGAAAGAAATATATTTCCGGCTCCCTTCGGAGCATTAACAAGGGTTGTGCCATTGCTCATATCAAGAGTGGTATAGCTGGTAAGACATATACTTTTTGTTGTATTGAATTCACCCTGCGGTGTTTTGATTATATATTCATTATTTTTATCGGCATGTTTACGACAATAAGAAAATGCGTTATCTAAAGCATCGCTTATATCATTTCCGTTAACAGGAATAGTGACTGCATCACTTTCACTGTAAACATTTATTTCATTTTCAAGTGCATAAGCTACTGCGGTAAACGGTAAAAAGACCAAAGTTATTGAAAGGAATGATGATATAAATAAAATTAAAACTCTTTTCACAGATGATCTCCTATTTAAAAATATTAATAACTATTATAATAATAGAATTTCACAAAGTCAACGGAATAAATAAACTAAATTATTCCGAAAAAAATAAACACAGAAATTGATTTGTATAATTTAAATTAAAATGCAAAATTCAATTCTTAAACTAAATATAAAAAATTAATTTTTGATGTTGACATTTTCAATATTGAGTAATATAATACTATGCAAGTTGAATTACTTATTGTATTTTTTGAATTTACTATTTGTAATATTTTTATCATATAATATTATTTATGAGGGTGATTATTATGTCTAAAAGACTAAAAAAAGAATCCAAATTACACAAATTCATAAAAGAACACTTTATGATTATAGTCGTATTTGCAATTATGCTTATTCCATCAATTTATACAGTATTGTTTCTCGGTTCAATGTGGGATCCATACGGAAATACAGGCAGCCTGCCTGTTGCAGTTGTGAACGAGGATAGACCGGTTATTTATAATGGAGAAGAGGTCAATGTCGGTCAGCAGCTTGTTGAAAACCTTAGAGCAAATGACTCACTGCAGTTCAATTTTGTTGATGAACAAATTGCTCTTGACGGACTTGAAAACGGAACATATTATATGGTAATGGTTATTCCTGATAATTTCTCGGCTAACTCCACGACACTGACAACAGATAATCCGCAAAAAATGGAAATGGAATATTATGTTAACCCCGGCACCAACTACATTGCAAGCAAATTCGGTGAGTCTGCCGTAAAAACCATTAAGGAAAGCCTGAATAAAACCGTTATTAACACTTATGCAACAACAATTTATTCAAAGCTTGATACAATAGGCGCAGGCTTCAGTGAAGCTGCTGACGGATCGAATCAAATTTATAACGGTGTCGGAGCACTGAGAGAGGGCAACGCACAGATTACTGATGGTCTTGATACGCTTTCCAACGGATGTCTGACTCTTAAGGAAGGCACCGGAACTCTAAAGGACGGTCTGGCATCATATACCGATGGCGTTACTCAGGTTGATGACGGAATTAATCAGTTAGTTGATGGTTCTGCTCAACTAAGCGGCGGTGTTAACCAGCTGCAGGCAGGTGTATCGCAAATTCAGGATGGTACAAAACAACTTACCCAAAACAATGCTGCACTTAATGAGGGTGCAGATCAGCTGCTTTCGGGACTTCAGCTGATGAGCGATAATTTGGGCGAAAGCCTGACTCCTGAGGTTATTGAGGAAACTCCGAAAAAGCTGGAAAGTCTGACCGGATATATTAATCAGGCTCAGGAAATAGTTAACAAATACGAAATTGATGATGAAACAATGGCTGACCTAAAAGAGGCTGTCAATAATACAAATGCGTTTGTTAATTCAGATGAATTCAAATATCTTTATGATATTATAAGCTATGATGTTGTTAACTGGGATGAGGTTATCACAACCATTGAAAGTCTTGAAAAGCTGCCCCTTCCTGAAAAAACAAAGCAAACTCTTGCTAATCTTAAAGAGCTTGCAAATAAAATGAAAAAAATTCAAGGTATTGAGGATAAAATCTCAGCTGATGATGTTAAGAATACAGTAGGGAAAGTTAACGGCATTGTAAACAGCGGAAATCCTGATGATGCAATTGATCTTAATGCTGCGCTTAATGAAGCTAATGAGAGCGTAAACTCGATTAAATCAATGTTCAACGGTCTTGTTCAAATTCAGGACGGACTTGACAGAACAATGGCAAAGGATGGGGAAACAGGTCTTATTGAAGGCATGACTACACTTAAATCCGGTATTGCGGCATATACTGACGGAGTTACTCAAGTTGACGGGGGCGTTAATCAAGTGGCTGACGGACTTGTCCAGCTCGGTGACGGTGTATCAGCTGCTGGTGCCGGGATAGATAAATTATATACAGGCACACAGCAGCTTGTTGCAAACAATAAAAAGCTAAACAGCGGTGCCGACCAGCTTAACGGCGGTGCAGTTCAGTTATATGACGGCTCATTGCAGCTATATGACGGCTCACTGCAGATTGACGACGGCTGTGAAAAGCTGATGGCAGGTGCAAACACACTTGAGTTATCACTGAGAGACGGCGCAAAGCAAATAGAACAAACAAATACCGGTGAAGATGCGGCGGATATGCTTTCTCAGCCTGTTGAAACAAATGAAATTTTCCAAAGAACAATTAATTCAAACGGTGAAGCGATGTCAGCATATATGATGTGTGCAGGACTTTGGGTTGCCTGCCTTGCTTTCTGTCTGATGTTCTCTCCTTTCAAAACATCCCTTCAAAAAAGGAAAACCTTTATCGGTCATGGATTAATTGCTGTATTTGTTGCAGTCGTTGCACCAATAATAATGGTAACATTAATTATGGCAATAGACGGTATGCAGCCTGCCCATGTTTTTGAAACATATGCAATGGCAGTGCTGGTGTCAGTCGCGTTTATGTCAATAGTATATTTCCTGAATACTCTGTTGGATTCAATTGGCTCATTTGTACTTCTTGTCCTGCTGTGTTTGAACTTATCAGGTGCGGCCGGAACTTATCCGATAGATCTTTCACCGAAATTCTATCAAATAATTCATCCGCTTATGCCGTTCACCTATGGTGTTGATGCTTTCAGAAGTACAATTTCTACAGGTAATTCACTCACAACAGATATTCTGGTTTTCCTTGGAATATCAATTGTATGTACTATTTTAACCTGCATAACTTATGAAGTAAGAAGAATGAAGCGCATAAAACAAGGCAATGCCGAATCAAGAATAGAGGAAGAGGAAGAACTGGAATATTATAATACTCAAACTGTATAAATAAGAATATTAAGACAGATTCAAGCCGAGAACTATAATGCTCTCGGCTTGAATTTTATAGTCAGTTCTTTCTGAATATATCCAGCATATGTGCAGACATACCCACCATATCTTCCCTCTCACAAATTGATTCAAGAAATTTCATATACAATTCAAAAACATTCTTCGGTGTTGCCCTTAAATTCTTTGTAATTAATCCTTTATTCATCAGTTTAAGAATTTTCTTTTTATAAAAGAATTTGTATATGCAGAACAGCATTTGTGTAATATAATGGATATATTGCTTTTATAGTTTGCTGTACAAAATCACAAATCATCTCCGCCTCATTCGGTTTCGCTTTTCTGATTTCCATTTTAAATTTCTCCGTAAAGCAGTTTTAAAATAATCAATTCATAACTTACAATTCAATATAGTGTGGAATAATATCTTCATATTCACCATTTTTAAGCAAAAAGCCTTTTGGAATAATGCCCAGCTGTGTAAAACCAAGTTTTTTATAAAGTCCTAGTGCAGCTGTATTTGTGGCAACTACTGCATTGAACTGCAGAATTTTAAAACCCAAATCTCCTGCTGTTTTTATGCAATGCTTTACAAGTTTCTCACCGATGTGCATTCCTCTTGCAGTGCTTTTGACTGCGTAGCTGGCATTGCAGATATGACCGCACCTGCCGACATTGTTCGGATGGAGAATGTAAAGACCTACAATTTCATCTTTATCTGTATCCACTGCAACACCTGTAAATGACTGCTGTAAAAAGAACTCCCAGCCGGTTAATTCATCCAGTTCCTCAAGCTGAGGAAAGGCAACTCCGTCACGAACAATCTCATTCCATATTTCAATTGCAGATACTAAATATTCCTTTTCAAATTTTTTAATTTCTATCATTTTTGTCACCGCTGAGATTATAACATACTTTTGCATAAAATGGAAATACCAACGCAAAATAAAATTGCGGAGGTGAAAAATTATGACATCAAAAGAATTATTATATGTTGAGGACGCACTTGGTCATGAGCAATATTTTCAGACAAAATGCAATGAACTTGCCAATCAGCTTCAGGACACTGAGCTTAAAAACACAGTTCAGAATTCAGCATCTCAGCATCAACAGCTATTTCAAAACTTTTTAAACCTACTCGGATAAGGAGAAAATATGGACGACAAAAATTTAATGGAAGACATCCTTATGCTTGAAAAGGGTGTTTGTGATTTATATATGCACGGCTCAATTGAGTCATCAACTAAAAATGTGCAGCAGACCTTTAAAAGTGCATTAAACAATTCTCTCACAATGCAGGATGACATTTATCAAAAAATGGCTCAAAAAGGATGGTATACAGCCGAACAGGCTGATCAGTCAAAAATTGACACACTAAAGCAAAAGTTTTCAAACATGAGCCAGCAAGGTTAACATTTTTCAATTCACAGGGCACTCAATGAGTGCCCTTAAAATTTTCTCTTGCAATATGAAAGCAATAGTGTTAAAATAGATATCGTTGCGCACCTGTGGCGGAACTGGCAGACGCGCTAGATTTAGGATCTAGTATCGAGAGATGTGCAGGTTCGATTCCTGTCAGGTGCACCAACTGAAACACCTATTGATACAAAAGTCCAAATTTTTTGATTTGGACGGCAATAGGTGTTTTTATTGTTTATTTTACTAAAATCCAAAGATTTTCAGGAGAAATACATATGAATAACTTAAGTCCGTTTTGTACATGCAAAGATTTAAACTGTCCTCTTCATCCAACAAATCACGATAAAGGCTGTGCACTATGCATAGCGAAAAATCTTAAGCTTGGTGAAGTGCCTAATTGCTTCTTTAACCGTATTGGCGAAACAGAGAAGAGAGTCGGTTATTCCTACAATGATTTTGCTGATGCTGTAAAAAAGCAGCAAAACAAATCATTCATTTGACATAGCTAAAGAAACTTTATACTTAAATAACTAAAATGCACTGAAATAAATTGAAATAATATATGAACTTATAAATCTGCAAAACAGCAAACTTGAAAGTTTGCTGTTTTGCTTTTAAAATTTAATTTTACAAAAATTTTTATTATCCGAAACATTATGAACTTTTTGTCACATTCTGTCGATTTAGCTTCTTATATTAATAGCAATACAAAAAAGGAATTGTTTATTATGAAAAAAGAAAGACTGCCTAAATTTCGAATAATATCAACAACTCAGCTGGTTAGAGCAATTAAGGAAGGTAAACAAAATTCTGAGAGATTTTGTTTTATTATTGGAGCAGGTGCATCCGAATCATCAGGTATTCCAACCGGCCGAACATTAGCATATAACTGGATGCAGGAAATGGTAAATGATATTGAACTGGATGAAATTGAGCAGATTGCATCAAAACTGAAAGATGAAAATCAGTTGGAATATGATTTTGAAGATATCAAAAAGGAATGGTTAAACGCTGTTCGAGAAAACAAACTTGAACTATCAAGTAAATATTATTTTGATATATATAAATTACGGTTTTTCCCAAATCATAGAAACGGTTACCAATATCTTGAACGCATTATGGCTGACAAAGAGCCAAGCTTTGGGTATCATACCCTTGTACATATGCTGACAGACGGAAGCGGCAGCAATCTTGTAATAACAACAAATTTTGATAGTTTAATAGAAGATGCTTTGTTTATATATTCAAAGAGTAAGCCCATTGTTATTAATCATGAATTTTTAGCTGACTATGCAGGAACGCCCAACATAAAGAGACCCATAATAGCAAAAATACACAGAGGCATATTCTTTGATCCATTGAATAATCCTGAAGAAACAAAAAATCTTAAGGGAGCATGGCATGATGTTTTATCATCTGTATTCCAGATATATACGCCAATTGTAATCGGATATGGCGGCGGAGACAAGAGCTTAATGGAGCTCTTAAATGAAGAAGAATTAAAAATGAAAAACGGAATATACTGGTGTTATATTGAAAAACACGGAATTCCGAATGATAAAATACAAAAAATAATTATGGATAAAAACGGCTATCTTGTACACACAGATGGATTTGATGCGCTGATGCTTACCATTGGGAATGCTCTGTATCCTGAAAAGATTGATATTCATAAAACTGAACGATATCTGAACGATCAGGCAAATATGCGCATAGAAAACTATAATAATGAATATA
Organism: Eubacterium sp.; assembly: GCA_046989265.1. Taxonomy (GTDB): domain Bacteria; phylum Bacillota; class Clostridia; order Oscillospirales; family Acutalibacteraceae; genus Eubacterium_R. The sequence goes on from JBKWUD010000032.1 coordinate 16,496, forward strand.
AAAAACTAACTGAAACATTATCAGAAAAAGAAAGCAGTAATGAATTCAAAGCAGAAATTGAAAAATTAACAAAACGGGAAACGGATTCAGAGAAAAAACGCCAAGATACAGATAGTATGACCGCATGGGATTACAAACGACAAGCCGATTCATATTATAAATCCAAAGATTACACTAATGCGATTAAATACTATACTAAGGCAATTGAATTACAACCAAATATTGCTGTATTCTACAATAACCGAGGTTATATATATAAAATAATAAATGAATATGATAATGCTTTATCTGATTATAACAAAGCTATTGAATTAAATCCCGATTATTCACAAACATATAGTAATCGTGGACATCTTTATACTAAATTAAAAAAATATGAATTAGCAATTAATGACTTTAATAAAGTTATAAATTTGCAACCAGATAATATACAGGCCTATAACAATCGTGGACTAGCATATAATGAATTAAAGGATTATGATAACGCTATTAATGACTTCAATAAAGTTATAAATTTGCAACCAGATAATATACAGGCCTATAACAATCGTGGAC
>JBKWUD010000032.1:17150-28718 GCA_046989265.1 Eubacterium sp.
TAGCATATAATGAATTAAAGGATTATGATAACGCTATTAATGACTTTAATAAATTTATTCAATTACAACCAGATACCGCACAGGCTTACAACAATCGTGGGTACACATATAATCTACTAGAAAGATATGATACAGCAATTACAGACTTTAAAAAGGCTATAGAGTTGCAGCCTAAATTAGCTAATCCTTATAGACATAGTGGTAACTCATATAAAAACAAAGGTGAATTAGAGAAAGCAATTCAATATTATACAAAAGCAATTGAATTAAATGATAAATATAAAGAAGCTTATCTTGATCGAGCAGCGGCTTATAGAGAGATTGGTGAAACTGAAAAAGCAATTGCTGATGAAAAAACAGCTGAAAAATTATAATTCATTTTTTTAACCTATAAAAAGAACAGATAGATTAACCTATCTGTTCTTTCTGTTTATATTTTTTTGGTAATAGTGAAGGCACAGGCATAAACTGCACCGGCACCATTTTGCTTTAAAATCTTAGTGCATTCATTCAATGTTGAACCTGTTGTTTTAACATCATCAATCAGGAGAATCGTTTTGCCCTTTATATCTGCATTATCAACAATCTTAAAAGCGTTTCTTAAATTCTGCCGTCTTTGAACTGCAGTACTTTCTCGCTGAGAGCTTGTTTCTCTGACCTTAAGAAGCAGTTCACTGCACGGGACATTAATATTCTTTGCAATAAAATCAGCAAGCAGCTGTGACTGATTATATCCCCTTTTGCGCATACGCTTTTTAGTCAGCGGAACATATGTAATATAATCAAACTCAACATCGCAATACCTTTGCTTTATCGTCTCGGTCATTTCATTTGCCATAGCTTCTGCAAGCTCTGTATAACCATAAAATTTAAACCGATAAACAGCATTAGATGCACCATTTTCAAAATAGAATGGTGCAGCAACACATTCATATTTTACCTTATCATTTATTTTGCATTTACAGTCATCAACCGAGCAGCCGCACCGCTTGCAGATTGCTCCGTTTACTCTTTTATTACTTTCGCAATTTTCACATAAATGCTTATCAAGCTCAACAACCTCACCGCAAAGTGTACAACGTCTTGGGAATAAAGCATAGGAGAGCTTTTTAATCACAGCACGAATCATACTGTTAAATAGGGTGCGACCTGTGCATAAATTGAGTCGCCTATCCCCTTTATATCCTTAATTTGTGAAACATCTGAGTAGCTGCCGATTTGCTGTCTATAGGCAACTATCAGCCCCGCTCTTGTTTCACCGAGTCCGTTAATCGTCATCAATTCCTCAACAGATGCAGTGTTCAGGTTAAGCGGATATGTAACGCTGACAGCATTGCCGCCATCAGCATCGGTAATGGCACCATTATCAGATGAACTTGTAACAACTGATGAACTTATCACTGATGGCAATGAAGATTCAACAGCAGTCTGCTCACCGGTATTTTCATAAACCTTGGGGAGTGATAATGATATTGCTATAATTACACCAGCAATCACAAGAAATGAAATGCCTATCATTGCAAGAGTCTGACTTTTTGAATTTTTCATCTTCTTTTGCCCTTATTTTTGTTTTTTCTATAAGAATTATTTATGCTCTTTTTATAATTGTTTGATTTTGATTTATTACGGCTGTTATTACCTTTATTCTGATACTGATTACAGACACTTGGCTTAACAAGGCATTTATCGCTGTTACCGATTAAATCATAGCGGTGCGCACGCTTGAGTGCCTCTTCTACAAGGGCTGAATTTTTTGGATTATAATACTGCAAAAGTGCTCTTTGAAGTGCCTTATCATGAGGATTTTTCGCACAATAAATCTCTTCCATTGTATATGGGTCAAGACCTGTATAATACATCGTTGTTGATATAGTGCCCGGCGTCGGATAGAAATCCTGCACCTGTTCGGGACGGATATGATTTTTCTTAAGAAACACTGCAAGCTCAATAGCATCATCTAAAGTTGAACCGGGATGGCTTGACATAAGATAAGGCACAAGATACTGTTCTTTATTAACCTCACCTGTGTATTGAAAATAACGCTTTGAAAAATCAATATATGCCTCTATATGCGGTTTGCCCATTTTGTCAAGAACAGCTGCAGAGCAATGCTCGGGTGCAACCTTAAGCTGACCGCTTACATGATGCTCGACAAGTTCCTTAAAAAATGTATCATCTTTATCCTCAAGCAGATAATCATATCTTATACCTGAGCGGATAAATACCTTTTTGACCTTCGGCAATTCACGGACAGAGCGAAGAATATCCAGGTACTCACTGTGGTCAACAGAAAGATTTTTACACGGAGTCGGTGCTAGACATTTTTTACCTTTACACAGTCCATGCTGAATCTGCATTTCACAGGAGGTATGACGGAAATTTGCTGTAGGACCTCCAATATCATGAATATATCCTTTAAAATTCGGCAAATGAGTGAGCTTTTCAGCCTCAACCATAATACTTTTTTTGCTGCGTGTTGTAACATACCTTCCCTGATGAAACTGAATGGAGCAGAAATTGCACGCTCCGAAACAGCCGCGGTTATGAGTTATTGAAAACTCAACTTCCTGAATGCCCGGTACTCCGCCCATACTTTCATACATAGGATGATACGCTCTCATATAAGGGAGTGAATAAACCCAGTCAAGCTCCGGCGTTGTAAGCGGCGGCATCGGCTGATTTTGCACAACCATAATTTTGCCGTGTTTTTGCTTAATCACCTTTCCCCTGATATGGTCCTGTTCATCCTGCTGAATTCTTGCCGCCTTTGCATATTCTTTTTTAGATAAGCAGACATTTTCATAACCGGGGCACTCAACACCGATATAAGGCGTTTCTCTTACATCAACTGCATAACAGGTGCCCTTTATATCATGCATAGTTGAGATATTCTCACCGTTTGCAAGTCTTTGGGCTATTTCTATAGTCTGATTTTCACCCATACCAAAGGTAAGCAAATCTGCCTTTGACTCAATAAGAATACTCGGTTTAATCTTGTCATCCCAATAATCATAATGTGCAAAACGGCGCAAAGAGGCTTCAAGTCCTCCGATTATAACAGGGACATCGGGATAAAGCTTTTTCACTATATTTGAATAAACAATAACTGCTCTGTCAGGTCGCTTTCCCATTTTACCGCCTGCGGTATATGCATCGGTTGAACGCTTTTTCTTTGCAACCGTATAATGTGCAACCATTGAATCAATATTGCCGCTTGTTATCATATAACCGAGTCTTGGTCTGCCGAACTGAACAAAATCAGCCGTGCTATGCCAATCCGGCTGGCTTAGTACGGCTACTTTGTAACCCTTTGCTTCAAGAACTCGGGTTATTATGCTTGCTCCAAAAGAGGGATGGTCAACATAGGCGTCACCTGTTATGTAAACAAAATCCACCTCGTTCCAGCCTCTTTGAAGCATATCCTTTTTATTTACGGGTAAAAAGGTATTCATTAAAACTCCTCATCGTCAGCGGCGGAGTCCTGATTATCCAGAACTTCAGCATCACTGCCGAACTGTTCAAATTCCATTTGTTCTGTATTTTCAGCAGTAAAATCAGGAGCAGGACCCTGAGCCTGCATCTGAATCCATTGCTGCTTATTAATTCTAATTTCTCTGGGCTTTGCGCCATCCTGCGGACCGATAATACCCTTTTCCTCAAGCTCATCCATAATCTTAGAGCCGCGTGAATAGCCGACGCTGAGCTTGCGCTGAAGGAAGGAGGTTGATGCTCTCTGATTATCAAGAACAACCTCAACTGCCTTTTCAAAAAGAGGGTCAAGATTTTCACCGCTGCCTCCGTCATCAGTAAATGGTGATGATGCTCCCTTTTCCTGAGCAGCTTTATTCTCAATCTCCTTCTGAATTTCGTCACTGTATTGGCTTTCGCCCTGGTTTTTAATAAAGTCGCAAAGCTCCTCAACCTCTTCGTCACTTATGAAACAACCCTGAACACGCTTTGGTTTGCTTGCACCGATAGGTGAATAAAGCATATCACCATTACCGAGCAGCTTTTCCGCTCCGCCTGTATCAAGAATTGTACGGGAATCGATCTGTGATGATACGGTTAAAGCAATACGGGAGGAAATATTGGCCTTAATAAGGCCTGTAATTACATCAACGGAGGGTCTTTGGGTTGCAATTACAAGATGCATACCTGCCGCACGTGCCATCTGTGCAAGACGGCATATTGAATCCTCAACCTCTTTAGGTGCAGCCATCATTAAATCTGCAAGCTCATCAATAAAGATAACAACCTTAGGCATAGGCTCCATATCTTCATGCTTTTTAACAAACTTATTATATCCCTCAATATCACGAACACCTGTATCCGAAAAGCACTGATAACGCCTTAACATTTCTGACACAGCCCAGCCCAGAGCACCGCTTGCCTTTCTGGGATCGGTAACAACAGGAACAAGAAGATGAGGAATATTTTCATATCTTGAAAACTCAACCTTTTTAGGGTCAATCATAAGAAATTTAACCTCATCAGGCTTTGCCCTGTAAAGAATGGAAACTATGATTGAATTCATACATACAGATTTACCCGAACCTGTAGTACCCGCAATAAGCAGGTGAGGCATCTTTGCAATATCACAATAAACGGTATTACCGGCAATATCCTTGCCGAGACCTGCTGAAAGAAGTGATTTCTGAGCATCAAAATCATTTGTATCAACAATTTCACGCATTGAAACTGTATTTTTAACCGAATTTGGTATTTCAATACCAACAGCAGCCTTACCCGGAATAGGCGCTTCAATTCTTACATTTGTTGCTGCAAGATTAAGTGCAATATCATCAGCTAGATTTGTAATCTTGGAAATACGCACACCTGCTGCAGGCTTAAGCTCATAGCGTGTAACCGTGGGGCCCCTTGAAATATCTGTAATTTCAGCGGAAACGCCAAAAGATGCAAGCGTATCAATTAGGCTTTCAGCCTTGCTTTTAAGCTCAGTGCTTACATCTTTTGCAGACTTATGCTTAGCTGCCTTAAGTATATCAACAGAAGGCATTTTATATTCTGCAACACTTGCCTGCATTTCTTCATCAGAAACCGTAAAATCAGGAATCGGCTCTGCCGCTTTTTTTATTTTCTCTTCTTTTTTCTCTTTATCCTCGCTTGCATCCTTAACAATCTCGTCAATTGACTTTGGTTTCATTCGCTCAGCTTGATTGCGTCTTGTTGTCTCATTAATTTCACGGATAATATCAGCAGTCGCATCATCACCCAGTCCGTCGTCATGAGTTTCATCATTAACCGTTTTCGTTTTTTTTGATTTTGTCTTTTTAGATTTTTCATTCTGATTATCATCACTGCCTGCAGCAGGCGGCTCGTCATCAAGAAAGATATCAATATTTTTATTTTGCCTGCGTTCCCTTCTCTCCTCAATATAAGGAGCTGCCTTCTCAACCACCTTTTTAACAGGTTTAGCAGTGTTTTTAAAGAATTGGTTAACGGTCACCCTTGAAAGCAGCATAACATCAACCACAACAAGAATTATATCAACAATAACAGCAGGAGCCTTGCCGAGAGTCAAAAGCAGCCAACCGATGACAGCACCAAAAAATCCGCCGTTAAATGAAGACGGAGCATTTTTATATGCGTTCGTAACAGTATCGGCAAATTCAGCACCGGAATTATTTGAAACAACATGAATAAAGGTTGAAATCAAAAGCACAAGAATGATGATTGAAACTGTTTCAAACACCATCTTTCTATCGCTTTTCTTAACGGTGAAAAGAGCCGAATACACTATACAAAGGATTGGGAATACAATTGCTGCAAACCAACCGAAAAGACCAATAAAGAAGTTATGTAAAATATTCCAGAGTCCCTCTCCGCTGACAACCGATATAAAGAAAAACAAAACCGATACTGCAAAAATTACAATACTCAGTATTCTTGCACTTGCTTCCTTCTTTTTCATTTCAAGTGCTTGCTGCTCTGCCTCCATCTGAGCCAGCTCTTTAGCTGTGGGCCTTTTTGCCTTAGGAGCAGCTTTGGCAACCTGCTTACCTTTAGAATTTTTTGTATTAGCCATTAAATTTCCTACTTTTCCATATATAAATTATTTTAAAATCAATTCAAAGATACCGATTATAATTGCGATAACACCTATACCGATATCATAAATGCCAAAAAACTTAAGCTTATTTGCATTAATTATCCATTGTAAAAGCTTAACTGCAATAAAGCTGACTGCCGCCGAAATAATTACTCCAAGAATAATTTCAACTGCACCTGCAGAAATAACTGCAGTGCATATCTGAGCAATTCCCATTACAATAAGCACAGGAACACTCATAACAATACTATATCTGAATGAAAGCTTTTTTGACACACCGAGAAGCATCAAAACGGCAAATATTCCTGCAGTAAGCGAAAGACCGGAAACAGGAACAAGGAATATGCTTAATACACCAACAACAACTGCAAAAAGCACAGACACATTTTTGTTATTTCTTGCAAGTGACAGTTGCTTTGCTGCAGCAAGAACAAGAAGTCCCGTTATTGCAAAGAATATGCCGTCATCAAGAAGTGTACCGTTAAACCCTGTTTTTCTTAGCAGAGCGAACAGGAATCCGTTTTTGCCTGTCGGAATCAACCACAAAATCATCGGCACAAAGGAAATAAGCGTCATATACATAAATGACCTTGCAGGAGACTTGGAACTGCCTTTTATTTGTTTTCTGAATAAATCCTTGAATGTACCGAAAAATTCTTTTGAAAGAGTCAGAAAAAGTTTATAGGAAGAAATCAGAATTCCTATTGCTATGCCTATATGTATAACTCCCGTTATTGCAGAGCAGGAGCCCGTTGCCCTGCCTGCAAAATCATGGAATAATGATGAATGACCATATTCACTTATCGGTAATATCCATGACAGTGCCTGAAGCACTGCCTGGATGATTGCAGTTAAGATTGACATTATTACTTCCTCCGTAAAGTGCAGCATTGTCTATATAGTATCCTGTTCTTATATAATCATAGGGATTGCTTGAGCGGCGGCACTGCACAACCTTAGTATCGGTATGAAACACATCGTTTAAATCCGCTATTGTGTAGAGCATTGCTTGTCCTCCCCAATAGATGAATCAAGAAAATCAAGTGCATCAGACAGTCCGCCAAGCTCATCAATGAGACCGCATTTTACTGCACCCTCACCGTCAAGCACTGTGCCGACATCCATAATAAGCTCTCCTGTTTTCATCATAAGACTGCGAAAATCCTCAGCACTTATTTTAGAATTACTTTCAACGAAATTGACAATTCTGTCCTGCATTTTTTCAAAATAGGACAGCGTCTGCGGAACTCCGAGAACTGTTCCGTTCATACGAACAGGATGAACAGTCATCGTTGCGCTCGGCACAATAAAACTTTTTTTGCAGCTGACTGCCAGAGGGACACCGATTGAGTGACCTCCTCCGAGAACCAGGGATGCAGTCGGTGTTTTCATGGTTGAAAGAAGTTCGGCAATTGCAAGTCCTGCCTCAACATCTCCGCCGACGGTATTGAGGATAATTAAAAGTCCCTCAATTTCCTTACTTTCCTCAATTGCAACAAGCTGCGGAATTACATGTTCATACTTAGTAGTTTTATTTTGACTGGGAAGAATGAAGTGACCCTCAATTTGACCGATAATAGTCAGGCAATGGATGAAATGACCGCCTTTTTCAACGGTTATTGACCCTGTTTCAAAAGAAGAGCCGCTTTCCTCCTCATTATTGGTTTGCTCATTATTTTCAGACATTCTAACACCTCAATGTTAGTTATACCCAAAAATTCATTTTATATTTTAACATTAATCAATACAAATTTCAACTAATATATAAATTATCTATTATATTAAAAAATTGTAACAATATTGATATTTGATTGACAACCGGCTTGATAATGTTTAAAATAACTTTGACAAAAAAATTAACAACATTGTTAATTAGTTAGGAGGACATATTCTAATGGGACTTACATTAGCACAAAAACTTATTAAGGCTCATCTTGTTGAGGGTGAAATGAAAGTCGGAACAGAAATCGGACTCAGAATTGATCAAACCCTTACACAGGATGCAACAGGAACCATGGCTTATCTTGAGTTTGAAGCTATGGGTGTTGACAGAGTCAAGACTGAGCGCAGTGTTGCTTACATTGACCATAATACACTTCAAACCGGTTTTGAAAATGCAGATGACCATAGATTTATTCAGACCGTAACCAAAAAGCACGGTATTTATTTTTCAAGACCCGGTAACGGTATCTGCCACCAGGTTCATCTTGAACGCTTTGGCATTCCGGGAAAAACATTAATCGGATCTGATTCACACACACCTACAGGCGGCGGTATCGGCATGCTGGCTATGGGTGCAGGCGGACTTGATGTTGCTGTTGCCATGGGCGGCGGTACATATTACATTCCAATGCCGAAAATGACAAGAATTAATCTCACAGGATATCTCAAGCCCTGGGTATCAGCTAAGGATGTTATTCTTGAGGTACTCCGCATTATGAGCGTTAAAGGCGGAGTAGGAAAAATTATTGAATACGGCGGAGAAGGTGTTAAAACTCTTTCTGTTCCTGAGCGTGCAACAATAACAAATATGGGTGCTGAGCTCGGTGCAACAACATCTATCTTCCCTTCCGATAAAATCACGCTTGCATTCCTTAAGGCTCAGGGCAGAGAAGATGACTGGACAGAGATTTTACCTGATGCAGATGCTGAGTACGATGAGATAATTGATATTGATCTCTGTTCACTCACTCCTATGGCTGCGTGCCCTCATATGCCTGACCAGGTTAAGACAACTGATGAAATCGGCAAAATCAAGGTTGATCAGGTTGCTATCGGATCATGCACAAACTCATCATTTGTTGATATGATGAAGGTCGCATCAATCCTAAAGGGCAAAACAGTTGATCCTTCTGTTTCACTTTGCATTGCTCCCGGTTCAAAGCAGGTTCTTAACATGCTTGCTCTTAACGGTGCATTATCAGATATGATTAACGCCGGTGCAAGAATTCTTGAATCAGCCTGCGGTCCGTGCATTGGTATGGGTCAAAGTCCCAACAGTGCCGGCGTATCACTCAGAACTTTTAACAGAAACTTTGAAGGTCGTTCAGGCACAAAGGACGGCAAGATTTATCTTGTTTCACCTGAGGTTGCTGCCGCATCTGCTCTTACCGGATACCTGACAGATCCAAGAGAGCTTGGAGAAGCTCCGCAAATTACAATGCCTGAAAAATTCATTGTTAACGATAATATGATTGAGGCCCCTGCATCTCCTGAAGAGGCAGGCAGTGTTGAGGTGCTCCGCGGACCTAACATCAAACCATTTCCTAAGACTGAGCCGCTTCCTGCCGAGCTTAAGGCTAAGGCAGTTCTTAAGGTTGGGGACAATATTACTACAGACCACATTATGCCTGCAGGTGCCAAGATTCTTCCTTACCGTTCAAATATTCCTCACCTTTCACAATACTGCTTTGGTGTATGTGATGAAACATTCCCTGAAAGAATTAAGGCTGAAGGCAAGGGATTCATTATCGGCGGTGCTAACTACGGTCAGGGCTCGTCAAGAGAGCATGCCGCACTCGTTCCTCTATATCTCGGCGTAAAGGCAGTTATTACAAAAAGCTTTGCCCGCATACATGTTGCAAACCTTGTAAACGCAGGTATTCTGCCATTCACATTTATGAATGAGGCTGATTATGACAAAATCGACCAGATGGACGAGCTTGAGCTTGTTAACATCCGTGACTGCATTGAAAACAGCAAACAGGTCGTACTTAAAAACATTACAAAGGGTGAGGAATACCAACTTGATTCATCACACCTTTCAGATCGTCAGAGAGCAATGCTTCTTTGCGGCGGTCTGCTTGACTACACAAGAGAAATGAATAAATAATTTTAAGGAGATAAATTATGTCAGAGCTTGAAGAAAAGAAAGCGATAGACGAGGCAGTTGATAAATTCCGCTCACTTATGGAATCGCAGCTTGCCCGTGCAAAAAGAATTAAAGCTGATAAGGATTTCACTGATTATCAGTCACTGGACAAAATCGTTATCGGAATTTGCGGCGGTGACGGTATAGGTCCTATCATCACAAAGGAAAGCCAGAGAGTAATCGAATTCCTTTTAAGGGATGAGGTTGAATCAGGCAAGGTTGAATTCAAGGTTATTGACGGTCTTACAATTGAAAACCGTGCAGCCTGTAATAAAGCCATTCCCGATGATGTACTTGAGGAGCTTAAGGCCTGCCATGTAATTCTTAAGGGTCCTACAACAACTCCTCGTCAGGGCGATCCTTGGCCAAATGTTGAATCTGCAAATGTTGCAATGAGAAAAGAGCTTGACCTTTTTGCAAATATGCGCCCTGTTAAAGTTCCTGAAGAAGGCATTGACTGGACCTTCTTCCGTGAAAATACAGAAGGCGGTTACGCAGTAGGCTCACACGGTGTAAATATCACAGATGATCTTGCTGTTGACTTTACCGTAGCAACCGCTGAAGGCTGCGAAAGAATTGCAAAGCTTGCTTATGATTATGCTGAAAAGAATAATAAGGGTAAAGTTTCTATTATCACCAAAGCCAACATTATTAAAACAACCGATGGCAAGTTCCTTAAGACTGCTCAGAAGATCGGTGAGCAATATCCTGATATCGTTACTGATGACTGGTATATTGATATCACAACCGCAAAGCTTATTGACCCTGCAAGAAGAAAGGATTTCAAGGTATTCGTTCTTCCTAACCTTTACGGTGATATTATCACCGATGAGGCTGCTGAATTCCAAGGCGGAGTCGGCACTGCAGGCTCAGCAAACATCGGTAAGAGGTATGCAATGTTTGAGGCTATTCACGGCTCAGCTCCTCGTATGATTAAGGAAGGCAGAGGTCAGTATGCAGACCCTTGCTCAATGCTCAGAGCTACTGTAATGCTGCTTTCTCACATTGGCTATCAGGAGCAGGCAAATGCACTTGAGGCTGCGCTTGATAAATGCATGTTTGAAGAAAAGAAGCTTGTTATTACAGGCCGTGATACAGGATGTACATGTGACGAGTTCGGTGATTATGTAATGGAAACCATCACTGAGATGGCAAAATAATTAACCGAATTTAATTGGTGGTGAACGCTATGGAGAGAAATGATATTTCAATATCTGTTATAAAAAGACTGCCTCGTTACTATAGATTTTTAGAAAATCTTAAGGATAACGGAATTGTAAGAATAAGTTCAAAAGAACTTGCAGAGCGAATGGGATTAACTGCATCCCAAATTCGCCATGACTTCAATTGCTTCGGCGGATTCGGTCAGCAGGGCTATGGCTATAATGTACCTGAGCTTTACAATAAAATCGGTGAAATTCTTTGTGTACATAATGAAGTCAAAACAATTCTTATAGGTGCAGGTAATCTCGGCAAGGCAGTTGCCTCGAAAATATTCACCCGTTCAAGCGGCTTTAAGCTTGTTGGAATTTTTGATAAAAATGAAGCTGTCTCAGGCAAAATTATTCAGGGAATTCCCGTAAGGCATATTGATTATTTGGAAAATTTCTGTATTGATAACTCCCCT
>JBKWUD010000033.1:0-26867 GCA_046989265.1 Eubacterium sp.
GAATTTCATATAATCTATAAATTACCTTCATTTAATCACCGTTAATATTCTCTGCCGATGAAACAAGAATATTAATTGGATTAATATTCAAATCATATTAATAATGTCGATTTATAGTATAATTTTACGAAAACTTTTTTGTCACATCTTTATTCTAATATAACTTATGTAAAAAATATGGATAATTTTGTCATTAACCTGAAAAATTTATCCATTATTAAAAAAATTAAAACGATAGATTTTTCTTATCTTGTTGACAGCGATTTTGAAACAAAATTAATTTTATGATGATGTCACAAATAAGATGATAAAATCATATTGCTAGCCGAGAACCTAGCATATCCACCATTTGTTTATGTTAACGAAGAAATGAACAAGGTTGGAGTAATCGGCAAAGCAGTTGGATTTACAAGTAAATTATAAAAGGAGTAAATATGGGATTATTTAGTAAAAAAAACAAAGACGGCAATTTAACAATACGAATGGTGTATATTGCAGGTTTACCAAGCAACTATACTCCTAAAATGTTGTTTTATTTAGTATTAAACGAAGATGCTGGTATTCTTCAATTTAAGAAATCGTTAAAAACTGATGAATGCGTAAATCTTGCAATATCAAAAATAACAAAATATGAAATAATAACAGAAGAAAAAATCAAAGAAAACAGTGGAATTGGAAGAGCCATTGCAGGTGGCTTGCTATTTGGCACTGCTGGTGCTGTTGTTGGTGCAGTCACCGCTAAAGACAAAAAGAAAAAAGAGTATTTTGATTGCATCACTTATATAAGTGATAATGAGGAAAAAGCAATAGTAATGAAAAACAGCGCAGATTTTCAATATCTTAAATTTTTCGATAGACTTTGTGAATTAATACCTAAACAAGAAATTCAAACAACAGTAGATTTATAAATTGACAAAAAAATAAAGCCCTACGGTTGCTGGTAACAACCATAAGGCTTTAGCAGAGTGCTGATACACTCTTATGTGGTAGTAATATTGTATCACACCCTGCAGAGAAAATCAAGCAGGGCATTTTTGCGCCCTTTTGCAGTTGACTGCAAAAATGAAAAAGGAGTGATACAATGAAATTGCCAAATGGCTATGGCAGCATTACAAAGTTGCAAGGCAAACGGCGCAATCCGTATATTGTCAGAATAACAAAGGGCTGGCAAGACGGTAAACAAATCAGAGAAGTATTAGGTTATTATCCAAGCCAAAATAAAGCCTTACAAGCCCTGTCAGACTATAACAAAGAACCTTTCGAGATATCTAACACCAAGATTACCTTTAAAGATATATATGAGAAATGGCAGCAAACAACCGAGTATAATAAACTATCTGACAGCGGAATAAAGCAATATAAATATGCTTTTAACAGATTTTCAGCAATACACAATAAATCATTTTTGTCATTGAAAGCTCCGCAGCTTCAGAAATGTATAGATGAAGTGCAAAGCGGTTATGTTGCTAAAAGATTTATGAAAAATCTAATAAGCAAATTATATCAATTAGCGATGTCGCAAGAAATCGTTTCATCAAATAAAAGCGAGTTGCTGAAAATAGGTGAAAGCAGTGCAACCAAAGAGCAGAGAACACCTTTCAACAATGATGAAATATCAGAGCTTTGGAAGCACAAAGAAGATGACATTGTAAAAATCATTTTAATATACATATATACAGGTGTCAGATGTCAGGAATTACTTTCTTTGCTTCGTGAAAATTTACACCTTGAAGAACAGTATTTTGAGGTTGTAAAAAGTAAAACTGATGCAGGTGTACGTATAGTGCCTATTGCAGATGCCATTGTACCGTTTTTCAGGCACTTTTTAGATAAATGCAGCAGTAAGTATGTAATTACTACTCCAAACGGCTACAAGGTCGATTATGCGCAATGGCGGCGGTATATGAATAGTGTTTTAGAAGCACTAAAGATGCAGCACACAACACACGAAGCAAGACATACCTGCATCACCGAAATGACAATACACAATGTTAACCCAACTATAATTAAAGAAATTGTGGGTCATAAATCGGCACAATCATTAACCGAAAGTGTTTATACTCATATACCGCTGAAGGTAAAAATAGATGCAGTAAACAAAATACATACAAAATTAGAGGACTGATTTTTCAGCCCTCTTTTTTCAAGAATATTTGTTACCTACCTGTTGGCTACTTGTTACCTACTGCATAATTCAATATGGTTTGCAATAGTTTGAAAATCAAGAAAAAAAGCCCACATAGCAAGTTCTATGTAGGCTTTTGAGTTATGGCAGAGGTATAAGGATTCGAACCTTAAATGACGGAGTCAGAGTGTAAAAATTACTTTTTGAAACACACCATTTTAAGCCAAATTTTCAATTTTGAGTCTCTCAAAAATCTCTTACTATTAATTTAATGGATTTATGAACTTTAAATAAATATACAATTCAACAACTGCAGATTACCTTTAAAGGAATTCCATAAGTATCTTTCAAATATGCCTCTGTACATCCAAACAGTCGTTGCATTTCCGGAGTGATTTTTTGTATACTAACACCTGGTTGAACAATATATATCTCAAACCTACATTTAAAAAATTTCATTTTATTACTGATTTCATCTAACTTTTCTAAAGAACCCACTTCAAATCTACTAACATCTTTTTCATTTTTACGAATTTCACGATTTTTCATATGAGGGATAATGCTCGCTTTATTAGCAATCCATCTAACTGATTTTTCTGCTTGTCCACAAACTTCATATAAATCATTAAGCCTACATCCTGGATTTTGTGAATGGGAAAATTTACAATGATAAAACTTAAATATTAGTTCATTATTGTCATTATCATCAATACAAATAATATCAGCAATTTCTCCAGAATTATCATCATCAAAAATAATGCTGAATTGTTCTTCTTTTAGCTTTTGAATAACACTATATTGAATAGAACTAACATCCTTGTCATCGCCTTGGGATTCTCTTCGTATATCAACATCTGTCCAATCAAATGCAAATAAATTATCTTTATTAAATAGCTGAGTATCGGTATTGCTTTCTACTAACCAGTTCCCTTCTAAAGATGAATTATTAGTAAATTTTATTATAGGTGAGTGTAAATTAAAATACTCCACTATTTCATATTCTTTTCTTCCTATAATTATACTCATATCATTTGAATTTTCTTTGCAGATTGAAAATCCATCATTACTAATTTTAAACTCGAATTCAACAGCAAATTCATCATTGCTAATCTCAAAAACTAACGGACCGTTTTCACTTGCATTAATTATATTTAAATTCACATCATCAAGTTGATAATGCTTTCTATTGTATATTACTTCGATTCTATTTATCATATCATAATCTAACTCTAATGGCCACTCAATAGAATACGGAATGCACTGCGGTCTTTCGAATATTTCTTTAGGGATTAAAGCACCTTTTAAAATCTTCGAAGTATCAATTGTAGAATCAGAGAGCTTGGATGCAATATCATCACACCACTTTTTCCAAAAATCAATGCTTTCAACCCAACGCGACCAAATTCTTCCCTTATATGAGCATCCGATACTGATTTTCCCATTACCATTATATCCTATTCCAAATAAATTTGATTTAGTTGAATCCTCTTTTATAGATTCTGAAATTCCTTCTCCAACATCCATACCCGCAAACATCTTATATCTGATAATACTGTTCATATTCGTTTTCAATCCAACAGTTCCAAGCATTAATCTGTTTATACCATGTAAACACCTAAATACTCGTTCACCATTAAAAATTTTACTGTCTTCAAATAATAATTCTGCAATCTTACCCGAAGAACTTTTATCTGAACTATTAACAAAACACATTTTGTGTTCTTCATTCCAGTATGCAATATGTAATTTCCATTCCTGATCAAAAATTCCTTTATAATTAGTCCATTCAAGAGAATTATCCACTTTTTCAATAGCTATTACAACTTTTTCGGAATCATTGTAAGAAACAAAACAATTTTCTCTATCAAATTTTTTGCATAATTTATTAATATTCCATGAAGATTTATCTGTTTCATAAACAACAGTACTTACTTTTGGATGTAACTGTTTAACTATTTTAGATATAAGTGAATTATTAAACCCTTCAGCAAACTGTTGCTGGGATAATTCTTTGTCAATAGCAGAACTCGAAAGTTCACCTAAAAGCTGATTCCAATCTGAATCTTGAGCATACAGTTCATTTATACTTTCAGCAAGTTCTTCGTTTACAATATTAGTAATTACAGTAGCATTCCCTAAATTTTTACTAGTTCTCGCAATTCTACCTATAAACTGTAATGTAATAGGTAGAGATTTATATTTATCGTGTATTGCTGCTATTTTTAAATTAGGAATGTCAATACCCTCACCAAACATATCAACACAAACAACTATCTTTGATTTTCCACTATTCAATGCTTTTATCTTTTCATTAATTATTGACTTAGATAATCCACTATGAATTAAAACAGGATTGTATTTATTATAAAGTGGTTGATATATTTCTTGGTACAGTCTTTCAGCAGATATTTTATTTTTTGCTCTTACTAAAACAATATGATCATATCCGCTATTCGTATCCGTTTCTAACTGTTCAACAGCTTTTTTAGCTATTGAAAAATCACTTTTTGACTCATTGAATTCTTTAATAGGTTTAAAGTCAATCTTTTGAAAATATCCTTTTTTCTGTGCTTTAGATAATGGATAATTATATATTATTCTGCCATCGACTTTTTTTCCGTCATTTCTAAATGGCGTTGCGGTAAATTGAAGACAAGGTATATCTCTAAATTTGTATTTAATTTTTGACCATTGATTGGCAGCAATATGATGAGCTTCATCAACAATAAACAAATCAATATTTGATAATAACATGTCAATTTGATTATCATCAAAACGACCAATTAAAGTCATAGAAGTTATTATTACATTAGAAGACTTGATAATTTCTTCTAATTCTTCTTGAGTCTTAGGTTGACTTTTTAAACAAGCTACAACTGGATATAAAGCATTCTTGTCTATAACTCCTATGTCTTTTAAGACTCCAAACTTTGCAAATTTTTCAGCAGTTTGCTTTCTTAATAAATTACTTGGCACTATAATTAATGCTTTATTGATTTGTTCAGAAACTACTGTTGCAATCATTGTTTCAGTTTTTCCGGTACCTGTAGGCATAACAACAGTTGCCGCCTCATTACTAACTATTCGATGAGCCTTAATCGCGAATAAGGCGCCTAATTGTGCCTCTCGTAACTTACTTCTTGTACCAATATTGCAAGCATTTTCCCAAGATTTAACTACCTCAAGGCTATCTATAAATGAAGTATGTTCTTTAGTATTTGGTATCTGTATTACTTCGTTTTTATTAAATATCTTTTTTATCGATTCCATAAAATAAACTTCCTTTCGTTAAACATTAAAAATTCATTACCTTAATTAAAATTTTTCAATCCAATTTAAGTACTCCTCAACCGTGGAATAACCTTGATTAAGATTGCATCTCCACTCTTTAATTCCATGTGTTAATTCCTCATACTTTTTATTTACATCTTTGTTATATGGATTTCTACGCATTTTCATTTTATAACGCATATATGTTTTTCTATACGAACCTGTTACAATATCAGTTTTTTCTTTATTAGCCCTAGTTATTTGTGCGCCAATTTCTTTACAAGTTTTTTTATCATTCTGTGGTGATATATATGAACAATAAAGTGTATCCCTTCTACCTTCAGGAACAAAATATTCACCACAATTTATGCATTTTACAAATATTGTTTCTTTTTTTATACAATTTGCCATTTCAAAAAGTAATAATGACATTGATGTTTTAATTGTATAAAGTGATTCAAAACCTTTTTCTGTACAAATTATTCTATAATCTATATGTTGAAAATCTATATATTGAATATACATCGATATAAATGTGTCAATTATAGTTTTGTCTTTAGTTTCATCATATTTTTCCAAACATTTGATTACTTCTGTAAATATATATTTAGTATTAACATATGATTGAGCAAAGCCTAAATACATTGTAAGAATAAGTTGTAAAATTGTTTCATCTCCAGGATGATTGACCTGCGTGTTTTCAAAAATAAAATTCTTGATATCACTATTTATACTGTTAAACTCGTCAAATAATTTATTTCTATCTTCTTTAAGTCTCAGCTTATACCAATTATATGTATTATTGAAAAATTCAACTAAAACCATAATTGCAATAATAGGGTCAAATTTTTTCAATAATTTTTTATTAAACTCATAGAAAAATGCTGATAGATTATCTATAGTAGGTTTTTCATTAATATTGTCACAGTCAAGAATAACATCTTTTATCTCTGTAGGATGTAATCTGCTATATTCACTTATCATTCCACCAACTGGATAATCTTTAATTATGTCAGAATATAATAATGTATTTGAAACACCATCAAATATGACTGGTAATCCTAAATCAATAATTAAATCATCATTTCGATCTTCCAATTTAAACACCTCCCATTTGCTGTTTACATAATTATAAAACAAATTGCGTAACACTTCAACAATCGATAACAAGATTTATAGATTGATAACATAATTGCCAAATAAAAAAATAACTTTATCCATTGAATTTACAAAAAATTTGATTATTTCATAAAAGTTACTTACCCATTGCTAAAGACTATCAAAAAGCACTTATCATAAAATGATAAGTGCTTCTCTCTTCTATATTAAATAACCATAACATATAACTATTCTACAAAATCAGTTAATGAAGATTTCTGCTTTGATTTATCTAACTGTTTCTCCCAAGTTTTAACTAACTGAGATTTTAAGAAATCAATCAGGCTATTAAGTTCAAGATCTTCATCAAATTTTTCAAGAGCGTTATAATACTCTTTTCTGTCCTCTTCATAAATTGTAATCGGTGGATGATTATGGATAAGCAGAATGTAATTCATCAGGAGTCTGCCAACTCTTCCGTTGCCGTCTGAAAAAGGATGTATATTTTCAAACTTAGCATGAAAATATGCAGCAGCAACTAAAGCATTTTTGTCATCAATATCTGTTAACTCATCAAGCAACTCACAAACTTCTTCCTGAACATCCTCAACAGATGCACCAACCTCATTTTTACCTGTCACATAATCGTGATGCTTATATTCACCCGGTCGCTCGCCTATCTGATATCTTCGTTCGTCATAAGTACCGTTGGTTAAAATCATCTGAATTTCTTTCAAAAACTCTTCATCGATTTTTTGTTTATTATCAAATGCTGATAATATTCTTTCATAAGCAGCTTTTGAATTCTGAATTTCAAACAAGGTTTTGGTTGAGCCAGTATATGAGGTTACACCATTCTTGTCAAACACTTCTCTGGTATCGTGGTAAGTAATTTCATCATTCTCAATTTTACCTGAGTTATATGCAAAGTTAACTGAATATGAATTTAACACAGATGCCAATTCGTTGGCATCTTTTATATTCTGTTTTTTCCAAAAGTCTAATATAGATTCGTATGTCATAACAGCCTCCAAAATCTTTGATTATATTATAACATAAAAACTTTGAGTTTTGAAAAAATTTTTTATTAATAGCGAGCAAATCACGAAAAAATCGTGTCGACATAAAATTATTGACAGCAAAGTAAAATCCTGCTAAACTAAATAGTGTTGGCAGAGGAAGTCAACATTATACATTACAATTGAATATTTTTAACTTTTTATTTTATAGTTTAACCATTGAGTTAAAACTAATTTTAAGTTTAATGTACGATACGGAAATCAAGTCGGACATTGAAACGAATACATATTTACATAGCAATTCCTCACACAAGGGAGCAGTCTGTGTAAAAGTATGTGTAAGTTTCAGTGCCCGACTTTTTTGCGTTCTGAAATCTATAAATTTAAAATTCATTTGGCTCAAAGCATATCACTTAACGGCTAAATAAATGGAGGTGTCAGAATGAAATATTTTAATAGTATGTAAAACTTTTTCAAAAAGTGGTTTACAAAACATTTTTTAGTGTCCTTATATATGGAGTGTTTTTTCTGATTTGAATTTTTGATGGTTTCGTATACAACTACTGTGGTCACATAGTGAACGGTAATATATAAACAAGATAGATAAAACAAGTTATAGGACTTGTGTGACGATATAACAATTTTTTATTTTATCGCAAACATCGTGTACTAATTCAAAATAAAAATCGATTGTGGCAAAAATCAAAGAAGAAAATTTTAAAATTATGGCCCTTTTTCTATTCTGCCACTGCCTACTATATTGGGAGGTGTATTTATAAACAGTTTGTAAATAAAATTTTCAGACCGTGATATTTTACTATTTTAATATCCGTATAGTGAGGAATAATTTAAAATCTTCATATTTTGCTTTTCTCGTGGCTATAGGTGAGAGGTGCTTTTATAAATTATTTGTAAACAAATTCGCAAATGGTAGTAAAAAGTGCTTTCTCACTGCCTACTACTATGAGGGGCAAAATTTATAATCAAAGCGAGGTGATAACATTAACGGAAATTATTTTTTGTTGCCCAACACAATTTTTGATGAAGGGTTAACGCCTATGGAGTTTGTGGTGTACAGTTTCTTTATCAGCAGAAAGGATAAGCGTGGACAAAGCTATTATTCCATTCCGCACATTGCTGAGTACTGTGGCATCTGTGAAAACTCGTGCCGTAAGGTAATCAAAGATTTGGTTGACAAAGGACTTGTGGATGTGTCCGAAAGATATATGGGAAATGCACAGCAGAGCAATATCTATACCGTCCACAAAATATGAACCACCTCCGGTTCACGAAATGATGACAAACAATATAAAAACTCGTTAGAAATCAAAAAGGAAAGCCCTGTCACAAACCTGTCGGCAGTATTTGCAGAGTTCTAAAACAAGTAGGATACAAATAGAGTAAGAGAACAAAAAGCAAATATAAGCCATTTGTGGCAATGGTTTTCAGTTCATTTTCAGAGGTTTCACAATTTATTATTTCAAGCAGGTTAAAGTCAGGCGTATGCTGTGGTGCCTGACGAATCACATCGGACGGCAGAGCCGACCGAATTTCAAGGAATTTTAGAATTTATGATTAGGCGCTGTAACAGGCGTATGTAAGAAAGAGAGGTATTTATGGGAAATAAAGAGAAATATTCATTCTGGATGACACCTGAAATGATAGATGAAATAGACAAAGCACTGCCATATTCGTATGACAGCAACAGAAGTTCATTCGTCAGATCAGCCGTTAATTTCTATATCGGCTACCTGATGCACAAACAAAGTGCTGACTATATCACTCCTATGATAAGCAATGAAATCAAAAATCAGGTTGAATCTTTACAGGATTGTTTATCCGAAATGATATTCAAATTGGCTGTTGAATCTGCAAAACAGAATTGTCTTTTGAGTACACAATACAGAATTGACAGTGAGTTGAATGAAAGGCTTGACAATCTTTGCGCCGAAAAAGTTGCATCGACAAATGGCATAATTGACTTCAACACAATAATATCTAATAACGATTTGGCAAAGGAGATATATGGCTAAAATTATTTTCACAAGCAGATATTTCAGAAATTCAAAGCGTTCTAATGTCGGTAAACTCGTTAAATATATGGGAACTCGTGAAGGTGTAGAGAAATTACCGAATGGAATTGATAACAGTCCTTCGACTAAAAGTCAGCAGAGATTAATTAATTCCATAACAAATAATTATCCTGAGTCAAAGAAATATATTGAGTTCTCTGATTACAAAAATGATTCTACGAAGTCAAATGCAACAGAATTTATTGATACATTTATAGAAAGAAATGCTGACAGAGCTGAAGAACTGAAAGCATTAGTTTCATATATTGCTGAACGACCGAGCGTAGAAAAGCTTGGCAAGCATGGATTGTTTTCACAGAGTGATGACAAAATCGATTTGAATAAAGTGGCTGAGGATGTTTCTAATCACAAAGGAATTGTTTGGACTCATGTGATTAGTCTTAAGCGAGAGGATGCCGAAAGACTTGGCTACAACAACGCTGAACGATGGAAAAAGCAGGTCAGAAAAAATATGATTGAGATTGCAAAAGCACATAACATTCAGCCAAGTGACTTGCAATGGTATGCAGCATTCCATAACACAACACACCATCCACACATCCACTTACTTGTGTATTCCAAAAGCGGACAAGGCTATTTAACCAACAAAGGCATTAAGTCAATGAGAAGTGCATTCGGTAATGATATATTCCGCAATGAACAATACAAATTATTCAAGCAACAAACAGAATATCGTGAAGAATTGAAAAATAGTTTTAATGAATTACTTGAAGAAGTATTAGATGATTGCAATTATTCTTTTGATGTTTCGCCACAGCTTTTCAATCTGATTTTAGAATTAAGGAAGCAGCTTGATAACTGCAACGGCAAGAAAGTTTATGGTTATCTGCCAAAGAAAACAAAAGATATCGTCAATGAAATCTTAAAAGAGCTTATGAAAGATGAAAATTTATCTACTCTTTATGACAAGTGGAATGATATTAACAACGAGAAGTTATCACTTTATTATGATAATAAAAACAAATCTATTCCGATTGAAGATAACAAAGAGTTCAGGTCAATTAAGAATAAAATCATACAAGCTGTGCTAAATATGAATTGCAATATTTCTTATTCAAAATGGCATTACTCTGACAACGGAATGATTCTTTCTTCTGTTGTGAGTTTGCTTGCTGATATGTTTAATATGAGTGCACAGAAAAGATTTGATAATCTTAACAATCAGATTGACCGAAAACAGTTATCAAAAGAGCAGGAAAAACGCCTTGCTCACGGGCTTAAAGATTTATCATCAGACGGCAGTTACAATGATGATTATGAAGAATATCAAGGACCGAAATTAATTATGTAAGGAGAAAATGGATGCAGAAAACAAAAGCGGAACTTAAATCAATTGCAAATTATATTTCATCGCAAGAAGGTCAATATCTTTTCAGTGCAAGTGAAATATCAAAGATACTTGGTGTTTGTAAAGATACAACAAGAGAAATTTGTAACAATCTTGAACCTGCAACCTTCGGCAGAGTCAAGCGTTACTTTATCATTGATGTGCTTGATTTTATGTATAACAGAAATAAATAAAAAATCTCTATATTAACTGGACTTGTTCAAGTCTCTATGGTATTGTGTGTTGCTGAAAGGAGGGTGATTTTATGCCAAAACCAGTTGATTATTATCAAAATGTCATAGTTAAATCTGTTCAAAAAATTTCAGATATGGATTATGAAGAATGGAAATGGCGAGAAGGATATATTGACTTTCAAGGCATTATGTCTATATGGGAAAGCACAGAAAAATTCAAAGGACAACACTATATTGCATTCAACAATTTAATGGGTGATTGGTTTCATACAGGCTATGGTGAGTACACAATAAATGACAGTGTCATTACTATGAAAACAAAAAACAGTCTGTATGAATTTGAAATTATACACAAGTAGGAGGTGCGTTTATGTACGAACTATATGACAAAGACGGTAAATTTATTTGCTATCGTATGACCAAAAGAATTAAAAACGAACAAGGTGAATATGATGTTCTCACTGCTCGCTCTAAGAAATCGGAAAAAGAATGCCGTAAAATTATGGATGACAAAATCCGTGATTATTACATTCAGAAAGAAACTGAAAAACACAAGGGTGTATTTCCCGATATGTTATTCAAAGACTTTGCTGATAACTGGTATGAGTTGAATGTCAAAAATGCTGATTGCAGTCAAGTAAACAAGGACAATTACAAAAATTATGTTTACACACATATTATTCCCTACTTTGCAAATTACAAGCTGTGTGAAATACACGAGGATGACTGCCAAAGGTTTTTAAATCAATATGTTGGCAAGAGCAAGGCTATGGTATCAAAACTTCGTATGACTTTAAGACGAATTATGCGTAAAGCTAAAAAACAAAAACTGATACCCGATAATCCCGCTGAAGATATTATCTTGCCACAAGTAACGCAAGGAACACGCCGACCGATAGCAGATGAGGAAAGAGCAATGATACTTGAAACTGCCAAAACACATTACGCAGGAACGATGGTGTTGACAATGCTCTATTGTGGACTCAGACCAATTGAAATTCGCAGAATGGAATGGACTTGGTTAGACTTTGAAAACAGTATATTGACTGTAGGCAAATCAAAAACAGAGGCTGGCACAGGCAGAAAAATACCAATCCCACCTCAGTTAAAATCATCATTAATTGAACACAAACTCAAAGGGCAAAACGATAAGTGGGTATTTGTAAGATGCAAAAATCACAGTTTACCGCTTGATGAAAATGCATTCTATCACGCATGGCACAATTTCTGCAGAGAGATGGACATTGCAAATGGTGCAACTGTGTACAGAAATCAGATTGTCAAATCAACATTAGCCGAAGATTTAGAACCTTATTTACTACGGCACACCTTCTGCACCGACTGTCAAGCTGCAGGTGTGCCACTGAATGTTGCAAAGGACCTTATGGGACACAGTGACATATCCGTAACAGCAAAAATCTATACGCATATGGTTGATGAGGTATTCGAGCAAAACAGAAAACGATTAGCTGAATATGCAAATCAAAAGGAACAAAAGGCAGTAAACGAGTAAATACAAAAAGAGATAGGGGTACACTGCACGAAATACAGTACCCCTACCTCAAATTTTGGTGACAAACAATATGAAAAAGCAATTTTTTTATTTGTTCTGGACTTGGATACAAGGTGTAATATATGTTGGTTTGAAAAAAGATTTACCAAATAAGTCTTATAGAATTTTTACATTTAGGGGTTTTCTTGGGGCTATTCGCTTATACTCAACATTCGGATAGCCAATAATCATACAGCTTACTACTTTATGACCCTTTGGCAGCTTTAATATTGATTTGATTTTAGGATTGAGCTTTGAGCACACAACAAAAAATCCACTATATAAAACACCAAGACCCATACTTTCTGCTGCAAGTTCCATATATGAGCTTGCAAGACCTGCATTTACATCATCCTTTCCGGAAACCACAATAACAAGAGGGGCACCCTTAAAAAAGAAATTATCATCAATATGGACGTTCTTAACTACTTCAACAAACGGTGATGCTAATTTCTGACCAGATCTGAATAGGCTGATACATTTATCTTCAATTTCACGCTGCTTACTGCCAAGCACTGTATATGCTACATTCTGGGAATTAGCAGCAGTGGGACTATATCTTCCTGCTTCTAAAATCATATCAAGCTTTTCCTGTTCAACAGGGTCAGCCTTGAAATGTCTGATAGTTCTTCTGCTTTTCATTGCGAGGAGAAGCTTTTCGCTGTTTATATCGGTCATTGAACCGATTTCATTACAGCCGTTCATATCATAACCGTTCATTGATACTGCATTAACAGGACAAATTGCAAAGCAGTGACCGCATTCAATACAACCGCTATTGCGCGGAACAGCTTTGTTATTATCAAGATATAAAGCCCCTGTAGGACAATCCTTAATACATAATGAACAGCCTAGGCACCTATCATTATTAATAGAAATCGAAATTGAGTTAAAAGACATAAAATCACCTCTGCTAAAATTAAAAAATCAATCCTTTTTTTGATTACTCTCAAGAATTTTAATACCTGTTTTTATCACATTTAGGGCACTGTTTAATTCTTCAAGAGAATGATGTTCAAGTAGTTTTTTTGCTGTTATTTCAAGCTCCTTTTCATCATAAGCCTTATGCATATCAGAAAGCTGTTGTCCTTCATCTGTTACATACAGATGAATTGTTTTGTCGTTTCCCTTTTCCTTGCGTTTTTCAAGCAAGTCCTTTTTACACAACTTATTGATATTCTGCGAGGCAGCACTCATTGTTCTGTTCCACATTTTTGAAACGCCGCTGACAGTAATTCCCGGATTATCTGCTATGAGCGTAAGTGTATGAATTTCAGCCATATTCATTTTTTCGCCATTACCATAATCTCTTGCCTGTGCATACACATCATAACTGTCCATAACAAATGTATAAAGGCTGTCTATTTCCTTTATAAGCTTATTCATTTTCTCATTATCCATTTTTGGTTTTCCTCGCCTTTTCAACAAATGCATCAAATAACTTTCTTTGTAATTCACTCTTTTTACTCATGTGTTCAGGATGCCACTGAACACCAATGCAAAACGGATAGTTTTCAAGTTCTATGGCTTCAACAAATCCATCAGCACTTTTTGCAGCAACCATCAGATCCTCACCAACTCTGTCAACAACCTGATGGTGTATACTGTTTACACTTATATTCTTTGATTTTACTATATCAAAAAGCATTGACTTTTTTTCAATTTCCACAGGATGAACACTGCCTGCACGGGATAAAAAGTCTGAATGCTCATATATCTGCTCTCCTTTTATGTCCTGCTTTAATGTACCGCCCTTAATAACATTTAAAAGTTGCGATCCTCTGCATATTGCAAATATCGGCTTACCCGTTTTTAGAAAAGCATTAAGTATTTCGGGTTCAGCCTTATCCCTGATTTTATTCGGCTTTCCGCATTCTTTAATCGGTATCTGTCCATACATTGCAGGTGAAATATCTGTACCTCCCGGCAGGAGTAAACCGTCGCAGGATAGTGCCTCACTAACAGCAGAATCAATATTATCAAGTTCAATCCACTTAACCTCTGCACCTGCTCTTTCAAGACTTTTAGTATATTTGCTTTTCATATATTTTCTAAAAAGATCGTTACCCATTTGCGGGATAGCTATAACAATTTTCATTACAAATCCTCAAAATTCGTTCAGATTATTAAGTATCTTAACAAAAATCATTGACAATGTCAATGCGGCATGTTATTATTAAGTTGCTAAACAAAAAAGGCAAAGGCGTCGATTTATGCCTTTGCCTTATTATATTTTCAGAGGTAATGATTATGAAATACGATTTTACAAGCGTTCCCGACCGCAGCAAGTGTGGCTCAATGAAATGGAACGGGCACAAGAATTCATCTGTGGAAAATGTTCCATTATCTGTTGCAGATATGGAATTTCCTACTGCACCACCTATTGTTGATGCAATTAAGAATTTAGCCGACACAACCATACTCGGCTATACGCAGCCAACTGATGTATACTATGACGCTGTCAGCTCCTGGATGAAACGCAGGCATAATTTTGATGTCAAAAAGGAATGGATTATCAATACCCCCGGTGTTGTGGATGCTTTAGCTGTACTGATTGATGCAGTTACAAAGCCGGGTGACGGTGTTATTGTTATCACACCTGTTTACTATCCATTTGATATGGCTGTAATTGCAAAGGGCAGAAAAATCATATACACAACACTGATTAACAATAATGGTCATTATGAAATTGACTATACTGACCTTGAAACAAAAGCTAAAACCAAAAGCACAAAAGCACTGCTATTCTGTAATCCACATAACCCTGTAGGCAGAGTTTGGACAAAAGAAGAACTCAAAAAGGTCTGTGATATATGCTGTGATAACAATGTTTTTATCATCGATGATGAAATACATCACGATTTAATTATGTCAGGCTATGAGCATACAGTTATGGCAAATGCAAATAGCAGAGTTATCGAGAATATTGCTGTATGCACAGCACCAAGCAAAACCTTTAATATTGCAGGTCTGCAGGGCTCTAATATCATTATTCCAAATGCAAAGACACGAACTAAGGCGATTGCCTGCAGTATGCTGAATATGCACACAAGTCTAAACATTTTTGCATATACAGCCTGCACTGCTGCATATAACGAATGTGAGGAATGGCTTGAAGAACTGCTCACAGTCATCGAAGGTAATGCAAAATATGTCGAAGAATTTATGGTCGAAAATTTCCCTGAAATTAAAACAATTCCATTAGAGGGAACTTATTTGCAATGGCTTGATATGCGTGACCTTGGGATGACGCATATAGAGCAAAAGAAAATGCTTGAAAACGCAGGCATTTATCTTGACAATGGTGAGGTATTCGGAGAAAGTGGACGAGGTTATCAGCGAATAAATCTCGCCTGTGCAAGAGAAACGCTTGAAAAAACAATGCAGAGATTCAAGAATGCTGTTGATGCCGTGAGAAAAAGCTGGGAAAAAGACGGAGCACCTTATCATAAAACACTGACTGTTGGAACTAAGCTTGAAAAATTCACATACACAGACATAAACGGCAGTGAAATCAACCTTGAAAAGACAATAAAAGGTAACACACTTATTGTATTTTCAAGATACTATGAATGCGAAATATGCCGAGCAATTCTTGCAATGCTCACTGCAGCATATCCTTTACTTAAAATAAAGGGATACGATGTTAAGGTTGTTCTGCAGTCTGATATAAGCACAATTTCTAAAGCATCAGAAAAATATCCGTTTGAATTGATCGCTGATTCTGATAAAATATTATATGATCAGTATAATGTTTTTGAGGCTGACGGCTTTGTGCAAATGCTTGCAGGCGACAAGCTCTACCACACCTTTGTCGGCAAGAATGTTAAAAAGCTGCTCAACACAAGCCTTGTTGATTCAGTAGCAACTGCGTTTGATTCAAATGACGAAGCTGAAACAGATGACGGACCTCGTCAGTTACAGCTTAATGCCTTTGTTGCTGTTGATTCAAATATGAATGTTACATATTCCCACTACTGCAAAACCATTGCTGATTTTCCAAGTGCAAAGGAGCTTATCAAAAATCTGTAATATATTACAATAAATAATGGAAAGAGGAGTAGCTATGGCTAATAAAACTACAAATGATAAAAAGAAAAAATTGGGCGTAGCCGAGCTTATGTGCTATGGTATCGGCAATTGTATCGGTTCAGGAATATTCGTTTCTATGGGTAGCGGAATCGGATATACAGGTCGTTCCATTTCCCTTGCACTGATTGCTGCCTGCATTGTCGTACTGTTTGCTTATGCATATAAAACGCTTATGGCAGGAATGTTTGTTCTTCCCGGAGGAAATTATAGCCAGCAAGCACTTTTGCAGCCTCCTCTATTGGTTGGCGTTTCTGCAATTTCAACAATATTTACAGGACTTGCATTTGCAATGTATGCAAAATCAATTGTTGAATATGCCGCAACTGTATTTCCGAATATTGAGCCTTATGGAAAATGGATTGCATTTGCAATAATAACCATATTTTTCCTAACAACATTTATGGGTGGAAAATTTATGGGAAAATGCAATCTGATTATGGTTGCTGTTCTCACTGTTTCACTGCTTGTATATGTTATCGTAGGTCTGCCGCAGGTTGATTATACAACTGTCAATCCTTTAAATGACGGCTATTTCAGCGACGGTTCTATAGGCTTTATAATGGCAATTGCAATGATGAGCTTTGCATGTCAGGGTGCTACCATGCCGATTGCAATGACTGCCGATGCAAAAAATCCGAAACGCAGTCTGCCAAAGGCTATATTGCTTGCCTCATTTGTTGTAATGGCTGTTTATGTTCTTATCGGTATAGTTTCTGCAGGTGTTCTCCCTGTAGAGCATGTAGCAAACCAAAACCTCGGTGTAGTTGCAAAGGAAATATTCCCTTATGGTATTTTTGTTGTGTTCATTATTGGCGGTGCCTGCTTTGCGATTGCTACCTCTCTTTACGGTGCGATTGCAAGTGTTCAGCATCCTTTAATGGCAACTATAGAGGATGGATGGCTGCCTGCATTTCTCGGCAAAAAGAATAAAAAAGGCTATCCTTGGGTTATGATGCTCATTCTCTATATTATCGCAGTTGTGCCGATTTTTGTTGAGATTGGTTTACAGGATTTAATTTCACTTATGATGATTCCTGTTATGGTGCTTAATCTGATAAATAATATTTTGATGTTCAAATTAATAAAAAAATATCCCACTGCATGGAAAAACAGCTTTTTCAACATGCCGAAATGGGCATTTATCATTACAATGATATTGGCAATACTGTCAGATTTGCTTATAACTGTTGCACTTTTCACCACAATGAAAAAGGGCGATCAGTATTTAATAATTATTATGGTTGCAGCATTATTCGGCTATAGCTTTTACAGACTAAAAAAAGGCAAGGTCAATCTGCATGACTTAGAGCTTGCTAAAGCAGAAGCAGAAAAAGCTGCTATGGAAAGCATCGAATAAACAAACTAAACAGCAAAAAAAATCTCGATTGGTAAAACCAGCCGAGATTTTTCTTTTTTATTATTTCCATACCTCATTAAAAACACGCATAATATTGCCGCTTTTCATATTATCAAGCTCTGACTGGGTTAATCCTGCTTTAAGCAAAGCATCAAACAGCAACGGCATATCAGCAGGAGTTTTGATTTCTAATTCACCGTGAATACCGTCAAAATCTGTTCCTACGGCAAGCACACCACTTCCACCGATATTCCTTATATGTAAAATATGTTTGACCATATCATTAATTCTGCTTTGTTTGTCCTTTCTGCTGCTGAGAAAATCGGGTGCAAAATTCAACCCCATAACACCGCCCTTTTCTGCAAGTGCTTTTATCATTTCATCTGTCATATTACGGGGATGATTTGTAACCGCACGGCTGTTTGAATGCGTGGCAACAAACGGCTTTTTGCTCATTTTTACAACATCCCAAAAGCCACCGTCAGAAAGATGAGAAACATCAATAACTATACCAAGCTCGTTCATTCGTTCCACTGTCTGAACTCCGAATGGCTTAAGTCCTTTTTTCATAACATCCGGATTAACAGAATTCGGAAAAGCAAGCGTATTTTCATGATTCCATGTAAGGCTGGCAATTCTCACACCACGAGTATACGCACTCTGCAGCTTTGCAATATCGTCACCGATAACACCTGCATCCTCAATGGTAAATAACGCTCCGATTTTATTGCTGTTCCTGCACAACTCAATATCATCAACATTATGAACAGGGATAAGAATATCACTATGCAATTTCAACAACGCATCCTTTTTATCTACAATGCGATTAAACCTGTTCCATGTCATTTTATCTCTGGCAAACTTTGGAAAATATCCCGTCGGAACAAAAGCAGAAAAACATTGAACCAATGCTCCGCCTTCTTTTAAATCAGCTATACTTACCATTCGCTTATTATCAATAAGATTTTCTTTTGGATAGTGCAGCATTGTAATCGTATCACTATGCAAATCTATATATCTGTTACGCTGCATTACATCACCTCAAATCTTATTATAACATACTTTATGTAATTTTTGGAAAATTATATTAATATTTATAAAACCGATTAGTATCAATTTTAAATGCTTTCAGGGCTTTATTGATAAGGGTTGTGAAATCATTACGGGTCAATTTCATAATGCCCTTGATAATCGGTGACACCTTGAAATGAACAAGTGCATTGACCGTTTCAAGATAATAGTCATCGGGGAAACGGGCATCCTGCTCAAAGGGCACCTCGTCACAGGTTTCCATATACCACTTTAAAAGCTCCATTCGCATTTTTTGAATAATATCTGTGTAATCGGGATTATTGATTTCATTTATACTCTCACCATTTTTCAGGAAATAAAATTCATCCTGTTCATAAAGGCGCATAACATATTTATATGCCTTCGTTCTTATCATAACAGCCTTGGTGTGCTCGCCTGTATTCCTCTGCTGAACGGAAATTCTCGGTTCGTAATCATCCGCCTTTATACCGAAATAGGTTTCAACCTCCTCGGTACAATGGGTTTCGTTCATAAGCCTGCCGCCCTCGCAGCAGACAAATTCACGCACGGGGACACCCTTATTTTTCATTGTTGCAACAAGGGATTTTCCAAAATGGCTGTGGTCTGTCTGAGCCTGTACCATATCCAATGCCGTTGCGTAAAAATCAATCAACTCAACAAGGTTATCATTCGCACCGTTTTCTATCTCATAGCCCTTAGGCGGCTTGATGATAAACGGAACATTTGTCAGACAATCGGGGAACAAATTCTGTGCCTTTTCAACCAATGAATAATCACCTGTAAAATCGCCGTGATCCGAAAAGAAAAATATGGCAGTGTTATCATACTGACCGCTTTCCTTAAGTGCCTGAACAAGCCTGCCTATCATATCATCCACCCTTGCACACATAGCAAGATAGGTTTTACGGAGCATTATAAAATTATCCTCATCCCAGCCGTCAATACCGAGATTTTTTCTAATAGCATATTCCATTGAGGGTTTCTGAGCACTGTCAGATGATGACTGTATTCTCGGCTTAATTTTACTTTCGTCAATCAAATCAAGATATTTCTGCTCAGCTCTGTATGGCGGGTGTGGGTTCATCAATCCAAGAAATGCAAAAAACGGCTTGCCTTTTCGCACATTTCTAATCAGCTTTTCACAACCTACAGTCCACTGATAATCATTATCGTGACAAATTCCGTCTGCATTATCCGTATGAACTGTGCCTCGGTAAAAGCTGTTATATCGCTTTGAGTTCCTGTCACCTCTGCCGTCATCTGTAATTTTATCTGCACCGCATTTATTGTAGATTTTGTCCGTACATTCCTTAAGCCATTTAGTATCCTGCCCTGCAAGGCAGTCCCCTCTGCCGCTTGACCATACATAGTAGTCGTTATTTTTGAGAAGCTGAAAAAGGTTTTTCTCCCCTTTTCTGAGCATATAGTCCATTGTTCTGTGACCATTTGTATGGGGATAAAGCCCGGTCATAAAGGAACAGCGTGACGGTGCACAAACCGGATTCTGACAAAAAGCATTGCTGAAGCTGACGCCGTCTGCTGCAAGTGCATCAATATTCGGCGTATATGCAACCTCACAACCAAGATGATGAAGTACATCGGCAAGCATCTGATCGGGATTAATCACAAGTATATTCGGTCTTGTCATATTTCCATTCCCTTCCTTTTTGCCCGTTCTTCCATTCTGTGCATAAATTCAGCTTCATCCTTCAATCGCTTTTCTTCCTTAACGCTTGCCTTCGCCTTTAGCTTCTCTGTTTTTTCAATATACTTTGCAAGCTCATTATCATAATTGAGCTTTTTATTTTTCTTACATTTCTCTGCAAGCTCAGATTTAAAGGACTCCAGTGCCTGCAAGTCAAGCTCCTCCTGAACAAGCCTTGCCTTCTCTGTCGGCTCAATCCATTCCTCACCTCGTGCCTTGCAGTCCTCCATCTGTCTTTGACGGATAATGCGTTGAATATGAGGCATCTTGATTTCAATATCAAGAAATCTTAAAAGAATAGCCAAACCGCCGTGAATAAATACATTCATTCCCACAAATGCCCACACGATTGCCTTTAGCACAGATGTCGGCTGTGTGGTGATACAATTGCCGAGTGCGTCAAATTCAGGCTGAACATATCCTTGGATAAGCAGGTTGAAAATGCCGATACTAAGCCCTACTGCAATCGTGTTCATAGAATTTATAACGCTTGCGGCAACACCGTCACAGCGATAACCACACTTGTATTCAAGCTCATCAAACACACTTGCCATCAGTGCAGGAAAAACATACGCCGCAGGAACAATTCCCATATTGAGAATAAACTGACCAATCAGCACCACCACAAGATTTGACGGATTTAAAAAGCAGATAATGTCACCGATTGTGCAGAGTATAAAGCCTGTAGCAGTCACTGTCTTTTTGCCGAAACGCTTGGACAGCGGCCATACAAGGAATATACCTATGCCCATAGGCAGACCGCCGATTACATTAAGCAAGGTCTGTGTAATACCATCGGCATAAGTACTGCCAAGCACCAGCAGGTCCTGCAAGATAGCCAAGCCACTTTTCCTTGTCCGTTGTGTTCTGACTTTTGATTTTTGAGTTAAAAGCAGGTTTTGAAAGCAAGGAATTTACACGCATAATCTTACCTCCCATTGACATAATCCTCTAATTCAATTATACTGTTTTCACAAAAGAAAAACAACAGTCTGTTCGATAGCGAACTGTTTGCTAACGAACACAATTGACATAAAGTGTTAGGTAAATATTATGGACATAAGAATTATAAGAACAAAAAAGATGATAAACGATGCACTCCTTGAGCTCATTAGAGAAAAGCCTATTGAAAAAATCACCCCGACAGAGCTTTGCAGAAGGGCAACGATTAACAGAAACACCTTTTATTCGCACTACAGCAGCACTGCCGAGGTACTTGAGGGCATTGAGGACGAGCTGTTCAATACAGTTGACGAATCCCTGAATGAAAGCAAAACACCAACAGAGGCAATTACAATACTTTGCAAAATGCTCAAGGCGAATCAAAAGCTGTCCAATCTGCTTTTTTCTAAAAATGCAGGTGCAAGAATTATGAAGCGAGTTTTTGATATAACAAATAAATTCAATATGAACAAGATGAACACACAGGAAAATAACCTATCAGACACCTTCAAGCAAATGCTGTCAAGCTACACCATTATGGGCAGTGCTGCTGCGCTTGAATGCTGGGTGAAAAACGGAATGAATGAGAAGCCTGAGGATATTGCAGAATTCATCTTTAACATATCCAAATACGGTTCATCTGCAGTTACAAAATAAAATAAAACAAAAAGCAATAAGCGAATAACAGTAAAAAAGGTAGGGGTACTACACAAAATGCAGTACCCCTACCTCATATTTTGGTGGCGAACAATATATAAACTTCAGCTTTTCAATTTATTCTTTAATAAACTGTTTATCCGTTAAAGGAATTATATCATCCGAAATAAATCTTTCAACTCTCATATGCAGATTATATTTTTCTCGTAATTCTGCTATTTTAGTCATCATCGGTGATTGATGATGTAAGTCAATAGCTTGCTGGTTTTCCCAGCTGTCAATCAATAAAACTGTCTTTTCATCATTCATAGGTAAAAAATTCATATCTAAGATTACCCTCTTCTGCACGAATATCATTCACAGTTCCGCTTTTAATCATTTCCTCAGCAAATTTTTTAGCGCTATCATTCTCGCCTGTGTAATAGATATTTATAGTAACAGCCATTATATTCATCCTCCATATCAATACTAACCAAGTTCATTTAATCATTATATCATTTTGTAAAATTTATGCAACATCTCTCGAAAGTCTCTCACCTAAACGCTCCCAATCGCTCTCGGTAGGTTTTAGAGATTGGAGATTTCAGGTCTCTAAAAATCTCACACAAAATTTCAGCAGAAATAACAAAAGAAAAATCGCCCTGAAATCAACAGCAGATTGAGGGCGATTTTGGACTATTTTAGGCAATTTCGCATCATAACCACCCGTTTGACGGGTGGTTATGATTTCTTGATAAAACAATACATATAATTCAAGAGTTTAATATGGCATAAATCATATCGCATCAGTTAAAAATTATGTTGTATATTTTGAAAACAATATTACGCATTGTACGGCTTACCTTTTCCTTTATATTAAGTGGCTTATCCGAATAACAAACGGTTTTGGCATTCTGTTTTATACCAAGTATATCGGCAAGTCTCGGAACAAGTAAAACAGCATTTTTCATAAATATTTTATCCTTCTCATCCTTACTGAGAAAACTGATTGTTTCAAGTCCTCCGCTCAGTGCTATACAGGCTATATCAGGTGTATATGGTGTGTCAGAACCATATACAAGATTTTCTGTTTTAACATCCTTAAGAAGTGCATGCAACTGCTTTTGCAACGGGAATCCTGCTAAATCAAAATATACATGATTCATATCCATTTTAAAATCAAGTGGAATGTCAGGTTTGTTCTGTTTCATTAAAATAGAAAAGCTGTTCACTCGGTCAGACAGAATAGGCAGAAATGCACCGGCATGCGGAAATATCCATTTAATATTAGGATATCTGCCGAAAATATTATGCATAACCATATGCATAAAGGTTCTTGTTGTATCCATAAAAAATTCCATAGTCGGAATAGGTACATCACTATTTATACCTTTGGGGAGTTCGGAAGGCTTTGTCGGATGAACAGCCACAACAGCTCCAATGGTATCTAAGAATTCCATCAATTCATCATATATTCCATCTCCGAGATAAATACCGGCATAGTTTGTTGAAAGACCAAATCCATCTGCTTTTAACTCATCAAGCGCAAACCTTGCTTCTTCTATTGAATCTTTAACATTGGGGAGCGGTAAACCTGCGAACAAACCAAGCCTGTTTGGATACTGTTCAACATACTCCATGCCTTCAATATTGATTTTATGTACCATTTCTTTTTCTGTTTTTCTATCTGCTTTTGAAAGATTTGGTGATGACACACTGATAAATGATACTGCAATCCCCAATTTATCCATAAGCGAGATATGTTTATCAATATCCCACTTAGGTGTAGGAAATGAATCTGGTTTATCCCCTTCATATTTATTAAGATATTCTACATAAGTTGGGGAAAGATAGTGAGAATGAAAATCCACCTTTTGATTATAAAACATATTATCTCCTTTCCAAAATTGTATAAGTGTTGATTTTTGCGTTTAACTTTAGTATAATTTCCTTAATCATATAACACAATAATCAAAAATTCTTAATATGTACAAAATGAAACATATTATTAAAATAAGTAGGAGTTTGAATATGTCAAAAGCAGAATATAAAAGTTCAATCCGTTCAAAAAACATGATACGAACAGCTTTTTTTGAACTCGCAAAAGATAAAGATATAAACAAAATTACTATTACTGATATTATTAAAGCAGCAAATATTAACCGAGGAACATTTTATGCTCACTACGCAGATATAAATGATTTTCAATTAAAAATAAACAATGATATAATAAATTCAATTAGGCAGATATTAAGTACCGTTGATTTAAATGAAATCAATACGCCATTACCTGTTCTTATTAAATTTTCAGAATTTCTTCAGAATGACATAGATTTTTTTAAAATTATTTTCAGTTCAACTGTTTCAGATAAATTTATTGAAGAACTGCAAAAATTATTTGTTAATGAAATGAAAAATAATAAGTGTATAGACAAAAAAATTCGTTCATCTGACGAATTTGATTACAGAGCAGATTTTTATGCAGGCGGAATTGCACAAATATATAAAAACTGGTTTAAAGGTAATTATGATTGCTCTTTAAATGATATTGCATATATTATTAACGAAATAATTAAAAAAAACTCTTTAATCTTTTAATATTCACATAAATCGGCATATCTGTAGTGGCTGAAATATATACTCACATAATTGACAAAATATTTAACAGAATTGCTAATCAAAAAGAGGTAGGGCAGTTCAAAATTTGAACCACCACGACCTCAAATTTTGGTGGCAAACAATATGAACGAGTAATTTTATATTTTGACTGGACTTTGGAAACAAGGTGTGGTATGTGTTGTGTTGCAGCAATGCGTGCCCCGTTTGTCGCTACACAAAATTTAAGGTAAAGGCGAGGATTAAAAGTCCTTGCCTTTATCTCATCCTATTTTAGAAATCGACTATGGTAACATCTCTCAAAAGTCTCTCAGCTAAACGCTCCCAATCGCTCTCAGTAGGTTTTGGAAATGATAGATTTGAGGTCTCTGAAAGTCTCACAAAAAATCTCAACAGAAAAAGTAAAAAAGAAATCGCCCTTAAATTAGTAGCAGATTGAGAGCGATTTTGGACTATTTCAGGCAATTTCACATAGAAAAAAGGCTCGGAACATCTGAATTCCAAGCCTGTGGCAGAGGTATAAGGATTCGAACCTTAAATGACGGAGTCAGAGTCCGGAGTGTTACCGTTACACTATACCTCTATATCTTTATTGCTGAATAATATTATCATAAATTAATAATTATGTCAAGAACAAAGCAGAATTTTATTTAAAAAATTTGCAAATTTACGGTTCTAATCTCTAATACTCTAATTTAGGAATAAAAAGGTGATTTTGAATATTGGATTATAAACGTTTTTTCTCATAGATAGCTAAAAATCGGTTACGCAGAGTCAGAATTGCCACATCAAGCTCCTGCTGTCTTTCATCGGAATTTAAATTTATCTGCTTTTTTAACTGGGATACAGAGATTTCTTCAAGAATATAACATTGCAATAATAACCGGTGCTGTAATGAAAGAGAACTGAAAGCAGTCCATATACAAGTATTAAGCTCTTTAACTATAAGAGCATTCTCCGGATCATATTGCTTAGACTGCAGCTCAAATGAAGTGCGCATTATATATTGGCTTTTATTATATTTATTATGTTTACGTAAATTTTCAAGTAAAATATATCTGCAGAAACCGCATACCCATGTTGAAAATTTGCTTTTTCCATTATAAATATTAAGCTTTTTATAGCATCTTTTAAAAGCTTCATTTACAACATCATCTATTTCATCATAACTGATAAACCATTTTGTACGTCTTTTTGCCACATAGCCATATACAATAGGATATACCTTTTTGTAAAGCCTGTTCCATGCATTATTATCACCCGTTAATACTTTTTGCACAAGCAAATAGTCCTTATGCCATTCTGAATTATACAGCTCATTTTTATTGCGTTTCGACATACTATTTTATATTTATCTAATCTATCTATTACAAATTAAAAAGGTTATAACTCACCATAATTTTCAACAACATATAAAAATGCATTTTGCATTAACTCAACTTCGCTTATAGTTTCTTCTTTGAAGCATCCTTGTTGCCCAAATAGCATTTTGCTGTGTGTCAACAAGCTTTATTATTGAAAAAATAAAAGAAATACCATTTTCCTCATTCAGTTCAACTGAATGAAGCACATTCTCAAACTCTTCCAGTGTTGATGAGTAATTATTTATATCAAATGAATACTCATTTTTCAATGAACAGGGTGAAAATATTGTTATAAATTGAATTCCTTCCCTATATATAAGCACAGACACAGTGAAAATGTGACAGCTTTTTGTGAATCTATATAAAAATAAGGGGCTGTAAAAAAACAGCCCCGAAAAAAGGAAAGACTGCAAGTAATCCGAAA
>JBKWUD010000034.1:0-25280 GCA_046989265.1 Eubacterium sp.
AACCTGTGACCCCCTGCTTGTAAGGCAGGTGCTCTCCCAGCTGAGCTATGCTTCCATACATCGCACTTGCGACGGGTTATATAATACAATATATTCAACTAAAAGTCAACACTTTTTTCGTGTTTTTTTAATTTTTTTCTGTAGCTGTCTTTATTAAATTATTTATGTCATCAGCAGAGAAAATATACCTTTTATCACAAAAATGACATTCAACCTGCGTATTCTCCTTACTTTGTGCCATTTCCTTAAGACTGTCAAGACCGGTTGATATAAGAGCATTCTCAACTCTTTCTCTTGTGCAGTTACATTTATATGCTATTGCATTTTCATCAAGCTTGTCGAGATTGAATCCTTTAAGTGCTCTTTTAGCAATATCATCAGCACTATATCCATCCTGCAGCATTGCTGTTACGGATTTAATGTTGCTTATATTAGTTTCAATTTTTGATATAACCTCATCAGGACAACCGGGAAGGAGTTGAATAATAAAACCGCCTGCATGACTGACAGATAAATCAGGATTTACCAAAACCCCAAGCGCGCAAACTGAAGGCGTTTGCTCTGAAACCGCGAAGTAATTAGTAATATCTTCAGCAATTTCGCCGCTTATAATCGGAGTCTGACCTATATATGGTTCTTTCATTCCAATATCCTTAATAACATAAAGCTGACCATTAGTGCCAACTGCTCCACCGACATCCAGTTTACCGACTTTATTAAGAGGTATCTCTACAATCGGATTTTGAACATAGGCACGAGCATTGCCCATATAATCAGAAACTGCAATCAAATCGCCGCAAGGACCACTTCCGTTCATTCTGACTGTAACAGAATCATTTTCTCCCTTGAGCATATCACCCATCATAGATGCAGCCGTTATCAGTCTGCCAAGTGCAGCTGTTACCGTCGCAGATGTCTTGTGAATTCTCTCCATTTCTGAAACCATATCAGTTGAATCACAGGCAATGACAAATGCACTGCCGTCTTCTGTTATATATCTGACTATCTTACCCATAGTATCTCCTATTTCTTACAAACAAAATAAATTCTTTCACTCTTATCGCCGGGCGGATTCAATGATAATTCATCATAAATATCAATTGAATTAAAGCCCGCATCTTCCAGCAGCATTTTAAGCTCAAGTGCCGAATATGCTCGTTCATTGAACTCCTCACTGTATCTGTCATAGCTGTCACCATTATAAACAAAGAAATCAAGAAGAATTCTGACTTCTCTGTCATCTATCTGTTCATTATCCCAGACAATATAATAATCTTCCTCATCGAAAATAAAGGTTTTGTTAAATAAAAGCTTTTGATGCTTATAAATTGTGTTAACATCAAAAATAAACAATCCGTTATTCTTTAATGAATTATAAACATTTTGGAATACGGAACTGACATCAGTATCATCAGTTAAATGGTTTATACTGTCCAAACAGCAAATGACACCATCGACCTGCTCTTTTGAGGTAAAATCCTGCATTTTGGCATTTATCAAAGAAAAGTTACAATTAATATCAGAAAGCTTAATCTGAGCCTCTGTGAGCATATCCGCAGAAGAGTCAACACCTATAATATTATATCCTTTTTCAGCAAAGAGCTTACTGAAGGATCCTGTTCCGCAGGCAAGATCAATTATAGTGCCGTTATTAATATTTTTCGCTGTAAAAAAGTCAGAAATGTAATCACTTCTGACCTCATAATCGACATTTACAGTTAAGGAATCATAAAGAGACGCAAAAAAATTATAACTGCTCATCCTCATCCTCTTTAATTCTTTCAAAGATTTTATCATAGCCATCGCAGCCGTATTGAAGCGAACGGTTAACACGGCTGATTGTAGCAGTTGAAGCCCCTGTCTCTTCAACAATATCAGTGTATACAGATTTCTCAGAAAGCATCTTAGCAACCACAATTCTTTGAGATAGCGTCTTCAGTTCCTGAACAGTGCATAAATCCTCAAAAAAATCATAGCATTCCTCTCTGGTTTCAAGAGCAAGAACCGCTTTAAAAAGAAAATCCAAATTTTTATTTTCAAGCTTATTATTCATATCCGCCAACGCCTCCGAGTAATTATGTTTATATTTTAGCACACTAAATTGTGAAAGTAAAGCATTAATTTGTTAAAAGTAAAAAAATAAGGACAGATTAATTCTGCCCTTATAAATATAAGCATTTATATTAATTTTTTGATTACCACTCCCATGGTACTACATTATCATCGTCACGAATATCACCGTTTTCATCAGCAGTGCTTGTTGTAATAACATCAACTGTTTTGAAATTTTCAAAGTAACATAAAGGTTTTAAATATTTATCTTTCATTTTTTACTCCTTAATACCATTTTGTTATCCAGCCATCTTCATCTACCCACGGACTTTTAAACGGAGTGCTGGTAGTAATTACATCACTTGTTGCGAATTCTTCAATAGTAACTTGCGGCTTTATATATGTCTCTTTCATTTTTTCACCTCCTTTACCTTGAATTAATTTCAAAGCTGAACGATATTATCAGTCTGCTTTGAAATATCCTTCTATTTATTAGTACTTTCAAGTGACAAAAATATCTCATTTTTTATAATTTTCTATATTTTTAACAAATTTTATTGCTTTTGTTTGTATAAAATACTCAAAGCCCTGTCCATAACTGAACAGGGCTTTAGTAATTTAATTTATGCTTTATTATTTTCTACGACTGCATCAATAAAATCCGACATAATCAAATATCAATATATTTAAAGCTATTGAATTTTAAATCCGTTCTGAGAATTCCAAATAACATAACTGAAAAAATCCTTGTATGTTTTAAAGCACTTATGAATATATTCAGACACATAGTGAAAAGAAAGAATTTTTTCTTTTTCATCCATCCAGCACTCATATTGTCTTGCAAGCTCTTTCATATTTCTCTCCTATCTAACTTTAACAGAAAATTTTGTATTACAGTGAGGACAAACAACATTGTGACTGCCCTTTACTTTTTTCAATCTCAAAACCGATTTACAGCTTGGACATTTTTTGAATATGTGAGTTTTTCTGAATTTCCACCTGTTACTGATAAGTTTGAATTCTTTTGTTATCCCACTTGTCATTTTAATCCATTTAATATTTTCAGCTCGCCGTTTTTCAATATTCTTTGAAAACATTCTGAATATGGCAAAAATCAAAACCAACAAACTCAGCAGAGCAAAAATTGTATAAATTTTTTCATTAACTGCACTGCCTAAAATCGCCGCCAATAATATTATTGCCAAATATATCCAAAATAATCCGCGGCTCAGTTGATCGGAGCCGTATCTTCCATACATAAACCGCTGAAATTTAACAGACAATTTGTTAAGATAATTTTTCAAAGCAGACACCTTCGTTTTATATTGCTTCGTTATATATTAGCACTCTAATATGCCAAGTGCTAATCTCAAATTAATGATACAGTTAAAACAAATATT
This sequence comes from Eubacterium sp., assembly GCA_046989265.1. GTDB lineage: Bacteria > Bacillota > Clostridia > Oscillospirales > Acutalibacteraceae > Eubacterium_R. Next base: position 3,453 of record JBKWUD010000034.1, read on the forward strand.
TGTCAACAAATTACACATCTCTTTAACAAATTATTAATAATTATTCTATTTGAACAGAACAAAAATCCCACGAATCATCGCGGGATTTAAAACATAAAACTTTTATTTAATCAAATCATTATAGAAATCAAAGCAGTCAAATGTTGCGAAATAATCTTTAGGAGTTTCAGCCCGTCTGATTAATTTAAATGAGCCGTCTTCTTTAAGCAGAATTTCAGAACTCCTGAGCTTGCCATTGTAGTTATATCCCATTGAAAAACCGTGAGCACCGGCATCATGAATGAACAAAATATCACCCATTTCAATTTCAGGAAGCATTCTGTCAACAGCAAACTTATCACAGTTTTCGCAAAGAGATCCTGTTACATCATACAAATGGTCACAAGGCTCATTTTCTTTTCCGAGCACTGTTATATGATGGTAGGCACCGTAAATTGCAGGTCTCATAAGGTTAACAGCACAAGCATCGACTCCAATATATTCCTTATGGGTGTGCTTTTCGTTAATAGCTGTAGTAACAAGACCGCCGTAAGGACCCATCATAAAACGGCCAAGCTCTGTACAAAGCCTAACATTGCCCATTCCTGCAGAAACAAGTACTTCGTTATAAACCTTGTGAACACCCTCACCAATAACCGCAATATCATTTGGCTCCTGATCCGGCTTATACGGAATACCTACACCGCCTGAAAGGTTAATAAATGTAATATTCGCACCTGTTTTCTCCTTAAGTTCAACAGCAAGTTCAAAAAGGACCTTAGCAAGCATAGGATAATATTCATTAGTTACGGTATTTGATGCAAGAAATGCGTGAATTCCAAACTCTTCAACGCCTTTCTCTCTCATAATTTTAAAAGCATCAAAAATCTGCTCAGTAGTCATACCATACTTAGCATCACCCGGATTATCCATAATATCATTGCTGATTTTAAACATTCCGCCGGGATTATAACGGCAGCTCATTTTTTTTGGAAGCTTACCGCAAGCCTTTTCAACAGCATCTATATGGGTAATATCATCAAGATTGATAATACCGCCTAAATCATTACAAAATTTAAATTCTTCAAGCGGAGTATCATTTGATGAAAACATAATGTCATCACCGACTGCTCCGATTGCTTTTGACATCATGAGCTCGGTTTTTGATGAACAGTCGCAGCCACAGCCATATTCTCTGAGAATGTTAATTAAAAATGGATTAGGAGTAGCCTTAACCGCAAAGTACTCCTTAAATCCCTTGTTCCATGAAAAAGCATCCTTCAAAGCCTTAACATTGGCTCTTATTCCCTTTTCATCATAAATATGAAAAGGAGTAGGATAATCTTTAATAATTTCTTTAGCCTTTTCAAGGGTTAAAAAAGGTATTTTAGCCATATACATATCCTCCATAGTAAACGCAAAATTACGAATTAAGCGCTTTATCAATATATTTTTTAACTATATCAACGCCTTCACCTGTCTGAGATGAAAACGGAATAACAGGAACATCGCCTGCACAAGCAAGCTCCCGGCCGGATTCATCAAGCCGTCTTTTATATTCATTAACTTTAAGCTTGTCCGATTTAGTCATAACAATTATAAACGGAATATTCATCTGTTTCATAAATTCAATCATTCCGAAATCATCAGCAGAGGGCTTATGCCTCATATCAACAAGCTGAACAACCAGCTTTATGTTTCTTCCGGACTGAAAGTAGCCTTCCATGAGCTCACCGAATCGTGCCTTTTCCTGTTTGCTGATTTTGGCATATCCGTAACCGGGAAGGTCGACAAACTTGTATCCGTCAACATCATAAAAGTTTACAGTAATTGTTTTGCCGGGAACAGAGCTGACCCTTGCAAGAGATTTTCTGTTAAACAGCTTATTCAAAAGTGAGCTTTTGCCTACATTAGAACGACCTGCAAATGCAATTTCAGGAATCTCTGATTCGGGAAGCTGACTTGAAATGCCATAAGCCTTTTCAAATTGTGCATTATTATAATTCATAATTATCCTTATTGTGTAATTGCTGAGGCAGAAGAATTATTTGCCTTTGAAATATTTTTTGTATCAACGCTTTCCTTAATCGGAATCGGTTTGGATTCAAGAGCAGTTGTTATAAGCTCATCAAATGATGATACCGTCACAAAAGTAACTGCATTCTTAACCTCATCACTAATCTCAGTTAAATCCTTACTATTATCTTTTGGGATGATTACAGTGTCACAGCCTGCCTTGTATGCAGCCATTGATTTTTCCTTAAGTCCTCCGATAGGCAGTGCCTTACCTTTAAGTGAAATCTCACCAGTCATAGCAACATTCGACTTTATAGCAATACCTGTAAGTTCACTCACAAGTGCAGTAGTTATTGCAAGACCTGCTGAAGGTCCGTCTTTCGGAACAGCGGCCTCCGGAGCATGAATATGGATATCCTTAGTTTTATAAAAATCAGATTTAATTCCATATTCATTAGCCTTTGAACGAATATAGCTGACTGCAGTTTTAGCGCTTTCTTTCATTACATCTCCAAGATTACCTGTAAGCTCAAGCTTGCCCGTTCCCTCCAGTGCAGATATTTCTATAGGAAGCATTGTTCCGCCGACCTGAGTCCAAGCAAGACCGTTAACCGTACCGACAAGATTGCAATTACTAATAGTATCTCTTTCATATTTTTCTACACCGAGATAGTCAGAAAGATTCTTTTCATTAACTCTGAAACTGCTTTTTCCAAGATCAAGTTCAACAGCGGCCTTTCTGCAAAGGGCAGCAATTTGCTTTTCAAGTCCGCGGACTCCTGCTTCACGAGTATAACATTCAATAATCTTATACACTGCACCGTCAGTAATCTTGAATTCTCTTGCAGATATAGAATGCTTTTGCATTTCTTTCTTTATAAGATGCTTTTTAGCAATATTAAACTTTTCCTCGACAGTATATGAGTTAAGTTCAATTATCTCCATTCTATCATAAAGCGGAGCAGAAATAGTCGAAGTATCATTAGCGGTAGTAACAAACAGCACCTTGCTCAAATCAATTGAAAAATCTATGTAATGATCATTAAAGCTCTTATTTTGCTCAGGATCAAGCGCTTCAAGCAGCGCCGAGGATGGGTCACCTTTATAATCGTTTCCTATTTTATCAATTTCATCAAGAAGAATAACGGGATTCATTACGCCGCTTTTAATTACTGCGTCAACAATCCTTCCGGTCATTGCGCCGATATATGTCTTTCTGTGACCTCTTATTTCGGCTTCATCATGAACACCGCCAAGTGCAACACGAACATATTTTCTGTTCATGGATTTTGCAAGCGATTTCACAATACTGGTCTTGCCAACACCGGGAGGTCCGTAAAGACAAATGATTTGACCTGAAAACTCAGGATTTCTTTTATAAACAGCCAAAGACTCGACAATTCTTGTTTTAACCTTATCAAGACCATAGTGATCTCTGTCAAGAACTTTTCTTGATTTTTCAAGATTAATACTGTCCTTAGTAAAACTGCCAAACGGAATTTCAAGACATTTATCAAGATAATTTCTTACAACTGTTGCCTCGTGTGAACCGCTCGGCATCTTCATAAGCTTATCACATTCCTTGAAAAGCTTTTGCTTAATATCATCGGAACACTCAAGCGATTCTACTCTTTTTCTGTAATCATCTGCTTCCTCGGCGGGGCTTTCACCTTCACCAAGTTCATCAGAAATAACACGCATTTCTTCACGGAGATAGTACTCTCTTTGGTTTTTATCTATCTCTTTCTGAACCTTTTCCTGAATTCTTGCTTCAATATCAAGGGTCTCATTCTCATTTTTCAGAAGAACCAATAAATGCTGCACACGCTTCTGCGGATTGATTTCCTCAAGAATCTTCTGCTTATCAACATAATCAAAAAAGGTATTTGCCGATATAAAGTCAGCAAGCTCGCCTATATCCTTAATCGCAATAATTTTACTTATTACTTCATTTGAAATCTTGCTGATTTTTGATGCATAATGCTCAAACTCTTTTTTTAATGCTCTTGTATAAGCAACATCCTTAGGAGAAGGCTCATATGATATGGTATCGACAACATCGACAACTCCTGCAAGATACGGCTTTTGCTGATAAATTGTTATCAAATCCGCTCTTTGTATGCCTTCAACAATAACCCTTAAATTTGATGAATTAGGTATTTTAATCATCTGTTTGATAGTGCAAATAACGCCCATATCAAACATATCTTCAATTTTAGGTTCATCGACAGCAGCATCACGCTGCGAAATCAAAAATATTCTCTGATCCTTGCTCATTGCATTTCTAAGTGCAGATATACTCTTTTTTCTGCCGACATCAAAATGCAGGCTCATTCCCGGGAAAACAACAAGTCCTCTTAAAGGAATAATAGGCATCTCAATAAAATCAGATAAATCTACAATTTTTTCTTTAATATCTTCCATTTTAAAATTCCTTAAAAATAATCAGCAATATTATATAATAAATTAATTAAAAACGCAACATTATATTTAAAAAATAAAAAGGACAGACACAAAGGTCTGCCCGAAAAATCATTGCGCATTTTTTAAATCTGCAGAATGGAGAAGAATCGGCTCACGCTTTTTATTTGTTCTTATCAAAGGTTGTGCACCATTCTTAACACATTCTTCTGTAATCGTAACTCGTTCAATTGCATAATTTGATGGAATCGTATACATAAGTTCATTAAGCACGCCCTCAAATACTGAACGCAAGCCTCTTGCACCTGTTTTTCTTTCAAGTGTAACATCTGCCATTGCTTCAAGTGCTTCCGGCTGAAAATCAAGTTTCACCCCGTCCATTTCAAAAAACTTGACATACTGCTTAACAATTGAGTTCTTTGGCTCGGTCATAATACGTACCAATGCTGCCTTATCAAGGTTTTCAAGCACCGAAATTACCGGAATTCTGCCTATAAGTTCCGGAATAAGACCATACTTTACCAAATCATGCTGATTGACATTCTTCATAATATCTTCACGCTCAACCTTGTTTTTATCAAGATTTGAACCGAATCCTAATGAATTTCTGCCAAGACGCTTTTCAACGATTTTTTCAATGCCGTCAAACGCTCCTCCGCAAATAAACAGAATATTTGTGGTATCAATCTGTATAAACTCCTGCTGAGGATGCTTCCTTCCGCCTCCGGGGGGAACATTTGAAACAGTGCCCTCAAGGATTTTTAAGAGAGCCTGCTGAACGCCCTCACCGCTTACATCACGAGTGATAGAACGATTTTCGCTTTTGCGTGAAATTTTATCAATTTCATCAACATATATTATTCCTCTTTGCGCCTTTTCAACATCAAAGTCAGCAGCTTGGATAAGACGAAGGAGAATATTTTCAACATCCTCTCCAACATAGCCCGCTTCAGTAAGTGTTGTTGCATCCGCTATAGCAAAAGGCACATCAAGAATTTTAGCAAGAGTCTGAGCAAGCATTGTTTTACCAACACCGGTAGGGCCTAAAAGAAGAATGTTGCTTTTTTGAAGTTCAACACTGCCGTCTCCTCCATAGAAAATTCGCTTATAATGGTTGTAAACAGCAACAGATAAAGCCTTTTTAGCATCCTCCTGACCTATTACATACTCATCAAGCTTTTCCTTGATTTCCACAGGCTTTGGCAAAATCATATCAGACGGGTCATCGTCCTTTGAAACTCTAGGCTTTTCAGGACCGATTAAGTCATTACACAGAGCAATACACTCATCGCAAATAAACACTCCCGGACCCTCTATTAACTTGTTTACCATAGATTCACTTTTGCCGCAAAAGGAACATCTTGCGACATGCATATTAGAATCATCTCTTGACATTGATTAGCACCTATCTCTTTTCAATTACCTTGTCAACAAGACCGTATTCCATAGCTTCAGTTGCAGACATCCAGTTATCACGGTCTGTATCTCTGACAAGTGTTTCATAATCCTTGCCGGTATTTTCAGCAAGAATTCTGTTAAGTTTCTCCTTAGTCTTAAGGAGATTTTTTGCAGCGATTTCAACATCAGTTGCCTGACCTGTAATACCATTGCCGCCAACAAGAGGTTGGTGAATAAGAATTTCACTGTTTGGGAGAGCAATTCTCTTGCCTTTTGCACCGCTTGAGAGTAAAAATGCACCCATACTTGCTGCCATACCGACACAGATTGTTGAAACATCACACTTGATATAATTCATTGTGTCATAAATTGCAAGACCGGCAGTAACAGAGCCACCAGGTGAATTGATATAAAGTGAAATATCCTTATCACTATCCTGACTTTCAAGGAATAAAAGCTGGGCTACTACGAGTGATGCTGTTGTATCATCAACCTGATCGGATAAAACAATGATTCTATCTGATAAAAGTCTTGAGAAAATATCAACACTGCGCTCACCTGAGCTTGATTGTTCAATTACATAAGGCATTGATGCCATATAAATCACTATCCTTTATTATTAATCAATTATAATATAATTATGCTTTCTTAGCACTGTCAACAATTAAATCAACAGCCTTTTTGGTATTAACATCCTTAGCAATCTGCTCTGCAGGAACCGCTGCTTTAATTTGGTCAGCCTCCATACCATATTGCTCAGCCAGTTTTGCAACCTCAGCATCAATCTCTTCTTCAGATGCTTCAAGCTTTTCAGCATCAATAATTGCAGTAAGAGCAAGATCAACCTTAACCTGTTGCTTTGCTCCATCCATAAACTGAGCCTTGAACTGATCCATAGTCTGACCAAGATAGCCAAGATATGTATTAAGATCAATACCCTGCATCTGAAGTCTGTAGCTATAATCCTGCATCATCTCATCGCACTTCTGCTCAAACATAACCTCAGGAATTTCAACTTCCATGTTATCAATAACCTGCTCTAAAAGCTGATTTTCAAAATCTCTTTTTGCAGTCTCTGCCTTTTTTTCAGAGAGCTGCTTTTTAAGGTCATCCTTAAGCTCATCAAGTGTGTCAAATTCTGATACATCCTTAGCGAACTCGTCATCAAGCTCAGGAAGCTCCTTAGCCTTGATTTCATTAATCTTGCACTTAAATACAGCATCTTTTCCTGCAAGCTCAGCAGCATATTCTTCTGGGAATGTAACATTAACATCAAATTCATCGCCTGTCTTGTGACCTGCAACCTGCTCCTCAAAACCTGGAATAAATGAACCTGAACCAAGCTCAAGCGGATAATTTTCACCCTTGCCGCCTTCAAATGCCTCACCATCAGCAAAGCCTTCAAAATCAATTTCAGCAGTGTCGCCCATTTCAGCAGGTCTGTCTTCAACTGTTACAAGTCGGCTGTTTCTATCCTGCATATTTTTAAGCTCTTCAGCAACATCCTCATCATTAGCTTCAGTTTCAAGCATCTTGCCCTCAAGACCCTTATAATCACCAAGCTTAACCTCAGGATATGTTGTAACTTTAAGTTTCATTTCAACGCCATCAGCCTTACTCATAACAGGAACATCAGTCAATTCAGGCTGTGCAACAACCTTTAAGCCTGCCTCGTCAATAGCTGACTGAACAGCATCAGGATATACAATCTCGAGAGCCTCCTCATAGAAAGCGCCTTCGCCGTAAACCTTTTCAACCATACCCTGTGTAGCCTTACCCTTGCGGAAGCCGGGAATTTGAATAGATTTTCTTTGTTTCATAAATGCAGACTTGCAAGCCTCTGTAAAAGCAGCAGCATCTACAGTTACTTCAATTTCGTAAACATTAGTTTCTACTTTATTAGATGACTTAAGTGCCATATTAATGACCCTCCTTATATATTAAATAAAATTATCACCGAGCAAGCATTATAACATAGTTATAATAAAAAAACAACAATTTTGTTAAAAATATGCAATTTGTTAATATTAATAGTTTCTTATGAGCATTGGAGCAAATCCAAGTCTGTCACAAGATATCAATTTAAATTCAATTCCGTTTATAATATCATCAACCGCAATTTTTGCAGCTACACCGTGAAGATGCCCATAATAACATTTTTTTATACCATATTCTTTTAATAAATTAATAATTTCTTCACACTCTAAATTTGTAGTTATCGGCGGATAATGCAGAAAAACTATTTTTTGACCGCATTCTGCACTTTCAAGAGATAATTTTAAACGCGCGACTTCCCTTTTAAGTATCTTCTCGTCATGCTCTTCTTCACTTTCAAACATCCAGCCGCGGGAGCCGCAAACAGATACTCCGTCTACAGTATATGAATTATTCTGTAAAATTTTAATGGTATTAAAATTATTTTCTTCAATAAACCTGTTCATTTTGGCAACAGTATTCCACCAATAATCATGATTGCCCTTTAATATTATTTTTTGACCTTTAAGCATATTTATAAATTCAAAATCTGCCCATAATTCATCAAAATTCATTGCCCAGCTTATATCGCCAGCAATAACAACAGTGTCATTATCGCTAACAATATTATTCCAGTTTTTCTTAATTCGTGAAACATAATCATTCCAGCCCGGAAATGAATCCATAGGTTTATCCGTTCCAAACGATAAATGAGTATCGGAAATTACAAAAAGTGACATACGTTCTCCTGAATAAATTAAATAGATTTGCTAAAACTAATATTGAAGGGAGTGAAAAAGAATGGAAAAGGAAATTAAGGGAATCTCTTGCGAGGTTAAGAACTGCATTCATCATGATAAATCAGATATGTGCACTGCAGGTCATATCAGAGTCGGCAATCAGTCAGCAAAAACAACTTCTGAAACAAAATGTGAGACATTTGAATGCTGCGATAATTGCTGCAGATAATATTTGAAAGAATAAAAGCGGCTCATCAAATGATGAGCCGTTATTTTATAAATTCAAAAGCTTGAATACCATTTCGCTCATATTTTCCTTATCACAAACATTCATAAAGCGAACCTCTTTATCCTTAAGAGCTCTGAGAGGCTCAGGAACATCAGCACCTGTAACCTTATTAAGCTCATCAACCATTTCAAATTCATCCAAATCAGGTGTCTTTCCACCAAGCACCGCAGTTAAAACACTCTTAGAAAATTTGTAAGGAGATGCAGTTGAATCAATGACAGTAACAATATCATCCTTTGTTTCAGTTACATAATTTTCATACACCTTAACGGCAACGGCTGTATGAGTATCACATAAATAATTATATTTATCAAAATGCTCCTTAATAGTAGCATCAACAGAAATTTCATCGCAGCATCCGGCATCAAACAAGCTTTTAATATTGCTTATAAGATCAGCCGAAACACTATATCTGCCGTCTGTAGAAAGACTTGACATAAGGTCACGGACAAGATTATCATCCTCACCGCTCATATGATAAAGAAGTCTTTCAAGATTAGATGAAATAAGGATATCCATGGATGGTGATGTTGTAGTGAAAAACTGTCGGTTTTTATTATATTCACCTGACTTTAAGAAATCAGTAAGCACATTGTTTGAATTAGATGCGCAAATTAGCTTTTTAATCGGGAGTCCCATATTTTTAGCATAATAAGCGGCAAGAATATTACCGAAATTGCCTGTAGGAACAACAACATTAATTTCATCACCGAGTGCAATTCTGCCCTGATCAAGCAAATCACAGTAGGTTGAAAAATAGTAAACAATCTGAGGAACAAGTCTGCCCCAGTTTATTGAATTGGCTGATGAGAACATCATATTCTTCTTCTCAAGCTCAGCCTTAATTTCATCATTTGTAAAGATTGACTTAACTGCACTTTGAGCATCATCAAAATTACCGTTGATTGCACAAACCGAAACATTCTCACCATCCTGTGTAGTCATTTGCAGCTTTTGCATAGGTGATACGCCGTCAACAGGATAAAATACCAGGATTTTTGTATTATCAACATTCTTGAAACCCTCAAGTGCAGCCTTACCTGTATCACCTGATGTTGCAACAAGAATAACAATTGTTTTGCCGTCGGCAGTCTTCTTGGCAGAAACTGTCATCAAATAAGGAAGAAGCTGAAGCGCCATATCCTTAAACGCACAAGTAGGACCGTGCCATAATTCAAGAATATTTTCATTCGCATTTATATTTACGGTCGGAGCAATTTTGTCTGATGAGAACTTATCAGCCGCATATGCGCCCTCAACACAATAGTCAAGCTCCTCCTCAGAAAAATCTGTTAAAAACTCTTTCAGTACAGTCTTTGCTCTTTCGGTATAAGGCATAGAAACCATTTTACCGATTTCATCAAGAGAAAAACGCGGAAGCTCGCAAGGAACAAAAAGGCCGCCTTCCTCGCTTATACCCTGAGCAATAGCCTGTGCTGCTGAAACTCTGATACTTTTATTTCTTGTAGATGTATAAAGCATAATTATATCTCCTAAAATTTGTTATAGAATATTTTATACTAAAGTGAACGCATTTTCAAGATGTTTAAGTGATTTAATTTTATTATTCTCAGTATAAATTTCAATCACATCAAATCTTGGCTGTAATTGAGTCGGATGAGATGATAAATAAATTTCAGCAGTAGTGATTAAACGTTTCTGCTTATTTAAATCAACAAACTCTCTTGGCAATGCAATTGCACTTTCGCTTCTCTGCTTAACTTCTGCAAAAACTATATATTTCTTGTTTTTAGCTATGATGTCAATCTCGCCAAAGCGTGATGAATAATTTGTTTCAACTATAGAATAATGATGCTGCCTTAAATACTTTGCAGCTCTTTTCTCTCCTGATTCTCCAAGCTTATTCATATTTTTTTGCATACCATGTTCTTAAAAATGTCTGTCTGTGAATTTCAGAAGGTCCAAATTCATCCAGCATCTGATAATGCAGTTTCGTTCCGTAGCCTTTATGCTTTTCAAATTGATACTGCGGATACTGTTCAGCCATATCAAGCATATATCTGTCCCTTGTGACCTTAGCAAGAATGGAAGCAGCTGCAATTGATGCAGATTTTCCGTCTCCCTTTACAATAGTCTCCATCGGTATATCCAGATACGGCTTTCTGTTACCATCGATCATTGCATAATCAGGTCTGATTTTCAAGCCGTCAATTGCTCTTTTCATCGCTAAAAAGGTAGCCTCTAATATATTGATTTCATCAATTTCTTTTGCAGTAGCAAAGGCTATTGAATAATCAAAAGCCTCGTCGATAATTTTATCAAAGAGTGCTTCCCTTTTCTTTTCACTCAGCTTTTTAGAATCATTTACGCCTTCAATCATATGATTTTCAGGCAGAATTACTGCAGCGGCACAAACAGGTCCTGCAAGCGGTCCCCTGCCTGCTTCATCAACACCGCACACAATTTTAAATCCATTATTTAAGGCTTCTTTTTCGTAAAAGAGCCAGTCAATATTTTCCTCTGTCTTTTTCATCACGGCAGCTCAAGAGTTATTCTTCCGAGCCTTCCTCCTCTGAATTCATCGGCAACAATTACCGCTGCCCTCTCATAATCAATTTCTCCGCCTTTTATAAGAAATCCTCGTTTTTTACCAATCATTTCAAGTATTTCCCAACCCTGCAGGGACTCAACACCAGCAATTTTATAGCGTTCTTCAATAGCGGACGGTCTTGTTTCTGCGAGCACCTCAAGCAATCTGCAGGCCAAGGTTTCTTGGTCAGTAACCTCGTCTTTAACTGAGCCGATAAAAGCAAGCTTATCGCCTACCTCAGGGTCATCAAATTTGGGCCACAGAACACCCGGAGTGTCAAGCAGCTCAATACCTTTGCCGACAACAAACCATTGATTTTGCTTTGTTACGCCTGCCTTGTCGGCAACCTTTGCTTTCGCATTTTTGCCCAATCGGTTTATAAATGAAGATTTTCCTGTATTCGGAATACCTACAACCATAAGTCTAAGCGGTTTTCCGCTCATTCCTTTGGATTCATTTCTCTCAATTGTTTTTTTCAGTGCCTGCTTAACAACTGCATCAAATCTGTTCAACCCCTTGCCTGTTCTGCAGTCAACTGGCAAAGCATAATAACCATTATCAGTGAAATATTTAATCCATATAGATGTAGCGGCAGGGTCGGCAACATCACATTTATTAAGAAGGATTATTCGGGGCTTTTTTTCAATAATTGAGTCAAGTTCAGGGTTTCGTGAACTCATAGGCACACGGGCATCAACCAACTCGACTACCCCGTCAACAAGCTTCAGCGATTCCTTTATCTGACGACGAGTTTTTGCCATATGCCCGGGGAACCATTGAACATTTTGCTTTATATATTCCGGCATTATGTATCTACCTCAAAATCAATTTGTCACACATTATAATAACAAAATATTATAATTTATGCAACAAGAAAAACAGACATAATTGAATTAACAACTATGTCTGTTATGTTATCAGCTTATATCTTCTTTTAAGGTTTCAATGATATTATCATTTCTGAGTTTTGATACTGAATAGAGCATTGAAAGACCGACAATTACAAACACTACAAAAATAACAGCAGCATAAAGCAGCCAGTTTATCTCAAATGGTATATCATCAGCACCAAGCGCGAAATTCATCAGATAACTCAGCAAAAGACTTATAGGAATTCCAAACACAAGCGATTTGAGTCCATAAAAAACGCTTTCAAGGCTGACCATTTTTCTGAAACCTTTCGGAGTTGTTCCGACTGACTTGAGCATAGCAAATTCCTTGCGGCGCAATGCAATACTTGTTGAAATTGTATTTATGATATTGGCAACTGTAATAAGAGTAATGAGAGCAATAAAGCCATATACAAATACCTGAAGAACAAAGACTAATGTGTTCATTACCTCAAGTGTGTCTATATTATCAGTTAAGGATGTCGAACCGTATTCATTTTCATCAAAGAGGGCATAAATATCTTCAGAAACCTTTTTATGCTGGGTTGTTTCCAAGCCAAGTAAATAAGTCCATTCATCATTATCGTTTCTCAAATCACTATCGGCATTATCAGAGTAAGCCGCTTGATGATATGCTGAAAACGGAACATAAATTGAAATAGCACTCTTCGGATTAAGACGGCAGACATAATTGCTGTTATCATAATCTACAAAATCGGTAATTTTGACATCCGTCATACCCTCTTCTTTATAGACGGTATTCAAAATTTTCTCATTGAATACCTCTGAACCGCTATTATGACTGATATTGTTCATAATAACGCCCTTGACAGTATCTCCATAAAATTTTTTGTAATCAATTCCATTATTTTCGCAAAGCTGATTAAAAGCTTCATCGTCAATTTGATTTACATATACAGATCTTTTTGAATTAAAGAGATTTTTATAAGTGCTTGTTAAGTATTCTTTATTTGACAAGCTTGAGTCACTGTCAATAAGTTCATAAGAATAATTTACACCGTAGTAATTGTCTACGTCGGCGATATTCTGCAAATCTTTTATAAATTCATCTTTTTTATCATAATCAACTCCTACAGAAATTTGATAAGGAATATCCATTTCCATTGTATTAGCCTGATTAAACATCTGACAAAAATAATTACAGCATAAAAACAGAACTACCGAAAGAGCAATTGAAGCGGTTATTACTCTTGATTTTCTTCCGTTGCGTTTAAGATTCTTATGAGCCAGCTCTCCCTCATATCCGAAAATCGCGCGAACAATTTTAGGGGTTTTCAGTCTTTTAGATTTAATCTTAATTTCATTTCTCTGACGAATTGCATCAATAGGAGTAACAGTTGATGCTTTATGTGACGGAATGAACGAAGAAATAAATATCGTCAAAACGCTGAATAAAACAATACCGGTAATTGCCCAAAATGGTACAACTACATCCATTTCCATGCCTGAGTCGGACACACCATTTATCATGCCGGTTGCTATAATTTTTTGGCCTATTGCCTTCAGCGTTATACCGATACCCGCAATTCCTGCAAGAATACCAACAGGAATTCCGACTGTGCCTAGAATTAATCCTTCGAAATAAACAGATGCCTTTTTCTGTCTGCGAGTTGCCCCGACCGAAGTAAGCATACCGAGATACCTTACCCGTTCCGAAAGTGACATACCGAATGCGTTATAAATCAATACAACAGATGCAATCATAATAATAGCAAGAATAATTGCAGCCATAGGAATAATTGATGTCACAAGCGTGCTGTTCTCATCAATTGAAAATTTAGTTTCAAGCAAGTGGCTATTTATATTATAATTTTTAATATCATAATCATCTATGATACTTTTAATGGCATTAAGAGAGTTATAATCAAAATCTTTAAGCTCTATTGTTGCATTAACAACCTCATCTGCCGATAAATTAATGTTATCTGAATCAAAACCCTGAATAATATAATAATGATCCATTGTTGACGGATTATTATGAAGTATTGCAGTGATTTTAAATTCAGATGTACTTGCTGATTCAAAATTTTCATTGCTTATATATCCGCCGTTGACATATAGTTTTTCGCCATCTTCAATTATATAACGATATCCCAGGGGAATTTTAACTGTATCGCCTATTTTCCAATTGAGATCATTCTTTTCAATCAGGCTTTGCTCTACGGCAATTTCATTCTCGTTTTTCGGAATTGTGCCCTCATATTCGCCTGTAAACATTTGCTCAAGATTTACATAGTCACCTTGATACATATCACCTGTGCCCGTACGATTTGAGGCTTTTCTTTCAAGACAATATGAATTTTCCTGCAAGTCATTTTGCACACCGAGTCTTGAAATTCTTTCATCGTCTTTCAGCTCTTGAAGCTGAATATAATTGACATAAAGATCCGCATGCTTGTTGCCGCCGCTCATAATCGTAACTTCACCAAAAAGGTTCATAAAAGAGGCAATTGCTACAAACACTGCTGTAATCATTGCAACAGACACGCATATTCCGAGAGTAGTAATAACCGTTCTGCCCTTATTTTCCTTAAGGTGGCTTAAGGTTAATTTGTTTACAATGTTCAAAACGTTCTCACCTCGTCTCTTTTGATTTTTCCATCCTCAATAGCGATGACCCTGTCTGCAGACAGAGCAATTTTTTCATCGTGCGTGATTATAATAACCGTCTGATTGTATTCACGGTTAAAATGACGAAGAAGTGAAATAATTTCCTTACTGTTTTCACTGTCAAGATTTCCTGTCGGCTCATCCGCAAGCAATAAAGCAGGATTGTTAATCAATGCCCTGCCGATGGACACACGCTGCTGCTGACCGCCTGACAGCTGATTTGGAAGGTGCTTTAATCTGTGCTCCAAGCCAAGTTTTTCGACAAGCGCTGCTGTCTGTCTTTTATCTGGTTTTCTTCCGTCAAGTAAAAGCGGAAGAGTTAAATTTTCCTCTACAGTTAAAATCGGGATAAGATTGTAAAACTGATAAATAAGTCCTATCTGACGGCGGCGGAATATTGCAAGTGCCGTTTCATCAAGCGTTGAAATATCCGTTTTGTCAATAACAACCTCGCCTGATGTCGGGGTATCAACACCTCCGAGTATATGCAAAAGAGTTGACTTGCCTGAGCCTGATGGTCCAACTATAGCAACGAACTCGCCCTTTTCAACTGAAAAGGACACATTATCAAGTGCCTTTACCATAGTATCACCTTTGCCGTAGGTTTTGGATAAATTTTTTGTTTCAAGTATTTTCATAATGATTTATCTCCTTTCGATGACACCTATAGTAACTGAACTTAATTACAATCAAGTGACTTTTAGATAACAATTTTGTCACATTAAACATTCACACAATGGATTTATAAAATCTGATATCAAACAGGGTACCTTTTCCCTCCTCACTTTCAACTGCAATAGAGGCATTTTGTTTTTTGAGTATAGTTTTTGAAAGAGCAAGTCCGATTCCGACACTGTCCGCCGATGCATTATTGCCATGATAAAAGCGTTCAAAAATGTGTGGCAAATCCTCAGCAGAAATACCGCAGCCGTTATCCCTAATGACAATTTGGTTATAAAGAGTTGTCAAAGAGGTTTCTATTGAAAGCTCACCGTTTTCATCGGTATGCTCAATACAGTTTTTAATTATATTTTCTATAGCCTCAATACTCCAATTTCGATCTCCGATAAAAGTAAAATCCGCCAGACTCTTTTTTACGGTGATATTTTTTAAATCAAGTGTCAATAAAAACGGCTTAAGACTTTCATCAATAATGCTGATAATATCAAGAGAAGTATTATTAAATTCAGCAGTGCCTGCATCAAGCTTAGACAGTTTTAGAAGTGTTGATATAAGCCATTTCATTTTTTCACACTGATTTTCAATAATATCAACAAATTCATCACGCTTATTCTTATCGGTTTCATCTTTAAGCAAATCAGTTATAACCATCATAGATGTAAGCGGTGTTTTTAGCTGATGTGAAATATCAGCAAGAGAATCTGCAAGATATATTTTATCATTTTTTAAGGCGTCATTTGATGAGCGAAGAAGAACAATAACCTTATATAAATTATTTTTTAATATTGACAGCTCACCCTCGGAATTATCTGCAATATCAAAATCATATTTGCCGCTGCAAACCAATGACAGATAATCATTGAGCTCCGTAATCTTTTTATATCGATTCTTTGTATAAACTGCAAATATAACCAGTATGGACAACCCTGTGGCAAGGCAAAGAAAACCGCACATTTTATTTATGAAAAAAGTAATAGCTGAAAGCAATAATGTAATCACAGCACCCACCATAACAGGCATAAGAAATTCTCTATTTTTCATTTTCTATTCTGTACCCCAATCCACGAACTGTTTTTATAATTTCAGGCTTTGCCGAATTGTCTTCAATTTTATTTCTGAGCCTCTTTATATACACTGTGAGCGTATTGTCATTTACAAAATCTCCTTCAACATCCCAGATATCCTCTAATAATTTATTGCGTGTAAGAATATTTCCGCGGTTATTAAGAAGCGTAAGGAGAAGTCTGTATTCCATGGCAGTGAGGTCTATCTCCTCATTATTTTTATATACCTTAGCTGTATTTGTATTGATAGTAACACCATTGATATTAATTATTCCGTCAGGCGGTGAATTGTTATATCTGCGCAAAACAGATTTAATTCGAGCCATAAGCTCACGCACTCTGAACGGCTTTGAAATATAATCATCAGCACCCAAATCAAAGCCTGTAACTACATTAATTTCATCATCATAAGCTGTTAAGAAAATTACCGGCAAATCGCCCTGCGCCTTTATCCTTTTACAAACATCGTAACCGTTGCCGTCAGGCAGAGTTAAATCAAGGATATAAAGTGTAAATCTATTTGAATTGATAATCTCAACTGCTTCTTTAACGTTTTTGGCAAGTGTGACCTCGTATCCCTCATTTTCAAGAGAATATCTCAATCCAATGCCGATAGCCTCATCATCTTCAAGTACAAAAATGTTCATAATCTCACCTCAAAATAATTGTATCATATACTGCATCCAACTTCCATTACAATTTTGTCACAAAAAGAGCAGATAAAAACGATCCGCTCTTAATTTATTTTCTTAACAACTAGAAAGAGCTGTCAGATATACTCTGACAGCTCACTAAGATTATGTATTTCAAAATCAATTTTAACGCTTTTATTATTAGTGATACGCTCCGGATTATACCAGCAGCATTTAATGCCGATATTATTCCCGCCCTGCATATCACTTGTCAGCGAATCACCGACTATTAATATTTCATTCTTTTCGCAAGGCTCAATATTTTTTAAAACATATTCAAAAAACAATTTACTCGGCTTTTCAAAACCAACCTCATCAGAAATAAAGACTCCGTCAAAAATATCAATCAAACCTGATTTTATAAGCTTTTTTTGCTGAACTGCTAACGCACCGTTGGTAACAGCATACTGCTTATAGTTACGGCTTAAATCCTTCAGCAACATATCTGCATTATCGACAAATACAATTGTATCAGACAACCCTGCTTCGTAATTCATACTGAGTGTTTCAGCATCAACAGCTGTTATATTCATTTTAGCTAAAAACTCAACAAATCTTTCAACCAAAACCTGTGCTTTAGTCAGCTCACCTTTTTCAAGGCGTTCCCAATAAGACATATTTATTTCCGAGTATTTTGCTACCGTTTCATCACTGCACTCGCCGAGATTAAATTTTTTAAAAGAAGCTTTTAACGAATTTCGCTCAGCAGCAAGAAAGTCAAGAACAGTGCCATCTATATCCCACAAAATAGTTTTAATCATAATATGTACCTACATTTTATACTGATTAAGGTTTTTCTTTATTTCCTTGCTCACTCTGAAAGAATCCTTAATTTTCTGAATCGTTTTATTCTGAACATCCTTAGAAAGAATTTTTGCCTTTAATATTTCAGTTACCTTATCTTCATACTTAACAAAAGCGACGGATAATGCCCATGCTACCGCCATATTTACGTAGTAATATTCACTTTTTACAGATTTCAATATATCTAGTACAATATCAATATATTTATCGTCAAGATAGAAATCCATAAGCATAACAATACCAAAGCGTGTTTCGAACTCACTTTTATCTATATACGACACGAGAAAATCAAAATAATCATCCTGATTTTTCTTAACAAATTTAAATGAAGAAGAACAGATATCACAGGTTGCCCAATTATCAATTAACGGGACAAAAGCTTTGATATCTTCAATGTGCTCTTCTGCAGAACATTTTTTCATTCCGATAGTCAAGCCCCTTACAACCTGCTCCTCATAGTATACGCAAAGATTTTCAGCATTCTCTTTGAAAGCCTGTTTTGCAATTTTTCTTAGAATGGGAACACGCACACCTATAATTTTATCATTGCTGATATTAGGGACAAGCTTTGAATGGAACTGCTTGTATTTTAAATCCTGATTATTAAACAATTCTTCTCTTAAATTCATCATATCACCGAAAGAATTATAGCATATTAAAAGTATTCTTTTAACAACTGTAAATCATCATATTCCAGAGTTATTTCATTTTCGTGTATATCACAATCAAGCTTGAGTATATCAATTAAATTGGGGTTTTTAACATAAACCCTGTCTTTTGTTAGCCTTTCAATATTTCTGTCACCACCGAGAGCAGCCACAATTTTCTTTACTTCCTTTGGCAGAAATTTACGTGTTTGCAAATCAAATTTTGAAAGTGTAAGAACAAATGCAAAATAAGTTAAAAATATAATTACTACACCTGTAAGAATGAAATAAAACCAATTATTACCATATTTAAATAATTCAAATATTGAGCCATTCTCTATAAATCCTATCCTTATATCAAGCATGCTCGGAACAAGATAACAAATAAAAACAAGAACAAGATAGCATAAATACAAAAAAGGATTGAACAGCAAAATAAACAGTGACAAAAGCTTTATATCGCCAAAAATCAAAGCAATAAGAGATATTAAAACAAAACCATATTTCTCACTTTTATTGAACCTAGAATAAAGTGCAGCAAAAATGCCGATTGTAACGAAAATATTTAACAAATATTTGCCAGTTAAATATTTTGAAACAACTGAACGGGGACTGTCAGTATCAGCAGAAAAAATATCAATTGCTCCGCTGGTAAGCCTGTTATTAACAATTATTGATTCCGAATAACCTTTATGATAAAACAAATCAGCAAAATTATCGGTAAAGGCAATTGAATAAAAATTCTCAATTACACCGAACAGCGAACCCTTGCCTTGAACAAAACGAGCAAAAACCTTTAGTAATTCATAAAAGTAGTCATTCAAAAGGCCGAAGATTAGAGCCATAGTCATTCCGCCAAAAAGAAGTGCTAAATAAAAATATATTAAATCAAGTTTTTTTGATAAGCCTGCACAGAAAAATGACAAAATTACAATATACAAAAGGCTGAAATGCTCTAAAGTAAGTGAATATAACACTAAGTCACTAAGTAAAACGCAAAAAGCAGATGTTATTGCTTTTTTTGCGTTCTCGCAATGATAAAAGGTGATAAAGGCAGGCGCCGCAAGACAAAATAAGGTATTAACATTTATTGCAAGATAATTCTTAAGTGCCTGAAACTCATAAATCGGAAAAAGCGCCAGAAAATTAATAATGAATAAAAAGGAAGCAATAAATATATATGGATATGCAAGATAATAAGGAGATTTTTTTAAATTTATAACTAAACTATTCATACAAATATTTTGCTCATTTAGGTTTAGTTATATACAAAAAGCAGAACAAAATTTGTACTACTTTTATAGTGTCATTTTATAAGTGCAACCGCATGCGCCGAAATTCCTTCTTCCTTACCGGTAAAGCCTAAATGCTCCTCAGTAGTCGCCTTAACGCTTACACAGGATATATCTATACTGCACGCATCGGCAATATTTTTTCTCATATCATAGATATAAGGCTTCATTTTAGGATTTTGAGCAATCAGTGTTGAATCTATATTTTCAACATAAAACCCGCTGTCATTCAGCCTTTTAACAACGGCAGCAAGCAGCTTTAATGAGTCTGCCCCCGCCCATTTCGGGTCTGTGTCAGGAAACATTCCCCCGATATCTCCCATAGCACAAGCACCCAACAGAGCATCTGATACAGCATGGAGAAGAACATCTGCATCACTATGACCCAGCAGTCCCGTTTTATGCGGGATTTCAACTCCGCCGATTATAAGCTTTCTTCCTTCAACTAACTTATGAACATCATAACCGTGACCAATTCGCATAATCTTAACCTCTTCTTATTTGATGCAGCAGAATGTTTTCAGCTACGGCAATATCATCAGGTGTTGTTATCTTTATATTTGAATAATCGCCTTCAACTATTTTTACCTTGCCGCCTGCATATTCAATCAGCTGGCAATCATCTGTAAAATCCCTGCCCTCTTTTTCAGCCTTCTCCAGAGCATGCTTATACATATTAAAATCGAATATTTGCGGAGTCTGTACAGCAAAAAGCTTAGAACGCTCAGGCGTTTTGACAACCATTTTATCATCATCTATAATTTTAATCGTATCTTTAACAGGAACACCGATTGCCGCTGCATTATATTCCTTTGCGGCACGGATTGTCCGTTCAATATCATCTGTTTTAATAAATGGTCTGGCTCCGTCGTGAATAATAATAAGCTCTGCATCATCTATGGAGTCAACTGCACATTTTACACTTTCCTGACGGGTTTTTCCACCGATTACAAAAGTTACCCTTTCATCAGTTAAAATATTAGAGAAAGCATCAATATCATTTTCTCTAACAGTAACAATTACCTCATCAATATCTGAAATTTCAAGAAATGCATTCACACTGCGCTCAATAACAGTTGAGCCCATAATTTCAAGCAGCATCTTGCTTTTATCTGTTTTCATTCTCGTTGCGTTGCCGGCACCAAGAATAATTGCAACATTACTCAATTTCTCTAACCTCGCTTAACTCTTCTTCATTCGGAGTGACATATTCAGTATTATAATCATCATAAATGACCATTCCCGGCTTCGCTCCGTTTGGCTTATGAACATTTTTTACTATTGTATAATCAACTGCAACATTAGACGAGGCTACAGCCTTTGAGTTTGCAGCGGCAAGCATAGCCGCTTGTCTGATCAGTTTATCTGTAAAAGGTTTATCCTTTACAGACTCAACTATAACATGACTGCCTGCCGAATCTTTAACATGAAACCACAAATCATAATTCTTGGCAGTTTTAAGTGTCAGCCGGTCGTTTTGAATGTTGTTTCTGCCGACATAGATTTTGAAACCCTCTGAGGAAATAAATTTTCTTGGGGGAAGCTTTTTTGACTTATTATTTTTGTCAGCACGCTTAGACAAAAAGCCTGCATCATACAGTTCTGATCTTATAGCGGATATTTCGCTGTCCGTCTCAGCACGGGAGAGTGAATCAATAACGGATTCAAGATATTTCGCCTCATCGTCGGCCTGCTTAATAAAATCATAAAGTTTACTTTCAGCAACCTGTTTTTTTCTATATTCTTTATAATATTTCTG
>JBKWUD010000035.1:0-23157 GCA_046989265.1 Eubacterium sp.
GAGAAGGATTTGACATCCGAAAGTCTCGGTGCCATGATTGATAAATTGATTTCTACATCGGAAACCCTTTTTGAGATTGAAAAAAATGCAAAAGATATGGCTATTCTTGATTCCCGTGAAAGGATATCGGATATCATAATATCACTTGTTAAAAAATAAAAAATAACAAAACTGCCTTTTGTGTCATAAGATACCTTAGGTGGTTATATGGAAATATTAGAAATTATCGGCAAATCCCGTCTGGGCGGTGAGATAGATGTCCACGGAGCAAAAAACAGTGTTCTCCCAATTCTTGCAGGTTCGGTTTTAATAAAAGGAACAAGTGTTATACATAATTGTCCAAAATTATCTGATGTTGAGGTCACCATTTCAATCCTTAAGCATATCGGTGCAAAAATTTCCAGAGAGGGGAGCACACTAATTGTTGATGCGTCAGGCATAGATAAATGCGATATACCTGAGGAGCTTATGCAAGAGATGCGCTCATCAATTATATTTCTCGGCTCGCTCTCTTCAAGACTCGGCAAAGCCTGTATGTATCTTCCCGGCGGCTGTGAAATAGGTCTTCGCCCGATTGATTTGCATCTGAAAGGTTTAACATCACTTGGTTATTCAATAAGCTTTGACGGTCATAATATTTGCTGTAATAAAAGCAGCGTCAAAGCAAACAAAATTGTTCTGCCTTTCCCAAGTGTTGGTGCGACAGAAAACATAATTCTTGCTGCTGTTTTAACAAAAGGAAAAACAACAATTATTAATGCGGCACGTGAACCGGAAATTGTTGACCTTGCAAACTATTTGAACAAAGCCGGAGCGAAAATATTTGGTGCGTCAACACCGGTTATTGAAATTGAAGGTGTTGAAGAACTAGGCTCAGTGGAGCATACTGTAATCCCTGACAGAATTCTTGCAACAACTCTTATGTCTGCATCTGCAATTACATCGAGTGAGCTTATACTTAAAAAGGTAAATCCTGCTCATTTAATGCCTATTCTGCCTGTATTTGATGAAATGGGATGCAAGCTTTTTGTGGATAGAAATGCATTGAAAATAAAGGCGCCAAAACGATTGAAACGTGTTAAGAAGATAGAAACTCAGCCCTATCCAGGTTTCCCTACAGATTGTCAGGCACCTGTTATGGCTGCACTTACAACCGCAAAAGGCACTTCTGTGATTAATGAAACAATATTTGAAAGCCGATTTAAGCATATATCTCAGCTTTGCAGATTTGGTGCGGATATAGAGGTTAATGACAGAGTCGCAATAGTAAACGGAACCTGTGATATTCACTCGGCAGGAGCTGTTTGTACCGATTTAAGAGGAGGAGCAGCAGTAGTAATTGAAGCACTTGCTGCAAACGGAGTTTCAACTATAAAAAATATTGAACATATTGACAGAGGATATGAAAGCATTGAAAAACAGCTTTCATCAATCGGGGCTGATATTAAGAGGATAAATTATGAAGAAAAAGGAAAAGAAAAAATCTGAAAAAATTCCACACCGCCCTGAGGCAGAGCGTAATGATTTAAGGGATTTGAATTCTCAGCTTGGTTCATTTGGCCTTGAGCCGCCTAAAATTTACAGAAACGATCAGGCAGTTAAACGATATAGTGATTTATCTGAGAATGATAAAAAATCCGGCAGGCGCAATGTTGATAATAAGCATACTAAGCGTTCATCAGTCGGTAGTGCGAAAAATTATCAGTCCGTTGATGAAAAGCGTAAAGCGCAAAATAAGAAGCGAAAAAATAAAAATAAGTTTAGAAAATTAATTTATATAATACTTGTGTTAATTGGTATTGCTGCAGTATTAAGTATTCTCAGTCTTACTGTTCTATTTAAAATTGATACAATAACTATTAAAGGCAATAATATATATTCAACTAAAGAAATATCTGCCGTTATACCTATTGAAAAAGAAAAAAATCTTTTTCTTGCAGACACAGATGGTGCTGCTCAAAAACTGGAGGAAAATCTTCCATATATATATAACGCAGAGATAAAGAGAAAATTTCCTTCAACAATTGTTGTTAATATTACCGAGACAAAAACGGTATATTCAATAAAGAATAAGGATAAAACCTACACACTTCTTGATGATAATTTTAAGGTGCTTGAGGTTTCAGCAGCTGAAAAGCCAAGCGATTCGATTGAAATTAAAAAATTGGCTCTTGAATCAGCCCAAGCGGGTATGACGGCGGAAGTTTCAAATGAACAAACCAAGAAAGATCTTTTGATTCTTACATCTGCAGTTAAATCATTAAAGCTTGAAGATGAAATAACAGCCATATATTCAAATGATATAAATAATAATTATATGGTTTATGACGGTCGAATAACTTATAAGCTTGGAACAACTGAAAATATTGAGAAAAAAATATATTCGGCACTGACCGCAACAGAAAAGCTCGCAGAATCTAATCCCGGTATTGAAGGAGAAATGAGCATAACTGATGACAAGCAAGTCTACTTTACAGAAAAATAATTCAAATTTATCTGTAAAGTGAATTTGCTGTCGAATAAAGAGCAAAATATTGTAATTGTTTATTTTGTACAATCAAAAACAAAATTCAACAAAAAAGATTGTAAAAAATATCAGGAATATTTTTTAAAAAGTATTGCAAAGTAGTTACAAAACTGTTACAATAGCATTTGTAAGGTGTTTTGGCATCAATAATAATATAAGACTAAGGAGAATTAAAGATGGGCAGATATGAAATCGATACAGACGATAACAGAGTAGTACAAATTAAAGTAATAGGTGTCGGCGGCGGCGGCGGTAACGCTGTAAACCGCATGGTTAAAGCAAATATTAAAGATGTTGAATTTGTAGCAATCAACTCAGATAAGCCTGCACTTAATAAATCAGCAGCAACACAAAAGCTCCTTATCGGAGAGAAGGCAACTAAGGGTATGGGTGCCGGAGCTAAGCCTGAGATTGGTCTTAAAGCAGCTGAGGAATCCCGTGAGGCTATTACAGATGTACTTACAGGCAGTGATATGGTATTTATTACCGCAGGTATGGGCGGCGGAACAGGTACAGGTGCTGCTCCGATTGTTGCAAAGATTGCAAAAGATATGGGTGTACTTACTGTTGGCGTTGTTACAACTCCATTTGGTTTTGAGGGTAAGCGCCGTATGCAGCAAGCTCAGGATGGTATTAATGAGCTTGCACAGCATGTTGACTCAATTATCGTAATTCCTAATGAAAATCTTAAGTCAGTTACTAAAGAAAAGATTACTCTTTTAAATGCATTTGAAATAGCTAATGATGTTCTTCGTCAGGGCGTTCAATCTATTTCTGACCTTGTTAATGCAACAGGTCTTGTAAACTGCGACTTTGCAGATGTTACCGAAATTATGAAGGACGCAGGCTATGCTCATATGGGTGTTGGCCGTGCTAAGGGCAAGGACAAGGCAGAGGTTGCTGCTCAGCAGGCTATTTCTTCACCTCTTCTTCAAACATCAATTGACGGTGCACGCGGAATTCTGCTCAATGTTACTGCTTCAACAGACATCGGTCTTGAAGAAGTAGATGCTGCTTCTAATGTAGTTATGGAAGCTGTTCATCCTGATTGTGAAATTATCTGGGGTGTTAACTATGATGAGGATCTTGAGGACGAAATGATTATCACTGTAATCGCTACTCGTTTTGGCGAGGATGGTCCGGGCAGAGAGATTAAGTCAGTTACTGCTGCTAAAGAGGTAGCTCCTCCTGCAGAGGTAGCAGCTCCGTCAAGCTTCTCAGCGAATGATGATGATGCGTTCAGTGATATCGTATCTTTCTTTAAAAAGTAATCTCCGATGAGATTGCAACTTTTATAAAAAATAAGTACGGTGATTACTTATGGGCTGCCTCTTGGCAGCCCTGTTTTTGTATTTTATTCATTTTGATAAAATGATTAATAAATGAATAAAATTTCTGTAAAGTGGAAATTTTTGTTAAAAACAAGTTAATTTCTTTACATTTTCAACTTTTTCCACTAAGTTTTCCACTGTGAATCAGTGAATTTTCCACTTTTTCAACCTGTTTTTCCACATAGTTATTAACAAACAATATCTGTAAAGTTCATTTGCCTTACAAAAATTAAAAATCCTATGCAATTAATGCATAGGATTTTTTTCAACTTTTATTCATTATTTTTGTATATTACCATTCACTTTTTGTATATGAGCGAATAATATTTGTGATAATGTTATCACGCTTAAAGCCTTTGCCTTTACCGCCGTTAATCTGATCCTGAATTTTACCTGCCCTGATTGTAACAAAATCAGCCTTGTCGATAATCTTTTCTATAGGTGGAATGTCACCGAATTTATAATTATCATCAGCACTGTCAATCAGATTTGTTGCCAGGTATGTGTTTGAGAATTTTTTTACGGCAGTCATTGCAAGTATTGCAACTCTGTTTTCTTCAGGCATTGTCAATGTCTTACAGTTTCTTACGTCAATTTCATAAAGATAGAAATAAGCCTTGCCGTTAGCAATATCACCCTCAGGATGATGGGTGTGTGTAAACTCAATTGCTACATTGGCATTCTTGACTTTGGCAGTCTGTGACAATCCTGCCATATCCCATTGACCTATTTTTTCAGTCATTGAATAGATTGTAAGATGCCTTTCTTTGTTGTCGGCAAATATTGTTATCTCCCTGTCTCCTAAGGTACTTGCAGCAATTATATATATTTTTGTTGTGCCTTTCGGAATGTCAATACTTTGCTCACGGGGAATAAATATATTTTTATCCATATTAACATTAGGCATTTTAAATGTAATGCCGTGAACGGTTAAGCTTTCAGGTATTAATTCGTTTGGAAGCGTACAGCCACTGCCTTGCAGAATTGTATTAATTTTGTATTCATTTGCAGTAATGCCTGTTGCGTTAAAATCAAGATCCAGCTTTTTATAACTTTCGTGTGCCTTGTTTCTTACAGCATTTGTTTTGATTTTAAAACTCTTAACTTCAAAAGGTTTTATTTCAAATAATAAACTGCCTTCCTTAATTTTAGCATCATTAATGTATTCTTCACTTGCATATATTTCCTGTGCATTAACAATTCCACCAAGAAATGAGATAGCTACATTTTTATGCTCTTTTCCTAAGCCCTCGTTAACTCTGATAACGATACAGTCATCATCCTCCGCCTTTTTTATTGCTCTGACAATGACACCGGGAGTACTGATTTTGAGCAGCGACAGGCTGTCACCAAGCGTACCCTCTCTTCTTGAACTGGTCTGAAAGGCGGTAAGTCCTTTTTGGAAACATTCACTTTCAAGCTGAGTACCTGATGCGAGCGTTCCCTTGTGAGAATAAATTCCAAAAGAGAAAATATTTCTTCCGATATCCTGCAAATCCTGTCTTGCATCCTTTGTGAATGCTCCTGTAGGTGTGTGAATGCATGTAAGACGCAGAGTGTGTTCATCAGGCTTATCCCACCCATATTTACAGTCGGAAAATATGCTTATGCCGTATTGACCGAATTCATCAGTAATGTCAGCCCATTTTTGTGCAGGCACCTCGTAAAGATTATCCGTGTTAGTGCCTCTTGTTATATAACCAAGTCCAAGGTCGTAGCACGCATTTTCATTCGTGCAGTTAAGCGGGAACTGAGCCTTAAGCAGAGTTCTTCTTTCCTGCCAGTCAATAAAGTTGTCAACTCTTATGACTTCGCCGTTTGATTCAAGCGATACAATTTGTTCAATTTTGGAATTTTCAGCATGTCTGCTAACCTTAATTGCAATTCTTGCAGGTCCGTTTTCGACGATTTCAAAGCTTGGAGTGTTTGCATATGCATACGGTTCAGAGTCAATATCATCTTTACGCATTTCCCAGCTTGGATAATTCAATGCACCTAAATTGTGATGCAGTGCCAGCTTAATGGGCTTTGAAAGAATTTGCAGTTTAAGCTTTTTGTCAATTATCGATGCAATATCACCGTTTTTGTTAAAAACAAGACGGTATTTGCTGTTTTCAAGAGTGTGCTCAGTGACTTTTAAATCGGTTGATTTGTTGTATTTTTTGTCAGCAACCTGAATATCGTATATCTTATATCCCACACTTTCAACATTTGCAATAAATGCAATATCAAGCTCCTTGCCCTGCTTTGATATAATCTGACTTGGCAGCTCCTTTCCGCTCTTATCAACAACCTTAATATACTTTGCATTGTGTGCCAGTTTGATATGCGCTTCAACTGCTGCCTTTCGTTTTTGAGCAACAGGGTTATTAACTATAACAGCGCATTCGCTGCACCATGAGGTGTCAAGCTCATTTGCAATTGCGCCTGCTGCACCCTCATATTCGTTTTTGAATTGTGACAGTGATATGAAATAATCGTTCCAGCTGTCATTATATTGCAGCATTGTTGATGTGCCCGGTAAATCATCATGGAATTGGTGTTGAATTACACGCTTCCATGCCTTGTCAATGATGTTTTTAGGATATTTATACGATGTCAAAATATCTGCAGTAACACAGGCTCTTTCGGTAATATCGGCAAGTGTTTCATTCCGGGAATTAAGTCGCTTGCTCATACAGCGTGATGTGTATCCGCCTGCACCATGAGATTTCATAACCAACTCATTATTCCAGACCGGCAGATGTTCTTGCTTATCCTGAGAAAGCTTTTCAAGTTCATTGAAAATTTCATCAGAGCTTGCAGAAATAACCTTAGTGTTTTCATCAAACCTGTTGTCATAAACGCTTGCATTTACAGCCTTTGCACTGTCTTCGGTCGGAGCACCGCCCCAGTCTCCTGTACCGTAATAATTCATTGTCCATGGAAGATTGTGATTAATACCATTATCAGCAAGCTTGCCGATAACCTCAAGATCACCTCTCACATCACCGTCAAATTTGTGACGGTATGAAAGGGGATTAAGGCTTGCATATATTGAGGAACCGTCAACACCTTTCCATATACCGATATCAAAAGGTCTTTGATATGCTCCGCCCCAGCCTAGCTTTTGAGTTGAAAACCCATTTAGATGAGAATGACGGGCAATCGCAGGCAATGCATAGCCGAATCCGAAACAGTCGGGTAAAAATATGTCTGTAGAGGTTTTGCCGAATTTTTCTTTAAAATAGTGATTACCGTAAAGAAAATTTCTGAAAAGTGCTTCTGGTGACGGAATATTAACATCTCCGTTTTCATATGCAGAGCCTGAAACGCACCATCTGCCCTCATCAACATATTTTTTAATCTCTTCAAAAGCCCATGGGTAGTACTCTTCAATAAGCTCATAACGAAATGCACCCTCAAAATTAAAACGATAATTAGGGTATTTCTTAATTAAATCAATGTTTTTATCAATGGTATCGGGAATGAATTCTTCAATTGTTTTTGCAAGCTCCCATCTCCATACTGTGTCAAGATGAGCAGTTGCAACTGTAAAAATTTTATTTTCTTCAGACATTATGTAAATCCTTACTTCTCTATGATTTCATATGTGAATTCGTATTTTTCCTGCAGAGCCTTTACCTTTTCCTCATTATCTTCAATAAAAGTAGGGGAGTATACACTCTTGCCGTCAACCGAATAATCTTTAACTATTTGCTCAAGCTCAGCCCAAGCTTCTTTCTCCTTGTCATAACCATCCTCAAATTTGATTAAAAATTCTCTGTGTTTTGGGAGTCTGACTTTCATAGTGTTTGTTTCCTTTCAATTTATATAAATTATTTTTTATTATATATTTAAAACATTCTTATTGCAAGATATATTTGGATTTTTCAGTTAGTATTTCCGCTGCATTTGCAATAGCGGTATCACTGTCGATTCTCTCATCAACAAGGCTGATCATTTTGTCTCCGAGTTTAATTCCATCAATTGCACCACTGATTACTACACATTTTTTACTGTGCCTTTTTGCAAGTTCTGCAATTTTAAATGGAAGCTTACCCATAAGCGTCTGTCGGTCACTCATGCCCTCACCTGTAACAATCAAATCAGCAGCTTTGATTTTTTCCTCAAGCATAGAATATTTGCTTAGAATTTCAAAACCTGATTTTATAGTACCTCCATAAATTGCATAAAGACCGCCGCAAATACCGCCTGCAGCGCCTGAGCCTTTAACTTTGCTTATATCATTTCCAAAGAATGCATTAAGCCTTTGCAAGCCTTCATCAAGTTCAATGACATCGGTTTGTCTTGCCCCTTTTTGAGGAGCGAATATATAAGCCGCACCGTTCTTGCCAAAGTATTCATTTTCAACATCACAAGCAAATGTAAAGTTGATATCCTTTACGGAATTTCTGCAGTTAATTCCAAAAATAAAGTTTAAATCGCAGGATTTCGGATACTTGATTATGTTCTGATTTTCATCATAGAATCTTACGCCTAATGCCGCAAGTGCTCCTGCTCCTCCGTCGCAGCAGCCTGACCCTCCGAGACCAAGTATAATATTGCTGAAACCCTTTGATACAGCAAATTTTATCAGTTCTCCCGTGCCATATGATGAAGACTGCATTACATTCTTCTTTTTCAGAAGTCCGCTTGCAGTAGCACTTTCAATTACTGCACTTTCACCGCATACTGTAATATGGCCGTCAATCTCCTGATTATATATGTTGTGACATTTGGTGTAAATCTTCTCACCTTTACAAATGTTCATCATGCATTCAGAAAATCCTTCTCCACCATCAGCAAATGGAATAGAAGTAATTTCTAAATCATTATCAGCTTTTCTAAGTCCTTTTTCAATGCAGTTACATACCTGTTTAGATGACAGAGAGCCTTTGAATGAGTCCGGTACTATCAATACTTTCATTTTATCACCAATATAAGTTTAGCATAAAAGGCACTCAATGTCTATGCAAAATCAGTTTTAACGCAATTGATGTTACTATCGCTCCTACAGCAATTCCGCAGCCGGTGCTTATCGTTTCCGCTGCATATTGTGCAAAGCTTTCATGATTGCCGGCAACAAGATAACTCATAGCATAGTACAGTGATCCTCCCGGCAATAGTGGGATAGTAGAAGGCAAAAGTATTACTGTTGCGGGAGTTTTAGTTTTTCTTGCCATTATTTCACTGTAAATTCCTATTGCCATTGCCGCAAGCATTGTAGCTGTAAATATGCTGAATTTTTCAAATGAATAAAGCACCTCAAATATGCTTGCTGATATAGCTGCTCCAATAATCACCCAAATTATTTTTCGTTTTGGTACATTTAGTATTGCACAAAAACCAAGTGTTCCCAATATACTTGAAATA
The DNA here is from genome assembly GCA_046989265.1 of Eubacterium sp. GTDB lineage: Bacteria > Bacillota > Clostridia > Oscillospirales > Acutalibacteraceae > Eubacterium_R. Next base: position 9,214 of record JBKWUD010000035.1, read on the forward strand.
ATACTTATCATCTGAAAATCACAACCGCAACTGCAAATCCAAGCGCTATGGCAAGTGCAGTAAATATTGCGCTTATCAGTTCAATAATACCTGATAAAATGTCTGAATTCATAATATCTCTCATTGCGTTGCCTATAGTCAGTCCCGGAATTAAAAGCATAATTGTTCCAATCATAATTTTATCAGGGTGTGTTGCTGCAGTGAAAAGGGATGGGATATATGATAGAATTCCGGCAATTGCCGAATCGCACAGAGTGTGAGAAAACTCACCTTTTATAATTGACTTTTTGTAGGTTATTATTATTCCAATCAAACCTGAAAGCAGAGCATCATATAGGTTTCCGCCGAAATATATGCAAAAGCTGCCTGTTGCAAGTATAATTGATAAAAGCTTTATAATTATAGGATAGTGATTGCTTTTTTCAATATACTCATAGTTTCCGCAAATTGCTCTTGATTTGGCATTCAGCTCGTCAATGACAAATAAATTCAAGTCATTTCGTCTTATCCGCTTTACCTCAACCGTTGTGTCTGTACTTATAATAATCATAGAACTGATACAGAAGATATTTGCGTTTTCTATACCTTTTGAGCGCAGTATTCTTTCAATAGTATCTTCGACTCGGTTGATTTCGGCTCCGTTTTCAATCATTGCTGAACCAATATCAATTGCAGTTTTTTCTATTAATTTTTCCATAATAATATTATTCTTCAATAGTTTTTAGTTTATTAAAAATTTATATTTTTTACAAATTGACAAATCTAACAAAATATTTTATCAATTTCAAGATTATTCTTGACAAAGTATTATATTTGATGTATTATGACTATGTTGTTATATATTTTTAAATCGTATGCGTGTATATTGCAACAATGAGTTGGTGTGCTTAGTCACCACATCGGCTAAGGCTAGAACGACTGGTAAGCTAGATATGACTGGTCTCATTTCTTGCCGAACAACAGGAATGTATCGTCAGCATTCCATAGAGTTGGCAGTGTGTGATGACGACACATTGCTTGTCCTAATTACAAACTATTATATGGTTGTTTTTTTGGGCATTAATATAACTACAGGAGGGTAGTTGGTTAAAACCATCTACTCTCCTAACTTTTTATATTGATTTTATTATTTTTTATATTTATAAAAAAACACTTGACAAATGCTGTGTTTCTGTTATAATAGTATAGCACTTGAGAGAAATGTATATCGCGGGGTAGAGCAGTTGGTAGCTCGTCGGGCTCATAACCCGGAGGTCGCAGGTTCGAGTCCTGCCCCCGCAACCATAAACACCCATAAATCGCTTGATTTGTGGGTGTTTCTTTTTTTGCCTTCATTGAAAGAAAAATAAAAAAGCCTTGAAAACCGCTTAAAATCAAGCATTTTCAAGGCTTTTGCTTTGGAGCTGATAGGCGGACTTTTAAGGAAGAGCGACGCACTACGAAACAGTCCACAGGACTGTTTCTTCCAAATCAAAGATTTGGAGTGCTTTTTCGGCGGTTCAAGTCCTAAATTTAAATAAAAAACAAAGAATGGAAAAACCATTCTTTGTTTTTATGGAGCTGATAGGCGGACTTGAACCGCCGACCTCATCCTTACCAAGGATGCGCTCTACCGCCTGAGCCATATCAGCAAAAATATTGGGTGACAAGAAAATCTTATCACCCCAAATGGCGACCCGGAACGGGCTCGAACCGTCGACCTCCAGCGTGACAGGCTGGCGTTCTAACCAGCTGAACTACCGGGCCATTTGCTCTGCGAATAGTATTATAACCAATGTTTATCGACTTGTCAAGATTTTTTTATTGAAAGATTGTATAACCTTGTTGTATAATGTTTATATAACATTATTGAGGTATAATTATGAAACTTAATCAGGGTGCATCTAAAAGTACAAAAAGATATATAATCGACGGTATTAAATATGTCTGTGAAAATTTTAAGGAGCGTTCTCCCGGCTCCTATAGTGAGCGAAAGGCTCAGAAATATTTAAAAAATGAGCTTGAGCAGTTTGCAGATGAGGTTGAAATGGAGGACTTTGAGGTTCATCCTGCCGCCTTTATGGGATGGATTCCCGCTGCAGGCATACTGTCAATAATTTCTGTAATACTTTTTTGGATTACATATACAAAAAACTATACAACGCCTGCGATTGCACTTGTCAGCCTTATTATAACATTATTTTCAACTCTTTGTCTGATATTTGAGTTTCTGCTTTACCGTCCGTTTGTTGATTTCCTTTTTCCAAAGAAAACCTCACGCAATGTGTTTGCACGCAGAAAATCCTCTGGCGAAACAAAGAAGAGAATTATTTTTGGCGGTCATACCGATGCTGCCAATGAATGGACTTATTCTTTCCACGGCGGAATAAAGACACTCGCTCCTGTTATGGCAGGTGCTGTCAGCGGTCTCCTTTTCATCACATTATTTGATTTGGTTTGGACTGTTTATGCCTTTGCAGCACCTCATGCCGTTGATTTTGAGCAGATGCTCCATAATAGCAACTGGTGGCTTGTTTTTGGCATTATTCAGCTTTTGTTTGTTCCGTTTTTTATTGCAATTCTTTTCTTTATAAATTGGGGTGTAGTTGTTGACGGAGCTAATGACAATTTGACAGCTGATTATATTGCAATGGCAGTTCTTAAGGAAATGAAGGATAGAGATATCCGCCTTGAAAATACAGAGGTCTGTGCATTGCTTTCAGGCTCAGAGGAGGCGGGTCTCAGGGGTGCTCTCGCATACGCAAAGCGTCACTGCGAAGAGTGGCAGAATGAATATGTTGAAACAATATTTGTGGCAATGGATACAATGCATGAAATTGACCGGCTCCAGCTTTACACTCGGGGATGCACTGGTACTCAGAAAAATTCAAATGCTGTTGCCGAGCTTATGTACGAGGCTGGTCAGAAATGCGGTCTTGATTTAAAAGAAACGAATATTTATCCCGGTGCGGTAGACGCTGAGGCTTTTTCAAGAGTAACTCACAATATGGTTGAGTCCGTAGGCTTTTGCGGCGTTAACCATAATCCGAAAACATATTATCACACTCGAATGGATACGGCCGATAATATCAATGAGGAATGTATTTTTAAGGCTCTTGATGTCTGTCTTGAGGCGGCTCAGCTCTATGACGATGTTGAAAATATTGACCATTTCAGGCTTAAGGGCAATGAACGCTTTAAGAAAGGTGCTCCCTATGGTGACACAAGGGCATATAAAGGATAACTGTATGAAAGATTTACATATACATATTGAGCGCGGTCCGTACACAAAACAATGGATAGATAGATTTGTTAAACAGGCTGTTAAAATGAATATGGACGAGATTAACCTCCTTGAACATTCCATCAGAATAAAAGAATTTCACCCTGCATTTGAGGAGGCAAAAAATTATAATCTCTATCAGAAAAAATGGTTTGAGGGCAAGTGTGCTCAGGCACATACAATGACAGAATATAAGGCTCTTATAGATGAAATCCGCAGTTGTGATTATCCGATTAAAATTAATTTTGGTCTGGAAATCTGCTGGTTTGAACAGCACGAGGCGTTTATTCGTAATATTGTGTCCGACGGTTATTTTGATTATCTTATCGGCTCTGTCCACTGGATAGATAACTGGACCTTTAACCAGCGCAAATATCAGTGGCTGGGCAGAGATATCAATAAGATTTATACTCGTTATTATGAAATGTCAAATACTCTTATTGAAAGCGATATTTTTGATATAATTGCACATCCCGATTTGGTGCGGTGCCACTCAATTTATCCCGATTATGATTTGAGTGAAACATATAAAAACCTCTGCGAAAATGCAAAGGCTCATAATGTGCAGCTTGAAATGAATACCTCAAAAGGGCTTGGTATTAATCCTCAGTTTCTTGAAATTGCCAAAAAATCAGGCGTCTCTTTTTCAACTGGTTCTGATGCCCACCGCCCCGAAGATGTCGGCAGGGGAATAAAAGAAGTGATTGAATTAATAAAATAAAAACGGACCGATACACAATAAAAGTGTATCGGCCTTTTTTAATCGCAAATCCTGTCAAAAAAGTATTTTAAAGTATTAACAAGCTTTCCTTCATTAAATAATTCCTGTATTTGCTCGCGGTTTAACCACTTAACCTGAGATACTTCATCTGTTGTGGCTTGTTCCAAATTGACTTCACCATCATACTGAAAAAGCCATACATCCATAATATCATTAAACTTTTTTCCGTCAATAATTCCTCTTAATTTTGAAAAAATCATTTTTCCGGAGTTCGGATTCAAGTCTATGCCAACTTCTTCTTTTACCTCACGAAGTGCACCCTGCAAGCTGTTTTCGCCTTGTAATACCGAGCCTCCGACACATTCCCACATCAAAGGAAAAGTCGGTCTTGTTTTTGCACGCTGTGAAATCAGGAATTTTCCTTCTTTATTTTTAATCCATACATGAACTACTAAATGATAGTAATCATCAGGAAGCTCATTTCCTCTGATATGTTTTTTGCCTGTAAGTACTCGGTTTTCGGTATATAAGTCCCATATCTCCATTTCAAACTTCCTTCTTAATAATAAAATCTGTAACTATATAATAACATACAGATTTTATAAACGCAATATTACCTTATCATATCCCGAAAGTAAAATTTTGCGGATCCTGAAACAGCGGTATTATCGGCGGTTTGAAGGTGAATAGTATGAAAGCAAGTGTTGTTAAAATCAGCATTCCTCCTGCAATTCCGTTTGGAAGCCCTCTGCCGATGCTGTTGTTGACAAGAAAGTAATTAACAACAAAAGCGATTGCAAGCCCTGCAAAGAATGATGAAATGTTAACCCATTCGTTATTGCCGCCGAGCGCACCGTTAAGTGTGTAAAAATAGCATAGCGTTGCAGTCATACCTGTAAGTATTGAAATATATCCTGCAAACCAAATATTGAATTTGTCCTGCTTTAATTTTCTTTCTGCAAAAACCGTGAAAATCAGAAAGGGAAAAAACAGCATTTTCAGATGCTCCCAAGGGCTTTCGTTAATGGGGCAGAATAAACCGACTATTGTGTTTTCTCCGCTCCAATGAAATATAAAATGCATCAGCGTTCCCGTAATGCAAACAACCACAAAGCCGATCATGTCAATCTTAAGCAGCTTCTTATTCATTTAATCACCACATTTATTAATATGATGAAAATAAATTTATATACCTTAAAATAATTAAAGGCGAGATGATATCCCGCCTTTTAATATTTCATTTATTCTGCGTGAATTATCTCATACAGCTTATCGGGATAGTCGCTCATAATGCAGTCAGCACCGACTGATGACAGATAAGCAAGCTGTTTTTCACTGTTAATTGTCCAGTACTGAACTGCGATGTTATGCTCGTGAGCATAGTTAATCATTTTAGCAGTACCCAGATTTGCGGCAATTCTCCAAGGCATATTGTAAGGAATTTGGAGTGCTATATATTTAGCCTCAAAGTCCTTGTCATTTTTTAAAGCGGCTGAGTAAAATTCAAGCACCTCGTTAATTGTTGCGCTCCTCTTTAAATTTGGATAGTTGTCGTCAACATAGAAGGAAACCTCCTCCTTGAACGTGCCGAATATTACATCATTAAGAAGCCCGCGCTCCTCAAGAATAGGATAAAGAATGTCAACACCCTTGCAGCCGAGATCACCGCCGTTTTTAATCTCAATTATGTAGTCAAAATCACCGTTTGCCATCAGATAGTCAAGAATATCCTCCACCCTTACTATCTTAAGATCGTCGGGAACTGCGTTACCCTTAAGGTCAGCATACGGCATTTCACCGTTTTCGTTTTCAAACTTAGCACCAATGTTAAGCTGTCTTAATTCATCATAAGTGTAGTTTTCGGGTGCAGCCTCAGCGTCACCCAAAACCTCCTCGCAGTCGGTTGTTCTTTCAAGTGTGTCATCGTGAAGAAGAACAAGCACATTGTCTTTGGTAATATGCAAATCAAATTCAAAAACATCAACATTGAAATCGGGATTTTCAATGCAGTTCCTGAAGGCTACCATTGATTCCTCAGGCTCAATGCCTCCGCCGCTTCTGTGGGCACTGACATACGGCGAGCCCGTAGTGTTAATGTATTTATTATCTGTTTCATACGTTTTGATGTTGTCAGGATTTGAATGCCAGTTGACAGAAATAATGTCACCAACAATAAATGCAAGAATGATTGCAAGAATAATGCAAAGTATTTTTTTGCCGATACCTGTTTTTTTCTTTTCCATAGTAGCCATAATATGCCCCTCTCTGTATTTTTCAGATGATAAAATAATTATATCAAAATATAAAATTTTATTCAATATACAAATGTCTATATTGTATATTTTAAAGTGAATTATCATATGTTAAATATGTAAAAATAAAGAAAGGTTATGAATTTATGGAAAATTGCTCTTATCCCTTTGAAAACACACCACTGCCATATGCGTATAACGCTCTTGAGCCGTATATTGATGAAAAAACAATGCACCTTCATCATGACAAACATCTTGAATCCTACATTAAAAATCTTAATGCCGCTCTTGAAAAATATCCTCAGCTGCAAAATCAGACCCTTGTACAGTTAATCAGAAATTCGTCAGGACTGCCGTGTCAGATTCGCACTGCGGTCAAAAATAATGCAGGCGGTGTTTTCAATCACCGATTTTATTTTGAAGGTCTATCGCCTGATTGTGAAAAAGAGCCAAACGGTAAGCTGCTTAACGCAATTAATAAATATTTCAAAAGCTTTGATGATTTTAAACAGGAGTTCAAAAAAACAGCTCTCTCTGTTTTCGGCTCGGGATATGCATGGCTTGTATGCGACAGGGGAAGGCTGAAGCTTGTTACTACGCCGAATCAGAACAGTCCCGTTGAAAACAGACTCTCACCTATATTGTGTATTGATGTCTGGGAGCACGCATATTATCTTAAACATTATAATTTGCGTGCTGATTATATAGACGATTGGTTTCAAGTTGTGAATTGGAAAAGGGCAGAGGAGCTGTATTGCAGCTGCTTATAATAAGCTGAAAAGGGGAGCATCGGGTAACGGTGCCCTTCTTTTTGTTGACAAAAAAATTTAGTAGTGCTATACTTATTTTGCCAAACAAATTTCATATTAAAGTCATTTACAGGATGTTTTTTTATCTTCTGGTAAAAATGCATGCTCTTATTCTGCATCCTTTAAATGGCTTGTTGGAATTTGTTTGGCGACAGTTGAGCATGCGTTTTATTGCACAGCTTCGGCTGTGCATTTTTTATTTTGTAATTACCTAAAGGAGGGAATTATCAATGGCAGATAATGAAACAAGACCTGTAAAAAAACAAGTGTCGGTTACTCTTAACAATGATGTTGTAGAGAAATTAAAAGAATTAGCAGATGAGGATGACAGAACACTTTCAGGATATGTAAACCACATTCTGCGCAAAGAATTAAATCGTATTGATTAAGGAGATAAAATAAAAAGTTATGAATTAAGAACTTACGGTCTGCAGTGCTGTTATAATCGTGCAAAAAATAAAAGACAGATACGATTTGTATCTGCCTTTTACTTGGCGCAGAAGGGGAGATTCGAACTCCCGCGTCGGTTGCCCGGCCTACGCCCTTAGCAGGGGCGCCTCGTCACCAGCTTGAGTACTTCTGCGTGTAACTTGCGTTAAACCTGTCAAGTTTTTGCACTTATGTGCAGTCATTACTTTATCATATACGAGCCAAAATGTCAAGTAAAAAGTTATTTTTATTAAATTGAAATTTATTCTTGACAAGTAAATAATCTTGTGGTAATATATCAAGGCATTAAGAAATGCAGAGGTATCGAAGTGGTCATAACGAGGCGGTCTTGAAAACCGTTTGTCCGAAAGGGCGCGTGGGTTCGAATCCCACCCTCTGCGCCAGAATAAACCAACTCATTTGTGAGTTGGTTTATTTTTTTGCCTGTATATTTATTTCGACCGATTTTTTGCTGTGATATTTATATAATATAACATACTATTTATATTCAATCATAGCTTTTTTGTCGGCATTTTGCCTATATGGAGTGATTATTTTATAAAAGAATTTTAAGGAGGGCTATATGGATAGTTCAGATTTAGGCAAAAGAATCAAAGACCTTCGTTTAAGGCACAATATGACTCAAAAGGAGTTGGCAGACCTTATTGGGATAAGCTGTGCTTCACTTTGTGCGTTTGAAAAGGGAAGCAAAACACCCAGTATGGAAACCTTTATCAGTATTGCCAACTGCCTGCATTGTAAATCGGATGATTTACTTGGAGATTACATAAATATGAAAGATGAGTCATACTACTATCGCTCCGTTGTTAATTCATTAGAAAATCTGCTGAAGGGCGATATAAAAAAGACTGCTGAAATATTAAATAAAAGATAATAATTATATAAAGCTGCTGACGGTGTATATCTGCACCGTTTTTCTTTTTGTAAAAAAATATTTATTCGTCGACAAATTTCGTGTCTTTTTGCAATTATACTGTGCTATGATTAGCTCACGGCTAATGAATATAGCCATTAGCTGAATATTTTTTGCGTGAAGGAGCTAATACTATGACTGAAAAAATGAAAAACAAAATAATTGAAGAAGTACTTATGCATTTTCGTAACAGCAGGGAATACACAGAGCTGAAAAAGCTGTATACCGATTTGAAGTCATCAATTAAAGATGATTTGATATTATCAAAAATATCTGAATTGGAAAGTCTGTTAGATAAGAAAACAAAAATTGAAATTATTTATTCATATAATAAGGCTGTAAAAAAATCAGAAGAAAATAATGCTGAATTGTCTTTTTCTGATATTGATTCATCAATAGAATTAAATAAACTGTATGACGATAATTCGTATTATGAATTGGAAAATACTTTAAAGAGTCTTAGAAACAGTATCAGAAATAATGTAAAAAATGCATTTTCCGAAAAAGCGGCGGAATTATTGTTTGAAGTTTATAGTGACTGTAATTATGAAATCATTAAAACCGCTTATATATCGGGAATAAAGTGCCAAATATAAAAAAGCGGTCTGCTCATTGCTGAGCAGACCTTGATTTTTAGTAAGTGTCAGTACCTGAATAAAGGGTGATTTTTTCAGATTTGCTGCCGCTGTAAACCGTGAAAATCGTTTTAGCCCTGTAAGTTCCTGATTTGCTTAACATTGCTGAATATGTTTTAGCAAGGTCTTGACTAGTTGTCGATGATGTCCAGATATTACCGCTTACCCCTATATTCACCTTTACCCATATTATGCCGACTTTTCTTTGAAGGCAGGTTTCTGCACTGATTTTGGTGCAGTTACTCATGCCAGAGCATACAATAGATACATCTGCTCTGCCACTGCTTGTTATATTCAAGCCTGACGAAGTGAACATAGTGTAATCATAGTAAGGTGTAATACCGCTTACTGCTGCCTCTGTTGTTGTTGAAAAACCGAATAAGCCTATTAATAGACAGAGAAAAAAGCAAAACGATTTTTTCCTTTTTGTCATATATATTCCTCCTTTCTTTTATATTTTGGAATGATATTCCAAAATATAATCACTTTGCAAAGGCGGAATGACGACAAATTCTGCAAATTTTTTATTCCTGTGCTTCAATACTTTCAATAATTCTTCCTGCATCGTCAGCAGTAAAATTATCGGGTAAAATCAAAGTAAAAGTATATCCGTAATCATACCATAAATATGATATGGTATTATCCTGCTTATAAGTATATAAGGGCAATCCGTTGATTTCTGTCTGTATAATATCTGTATTTTCAGTATTAAGATTTGATTGTAATATTACCGACATTTGATATAATTTAATTTTCATGCCTGCATCATTGCACCAAATAGTATATGCTGTGTAATTGTCAGAGTTGTTTTCAGATTCTGTAAAACCGTCAGGTATTTCGGTCGGAATATATATTTTTTCAATGGTTTCATACATATCATAGTCAGAATATTTAAGAGTGCTTTTATCAGCAAAGTAAGCAGAAAATTTTTCATATGTCTCTATAATGAAATCAACAACAGGCTTTCTGAATGCATTCACAGTCATAGCAGATGAAAACATTACAACTAAAAACACTATAATTACCGCAATTCTTTTGCCTGCGGTATTAACATATTTCCAATATGATTTCTTTTGTGAATGAATCAGTTTATTCATCTTATCCTCAAACTGATATTCTTCAGTGAATTCCCATTCAAGCTCGCTTTCAGCATCAGGACGATACGGATATCTTTCATCAAAAACCTCTTTTAATGCTTCACGAATCATTTCTTCGCTGTTCATATCTCAAATCCTTTCATTTTCAAATCAAAATACAGAAGGTCTTTTCCTCTTTCAATTTGCTTTCGCACAGTAGCCGGTTTTCTGCCGAGCAGCGCTGCAACCTCTTTATATGTTAATTCTTCTACATAATACAAATACAGCACATCTGCATACAGTTCATCAAGATTGCGTATTGACTCAATAAGGGTTTTATAATCTATTTTATTGTCAAGAGTAAGAGATGATAAATCCGCAGACGGCTCATTATAAATACGGCTTAGTGCCTTTTCCTCATTATTCTTTTTTCTCAGATAATTCAGTGCATGACCTTTGGTTGCGCATATTAGATATGAATATATTGAGCGGTCGCTCCTGTTGTCAAATATATGTATGTTTTTAGCTATACTTAAAAAAGTATTATGCACTATGTCCTCAGCATCATAAGAATTTCCGACTATTTCTTTTGCCGAATATAACATTTGCTTTTTGAATTTGGTATAAATATACTCGAATCTGTCTTTTTCTTCAGGAGTATCAATCATATTCAAATATATCAGCAACACTTCATACACCTCCCGTAAAATGCTTTTAATAATAAAACGGGAAAGGTAACCTTTCCCGTAGGCTTATGAGTTTGACAGCGGCTTTATTATTCGTCCGGCAGTCTAAAGGCACCCAATCTTTGGGTGCCTTATACCTTTAATTATTCTGTCGCTTCGCTTAATTTTGCGAAACACTCACTGCAGTAAACCGGACGGTCTTCTTTAGGCTCGAAGGGAACCTTGCAGGCTTTTCCACATTGTGCACATATAGCATCGTGCATTTCTCTAGGGGCTTTAGCAGCTGCTTTTCTTGCGTCTCTGCAAGCCTTGCAACGCTGTGGCTCATTAACGAAACCTTTTTCAGCGTAGAATTCCTGCTCTCCTGCAGTGAAAACAAATTCATTATTGCATTCTTTGCAAATTAAAATTTTGTCTTCGTACATTTCATTTCTACCTCTCTAAAGATTTTGCCGGGGGATAAAGGGTGCAGGAATAAAGCCGCAGCCAGCTCTTGCAGTGGAAGAGCAAAATTATTCCTTAGCCTTTGGTGCTGGGGAAATATTCAGAAAGTAACTCCACTGAGTTTCTTACGAATGCGTTGGATAGCGTTATCAATAGCTTTTGCATTTTTACCGAGTTTATCAGCAATTTCGTTGTATGAGCAGCCGACCATATACAGTCTGATTACCTCATTTTCAAAGCGTGACAGACCTTCATACAAAACTTCTGTCAGATTTAAAACGCTTTCTTTTGCAAGATATTCATCTTCTGCGCTCAGACCTACCTGAGTATCAAAATAGTCCTCCTCTAAAGTGACAAGATTTGATTGAGGAATATCCTTCATTCTTGAAAATTTTCTTAATGCAGTTTGAACAGAGTTATTTATGCATCGTGATGCGTATGTTACAAATTTTGTTCCTTTTTCAGGGCTGTATGAATTGATTGCTGCGAGCAGACCAATCATACCTTCCTGAACTAAGTCCTCCTTCTCCAGCGGGGAATTTATGTATTTCATTGCAATTGCCTCGACTGTGGAGCGGTATTTGACTATTAGCTCGTCTATTGCCTTAGTATGCCCGTCTTTAATCTCTCGAAGCAGCTCAATATCTGTTTTGTTGTTTAATTCAGACATAATCTCCTCCGATATAAGTTACATACTTGTTACTTTTAATAGTATCTCAAAATAATAAATTAGTCAACCGATTTTGACAAATATAAACAAAAAATTATTAGCATTTTCTTTGAAATTAATAATTTTAGATAAATATTACATAAATGGAAATTTATACATTAAACCTGAACAGTACAATGTCTCCGTCTTTCATAACATATTCCTTGCCTTCACTTCTGACAAGCCCCTTTTCCTTGGCTGCAACCATAGTTCCGCAAGCCATAAGGTCATCAAAAGCCACAACCTCAGCTCTGATAAATCCGCGCTCAAAATCCGTGTGTATTTTACCAGCTGCCTGAGGTGCCTTTGTGCCTTTTTTTATAGTCCATGCACGCACTTCCGGCTTGCCGGCTGTTAAAAAGCTGATAAGACCGAGCAGTGAATAGCTCTTTTTTATGAGCCTGTCAAGACCTGATTTTTCAAGCCCCATATCCTCAAGGAATATTTCTTTTTCATCAGGGTCAAGCTCTGCAATTTCTGCCTCCATTTCAGCACAGATAGGGAATGTTTCGGCACCCTCTGCAGCAGCAATTTCCTTAACTTTTTTGTAATAAGGATTGCTTTCAATAGCGTTGTCTGCAAAGTCATTTTCACCCATGTTGCACGCATAGATAACAGGCTTGATTGTAAGCAGCGCAACCTCTTTAAGGTATTCTGCCTCATCATCGGAAATTTCAACGCTTCTTGCAGTCTTTCCTGTTTCCATTTCAGCTGCAAGTCTTTCAAGGAATTCAACCTCTGTTGCGATAGTTTTGTCACCCTTCATTGCCTTTTTACGGTTATCAATTCTTCTTGTGAGCAAATCAAGGTCTGAAAGAATAAGCTCAAGGTTGATTGTTTCAATATCCCTTGCAGGATCAATGCTTCCGTCAACGTGAGTTATGTCATCATTTTCAAAGCAGCGCACTACATGAATTATTGCATCAACCTCACGGATATGCGACAGGAATTTATTTCCCAGACCTTCACCCTTGCTTGCACCTTTAACAAGACCTGCAATATCAACAAATTCAATTGTAGCAGGGGTGAATTTATCGGGATTATACATTTTGGCAAGCTTGTCCAGTCTTTCATCAGGAACTGACACCATACCGATGTTTGGTTCAATTGTGCAAAACGGATAATTGGCACTTTGTGCTCCTGCGTTGGTAATAGCATTAAAAAGTGTACTCTTTCCTACATTAGGAAGTCCCACCATACCTAATTTCATTGATTTATCTCCTTGATATAAAAATATTGTTTACGATATTTACTTAGTATATAACATAAATAAAAAATTTACAAGAGTGAAAAGTCAAGAGGTAAATGCGAAAAAGTGCAAAAAAATTTTAATTAAGCCGCAATAGTGTTTAGGCAAGCCTCTAAAATATCCGCTGAACAATGATAATTAAATATTTTTCTCGGGTAGTGGTTTATCCACTTTTCAAGCCTGCTTATTTCTTTTGCTGTGACTCTTTCAAAGCTAACGCCTTTAGGATAATGACGGCGTACGAGCTTGTTTGCGTTTTCGTTAGAGCCACGCTCGTATGAGCTGTAGGGGTGGCAGTAATAAGCACTTGTGCGTTGCCCGTTGCTTATGCTGCGTTCAATGCCTGCAAAGTCCGAAAACTCCGAGCCGTTGTCAACGGTTATCGTTTTGAAAATTTGCTTAAATTTCTTTGTGCCGTATTTGCGCTCTAATCGGTCAAGCGCTTTTACAACGCTATCCGCTGTCTTGTCGGGCATAAGGCGTATTATTTCGGTGCGACTGTAGCGCTCTGTAAGTACAAGTAGTGTTTTTTTAGTGCCTTTTTTACCCTCTACGCAATCCATTTCCCAATGTCCGAAATTTATGCGCTCCGCAATTTCTGCGGGGCGTTTTTCTATGCTTGTGCCTCTTGGTGCTCGTTTTGCTTTAACTTTATTGTATTTTTGTTTGGTCTTATTTCTTTTTACGGGCAAGTCTTTATTTGTGATTGTAAGGAAAATACCCTTATCTATATAACTG
>JBKWUD010000036.1:0-22996 GCA_046989265.1 Eubacterium sp.
AAATAAAGAGAGTAATAATTAAAAATTAAAGGTCTTACAGACAGCATTTATAAATTGTGCATTTTTGTTTGCCATAAATTCTTAATTTGTCAGGTAATAAAACATGATTTGGAATTGTAAAAATAAAAAAATCAAATACGGTGAAAAAGTACTGATTATGGGCATTGTCAATGTGACCCCTGATTCATTTTCAGACGGCGGCAGCTGGTTTGGAGCAGAGAGTGCCGTTGCCCATGCTTTGGACTTGGTTGAGCAAGGTGCAGATATTATTGATTTTGGTGCACAGTCAACACGACCGGGGTATGAAGAGATTTCACCCGAAGAGGAATGGGCAAGGCTTGAGCCTGTTTTAAAAGAAATAAAAGGCAAAATAAATGTGCCTGTATCTGTTGATACGTATTTTCCCTATGTGGCTGAAAATGCCCTTAATTGCGGTGCTGACATTATTAACGATGTCAGTGGCATAATTACTGAAAAAATGGCCGAAATCGTCAAAAATTCGCGCTGTGGCTGGATTTTAATGCATAACGGTGAAGGCGGCAGTGCTGAAGTTAAAAAATTTTTTAAATATGCTGTTTCAGAGTGTCGGAAATACGGTATTGATAAATCTCAGCTTTGTCTTGATATGGGCATAGGCTTTGGAAAAGATTATGAGCAGAACCTGGATCTGATTGCAAATATTCCTGCCTATAAGCTTGACGGTTATCCTCTTTTGCTGGGAACAAGCCGTAAACGTGTTATAGGTCAGTCAAGCGGTCAGACTATTGCGGGAGAACGTGTTTACGGCAACATAGCGGCGGATACAGCAGCAATTCTGGGCGGAGCCGATATAATTCGCCTTCATGACGTAAAAAACGAAAAACAGGGCATTTTAACCGCTCAGGAGCTTAAAAGGGCAGGTGCATACAGTGGATAAAATTTCAATTAAAGGACTAAAGCTCTTTGCTTATCACGGTGTAAATCCTGAGGAAAAGGAAAACGGGCAGAACTTTATTTTTGATGTTGATTATTATGTCAATATTGCTAAAGCCTGTCACAGTGATAATGTTGATGATACTGTCAGCTATGCAAAGGTTGTAAAAGTTATCAGAGCCGCTTTTACAGATGAAAAATACAATCTTATTGAGCGTGCGGCACAGATTACAGCAGATGCAATTTTAGAAAATTTTGAAGATATTTTTAAGGTGGAAATTACTCTTAAAAAGCCTGAAGCCCCGATTAAAGCAGATTTTGATTATGTTGCGGTATCAATTACAAGAGAAAGGTAGATTATAAATACAGAATGCAATACATAATAAGTGTAGGTACAAATCTCGGTGATCGAAAACAAAATATCGAAAAAGCGGTTGAGGCACTTAATAATATTCCTTATACCGATGTTATTGCGGTATCCTCAATTTATGAAACCGAGCCTGTAGGTTATGCAAGGCAGGATAATTTTTATAATGCTGTTTTTGCTGTAAAATCTAAATTTGATCCTCATGAAATGCTGGGAATATGCCTTGGTATTGAATCAGGTTTCGGCAGAATCAGAGGAATAAGATTTGGTCCCCGAATTCTTGATTTGGATATTATTTTTGCCGAAAATCAGCAGATTGATACTAAAAATTTATTAGTTCCTCATCCGCGCTGCTTTGAAAGAAGATTTGTTCTTGAGCCGCTTTTGGAAATTTATCCGTCGGGCGAGGTGTTTGGCATTAATTTTAAACAGTATTTAGAACATATTGATGATCAATATATTGTTAAAATTGACAAAATTAACCGGGACCTTATTTCGGAAGAGTAATTATATATTGCCAAATTAAATAACATTTTTTAATATCGTTATTTTCATTTCTATTTCTAATAATATAAATGCACGGTTGTGCAGGAGGAATCGTTATGAAAATGAATACTTCAAAAAATGTTATGAAATGCGTTGGTGCGGCATTGGCGGTTTGCTCAGCTGTAACAATGATGACAACAGCAAAAAGCAATACATCTGCAAAAAAGGCAGTTAAAAAAACAGCGAATAAGGTTGCAAGTATTGTTGATACTGTTTCTGCATTTATGTAACAAAAAAATACCTGTTTCTCTTGGAACAGGTATTTTTCATTTTAATCACCTAAAATAATTTTACTGAAACACGTTCACATAGTTTGCCCTGCAAAAATAAAAGCATTGCTATATTATTAATTATACTAATGAGCAGTTGTTACCATCTTTTGATACTCGCCTATTGCGCACTGCCGCAGAACGACAGAGTTACTGTAAATAGATGGCTAACCTATTATCTTTCGGGATAAGGTAAATCTTTAGGCAAATCAAGAATATAATCGGCAGATACATTATAAAACTTACATAATTTGATTAAATCTTCTATTTTATATTCTCTTAATCCTAATTCATATTTTGATATTGCAGCTTGTTTAACTCCTAAAATTTTTGCTAATTGTGTTTGTGTAATATCTTTATCAATTCTTAAATCTCTTAATTTTGTTTTATAATCCATTTTATCACCCATAAGAATATATCAAATAATCCAAAATGGACTTGACGAATAATCCAATGTGGAGTACAATAAACTTACAAAAACACCATTCTTTGATTTGCGACACAACTTTATACAATTGCATAAAGAAGTATGTGATGAGAGACGAAAACACCCGGCGGTCAACCGTCGGGTGTTTTTGTCTGGTTTGTTTGAATTAGTCGTTAGCGTGACCTGCTGCACCGAATACAACATCAATCTTGTGAGCAACAACCTCTTCAATAAGCTCTCTGGCAGGAGTGAGATATTGACGAGGGTCAAAGTGAGTTGGATTTTCAGCAAAGTGCTTTCTTACTGCAGCTGTCATTGCAATACGAATGTCAGAGTCAACATTGATTTTGCATACTGCCATTGATGCAGCCTTTCTGAGCATATCCTCAGGAATACCGATAGCATCAGGCATTTCGCCGCCATATTGGTTAATCATCTTGATATGGTCCTGGTTAACAGATGATGCACCATGAAGAACAATCGGGAAGTTTGGCAGCTGCTTGCCAACCTCTTCAAGAATGTCAAATCTGAGCTGAGGCTTCTGACCGGGCTTGAATTTATATGCACCGTGTGATGTACCGATTGCGATAGCAAGTGAATCACAGCCTGTGCGTGTAGCAAAATCATAAACCTCTTCAGGTCTTGTATATGATGCGTTCTCGGCATCAACCTGAACATCATCTTCAACACCTGCAAGTGTGCCAAGCTCACCCTCAACAACAACGCCGTGAGCGTGTGCATATTCAACAACCTTCTTTGTAAGAGCAACGTTCTCTTCATAAGGGAGTGATGAGCCGTCAATCATAACTGATGTAAAACCGCCGTCAATGCATGACTTACAGGTCTCAAAATCAGGACCGTGATCAAGGTGAAGAGCAATCGGCAAGCCTGTTTCTTCAGCAGCAGCCTTTACCATAGCAACAAGATAGTCGTGTGATGCATACTTTCTTGCGCCTGCCGAGCATTGAAGAATTACAGGAGCGTTGAGCTTCTTGGCAGCTCTTGTGATACCCTGAACAATCTCCATATTGTTTACATTGAAAGCACCGATAGCATAGCCGCCTTCATATGCTTTTTTGAACATTTCTGTAGTAGTTACAAGTGGCATAATTATATCTCCTATGTTTGTAAATTTGAGTATACTGGTACTCATTCAGATATATTATATTACAATATTTGGTAAATATCAATAATTATTTTGATTTACCGTGCAGAATCGGGCTGAGCGGCTTATAAACAAAAGCAGATATAACGACACTGATTAAGCCCTTAATAAATGTAAACGGAACATTATATACCAAAAGAGCCATCTCAATGCTGCTGACATTTAATACCTTTTGATATATGTCCAAAACTGCCTCCTTCGGCATAAAATTATAATAGAAAGGATATACGATAAAATAATTTGAAGGATAGCTAACCAAAGCCATGCATAGAGAACCTATGATTCCGGCTGTAAAAGCCATCTTTTTAGTTTTATTGTGTTTATACATAATGCCTGCAATGCCTACAAATACAGCACCTAAAATAAAGTTGGAAAGCTCGCCCACATAACCGCTTCGGCTAACGGCAAGATGAATCAGATTTTTTATAAATTCAATTACTATTCCTGCAACAGGACCGTAAGCAAATGCACCTATAAGCGCAGGCAAATCAGAAAAGTCAAGTGCGATAAAGCTTACAGGGCTCGGTATTTCCAAATACTGAAGCATGGTTGCCAGCGCAGCCAGCATTCCGCAGCCTGCAATTAGGCGGGTTTTTGTGGTTTGGGATTTTGTTTCTGTTGACATAGTGATATCTCCTTTTTGTTGGGGACAAAAAGAGAAACCCTGACGATATAATATCATCAGGGCGCTAATAGTCACATATGGTTACGCATAAATGCACCATATACTATCTATATATTTCTCTCATCCGGACTTTAACCGTCGGTCTTGGAATTTCACCAAGTCAGCCGCTTTTGCGGGTCGCAGACTTTACTGCCGGTGGGGAATTACACCCCGCCCCGAAATATTTTGTATTTTTATTATATGCTTATTATCTAATTTGTCAATATGTTTTTACAAATTTTTTATATTGTAAAGAGAATTAAGACAAAAATAGGCGAAGCGGTAAAATTTGTCTATTTATGTGAATACAAATTTGACAAAGAGGAGATAATCTGTTATAACCTTGTAGGTTACAAATTAGTTACAAAAGTTACAAAGGAGTAATTATTATCGGTAATTTACGGATAAAGCTGTTATCTGCATTGCTTGCAGTCATATTTATTTTCGGCTCTTTAATCTACGCTTATGCTGATGATGGCAGCAGCAGGGCTGAAAAAAGTATTGATGCAGGTCTGACGGCAGACAGCTTAAATGATTTCGGAAGTTTTGATTTTATTGATGATGAAAGCAATAAAGGCTTTTCAATCACCGCAGATAAAGTCAATCAGACAAGTGCAGTGCTCAGCTGGCACAGCGAAGCCCTTTATATCAGCTATATAATATGCAGATATAATGTAATCACAGATGATTATGATGAGATTGATGCCACTGCAGACACAAGTTATACAGTTAAGGGATTATCTCCTGACACCGAATATGATTTTTGTGTAAAAAGTGCCGTAAATGACGAAATTCTCGGTAAAATCACTTTACGGACCAAGAAAAAGCCTGTACCAAAAACAGTTAAGATGGGTTTACCGTCAGTATCAGGTTCAACAAAAACCTATGCATATTACACAGCAGTTACGGTTAAAAGCTCACCTCAGTACGCTGTGCTTAATTCAGGCACATACAAGGGTAAAAAGTATAAAACCTATACGGATGAAAAAACAGGTATCCGTATGGTTGACGGCTGCTATTGCGTGGCACTCGGTTCATATTACGGCACCACAATGGGCACAAAATACAAAATAACTCTCAGCTCAGGCAAAAGTTTTAATGTTATTTTGTGTGATTCAAAGGCAAACCGCCATACCGACGGCAATAATCAATATGCTGTCAGAAATAAGGATGTTGTTGAGTTTTATGTTGACAAGCACAAAATTCCGTCAGGTATCCGAGGTGACTACGGCACTCTTGATCAGTTCAGGGGAAGCATTGTTTCAATAGAAAAATATGTATAACAGAGCTAATAGAAAGAGGCTTTCTCGCAGAAACGAGAGAGCCTCTTTTGTCCATATAAGGCGTTATTTAGCTTCACTGTAATAATCGTCCATTGTAACAGATTCTTTTTCATTTACAGTCTGATATTTATCCTGATAATAATTTTCCTGATGACAATCAAAGCTGCCGTCAGGTGATATATTAATCATTGTGCAGCCGCGCTGTGAGCCATATTTGTAAATTCCGCTGTAAGCAAGATAGTCAATTGAATAGCCGTATGTAAGGCGTATACCCTTATACATAATTGAAAAGTTATTCAGATGGTCGTGACCGCAGAAAACGCCCTGAGTGGAGCCGTTTTTTAACAGGCTGTCAAAAAAGCCTTCATTAAGCTCACTTGAGAATACGACGGTATCCTGCTCGCCTGCTTTACCGTATATGTATTGAACATTCTCAGTATCTTTAAATCCGTTTTTGGTGTATTCATTCCACGCATCACGCATTTCAATAAGAGGAATATGGAAGAAAGCAAGAGATTTAGGTGTTTCACCGTTGTTTTGCGCAGTGAGTGATGCTATTTCATCATTCAGCCACTCAACCTGATTTTTATGAATACAGTCATAGTTCCAAAGTATTCCGAGTGCATCATTGTCAAGATAAGAGTGTGAGTCAACCATAACAAGGCTCTGTGTGATTTTGCCCGCTGTGTTTTTAACATTAACTATGTAGTTGCCTACGCCGTCAACTGCTTCATCACCCGATTGGAAAAGACAGTGTGGGTATTTATCTTTATTTTCATAAACCTTTGCAATATCCTCACGAGTGAAATATGAATATGCCTCAGTATCGTGGTTACCGAATGACAGACACCAATAAACACCGAGCTGTTCCATTAAATCGGCAAAAAGCATTGCACTGTTTTTATTATTGAATGTTCCTGCCTGGAAGGGGACAGGATATGCAATATCACCAGTAACAACAACCAGGTCGGGCTTTTCCTCACTTATCATTGATGCAACCGCATTGAGAGCCATATTGTCCTTTCTGACACTCATAAAGCCGCCTCCGATATGAACATCGGTCAGTTGCATAACATTAAAATCATTATCCGTTACAAAGGTGTAATAACCGTTTTCATCAACAGTAGGTTCAAGCTGATTATCATATGATACGGCGGAAACAGTGCTGATAAAGTTACTGTTTGATTTTATGCCGACAGTGTTAACTACTGCAACTATTCCTGCTAAAACAGCAATTACAATAATGATTATAAGAATAATCTTTAAAAATATTTTAAATCTTTGCTTAGCAGTTTTCTTTGGCTTTGCAGCCTTTTCTTTAATTTTTGCCATAATTTCTCTCCTTTAATTATTAATCAAAAATTTGGCTTCGCTTATTATATTTTTTATTGCGGATACGGTTATTATTGCACCGGTTATAATTGCAAAAATTCCGTCAACCGCATAGTTAACCTTTGTAATTAGAAACAGACCCATCAGTGCAGACAGTGTTACAAAGCAGTCCAGAAAGCTGTCAAGAATCAATGCCTTTAAAACGGATGAGCTTTCTTTTTTATTAAAGAATATATATATAACACCCATAAGAATTTTAGCAAAGATTGTGCCTATAATAACAAGGGCATATTTAGGTGTATAGCTTACAGGCAGCGGATACAGCATTCGTTCCATTCCGTTGTAAATAAAATATATGCCTGACACGGCTATAACAAGACTGATTATAAAGGTGCATAGACTTTGTGCCCTGAGAGATTTGACTTTATCAAGCTTTTTTATCATTAAAAAGCCCGAAAAGGCAACAATACAAGCCAGCATATCACCAAGGTTGTTGACCGCATCGCAGTAAATTGCAAGAGAATTTGAGCTGATTCCTATATAAAGCTTAACCAAAAAAAGCAAAAAGTTAGCTGCAATACCTATTGCAGTTGCTTTTGTGCCAACGCCTTTCAACCATATCACCGCCTTTAAGATCTCTTTTATTATAGCATAAATGCAGACCTTTTGTACATAATAAATTCAGGTGATTATATGGAATTTTTGCAAATCGTTTTGCTGGCAGTTGTCAGCTTTGTTGTTTTATTTATTATTGCCAAGGTGCTCGGCTACAGACAGATATCCGAGCTGTCATTTTTTGATTATATTGTGGGAATTACAATCGGTTCAATTGCTGCCGAAATGTCAACAAATATTGATATTGAATGGTGGAAGGGCATCACGGCTATGGTAATTTATGCCATATTTGATGTTGTGCTGGGACTGATTTCGCAAAAAAGCAATTCAGCCCGCAAGGTAATTGACGGCACACCTATTATTATTATTAATAAAGGTAAAATAAGTAAGCAGGGATTAAAAAAGGCTAAGATAGAGATTGATGATTTGCTCACTGCTGCAAGAGTGGCCGGCTATTTTAACATTGCCGATATTGATTATGCTATTATGGAGATAACGGGAAAAATAAGCTTTTTACCTGTTCCTTTGCAAAGACCGCTTAATCCGAAAGATTTTAATTTTGCACCTGAACGAACAGGACTTTGTGTTAATGTTATTCTTGACGGAGAGCTTATGCAGGATAATCTGCCTAAAGCAAATTTGACCGAGAAAAAGCTTAATGAGATACTTAAGCAGCGTGATGTCAAGCAGGAACAGATTCTGCTTGCCACCGTTGACGAAGCAGGCACTGTTGAAATTTTTAAAAAATAAATAAAAAAGACGATTTCAGAGGTATCTCCAACAAAATCGTCTTTTTAATTATTATAATAAGTCTGCAAGCGTTTTTGAGTTTAAAAAGGTCATAATTATTTCATTAAGCTCATTCCACATAGGTCGGGTAAGGCAGCTGCCTTCTTTTTCGCAATGATTATTACATTCAACGCATGATACCGGCGCAAGTGTTTTTTCTGTCAAAATCAGAATTTCACCTACGCTGTATTCCTCAATCGGTCGGTTAAGTCTGTATCCGCCGCTTTTACCCCTTGCACTGTCGACAAGTCCGCCCTTTGAGAGCTTTGCTATAATAGCCTCAAGGTATTTCATACTGATTTCCTGACGGTCAGATATATCTTTTAGCGAAATATAATTGCCGTCATTATGTTTTGCAAGGTCAAGCATGATGCTGAGTGCATAGCGACCTTTTGTTGAAATCATCATAATTTTCTACTCTTTCTGTACTATTCTTTGCCAAAAAAATCCTGTGCAATTCTGACGCTTTCCATAGCATCCTTTGCATACCAGTCGGCATTAATCATTTTTGCATAATCCCTTGTCAGTACTGCTCCGCCGACAAAGACTTTTGCGTTTGTATTTTCGTGAATAAGCTTAATGGTTTTTTCCATATTAGGCACGGTTGTAGTCATAAGTGCTGAAAGACCAACAAGCGTAGCGTCATTTTTAATTGTTTCCTCAAGCACTGTTTCACACTTGACATCCTTGCCCAAATCAATTACATCAAAACCGTAGTTTGCAAGCAATACTTTAACTATGTTTTTGCCGATATCGTGAATATCGCCTTCAACGGTTGCTATGATTATTTTTTCGCCTTTGACCTGTGCATTGCCGCTTATTACCATGTGTGCCTTGATTTCATCAAATGCAGCCTTGGCACTGTCTGCAGACATAAGCAGCTGAGGCAAAAATATTGTGTTTTTCTCAAATCCGTCGCCGACCTTGTCAAGAGCGGGGATAATGTGCTCATTAATAACCGAAAGGGCATCGGTGTCTTTTAGTAATTCTTTAGCACATTTTGCACTTTCATCTTTCATACCTTTAACAATTGCTTCAATCAAAGTTACACTTGATGCATCAACTGTTGTATCAACAGTAACGGCGGATTCAATATATTCAGTACAGTTATCATCAAGCCCTGCAAGCGCATTGTATGAATAATATGCATTCATCATACCCTGTGATTTTGGGTTGATAATACCTGCCGAAAGTCCTGAATTAAGTGCAAGAGTATAAAATGCCGTGTTAATTGCCTCACGGTTAGGCAGACCGAAGCTTATGTTTGATACACCGAGAACAGTGTTAACACCAAGCGTGTTTTTGATATAATCAACTGCTTTAAGCGTTTCAACAGCGTTTTGATTGTCCGTGCTGATTGTCATAGTCAAAGCGTCAACTATCAAGTCTTTCTTGTCAATTCCGTATTCGGCAGCGGTATTAATCATCTTTTCGGCAATGGCAATTCTGCCTTCTGCCGATTCGGGAATACCGTCTTCATCAAGACATAGGCAAACAACAACACCGCCGTACTTTTTAGCCAGCGGAAATATTTCACGCATTGATTTTTCCTTGCCGTTAGTTGAATTAATCAGCGGTTTGCCGTTATATATCCTTAATGCCTGCTCCATAGCCTCAGCATCTGCAGAATCAAGCTGCAGCGGAGTAGGAAGAACGGATTGAAGCTCAAATACCGCTTTTTTAAGCATTTCTGCCTCATCAATTTCGGGCAGTCCTACATTTACATCAAGAATATGAGCACCGCAGTCCCTCTGAGTAATGCCTTCACGCAAAATGAAGTCCATATCATTATCACGCAATGCCTGTTTTAAAAGCTTTTTACCTGTAGGATTTATGCGCTCGCCGATAACAGCACTCTTTTTCCCAAGCTCCACACATTGTGAATAGCTTGTAACATAGGTGCGGTTTTTCTTTTCGGGAATAACTGACGGAATGTCCTTTGTTTTTTCAATAAGTGCTTTAATGTGTTCAGGTGTTGTGCCGCAACAGCCGCCGAGACAGCAGACTCCGATTTGGGCAATTTCGCTCATTAAATCTGCAAATTCTTCAGGGTTAACATTGTATACGGTTTTTCCGTTAACCGATTCGGGAAGTCCTGCGTTGGGATTAACCATAATCGGTGTGGAAGTGATTTGGATAAGCTCCTTGACAAGCGGAATCATTTGTTTAGGTCCCATACCGCAGTTAAATCCGATTACATCTGCCCCAAGACCTTCAACAACTGCACAGGCTGTTGTTACATCTGCACCTGTTAAGAGTCTGCCTTTTTCGTCAAAAATCATAGAAACAAATATCGGCAGATCACAATTCTCTTTGGCGGCAAGCATTGCGGCTTTAATTTCGTATGTGTCGCCCATTGTTTCAATAAGAACTAAGTCGGCATCTTTTTTGCCTGCATTTATAATTTCAGCATAAATGCTTACACATTCCTCAAAATCAAGGTCACCCATAGGCTTTAACAGCTTGCCTGTAGGACCTAAATCAAGCGCAACCTTTTTTCCTGTTTTTTTAGCAAGCTTTACACCTGCTCTGACAAGCTCGTCTGCATTGTCATATTTTAGACGGTTTGCACCGAAGGTATTTGAAGTTATTATATCTGCACCTGCCTCAGCATATGCCTTATGAATGGCAAATACTCTGCCAGGGTCTGTAATATTCAGTTGTTCAGGGAGTTCACCGGCCTTAAGGTTCAGCATACTGCCCATTCCGCCATCAAAATAAGTTATCATTTTTATTACCTTAATCAATGCCAATAAATGCTGTAACGCTTTTTGTAGGCACCATCTCAAAAGTGTCAGTCAGCGTTAAACCTATTCGCTTTGTAATTTCTATAAGTTCAAAAATTTTTTTCTGCTCTTTTATGTCAAGGTCAAAATAACCGGGTGAATAACGCTGACGAAGTGTTACACCATATTCATTTTTTATGGTGTCCTCTAAAGCATCGCAAACCTCTTCAATTTTTGCTGCTGCCGCTGCCTGCAGCGCCATAGCCTTTGCCATGTCAGTTGCAGATGCAATTTTTATCAGTCTGTCACACTCGGTTCCAAGTGTTGCTCCGAAAACAACAACTCTTTTGCAGCCTTTCAGATTATTTGCAAGACGGATGCTTTTAAAGTTATAGCTGCCGATAATTAATTCGTCATCAGTAACTGCACAGTCAAATATTCTGTAAAGGCTTTTGGGGATTACACTGTTTTCAATTGCCTCTATAGCATCGTCAACAAGAGCAAGTATCTTTTTGTCCTGTGTTTTGCTGTTTGTTCGCATATAGCGAAGAATTTCTGCCTTATTCATGGATTATATTTGAAAGCCCCTTCATAATTGAAACTGCTACATCAGGCTTATTCATAGTATAAATGTGAATATTGTTAATACCATTTGCCATAAGGTCAATAATCTGTTCTGTTGCATAGATTATGCCTGCCTGTTTCATTGATTTGGGATCTTCACCGAAGCGATCCATAATCTTATAAAACTTCTTAGGCACGCTTGAATTTGAAAGTTCAATTGAGCGGCGGATTTGATTTGCATTTGTAATCGGCATAATTCCTGCAATAACAGGCACGTTTATACCTTTAATTTTGCACATCTCATAGAAGTTCAGAAATTTATCATTATCAAAAAACATCTGGGTAGTTAAAAATTCAATTCCGCAGTCAACCTTTTGCTTAAGATATTCAATGTCTTCAACCCGATTTTTGCTTTCAGGGTGCATTTCAGGATAGCATGCACCGCCTATGCAGATTTCCGGATTCATTTCTTTAATTTCGTTAACAAGCTGATAAGCGTGATTAAAATATTGTTTATCAGGAAATTCAAAGCCCTCGGGAATATCACCTCTGAGTGCAAGAATATTTTCAATTCCGTTTGACTGCAGCTCGCTGACAACTTCATGGATTTTATCCTTTGTTGATGTCAGGCATGTAAGGTGAGAGAGCGGTGTAACACCATTGTTTTTGATTTCATTAGCAATTTCCTGCGTAAAACCCGAACGGGTTCCTGCTGCACCGTATGTTACACTCATAAATGACGGAGCCGCCTTACTCATTTCTCTGACTGTATTTTTGGTGTTTTCCAGCTTATCCCATTGCTTTGGAGGAAATACCTCAAATGATATTGTAACCTTATTATTCTTTAATATCTCACTTATTTTCATTTTTGACTATCCTTTGGTTAAATAATATATTATATAATTATATAGTTCAAATCCTACTTTGTCAATATGAATTGATAAATCAGATAAAACAAAACAGACCGAAAGACAATAAGCCTTCGGTCTGCGAATTTGTTATTAAATTTTAAGCGGCAGCTTCAGTATTGATATACATAGCAGACGTATCTGTTGTAAGATTATCAACATACCATGTATTTCCGATTTTTATTTCATTAACAGTTACCTGAGAAATTACCGTGCCGTCCTCAAGAGCAATATCAACAGTTACAGCTGCAGCTTCAGATATATCGTCAGCCGAAACATCATAGGTTGCAAGAGTGTTTGAATCAAGAGCAGCTTTATATGAGTCAAGGTCAGCTATTTTTTCAACATTGCTTACGGTCTCACTGATTTTATAATCTTTGCCGTAAAGTGTCTGATAAAGACCTGTTGATTCTTCCTGAAGAACTGTTTTTTCGTCATCGGCAATAACCTCTTCAGTACCTGTCAGAGAATTGCCGTATGTTGAAACATTTGATTCAAAAGCTGTAAAGAATACTTCATCACTCATATAATCATCACCGAAAACAGCTTTTCTTGTTTCAACAAGTTTGCTGATATAATTAGTGAAGATTGCATCATAGTTATCCCAGCCGTATGTTTCAATAAGCTCTACATAATATGGATACATAGCATCTGCAAGCTGACCTGCAAGTGAACCGTCGTCATTTGCAGTCTTATCTGACTTATGTTCGTCGCTGTCCAAACCTTTAAAATCGTCAGTATTGCCGCCAGGCTCATAACCGGGGTAAACTACAGGATAAATGTATTGCTTGCGGATAAAATCACCGTATTTATCACCTTGTGATAATACTGTGTATTTATAAGCATTATATCCGTCACCCTTTTGAATAACTGTATCAGTATAATTTACTGCAACCTTTTCTTCGTCAAAGGCAATGTATTTGCTTTTGAATGTAAAGATTGTTATTAAAACAATAATAACTGTAACCACAGCAAAGGCTGCTACGGCATAGAGACCGTAATTGAATTTCTTTTTTTCATTAGCCATTATCAATTACCCCCCTTATTATTCTGCAACTGCGTCATCAGCAGTGTCCTGAACAGCATCCTCAGCCCCCGTGTCAGCATTTGCTGCAGCACGGCGCTCCTGAAGAGCAGCGGTTATTCTCTTCTTCTTCTCACCAACATTATCATAGAAGAAGATCGGAACAGCCTGGAAGAGAACAAATACAGCAGGAATGATTGTATAAATCATAAGCATACGATTGAGTGTTGAATCAGATTGAGCTGCGTATGCAACATTCGGATCCTGTGAAATCTGATATTGTGACCATGTGTAAAGAAGCCATGGACCGAAGCCCTTTGTAAGTGCAGATGCAACCTTTGAGAAAAGACCGTAACCGGCATAAGCAACACCATCCTGGCGCTTACCTGTCTTATATTCAATTTCATCAACGCAGTCTGCAATCATGATGTTCGGTGTGGTGTTTGTATTACCATGCTGAATACCGCAGAAGAAGTTGATGATAAGGAACGGAATAATAAGAGTGCTGTTAAAGCCGATTTTGCTTGATACAAGATAAAGAATTGCAAGTGAGCTTGCACCGTAAATACAGAACATAATGAATGTTTTCTTTGTTGAAAATTTCTTAAGAACAAAGTTAACAAGAAGTGTACCCACTGCTGTACCGATACCCATAGGAAGAAGGAGAGCAAGCTTTAAGTCCTTTGATCCCAAAAGGTAAATTGCTATGTAAAGTGAAACCGTGCCGTAAACACCGCGTCCGCAGCCGCAAAGCTTTGTAAGAGAAACCATCAAAAGGTTTTTATTACCGAAAACAACCTTAAGAGAGTCCTTAATACTAACCTTATCCTGTGTGAACGGAACACGCTCTTTGTTGTTTGCAAAGAAAATCATTACAAACAGGATAAGACCTACTGCACAAACTGCTGTAGAAATTACAAGGTCAAGACCCTGACCCTCAGCATTCTGGAATTGCTGCTTGCCCATAAGCGCTTTCATAACAACGCCTACAACCATTACAACTACCATACCGCCGGACTGACCTACAGAACGAAGGAAAGAAGAAATTGAAATAGCTGTTGAACGTTCGCTTGGATTTGGTGAGCAAAGAGAGCCGAAGCAGTTTGACGGACTTTCTACTGCACAGGTAACGGCTGTATATAGGCAGTAAATAATGAACATCCAAACAATTGCCATAGTTTGTGAACTTGTATTTGGTGCAACAAATACAAGCATTGCAATAATTGCAAGCGGAATTACACCAAAGCCAACCCAAGGTTTAACCTTACCGAATTTTGTTTTTGTACGGTCTACCATGTAGCCGATTACCAGCTCGCAGACAGCGCCTACAATGCCGGCTACAAAGAAAACGGTTGAAATAGCCTTTGACATAGTAGCTGTGTCAAAGCCCTTGCCCTTAAATGCGAAGTCTGCAAAGAAGGTTGCAGTGTAGTCAGGCATCCATCCTGTCATAAGGGCTACACCGAACAAACCGATACCATAAGTAATGATCTCTGAAAACTTCATGTACTTTTTTTCCGCCGGTGCTGAGCTTGCTTTTTCAGCAACAGCGGTTTTGTTCTTTGCCATAAAGAAACCCCTTTTCTTTTAAGCAGCAGGGAGAAAAGAAAAAGGCATTCGCCCTGCCAACCCATAATATTCAATCCTATTATATCAAATTAAAAAAATTAATACAATATATAATTAACATATTTTTAACTAATTTTTAATCAAAATTTAATAATGTTTGACAAAATCTATATAAAACATTATAATTCACATTTGAAGAAAGTATTTAAAAATTTAGTTTCATTATAAATTGTTGTTCATTTAATTTTTCACGGGAGGTGAAAAAATGTCTGAAAATGAAAACCAAGGCTATACTTATGAGCATGAGGTTGGCTGTACCTGCGGCTGTGACCCTGCGGCATTTCAGCAGTATAAAAAAGAGATGCTTATTAAAATTGCAATCAGTGCAGTATTTTTTGCAGCAGGCTATGCAGTGAGTGAATTCACCTCGCTGCCTGCATTTATTTATCTTATTTGTTTCGGAGTTTCATATATTGCGGTCGGATTTCAGGTGGTACGTGATGCGGTTTCGCTTGCACTTGAAGGTAGTTTCTTTAATGAATATTTGCTTATAAGCGTAGTTTCAATCGGTGCACTTGCAATCAAAGAATTTCATGAGGGCTGTTCCGTTATGTTGCTTTTTGCAATAGGTGATTTCCTTCAGAGTATGGCTGTGTCAAAAAGTCAAAATAAAATTAACAATATGATTGTTGACAGTGATGTGAGCGATGATGAGGTCAATGACGAGCAAAGTAATCTCTCAAAGCTTGAGAATGAGGTTAACGGCACCGGCGGCACAAACCGTTTTATCACACGATTTGCTCAGTGGTATACACCTGCAGTGTTCATTATAGCAATTGCAGTTGCCGTTATTCCGCCGCTGTTTTTTAACGGTGAATGGAAAGAGTGGATTTATCGTGCACTTTCATCACTTGTAATCGGCTGCCCATGTGCAATCGTTATTTCTGTTCCGCTTAGCTTTTATTTTGGTATAGGAGCCGTTGTCAGGGATGAAAAAAACGGTGAGCATTATGCGAAAAGAGCCTCAATTATTGCAAAAGAAAATATTGTTGTTTCTCTTGCAGTTAAGCTTGTCGTGCTTGTGCTTGTAGTCTTTCTTGACAGAGAACTGCCTATCTGGCTTGCGGAATTCAGTGATATCGGCATCTGTCTTCTCGCAATTCTCAACTCTGTACGAGCGGCAATAGTAAAGAAAAAATAATTAATTAGTTTTAGTCGGTTTCATTTTGAAACCGGCTTCTTTATTGACTTTTTCCTTCTATCCAAGGCTCTTCGCTGCGAGATGAACCTGCGAAAGGGGGCTGTTCCAAAAATTCCGGAACAGCCCCCTGATTTTTATTATATAGGTGAATATAAGTTATTCATTGAATGGTATTCATAATAATACCAGTTGTCATCAAGTTGTTTAACCATATACCACTGGTCTGATAAAGTGTAATTATGATTTGCACCTAAAAGGTTAACATCATCTTTTTCTATATAGGTGAATGATTCTGAATCCAGTATATCTTCAGAATATCCAATTTGACCGGGCTTAGGGATATTGTCGCCTGTGTAATAAACATATCCGTTGTAATAATCATCGTTATTTAATACAAATGACACTGCTTCATCCGTTATATCGACATAATCAAAATTATCAAGTGTAATGAAATCCTCGGCCCAGCAAGAGGCATAGCCGTATTTTTCAAGTTCATTCATTATTTCTTTATCAGCTCGAACTTTTTTCATCCCGTTATCAAATTCAGGTTTATTGGTTTCAAAATACTCAACGCTTGTACTTGGATTTGTATAGTAATACTGGCTTTTTGCGTTGTCGATTAAAATGACAAAGCACGGAATTGAGACTGTAAATAAAATAATTAATACAACTGCGGTTGCTTTTAAAATACCTTTGTGCCGTGCTAATTTTTTTGATGGTGTACAGCGACTTTTTATGAATTTATAAAATTCATCGGCATTTCCTTTTATAAAGCTGTCTTTTCGTACATAGATTATAAATCTTTCAGATAGAATTATTACATATAAATCATTAGTTTCTTCAATGGATGTCAGAATGTTGTATTCAAAAACCTCTGTGTTTTTACCTTGTAAGCAATATATTTTATCTGAAAATTCAAATCTTGTATTCATTGAATTTTCTCCGTACAGAGCATTAAGACTTTTCACTTTGTTTTTTGCAGTTATTGTAGGTGCTAAGAACATACATATCAATATCAAGATATATATTGTGATTAGACAGAAAAGTAATCCATTGTTGATTCTTGCCATATAAGCTAATGCTGACATAACTAATAGCGACAGTATCAGCATTACTCTTGCCCATATTGGATTGCGGTTTTTATATTCTTTGCTGATTGCCTGCCTGTAATCTTTATAATTTGCAGTGTATTCGCAAATAAAGTTCGGTTCAGGTCTGTCATTATATATTGAAAGATTGTCTGTTTTAATTGGATCCATGTTTTCACCTCACATAAAGTATATCATATGCTTGAGAAACCTTCAATATATGAATTTCAGAACGCTTCCATGGTTAGTGGAAGGGTCATTTCACTATTCAAGGTTATCAGTTAAAAGCATTATTGCTGAAAGTGCGGCAACAGGTGCGGTTTGAGTGCGTAAAATCCGCGGACCGAGAGTTGCCTGAACGGCTCCTGAGGATACTATCATATCTACCTCATCTTTTTCAAATCCGCCTTCGGGACCTATGTAAATGGATACACTTTCGCATTCAGCTTTAATTATAGTTTTAATCGGCTCGCCGCCTCCCTCATAAAATACAATTTTTGTTTGGCTATCGTCATTTGCTATTGCCTGCTTAAGAGTTATCATATTGCTTATTTCGGGAATAATTCCGCGTCCGCTTTGCTGAGCTGCCTCAAGCGCGATTTTTTGATAACGCTGATTCTTTTTGTCGGCGCTTTTTTCGTCAGGTCTGCTCACACATCTTTTGGTGAGAGTCGGAACAATTCTTGTAACCCCGAGCTCCACGCATTTCTGAATAATATCTTCAAGCTTGCTGCTCTTAGGCACACCCTGATATATGGTTACCTTACAAGACGGTTCGCTGCTGCTTGCCTGTTGATAACATACCATAAGGTGAACCGTCTCACGGGTAATCTCATCAATCTGGCAGCCAAAGTCATTGCCCTTGCCATCGGTCACAGTCAGCATATCTCCGACCTTCATTCTGAGTGATTTTGCAATGTGTCTTGCACTCTCGCCGTCGAGCAATATTTCATTTTCAGGAGTGTAATCAATAAAAAGCTTGTTCATAAAATTTCCTCAGAAAATTAAGAATTAATAATATAAAATTTATAATGCAATACCGAGAAGGGATTCCATTAATGTTTAATTATAGATTATTTCTTGCCCAGTGAAATAAATACTGCTGAGCGATGCCTTCATATCCGTTAAAGCATTCGGGCAGACCGTTTGGATAATATTCCATAACCCTCTTCATCCACACATCAACAGGGAAGGCACTGTAAAACTGAAAGCCGAAAAGCAGTGCACAATTTGCTACCTTTATGCCGACCCCGTATATGTTCAAAAGCTCTTTTCTTGCATCATCCAAAGTCATTGTTTTAATCTTATCTAAATCTATTATACCGCCTGCAACATCCTTTGCAAGCTTTTCAAGATATTTTGCTCTGTAGCCTGTTCCGAGCGCTTCAAAGTCTTCAACACTCAGTTCAGCTAATCTTTCTGCGCTCGGAAAAGTGTAATGACCGTTGCCGAGGTTGTCGCCGTAAGCTGTGCACAGCCGGTTTATTATAAGTTTAATTCGTTTTATGTTGTTTTGCTGGCTTATCACGAAGGAGCAAAGAGCCTCCCAGCTGTCCTGATTTAAAATACGAATACCGTAATATTCGTCGATTGTTGAAGATAATAGCTTGTCCTGTTTAAGAGCATTGCATATTTTTTTATAATTTTTATTTAAATCAAAATAATTTATCCAAAAGCTGTCAAAGCTATCTTTGGCAGTATTTTTAAAAATAATATCATCACCGCATTTTGATATATTTAAAAAATATCCGCCTGCAACACCTGAATAGGAGCCGTCACTTTGTTTTTCCCATCTAAATGCCTGACCGCAGTCAAGAGTTAAATCCAGATTAAGGCATTCAATACCGCTGACAATGATATCATTGCCTGTGATTTTAACATCCATAATCTATTCGCTCTCCTTACTATTTGTATACAGAGGATTATAACATCTTTTTGTCAAGACTGAAAGTTAAAAATAGCAAATTATACAAAAAAATTTAACCAAATTGTAATGTTGAAAACTCGGTGTAAAAAGTTGAAAAGTCAATTTTATACCCGTTAAAATGCTTTTTCAACACCCTAAAATGCCTATATTATAGCCTTTTCGGGCTAAGTTTTAAACATTTTCCACCGAGTTTTCCACACTTTTCAAATTGAAAGCGGATATTACTATTCGTTATTAAAAGTTAAAGTCAAGTTAAATTTCTTGCTCATTTTGAACAAATTTCGACAGCGATTTAATTGAATAAAGTTCAGGCAAAAATCAAACACTATTTGTATAATTATTGTAAAATTTTGAAAGGAATCTATATCATATGATTAAGGGAATTAATAAGCAAATACTTGAGGTAACCAATACAGAATCACCGTATTTTGAAAAAATTATATTTTTTGTACGTCCTGAGGCGCAGCGGATGGATGAGCGCAGCCTTCAAAAAGAGGCGGAAAAAATTTCTAAGGATATGAAAAAGCCGCCAAAAACAAAAAGAACAGTGAAGCAAATTGCATCAACCTTTGTGTATATGCTCCTTGGTTTAGGAGCCGGCACGGCACTTACCTTTATTTTGAATAATTTGATTAAATAGTCAAATAATATCATTAGGTGATAACAATGACAAATTCTCTAAAAAAAGTATTTAACATTATTATAATATGTTTAGTGATTGCAGGTCTTGGCGGTGTAAGCTATCTTGCGTATGATACTTGCTTTAAGGAGGAGAGCACCTATGCTCTGTCCCGTTATGGCTCAACAGGCAGTGAGGTTAAAAAAATTCAGGAAAAGCTTAAAAATTTGGGTTATTATAAAGGATCGGTTGATGGTATCTACGGAACCGCAACTAAAAATGCTGTTACAAGCTTTCAAAGAAACTGCGGAATAACTGCTGATGGTATCTGTGGTCCCAAAACACTGCTTTATCTTGGATTGGGCGGAGGCTCTTCATCCTCTTCAGGCAACAATACTACCTACAGCAATGAGGATGTCGAGCTTCTTGCAAAAGTCATCTCTGCTGAAGCAAGAGGAGAAAGCTATGAGGGTCAGGTTGCAGTGGGTGCAGTAATTCTTAACAGAATCTCTCATCCAAGCTTTCCCGATTCTCTTAGTGGTGTAATTTATCAGAAGGACGCTTTTTCCTGTGTGAATGATTCAAACTGGTATCAGCCTGTTGCCGAATCTTCAAAGCGGGCTGCCAGAGATGCCCTAAACGGATGGGATCCTACGGGGGGAGCAATCTATTATTTTAATCCATCAAAAACAAGTGATTCATTTATGCACAGCAGAACAGTTATAAAGGTAATCGGCTCTCATAAATTCTGTATATAACAAATATAAATATAATGAAACACACGGTTGTCAGCTGAACTGACACCGTGTGTTTTATTTTGCGATTATCTCTTTTATAATAAACTCTCTGCCGCTGATGATTTCAAATTCACTTGATTTGCACTTTGGGCATTCAAAATCTATTTTTCTTATCAATTCCTCATATCCGCACTGTTTGCATCTGGCTTTTGCAGAGATAATGTCAATTTTCATTTCGGCATTCGGATAATCTGTGGTTTCACGGACTGCCTGCCATGCCTCACTTATAAATTTTGGAACGACATCACTCATTTCACCGATTTCAAGCGTGATTGACTCAATTTCCGATAAAAACTGCTCTCTCTTTATTTCATCAACAGTGCGAACAATCTGATATACAATACCGAGCTCGTGCATTAATTATGCATTCCACTTATCAATTTCTTTTCTGAGCCAATCGGTCCAGGCGTTAATACCTTCGCCTGTCTTTGCGCTGATGAAGAAAATTTCAGCATTTGGATTAAGCTTTTTTATTCTTTCAACAACGGCATTGTCGTCAAAATCAAAAACACTCTTAGTGTCAATTTTATTGATAAGAACAACATCACAGATTGAGAACATAAGAGGGTATTTTAAAGGCTTATCGTCACCCTCCGGAACGGAAAGAATCATTGCGTTTTTACTTGCCCCTGTATCAAATTCGGCAGGGCAAACAAGATTGCCTACATTTTCAAGCACAACAAAGTCAAAATCAGCTGCATCAAAGCTTTCAAGACCCTGTTTTGTCATTCCTGCATCAAGATGGCACATTCCGCCGGTGTGAAGCTGGATTGATTTTGCCCCGGTTTCCGCAATGGTTTTTGCATCAACATCAGAGTCAATATCAGCCTCCATTACACCGATTTTATATTCCTCCTTAAGCTTGGCAATCGTTGCCTTTAATGTTGTTGTTTTGCCTGACCCCGGTGATGACATAAGGTTCAAAAGAAAGGTTTTATCTTTCTTAAGCTGTTCTCTTACCTTATCAGCCTCACGGTCATTATTTTCAAATACGGACTTTTTGATTTCTATAACCTTAAATTCGCTCATAGTGAATACCTCGCATTCATTTCAGATTTATATTTTATCTTTTTGTAGTATTGTTGTCAAGGCTGACAAGTATACATTATATTATTTCCCTGTAAAATCAGCAGGAATTTTTACTTACATAAATTGAAAAAATGTGTTATAATTAATATGTAAATGGAGGGAAAATAAGTGACTGCTGATAAAATTAATGTAGGCGATTATGTTGTTTATTCAACGAAGGGCATATGCAGAGTTGAAAATATTGAAACAAAAAATTTTGACAGAGAAAACAGGAATTATTTTGTTTTCGTTCCGGTGTTTGATACGAAGTCAACCTATTTTATTCCGGTTGATTATGACAGCTCCAGAGTCCATATTAAAACAGCATTGACCGGGCAGGAGGCAAAGGCG
Source organism: Eubacterium sp. (assembly GCA_046989265.1). Classification (GTDB taxonomy): domain Bacteria; phylum Bacillota; class Clostridia; order Oscillospirales; family Acutalibacteraceae; genus Eubacterium_R. The sequence continues at coordinate 22,212 of JBKWUD010000036.1, forward strand.
CTTATGGAATTTGCTGAGAATACCGATCCTGCCGAGTGGATTGCAAACTCAAATGAGAGAAAACAAGTTTATGATAATCTTTATAAAACCGGTACCCGTGAGCAAATTATTAAGGTGATTAAGGCAATTAAGAAGCATGAGAATAATCAAAAGGCTCTTGGCAAGCAGCTGTATGCAACGGATGACAGAATTTTAAAGGGCTGTGTCAATCTTATTTGCGGAGAGCTTGCATTTGTTCTTGATAAAAATCCTGAAGAAATCAAGGAACAGTTATGCTATTAAGATAGCAAAAACATAAAATAACCCGTTAGGATACTTTAATTTTTAAAGTTATCAAGCGGGTTATTTTTATTGACTTATTCTTTCTATAATGATATACTGAAAATGCCAAAACAAAAATTCAATTATGTTGCAGAATGGGCGCATTTTTTATTTCAGGAGATAAAATAATGGCTTGTTTTTTTGTTGATTACGAAAATGAATGTGACAGATTGCTTGAGGGCATATCATTTCTGAATTTGACTGAAAATGATGTGATTATGCTTTTCTACAGCAGAAGAGCATCACGCATATCTATGGATATGCATAGGGAGCTTGAGAGAATTAAAGCTAAAAAAATTTATATAGAAATTGAAAACGGGACACCGAATGCACTTGACTTTCAGCTTTCATCATATCTCGGTGCCTGCATACATAAAAATCCCGATCATAAATATTATATTGTATCCAGGGATAAAGGCTTTGACTGTGTCTGCCATTTCTGGAGAGACAAGAGTGTTTTGGTT
>JBKWUD010000037.1:0-21750 GCA_046989265.1 Eubacterium sp.
GCGTATGTTACTGACTCCGTATATAAATGATAAAGAAACTCTCCATTTTGATATGATGGGCTATAATCGCTCAAAGCCCGATGATGAGCGTAATCCTGAGTCACTATCAGTGCGTGGCTGCCGTCAGATTTTTGAAGGTGCATATATCTGTGTGGTAGATCATGATGTTCAGGATTTGGTTTGGGATTTTGAGCTTTTACTTGATATTGCAAAGTCAGATTTGTTTAATGAGGATTACCGCAGCTTTTTAAATCGGGAACTTAATAATGCTATGAATCTCATTGATTTTGATGCTGAAGAATTAAGCGGAGTTAATGAGGCTAAAAAATATATTGATGATGTTATTTATGCTAATGATAACTATAAGGGCAGCGGGGATGTAGCACTTATAGCTCATTCACATCTCGATATTGCATATTATTGGCGCAGAATTCATGCAGTCCAGAAAAATTTAAGAACTGTTCTTATTCAGCTTCGTCTTATGGATAAATATCCTGATTTCAAATATACTCATACTCAGCCTTATGTTTATGAAACTCTTGAAAAATATTATCCTGAGGTTTTTGCAGAGCTTAAAGAAAAAGTTGCCAACGGTCAGTTTGAGCCTGTAGGTGCAATGTATGTTGAGCCTGACTGCAATATTCCTGCTGCTGAGTCACTTGTTCGTCAGTGCCTTTACGGTCAGCAGACATATAAGAGAATGTTTGGCAAAACAGTTAATAATGCCTGGCTGCCTGATGTATTCGGCAATAGCTGGATAATGCCTCAGATCCTTAAAAAAAGCGGCGTTGACTACTTTGTTTCTAACAAAATGTCAACATGGAATGACACTAACCGATTCCCTCATAATAACTTTATCTGGAGAGGAATTGACGGCAGCGATGTTCTTGCATGCGTTCCTCCTACTCACTTTATTACTTGGAATGCACCGTCACAGATTCAGGAAAACTGGGAGGCGTATATAGATAAGGATCAGGGCGGTCAGACTATGAATATGTTTGGTTATGGTGACGGCGGCTCTGGTTGTACAGAAGAAATGATTGAGCTTATGCACCGTTTTGATAAGCTGTCAATTATGCCTAAGTGTGAGCATATGGGCGGTGCTGAATTTCTTGAACGAAATTTAGCAAATAATGATAATCTTGAAACTTGGGACGGCGAGCTTTATCTTGAAATGCACCGAGGCACCTTTACAACCAAATCAAATCTTAAACGGGCTAATCGCCGTTTGGAATATAAGTTCAGAAATGCTGAGATTGTGTCATTAATGCGCGATGAGGATAATCAGAATAGAATTACCGAGCTTTATAAAAAGCTCCTCATTAACCAGTTCCACGATATTTTGCCGGGTTCTCATATTCACCCTGTTTATGAGGACGCTATGGCTGATTATAAGGATATTGAGGAAGCACTTGATGAAATGATCGGTACCGGCTCAAAATATTTCAATACTCTTAATTTCAAAAGAGATGCTCTTACATTTATTCCTAATAAGAATGGCAGTGCAACAAGATACGGTGTTAAAGGTAACTGGCTTGTTCCGAATATTCCTGCACTTTCATCTGCAAATCTCAGGAAGTCGGCATTTAACGGTCATTGGATAACAGTAAGTGACACTGTTGAAACTCCTCACTATAGAGTTAAATTTAATGATGACGGCTCAATTTCATCACTATATGATAAAGAGCTTAAAAGAGAATGGGTCTACGGAGATTTTAACAAGCTTAAGATTTATACAGATAATCCGGGTAACTATGATGCATGGGATATACTTCCTAATTATAAAGATAAGCAGATTGAAATTGATGTTGCCGAGCCTCTTTCATTGACTGAGCAGGACGGTGAATGTGCAACCTTTAAGACAGTTCTGAAAACGGAGAAATCGGTTTGGACAATGCTTATAAGATTATTCCGCCAAAGCAGAGGCATTGAGGTTGAAAATATAGTCGACTGGAACGAAAAGCACAAACTTGCAAAGGCTGAATTTGGCTGCAATGTTCTTACCAGAAAGGCGCTTTGTGATACATCAGCAGGCTATATTGAGCGTGATACTCATCGTAATACAACCTGGCAGCAGGCTCGCTTTGAAACATGCCATCATAAGTGGTGTGACCTTGCAGAAAACGGCGGCGGAGTTGCCCTTATTAATGACGGCAAGTACGGTGTTGGCTTTGATAAAAATACTATGAGCCTTTCGCTCCTTCGTGCTACAATCAGACCTGATGTTACATCTGATATGGGTATGCATAATTTTTGCTATATGATTATGCCGCACGCTGATGATGCAGTTAAGGCTGATATAAATAATATTGCGTTTCAGTATAATGTACCACTCATTAAGAGCGACAGCGATTGGACTCTTCCTACATTTGAGCCTCTTTATCTTCAGGCTGCGAAGAAAGCAGAGAACGGCTCAATGACTGTTATCAGACTCAGTGAACAAAACGGAAACCGCGGCTCAATTAAGCTTGACAGAAAGGTTAAGCTTCTAAATATGCTGGAGGAGATTGAGGGCGAAACCGATATTATAGAATATAAACCGTTTGAGATTATAACAATTGGAGTTGAGAACTAATGTCTAAGACTCAAATTATAATTTTGGTAATTGCTGTTATTATTGTTCTAGGAGTAATCGTTTTTCCTCTTATAAACAAATGGCAGTTTAAAAAGATGCCGTTTGATCAGCAAATCAGAATACTGATGAAGCAGGCAAATAAGCTGATTTATTGGAAAAATATTTCCGAGGGAAAAAAGGGAACTCTTATCTATATAAAAAATAAGCGTAAAATTCTTGCTTACCCTTGGGTGCTGCTTGACGGCAAAATGCTCTGCACACGAAAAAATCCTTATGACCATTGGGATTATCCTGAGGATCAGCCTGCTTTTACCGAAGATGAAATAAAACAGGCGAAAGAGGAACTTGAAAAGTATAATAAAAAAAGCGCTGTAAAGCTTTATTTACAAAATACGGATGATTAGTAAAAACAGACATTGTTTATTCAATGTCTGTTTTATACTTTCAGCAATTTGAACGCATAATAAATAATGATACCAAATACGAGCCAAATCAGTGTAAAAGGCAGACATATCTGACCGAATAAATTCATTGGAACATTTGAGTAGTCCCATACATTCATTTTTAGCCAAATATTAAATATTACACCGAAAATAAATTCAAGACTCGTTATTGTAACTGCTGCAATCAATGCAAAAATAAAGGGATTTATATTTTTATTATTAACATAAACTGCCAGCAATATCATTATTGCAATACCGGCACAAAAAAACATGCTGTAATGTGTTCTTGCCCTGTAAATTAATTCAATTGTGCAGTAAAGATTACCGCCAATGCAAAGATAAATAAAGGATCATTAAATCACCGTTTGTATTGTTTGCAATAATGTGCTAAAATAATATATCAAAAAAATTTTTTAAGGATTATCTATTAATTTTCCGGATGACGCAAAGAGAATAATTAATTTGCTTTTATCAAATGAATATAAGGCATATGCTGTGGGAGGCTGTGTCCGTGATGAACTTATGGGCTTAACAGGCGGAGATATCGATATCACATCATCTGCAACTCCCGAGCAGCTTGAAGCACTGCTTTCGAAAAATGATATAAAATATATTGAGACCGGATTAAAGCACGGCACAGTGACCGCGGTTATAAATCATATTCCGTATGAAATTACAACCTTCAGGAATGATGGCGAATATAAGGATAACCGCCATCCGGATAATGTAAAATATGTAACTGAACTTAAAGATGATCTTTCAAGACGTGATTTTACAGTAAATGCAATTGCTTATAATGATGTTGATGGCTTTGTTGATTTGTACGGCGGTCAGTCCGATATTAAAAATAGAATTATTAGAGCAGTTGGATATCCTGATAAGCGTTTTAAAGAAGATGCTTTGAGAATTATGAGAGCACTGCGCTTTTCATCAGTACTTGGATTTGAAATTGAAGAGAAAACAAAACAGGCAATATTTGATAACAAAGACCTGCTTTTGAATATCGCAAGCGAGCGGATTTATACTGAATTAATGAAGCTTTTAAACGGTGACAATGCTGAGCAGGTTTTGACAGAATACAGGGATATAATTGCAGTTATTATTCCTGAACTTAAAATCTGTTTTGACTTTCCTCAAAACAGCAAGTGGCATATTTATGATGTTTATACTCACACTGTTAAATCTGTTGCCGCAGCGCCTAAAAAGGATTATTTAAGGCTTGCGTTACTTCTTCACGATATAGCCAAGCCGTATTGCAAAACTACCGATGATAGGGGACAGGATCATTTTAAAGGGCATCCTGCAAAGGGCGTAGAAATTTCCGGCGGTATTTTAAAGCGATTGAGTGTAAGCAATGATATTTATAATAAAGTCCTGACACTTGTTGAAATCCATGATTTGCATATAACCGAGAAGCCGTCTAATATTAAGAGTTGGCTGCGCAGACTGGGAGAAAAATTAATTTTTGATTTTATTGATTTAAAAATTGCAGATATGGAAACCCATAATCTTGTACTTGCACAAGGTGAACTGAACATACTGAAAAGAATCAGACATCAGACAAAAGAAATTATTGAAAGCGGTGAGCCGTATAGAATTTCTGACCTTAAAATTAACGGAAATGATTTGAAAAAACTTGGTTACAGTGGTCATGCAATTGCTGATGAGCTTGAAAATTTGATAAAAATAGTTTCAGGAAATCCAAAATGTAATACAAAGGAAAAGCTGATTCATCAGGCAAAAGTTGACAGAAAATAAACCGTTCGAAAAATCGAACGGTCTTGTTATCTTGTATAGAAAAGTGTTTCTCTCGGCATTCTTGAATATCGGTATACAGAAAATTCTATGCCCAGTGCAAGATAAATGCACAATGATGATGAACCGCCTGCCGAAAATAACGGTAATGTAATACCGATGCATGGGAGGAGTGACAGCTCCATACCTACATTAACAACTACCTGAGCAAACAGCATTACTGCAATTCCGCTGCACATAAGATAGCCGACATTATCTCTGGCACTCATTGCAATTTTTAATACTCTCAGCACTAAAATAAACAAAATAAGCAGTGCACCTATGGCTCCGACGAATCCTAATTCTTCACCGGCAACTGTTAATACCATATCACTTTCATTAACAGGAACGGCTCCGCTTTGTGTCATATCGCCGTGCAAATATCCCTGACCGAGAAGACCGCCTGATCCCATTGCAATTTTACCGTTTGTTTGCTGATACATAGCATCTTTAAATTCATCGGGATAAAACAGTGCAACGATTCTCTGCCGTTGAATACCGTTGATTATACCTGCTTTCCAGGCAATTACAAATCCAACAATAATGGCACATATTCCTGCAATAAAGTAGCCGATATTGACTCTTGCAAAAAACAGCATTCCGATAAAAATTACAAGGAATATAAGTGCAGAGCCTGCGTCACCGGTCAGCAATACAAGACCGATAGGTATCATTCCGTGAATAACAAGCGGAATAATCGTTTTCAGTTTGTTTAGCTTGTCCCTTACAAGGTCAAGATGATAACTGAAAGATATAATAAAACCGACCTTTAAAAGCTCCGACGGCTGAAAATAGAATACTTTTAAGTCAAGCCAGCATCTTGAATCAGGGCGTGAAGGGGGAGCAACGCCGAAGAAATAGGTGAATATCATAAGTCCCACACATCCGGCTGCAATAATCGGCCATAGCTTTGATATGATTTCATAGTCAATGTTTGACACTGCAATTGCAATAATCAAACCTCCGGCAACCGAAACCATCATTGATCTTACATCACCAGATATAATCTGACCGTCAGACAGTGATGAATATGTAGCACTGTAAACAAGACTCAATCCGTAGCAGGAAGCTATAATTGCAGTGAAAAGTGTAAAGAAATCAGTATCTTTAATAAAGTGAAGAAACGACTTTTCTTTCTTTATTGAGTTTTCCATTATAGCTCCTTTCTTTGTATTCTTTATATTATATTATTAATAAGTTAAATTTTCAACTATATTATTTGAATTTGTTATTAATTTGTTATTTGAATATTTTGTATAATATGGTATAATATATTCTCAATAAAATTGTGAGGTGGCGTTTATGTTAACTGATATTGAAATTGCACAATCTGCAAAAATGAAATCTATTAACGAAATTGCTGAAAGTATAGGAATTTCAGTTGATGAAATTGAGCCTTACGGTCATTATAAAGCAAAGATTTCTGATTCTGTTATTGACAGATTGAAGGATAAAAAAGACGGTAAGCTGATCCTTGTAACCGCTGTTAATCCAACCCCTGCAGGCGAGGGTAAAACAACTGTTTCAATCGGTCTTGGAGAATCTATGGCGAAGATTGGCAAAAATGCAATTATTGCCCTTCGTGAGCCTTCGCTCGGCCCCGTTTTCGGAATTAAGGGCGGTGCAGCAGGAGGCGGCTATTCTCAGGTAGTTCCTATGGAGGATATCAATCTTCATTTTACCGGCGATATGCACGCAATAACATCTGCAAACAATCTTATGTGTGCAATGCTTGATAACAGTATTCAGCAGGGTAATGAGCTTAACATCGACCCTAGAAGAATTCAGGTTAAGCGCTGCCTTGATATGAATGATCGTGCACTCAGAAATATCATCAATTCACTCGGAGGAAAACTAAATGGTGTTCCGCGTGAGGATCATTTCTGCATCACTGTTGCGAGTGAGGTTATGGCTATCCTTTGCCTGAGTGCAGATATATTTGATTTAAAGAAAAGACTCGGCAATATCCTTGTTGCCTACACTTATAACGGCGAGCCTGTCTATTGCAGAGATATTAAGGCTAACGGTGCCATGACTGTTCTTCTTAAAGACGCTATCAAGCCAAACCTTGTTCAGACTCTTGAAAATACTCCGGCGATTATGCACGGCGGTCCGTTTGCAAACATTGCTCACGGCTGCAATTCGGTTCGTGCAACTAAAACAGCTCTCAAGCTTGCTGATTACACTATTACAGAGGCAGGCTTCGGTTCAGACCTCGGTGCTGAGAAATTCCTTGATATCAAGTGCCGTTTTGCAGGTCTTACCCCAAGCTGTATTGTTCTTGTTTCAACTGTTCGTTCAATGAAATACAACGGCGGAGTTGCCAAAGAGGATTTGAAGAAAGAAAATCTTGAGGCTCTTAAGACAGGCTCCGTAAATCTCGGCGCACATATTGATAATCTTAAAAAATTCGGTGTTCCTGTTGTTGTTGCTATCAATCATTTTTATGCAGATACTCAGGCTGAAATTGATTTTGTTGAGCAGTTTTGCAGAGAAAAGGGTGCAGATTTCGCAGTTACAAAGTGCTTTGCAGAGGGCGGAGCGGGCGGAACCGAGCTTGCGCAAAAGGTTGTTGAAGCCTGTGAGAAGGAAAACAATTTTCATCATCTTTATGATATTGATATGCCTTTGTATGATAAGATTGAAACAATTGCAAGGGAAATATACGGTGCAGACGGTGTTGATTATACTAAAGAGGCAAAATCGGCAATTGACGGCTTTATTAAGCTGGGGGCAGATAAAATGCCTGTTTGTATGGCGAAAACACAGTACAGTCTTTCTGATAATCCAAAACTGCTCGGCAGACCTGAGAATTTCAGAATCACTGTTTCATCTGCCAGCCTTTCAAATGGTGCGGGCTTTATCGTTTGTCAGACAGGCTCAATTATGACTATGCCCGGACTTTCAAAATCACCTGCCGCATACCGAATTGATATTGATGAAAACGGCAATACAGTAGGACTTTTCTAATGACAGAATTTGTTACACATTCTTATGATGAAACGATAGAAAAGGCATCCGAGTTTGCAAAATCTCTAAAAAAAGGAACGGTAATCGGATTTATCGGCGGTCTTGGTATGGGAAAAACTGCATTTACTGCAGGTTTTGTAAAAGGTCTTGGAATTCATGCCGATGTTTCCTCACCGACCTTTGCAATATGCAATGAATATATCGGTGATGATGACAGGGTGTATCATTTTGATATGTACCGTGTTGAAAGCTGGGATGACCTTTATTCAACTGGCTTTTTCGATTATCTTGAAAGCAGCGCATACATTCTTGCAGAGTGGAGCGAAAATGTATTCGGTGCTTTGCCGGAGGATTCTATTATCATTGAGATTGAAAAGCTTGGTGAAAATGACCGAAAATTTAGGATAATGAATAAATCCGAGGTAGAGGAATAATGTTGTTATCTATTGACTCCAGTGCAGTTACAGCCTCTGCTGCTCTGACTGACGGAGATAAAATAATTAAAAGTGAATTTATGAATACCGGCTTAACGCATAGTGAAACTCTTTTGCCTATGATTAAAAGGGTTATGGGTGATGTTGATTACAGCAGTCTTGATGCAATTTCAATCACTGCAGGCCCGGGCTCATTTACAGGTGTTCGTATAGGTGTTGCAACTGTTAAAGGTTTAGCATTTGTCAACAATACACCATGCATAAGCATTTCCACGCTTGAGGCTATTGCTTATAATTTTATTGACAGGGACTGCGTTGTTTGCGCAGTGATGGACGCAAGGCGTATGCAGTTTTATAATGCACTTTTTAAGATTAAAAACGGTGCAGTTAATCGTATTACACCTGACAGAGCAATTTCAATTGATGATTTGCGTGAAGAACTGAAACAATTTGATAATGTAATTATTGCAGGTGACGGTGCAAAGCTGTGCTTTGATAATATTGGACTTGATAATTGTACTATTGCAGACGATGACTCCGTTTATCAAAATGCAGTCGGTGTTGCAAGAGCAGCTCAGAATAAGGAAAAAATCTCTCCAAAGTCGTTAATGCCTGTTTATTTAAGGCAGTCACAGGCTGAAAGAGAGTTGAAATTAAAAATAAAGAAATAGAGGAGTATACATATGATAGCAATAGGTTCAGACCACGCAGGCTTTCCGCTTAAGGAGGAAATACGCAAATATTTAGAGGAGAAGGGAATTGATTATATTGATGTCGGTTGCTATACACCTGAGCGTTTTGACTATGCGATTTCTGCACAAAAAGCTTGCGATAAGGTAATAAGCGGTGAGGCTGATAAGGCAATTCTTTGCTGCGGAACAGGCGTCGGCATTTCTATGGCGGCTAACAAGGTTAAGGGCATTCGTGCTTGCTGCTGCGGTGATTATTTCAGTGCAAAGTATACAAGAGCACATAATGACGCAAACTGTCTTTGCATGGGCGCAAGAGTAATCGGTGCAGGTTTAGCGATTGAACTTGTGGACGTATTTCTTAACACCGAATTTGAGGGCGGACGCCACCAGACACGAATTGACCAGGTTATGGCAATAGAAAACGGCGAAAAGCTTTATTGATTTTATATATTAAAATGCACTTTACATGAATTTGTAAGGTGCTTTTTTCTGTATTTATATGCTATTGACATTATCGCTCTTTTGTTCTATAATTTATATATCAGTTATAGGTATAAAAAGCACAATTAAAGTATAAATAGGAGAGTTGTATGAAAATTTATAATAAATTAGTAAGAGATAATATCCCTGAAATCTGTAAAAGCAATGGTCAGATTGCTTTTGTATCGGTTCTTGATGATGAGCAGTACAATATTGAATTAAGGAAAAAACTATCAGAAGAAATTCAGGAGTTTTTTGATAGTGGTGAAATTGAGGAGCTTGCTGATATTCTTGAGGTTGTGGAGGCTTTGGCAGCTTATAATGGATATTCATTTGAAAAACTTCTTGAAATAAAAGAGAAAAAAGCAATAAAAAACGGTAAATTTGATAAAAGATTATTTCTTGAAAAAGTGGATAATTAAAATTATGATAGATAGTTAAAAAGGAAAATAGATATAATTATTTGTATTTTGAAAGAGGCAATATTAAATGAAAATAATAACAGTATGCGGTAGCTTGAAGTATAAAGAAGAAATTATGAAAATTACTGAACAAATGGCATTACAGGGCAATTGTATGCTGAGCATTGTATATCCTGCAAAATCTGATCAAGATGTATATACAGATGAAGAAAAAGATATACTCGGAAAAATGCATAAAGAAAGAATCAGAATATCAGATGCTGTTTTAGTTGTTGATATTGACAATTATATAGGCAGAGCTACTAAGAGCGAAATAGAGTTTGCAAAAGCTTTAGATAAAGAAATTATTTATTATACAGATATTATAAATAATAAATAACTACAATCAGAAAGAGTGTAAAACAATGATCATATTAATTGCAGGAGCAACACATACAGGGAAAACCAGATTAGCTCAAAGGCTTTTGGAAAAATATAAATATCCTTATCTTTCAATAGACCATTTGAAAATGGGACTTATCAGGAGCGGAAACACGGATTTAACTCCTGAAGATGATGAAAAACTCACACCATATCTTTGGTGCATTGTTAAGGAAATGATAAAAACAGCAATTGAAAACAATCAGAACCTTATTGTTGAGGGTTGTTACATACCGTTTAACTGGGAAAAAGATTTCGATGATGAGTACTTAAATCATATTCAATATTACTGTCTTGTAATGACAAAGGAATATATTGAAAAGCATTTTGATGATATTAAGCAATTTGCCAATGTTATAGAAAACCGCGGCGATGACTGCGATTGTATAAAAGAAAATATACTGAGAGATAACATATACAATCTTGAAATGTGCAAAAAACACGGCAGTCAGTATATTTTAATTTATGATGATTATGAATCGGAATTATCCGCTACCTTCTAAATATAAGAATGCAGATGAGTTTTTGTCTGTAACATATAAAGAGGCTTTAAAAATATATAAGAAAATTAATGAATAGGAAATCCAATGACAAGTTGCTATTTGCTTTGTTGTTTTAATTCCTTTAAGGCATAAAAAAGGTAAGGTGCTATAAGCGCGCCTTACCTTTTTAAGTTGATTATTTCCAATTTAAAGCCTTTATGCTGAAACCAAGTGTAGAATCAAGCTTGTTTTTCTGAATAATTGCATAAACCTTTTTGACTTTCTTAGCTCCGCTGACCGAGGCGGTAACCTTGTAGTAATTGTTGTTTCCCAAATCTTCAATTTTTTCAATTGATATTGTGTGGGTATTGTTTTCAAAATTACTGATTGTAAAAGTATCGTTTTTTGAATTATAAGAGATGTTTGAATTGCCGGATTCTTCATTGCACTTTGTTTTAAAGTTAACTACTGTCTGACCGTAATATTTAAAAAGATCAAGCACAATAGTTCCTGAGGCGAATGATGATGTGTTAAGTCCTTCACGCTCAGCCATCCAGATTGCAGTGTGGGCTGCAATATTAATGGGTACTCCGTCGGCATTTTCATAGCTTGCTTCATAAAGGTACGGAACCTCAAGCATGTTTTTTATAATTTGCTGATCCTCAGAAGAAAATTTAACAGGATCACCTTTAGCAGATGTGCTTGGAACTTTGTCTTTGCTGGTGCTGATTGTTGTAAGCTCTGAATCTGTTGTAGCCTCATTCTTTTGTGTTGAAGCCGTTGTTGATTCGGTTGTTGTTTTTTTCTTTGTTGTAGGTGTACTTGGATTTGTTGATGAAGCAGTTGTTAATTCAACATCAGTCTTAACTGTGACTTCATTGCCTTTTTTATCTGTTACAACTTCACCGTTTGCATCAACAAGCCTGGCTACTGTTTTGCCTTTTTTATTTGTTACATACTCAACCTGAACCTCTGTTGTAACGGTATTACCATTTTTGTCAGTTACTGATTTGCCGTTCTCGTCAGTTACATCAACTGTTTCAAATCCGTATTCGTTACCAGCGGCTTCAAGACCTCCGGTAGTGGTTTTATCCTCATTTGAATCTGACGCACATGCAGCCATAACCACTGACATTACAATAACTAATGAAAGAATAATAGCTATACTCTTTTTCAAATTAAACACCTCTTAATTTAAAAGACTTATTCTGTAATTAATTATATATTTTTTAATAAAAAAAGTAAATACTTGTCACAAAATTTGAACAAATATTTAACGGATAATTCATACTCTTTACATATTTTGTTAATTGATATACAATAAAACAATTAACAATATTTGGTGATAATCAATGAAAAAGTCAAAGCAAATTTCATTATGCGGTATTATAACGGCTCTGTCTGTAGCACTGTTATTTTTTGGTACAGTCGTTTGGGTTATGGCATATTTTATGCCGCTGATTACAGGTCTGTTAATGATTATATTGACTCAGAATGTAAATAAAAAGTCAGCATGGACAGTTTATGTGTCAGTCAGCATAATATGTCTGTTATTTATGCCTGATAAGGAGTGTGCACTGACCTATACCTTCTTTTTTGGTTTCTATCCTATTATTAAGGATAGTATTGATAAAATTAAGTCTAAGATACTTTTATGGCTTGTAAGGCTTGGAATTTTTAATGCAGGTATTCTTTCTTCACAGCTAATCTGCATATATATTTTCGGTATACCGTTTGATGATTTTTTAGGTAAATATGGAATAGTTATTTTAATTGTACTGGCAAATGCCGTTTATCTTATATATGAAAAGCTTATTCAAATAGTTATGGTAATTTATGTTAAAAAATATAAAAATAAAGTTTCTAAGTTCTTAAAATAATAGAATAATTTTAAAATTTGATATTGAATTATAGACATATGTGTTGTAAAATAACAATGAACAACTATGTTCAAAAGTTTTTCCACCATATGTTCGGAGGATTTATGAGTACATATAAATTAACAGGCAGGGAATCCCTTGGTATTGAGTTCGGTTCAACAAGAATCAAGGCGGTTCTTGTTGATGAGGATTGCAATCCCATAGCATCTGGCAGTCATACCTGGGAAAACAGGTACGAAAACGGTATTTGGACTTATCATAACGATGATATCTGGAATGGTTTGCAGGATGCATATTCAGACCTTAATCATGAATGTGAAAAAGAATTTGGCGCCGCTATTACAGAACTCGCATCTATTGGCTTTTCAGCAATGATGCACGGCTATCTTCCTTTTGATGAAAAAGGCAGGCAGCTTGCAGAGTTCAGAACCTGGCGAAATACAATCACAGGTGATGCTGCAAGAGAGCTTACAGAGCTTTTCAGCTTTAATATTCCTCAGCGCTGGAGCATTGCACATCTTTATCAGGCAATTCTGAATGGTGAGGAGCATGTTAAAGACATTGCTTTTTTAACAACCCTTGCAGGATATGTTCATTGGCAGCTTTCAGGCAAAAAGGTTCTCGGTATCGGTGAGGCTTCCGGTATGTTCCCGATTGACAGTGATACCAAACAATATGATGAGGATATGCTTGATAAATTTTCGTCACTTGATAATGTGAAAAAATACAATTGGAATATTAAGGATATACTTCCTAGTGTTCTTATAGCAGGTGAGGATGCGGGAACTCTTACACAAGAAGGAGCTAAGCGCCTTGATGTAAGCGGCAGACTTAAAGCAGGAGCAGTTATGTGTCCCCCTGAAGGGGATGCAGGAACAGGAATGACTGCCACAAACAGCATAACCGTAAAAACAGGTAATGTTTCAGCAGGCACTTCAATTTTTTCAATGATTGTTCTTGAAAAGCAGCTATCAAAGGTTTATGAAGAAATTGATATGGTTACAACTCCTGTTGGTAAGCCGGTTGCGATGGTTCACTGCAATAACTGCTGTACAGATCTTGATTATTGGGTTAATATTTTTTCAGAGTTTGCAAAGGCAAGCGGCAGTGATATGCCTAAATATAAAATATATGATTTGCTTTATGAATCGGCACTTGCCGGTGATGCAGACTGCGGCGGGGTTGTAAACTTTAACTATTTCTCCGGCGAGCCTGTCTCTCATACAGATGACGGCAGACCTATGTTTATCAGAACACAGAATTGTAATTTCAGTCTTGCTAATTTTTTCAGAGCACAGATTTATTCAACAATGGCTACCCTTAAAATCGGTATGGAAATTCTTGAAAATGAGAATGTTAAAATCGATTGTCTTATGGGTCACGGAGGACTGTTCAAAACCCCTGTTGTAGGTCAGAGGTTAATGGCAGGTGCCATGAATTCACCTGTTGCTGTAATGGAAACTGCAGGTGAGGGCGGTGCCTGGGGATGTGCAGTTCTTGCCCGCTATGCAGTTGATAATAAAGGAGAATGCCTTGAAGAATATCTGAATAACAGGGTTTTCAGCAAATGCAAATCAACAACAATTGAGCCTGATGCAGAAGATGTTAAGGGCTTTGAGGATTATATGAAATTATATAAAGCGGCACTTCCTGTTCAAAAAAGTGCCTATGAGAATATATAAGTTTTGGAGGAAAGAAATGGCGATTAAAGATTATGAATTTTGGTTTGTAGTAGGAACACAATTCCTTTATGGTGAGGATATTTTTGAAACAATCAACTCTCATGCAGATGAGATGGCGGCAGAGTGGAGCAAAAAGCTCCCTTGCAGGGTTGTTGCGAAGCCTTGCGTTAAAACTTCTAAGGAAATACTTGATATTATGCAGTCTGCTAATAACGATGAAAAGTGTGCAGGTGTTATAACATGGATGCATACCTTTTCTCCTTCAAAAATGTGGATTGCAGGTTTCAATGCACTGAAAAAACCATTTCTCCATGTTAATACTCAGTATAATCAGGATATTCCATGGCAGGATATTGATATGGACTTTATGAATCTCAATCAATCTGCTCACGGTGACAGAGAGCATGGCTACATTACCGCCCGTATGAGGATGAACAGAAAGGTTGCAGCAGGATATTGGAAGGATGAGACTTTTCAGGAGAAAATCGGCACATGGATGCGTGCGGCTGTCGGTGCTATGGAATCAAGAAAGCTCAGAGTCCTTCGTATCTCTGATAATATGCGCAATGTTGCTGTTACAGACGGCGATAAGATTGAGGCTCAGATCAAACTCGGCTGGCAGGTTGACCATTTTGGTGTAGGCGATATTATAAAGCTTGTTGATGCTGTAACTGAGGAAGAAATTGATGCTCAGATGGCTGAATATGAAAAGTATTACGAAATGGATACTGATAATATTGATGCTGTAAGGTATCAGGCAAGGGAAGAGGTTGCTCTCAAAACTTTCCTTGAAAAAGAGGGATTTGGTGCATTCCATACTAATTTTGAGGATTTGCAGCAGCTCCGCCAGCTTCCCGGTCTTGCTGCACAGGATCTTATGCGCCAGGGCTACGGTTTCGGTGCAGAGGGTGACTGGAAGGTTGCCGCAATGACCAGAATTATGAAAACAATGTCTGAAGGTATGGATGGCGGCACAGCATTTATGGAGGATTATACATACCACTTCGAGCCGGGAAATGAAATGCTTTTGGGCTCGCATATGCTTGAGGTTTGCCCCACAATTGCTGCTGATAAGCCTAAAATTCAGGTTCACCCGCTTGGTATAGGTGACAGAGAGGATCCTGCCCGTCTTGTATTCAAGGCACAAACAGGTAATGCTATTGTGGTTACCCTTGTTGATATGGGCGACAGGCTCAGAATGATAGTCAATGATGTTGAGTGTAAGGAGCAGGTTAATGATATGCCTAAACTCCCGGTTGCTGGTGTTCTTTGGAAACCGCTTCCTTGCTTGCAGACCTCAGCAGAAGCGTGGATTTATGCAGGCGGTGCTCACCATTCAGTTCTTTCTTATACTCTCACCGCAGAGCATATGCGTGATTTCGCTGAAATTATGGGCATTGAATTTGTTCATATTAATAAAGATACAACTATTAATGAGTTTAGAAAAGAATTATTCTATAATGATGTTGCATATAAATTAGGATTGTAAGGTAATTTATTTATGTTAGAGGAATTAAAGCAAAAGGTTTATGAGGCTAATTTAAAGCTTGTGGAATATAATTTAGTTGTTCTTACGTGGGGCAATGTTTCCGCAATTGATAGGGAAAAAGGCTTATTTGTAATTAAGCCGTCAGGTGTTCCGTATGATAAAATGACTGCCGATGATATGGTGGTTATGGATTTGAACGGTAATAAGGTTGAGGGTGATTTGAACCCTTCATCAGATACACCTACTCATATGGAGCTTTATAACAGATTTCCCAATATCGGCGGCGTCGTTCACACGCATTCCTCATGGGCCTGCTCGTGGGCACAGGCTGGCCGCGATATTCCTGCTTACGGCACAACCCATGCCGATTTTGCTAATGGTGCCGTTCCGTGCACAAGAGGTCTTTCGGAGACTGTGGTTTATGGCGAATATGAGCTTAATACCGGTAAGGTAATTGTTGAGGAATTTGAAAAGCGCGGTATTACACCTGATGAATGTCCGGCGGTTCTTATTCACCGCCATGGTCCGTTCACTTGGGGCAAGGATCCGTTCAAGGCAGTTGAAAACGCTCTTATTCTTGAGGAAATTGCCAAAATGGCATTAAGAACAGAAAGTGTTGCTTCAATGGACAGCGGCTCTAATATAGGTATTGAAAATTATCTTCTTGATAAGCATTACCAACGCAAACACGGTAAAAATGCTTATTACGGTCAAAGTAAATAGGAGGATGAATTATGAAAAAATATTTAAGCGCATTTTTCGCTGCCGCAGTATTTATGGTTTGCTGTATGGCAGGTATAAATGCTTATGCGGCTACGGATATTTCAAATGCTGATGTTCAGTTATCATCAGTGTCATCAATTTATACAGGCAGTCAAATTAAGCCTGATGTAGTTTCAGTCACTGTTGATGATGTTGCTCTTTCTGCAAATGATTATACAGTGTCATATAAAGATAATATCAATGCAGGAACTGCAACTGTTTCTGTTAAAGGCGTCAATGAATACAGCGGAACTGCAACTGCAGAGTTCACAATTAGCCCCAGAGCAATTTCAAGTGCATCTGTTGCATCATTTTATGTATATGCAGGAAAAACACCTACAGTGTCCGTGTCCTATAATTCAAAAAGTTTAAAGAAAAATACTGATTTTACTCTTTCGGTTTCAAATAATGCCAAAGCAGGTAAAACAGCTTCAATCGTTCTTACCGGTAAGGGTAACTTTACAGGAACCAAGAAAATTTCTAAGGTTGTATTGCCAAATACAGTTTCAGGTTTTTCATCAAGCAACAGAAAAACAAATTCATTTACTCTCAAGTTCAAATCACTTTCAGGCGAGGGTGTAACAGGCTATGCTGTTTATAAGTGTGACAGTAAAGGCAATAACCTTAAGCATTATAAAAATGTAAAAAGCAACAGTGCAGCAATTTCCGGTTACAAAGCAGGTGAATATGCTTATATAAAGGTTAGAGCATATGTTACTGTTAATGGAAAAAATTACTATGGTAATTACAGTAAGGTTTATAAAACATGTGCAAAGCCTGCAACTGTTACATTGAATTCCGTTACAAAATCAAAAGATAATAAAAAGTTTACTGTTAAGTGGGCTAAGACGGGATGCACAGGCTATCAGATTCAATACTCAACAGACAAGAATTTTAAAAAGGGTGTTAAAACAGTAACTGTAAAAAATGCAAGCAATGTATCAAAAACAATTTCTTATTCAACTAAGAAAACTGTATATGCCCGTGTTCGTGCTTTCAGGCAGTTTACATATAACGGCAGTAAAAAGACTGTTTACGGTGCATATAGTGTAAAGCTGTCAACAAACTACAGCAAGGTTTATGCAAGCTATACTACAAGCTATGTTAATAATGCAAACAGAACAACAAATCTTAAGCTTGCCTGTAAGGCAATTAACGGAACTATCGTAGCTCCGGGCAAAACTTTCTCATTTAACAAAGTTGTAGGCAAAAGAACAGCTGCGAAAGGTTATAAACCTGCTACAATTTTTACAGGCGGTTCAAGTACTGCTCAAAGCACCGGCGGAGGAATTTGCCAGGTAGCGTCAACTATGTTCAATGCTGCACTTTTAGGCAATCTTGGTATTGCAGAGCGCCATCAGCACAGCCAGAGAGTAAGTTACTGCCCGCTCGGCCGTGATGCTGCTATCTATTGGGGCTCAGAGGATTTTAAGTTCAAAAATACAACAAAGTATCCTATTAAAATCAGTGCAAAATGTTCAAATGGCAAGCTAACCATAAAATATTATGTATCTTATGATGTTTCACCGAAAAAGGTTAAGCTTAATGTAACCAAAAAGGGCAATACATTTACTCTTAAGCGTTCGGTCGGCGGTAAGGTTAATTACACCTGTAAGTCAACATATTAACATAATAAATCAGCACATTTGATTAAAGACTGCAAGAGTGGAAACAGGATTCTTATCTCAGTCATTAAGATAAAAATTTGTTGCTTTTCACTTCAAAATCATCTTTAATCTTTGCTTCTTTTTTACATCATTTATCAAAAAAGGTCTACCGTATATCGGCAGACCTTTTTTGTGTATCAATATTCAATTTCTCCCTTGTAGACAAGGTTTGCATCGCCAGAAAGGGTTATTCCGTCATCTGTATAGTTGACAATTAAATCGCCGCCGCGGACTTTTACAATAATGTCCTCGCCTTTATTGCAATAACCGTTTTCAACCGCCGCAGCAACAGCGGCACATGCACCGGTTCCGCATGCCATAGTTTCGCCGTTACCACGCTCCCATACACGCATTTTTATTGTGTTTGGGTTAACTACTCTTACAAATTCCGTATTAACTCTTTCCGGGAATATATCTGCGTTTTCAAACTTAGGACCGACTGCTTCAATATCAACCTTGTCAACATTGTCAACAAAAACAACGCAGTGAGGATTGCCGACTGAAACACAGGTGATTTTATAATCTGTATCTGCAATATTTACAGGATAATCAATTACCTGTTCGCTTTCAATATCAACGGGTATTTTTGCAGGATTAAACACTGCCTTGCCCATATGAACAGTAACCGAAGATACTTTGCCGTTACGGGTAAATACCTTAAGGTGCTTGATTCCCGATGCGGTTTCAATAGACATTTTGTCCTTTTTGACCATATCGTTGTCATAAAGAAATTTACCTACACAGCGTATACAGTTGCCTGCCATTTTTCCTTCTGAGCCGTCAAGATTGAATATTCTCATTTTGGCATCTGCAATATCGCTCTTTTCAATCAGTACAATTCCGTCACCGCCGATTGAATGGTGTCTGTCGCAAAATTCAATTGAAAAGCTTTCAGGGCAGGTTATAATTCCGCATTGATTGTTAAAGAAGATATAGTCATCTCCCGTACCCTCCATTTTTGAGAACCTGAGAATACCTTTTTCCTTACGCATATTATTGATGTCAACAAGCTCCGTGTTATTCTGATTGTAGCGTGATGCAATTATATCAGCAAGTGCATTTGCAGTATCAAGAGATGTAAGTGTTGCAATTCCAAGCTGATTGGCACGGTTGTGCAGCTTGATATAATCGGCAATTGATTTTTTATCGCTTTTGCCTGTATAAACAATATAGTCAAGTTGACCGCTTTCAACTAAATCCATAATTGAATTATCATCACGCAGCTTGTTTACAACAGAAACATCAATACCAAGTCTTGCAATTTCCTTTGCGGTTTCAGGGGTAGCCCAGAGCTTAGCTCCTAAATCGTCAAGCTTTTTTGCAAGGTTTACTATTTCATATCTGTCTTGCTTGGTTACGGTAATGAGAACGCCGTGCCCGTTTTTATTTACATCAACATGAAAGCCTGCACTTACAAGACCTTTAAACAATGCTTCCTTAAGATTTTTTCCAACACCCAGCACCTCGCCGGTAGATTTCATTTCAGGTCCGAGCTGTGAGTTAACATCGTTAAGCTTTTCAAAGCTGAAAACAGGTACTTTAACGGCAAAATACGGCGGAATATGATATAGTCCTGTTCCGTATCCGAGCTCTTCGAGTGATGAGCCGACCATTATTTTTGTTGCAAGCTCTACCATAGGCACACCTGTGACTTTGCTGATGTACGGAATAGTTCTTGATGCTCTCGGATTAACCTCAATAACATAAAGTTCATTCTGATAAATGAGATACTGAATGTTAACAAGTCCTTTTGTGCCGAGAGAAAGTGCCAGCTTTTCAGAAATATCACAGATTTTTTCAAGCATTATATCGTTAAGATTGTACGGCGGATAAACTGCAATAGAGTCACCGCTGTGAACACCTGCACGCTCAATATGCTCCATGATACCCGGAATAAGAACTTTTTCACCGTCACTGATACAGTCAACCTCAAGTTCTGTGCCCATCATATATTTATCAACAAGAACGGGATTTTCAATGCCCTGTGCAAGGATTATTGCCATATATTGCTTTACATCATCATCGGTATAGGCAATTGTCATATTCTGACCGCCTATTACATAAGACGGACGCAGGAGAACAGGATATTCAAGCCTGCTTGATGCTTCAAGTGCTTCGTCAAGTGTCATTACCGATGTGCCTTTAGGTCTGCAGATACCAAAGCTTTCAAGCAGAGCATCAAAACGCTCTCTGTCCTCAGCTATATCAATTGATTCTGCCGATGTGCCGAGAATCTGTATTCCGTTTTCATCAAGAAATTTTGTAAGCTTAATAGCAGTTTGACCACCGAATGCAACAACGACCCCGATAGGATTTTCTGCCTTAATAATGTTCATTACATCTTCATCGGTAAGCGGCTCAAAATAAAGTCTGTCACCTGTGTCAAAGTCGGTTGAAACAGTTTCAGGGTTGTTGTTAACAAGTATAACCTCGTATCCAAGCTCCTTAAGAGTCCATACACAATGAACTGATGAATAGTCAAACTCAATTCCTTGACCTATTCTGATAGGACCTGAGCCTAAAACAATGATTTTTTTCTTTCCGCTTTGAGGGAGAGAACGTGATTCGCAGTGCTCGTCATAAGTAGAATAGAAATAAGGTGTTTCAGCTGCAAATTCAGCACCGCAGGTATCTACCATTTTATAAACACAGTCCCTGTGATAAGCAAGGGAGCTGCCGCTGATTCTTTCAAGTGCTTTATCAGGATATCCAAAAGATTTTCCTTTTAAGTACATATCCTTTGAAAGCGGTGTATTTTCAATCTGCTTTTCATACTCTGCAAGATTTTTCAGCTTATATAAAAACCACTCGTCTATCATAGTGATTTTGTGGATTTCATCAACAGAAATACCTTCTTTTATTGCTCTAAAAACAGTGAATAATCTTAGGTCATCCTGATTATGCAGACTTTCACGGATATCAATACTGTTAACAGCTTTGTTATTTAGTGTATCCAATCCGATTTCCGCACCTCGTACAGCTTTCATAATAGCAGCTTCAAAGGTTGGTGCAATGCTCATAACCTCGCCTGTAGCTTTCATCTGTGTTCCGAGCTTTCGTGATGCCTGAATGAATTTATCAAAAGGCCATTTTGGTACTTTAACTACAACATAGTCAAGTGTAGGCTCAAAGCAGGCACAGGTTTTTCCTGTTACATCATTTCTGATTTCATCAAGAGTGTAGCCCAGTGCAATTTTTGTGGTAACCTTTGCAATCGGATAACCGGTTGCTTTTGATGCAAGCGCAGAAGAACGGGAAACACGGGGATTAACTTCAATTACACTGTATTCGAAGGTTTCGGGATTAAGTGCAAACTGGCAGTTGCAGCCACCCTCAATACCCAGCTCAGTAATAATGTCAAGTGATGCCGAACGGAGCATTTGGTATTCCTTGTCTGCAAGAGTTACGGCAGGAGCAATAACAATGCTGTCACCTGTGTGAACACCTACAGGATCAAAGTTTTCCATTGAGCAGACAGCGATAACATTGCCTGCATGGTCTCGCATAACCTCAAACTCAATTTCCTTCCAGCCGGCTATATAACGCTCAACAAGAATT
>JBKWUD010000038.1:0-20423 GCA_046989265.1 Eubacterium sp.
TAACCTTTGACACCCACCCGCATAGCGGGTGGTTTTTTGTTTCGCACTATCGTGCCCAACGGAGCTCTTTGCTCCATAATAAAAGGACAAAATTTCATTGTCCTTTTTATAAGATTATTAAATTCTCACAGTTAATCCAACAAGTTTATCAGTTTGAACACCTACTAAATACCAATCACTATTCATTTCAATTCGTGTAGGAATCCATTTGTTACCGAGCAAAACTTCCAGACACTCTCCACAATGAAGTCCACCATAATAATCATCTAAATCAAAACGGATATCCATACATTCACGTTTTGAGTCATAAATCAAATTCCCTTTCTTTTTCATTTTTACTCCTATTAATCTTAGTTTCTGTAGTAAATCATATAAAAAAGACCAAATAGGTTAGCTAATCCTATTCGGTCTTGTGGCAAGTATTAAATTATGAATATGTATTACCGAAATGACTTCTCCTTTCACTTATTTTTACATATCTGCGCAGATATGATATCCCATTCGTGGTCAATGAATCAGGATAACCACCAGAAACGCCCTATTCATGGGCTTTTCCTGTGTTGTCCCTATTATAACTCACTCACATTCCCTGGACAATACCGCCTGTTTTTTCAAGCAAGTCATCATCAGTAATTTTAAATACAATATCTTTTTCGCCGTTGCTTGTATAGCTGATATGCGTTATTTCAATGTCATAATACCTTGGTTCTCCCGAATCAATAGTTGAAAGAATCTGAGCGTTTCCCTTTTGCACATTCTGTGCAGATGCAACAGTATAAAGTTTAGCACTGTCACTGATTGCAGAATAAGAACCATAAACCCCGCAGGAAGTGTTTTCAGTAAGTTTGCCTATAGTGTAATCTTCAAAATTGCAAACAAGAGAGCCTGTTGAGCCTGACTCTGCCTTTTGAATATTTGTAACGGATGCGCTTACCGCCTCTCCCTCAAGCAAAGGCATAAGCTCATTTGTGTCAACATCGTTAATTTGATGACCTAGTGCAGCAAAAGTACCGTTTTGCTTGTTATAGAATGTTACAGTGCCTATTCCTGCAGTTGAGTCACGCACCCACATACCTGCCTTATAGCATCCCTCACGATTGGAATATGCCGGAGTTAAGGTAAAGGTTTTATATCTATCATCACGCTTTATTTTCAGCGTATACGGTTTGCCGTTATTGTCATTCAGAATTGAGGTAACATCGTCTGAAGAATAAACATTAGTACCATTTATAGCTATTATTATATCACCGGTTTTAATTCCGGCTTCCTGAGCAGGGTTAACCTTTTTTCCATCCAAATCCACACTCTGTGTACCTACAACAATTACACCATCTGTATAAAGCTTGATACCGAAGGCTTCTCCGCTTACATAAACCTGCTGTGATTCTTTATTGGTTACAGTAACACTTTTTACAGGAACAACACCTAAAAGCTTTATAGTCTCCTGAGTTGGATATGCACTTTGGTAATCGACCGACTGAGTCTTTAAATTATCCGAATATGAAAATATTGATGATAAATCATTTTCCTCATTCTCATAGGTAATAATTTTATCAGGCAAAGCATATTCACCGATCGTGACAAAGCCAAACACAACCACACAGCAAAGTGCAAAAACAATATCAAAAATTCTGATAGCTTTTCTCATATAAAAACACCCATAGATATTATGGGCGTTTTGAAAAATTTTATTAAATTATTTACGTTTGATAAAACAAAAATCACTTGCGATTAATCTGCGGCATCATCAAACCAGTTATAAAAGTCAAATTGTTCATCAAGATACTTGTTATAAGAACTGTCTATTTTGTATGCAGGAATTTCATCCTTATCATAATCATTATAATCAATATAGTAATAATCATCACCGCACTGATTAATTGAACCTACAGTTTTATAAAATATTCCGCTTTTATCAAGAGCGTTGACCTCTATTGCAGAAAGTGCAGAAATATTATACTCAATTTCATTTGATGTTTCAGATATTGTTTTCAAATAATCTGTCATTTCTTTATTGAGGCTGACATTAACACCGTTACCGTTATAATTAAGAATATTAAGGCAGAATGAAGCCTGAGAATAAGAGTCCGCCAATTCTTTATAATACTTATAATATTTTTCATTTACATAATATCGGTTTTCTTCTGAAATAAATTCGGAATCAATCATGATCATAGAATTATTATATGTGTTTTTTACTGCATATATTGTGCAATAGTTTACAATCATATAAATAAAACGTTCAAAAACATTTTTATCATCCCTGCTTTCAAAATCAGGCATTTCATCAAGAATTTCTGCCTTAGCACAATTAAGTTCACCAAGATCAATAGGAATATATGTATCGTTATAATACTTAATTGAGCTGTAATCCTCGGCGACAACACATGAAAGAGTTGACGAGCTGTCAGAAACAGAGGTAATGCTTTTAACAGAATCGGTAATTGTGTATACGACATTCGTAAATATATAAAATAATATAATTATTATCATAAACACTATAATCCATTTTTGTCTGCGCTTTTTCTTTTTATAAAGCAGCTCATACGGTTCAGTATTATCGTTTGCAGGCAGTTGTTTCGGGATGTAATTTGCATTGCTCAAGCCATCACAAAGCTGTTCTACGGTTTTAGGAGTCTTTAATGATACCTCAATCATTTCATTGATCTCTTTAACAGCTGTGCTTGTATCAAGCTTTCTTTGCTCAATATGATTATTAAATATCTCAGATAATCTAGTTTCATCATCAAGAATTGATTTAATGTTTTCAATTGATAAATCATATTTTCTCAGCACTGCAATCTCTTTAAGCCGTATAACATCACCTTCACAGAAATTAAAATTCTTTCTGCCGGTGTAATTTTCATTATATTTCGGAAAAACAAGACCGGAACGAATATAATGTCTGACCGCCCTGTCTGTAAGACCTGTTTTTTCACAAACCTCTTTGATTTTCATAATCTCACCCAAATATATTTTAAACTTTGACGCAGCGTCAAAGTCAAGAAAATTCTGTTTTCAAGCACAAAAAAGACTTATGCACAGCATAAATGCTATGTATAAGTCTCATTCTTAAAAGCAAAAACAAAAATTGTTAGATTGAAACCTCATGAGCAATATTATAAAGTTCTAAATCAATAGACTTTTTCATATTAAGAGCCTCAAAGATATCATAATCAACAACCTCTTCCTTTTGGGCAGCAACAACTCTGTTGCCGATATCCTTCATAAGAAGCTTAACGGCATAGTTACCCATACGTGTAGCCATTACTCTGTCCTTAACAGTAGGATAACCGCCGCGCTGAGTGTGGCCCAAAACTGTCGCACGGGATTCAACACCGGTTTTCTTTTGAATTTCCTTTGAAAGCTCTTCAACATTAACTCCGACACCTTCGGCAACAATTATGATAAAGTGCTTCTTATCAGTACGCTGAGTTTTCTGCATACGCTCAATAACATGCTTTTCTATATCAAAAGGAACTTCGGGTATAAGTATAGCTGTGGCACCGCAGGCAATACCAGCATTAAGTGCAAGATAACCTGCACGGCGACCCATAACCTCAATAACAGAGCAACGGTCATGTGACTCTGCCGTATCACGAAGACGGTCAACCATTTCCATAATAGTATTAAGACAAGTATCATATCCAATGGTGTAATCACAGCAAGCGATATCATTATCAATAGTACCCGGAATTCCAACACAGGGAATACCACGCTCGCTCAGATCACGGGCACCTCGGAAGGAACCGTCGCCGCCAATAACTACAACACCTTCAATACCATGCTCCTGACAGGTGCGAATGGCCTTGCGCATACCTTCCTCAGTAGCAAATTCAACACTGCGCGCAGAGTAAAGAATTGTTCCTCCACGATTAATAATATCAGAAACGGAACGAAGATCCATCTCAATAAAATCGCCGTTGATAAGGCCGTTATATCCACGAATTACGCCATAAACCTTAATCCCATTTTCACAAGCTGTTCTTACAACTGCACGGACTGCCGCATTCATGCCCGGAGCATCGCCGCCGCTTGTTAAAACTGCAATAGTTTTCATAGTTTTTCCTCCTAACAACCAATCGAAATCAAATTCGTTAATTTTCAATTAATTCACTAAGATATATAACCAATATTTTACTTAATTGTGATTAAATTGTCAAGTATTGTCACGAAATAACTGCGACATTTTTATCACCGAGTATTCTTTTAAGTTCATTAATCATTGTCTCATTAACATCGACAAATTCAATTTTCGGCTGCAGCTCATACTTTTTGGTATCTGCGTAATAGAAATAAAGCGGCAGCTGACCGTCAAAAATTGACGTAATAACCTTAGCCTTTTGTATACGCTCATCTTCCCTGCTTTCAAATTTCAAAAACAGCCCTTTGCGCTTGTGATTACTCTTTACCTCGGAGCGTTCATTATATGAATTATAATGCTGCGTTTTCACAGGTTTTGGCATAGGCTGACTTGCATTTGGTTTGCAAACTTCATTTACAAGGATTTTGGGGTCTTTTTCATCCTCAATTGAAAGAGTACCTGTAACAGCAATAACATTATTATCTGCAATTAATGACTGATACTGCAAAAATATCTTTGGAAAAAGTACGACCTCAATTGTGCCATACAAATCCTCAAGCGTTACAAAAGCCATATTAGCCTTATTTGCCCTTGTTTGCTTAACTGTAATATGTGTTATTATGCCACAGAGATTAACAGCAGAACCATCCTTATAATCAGACATTTGATTTTTAGCTGCTTCTAAGAGCTCAAAGGTATTTGCACAGTAAGACTTTTTGACAAATTCATCATACTTATCCATAGGATGGCCTGACAGATAAAGACCTGTCATCTCCTTTTCCATCTGCAGCAGTTCCGCCTTGCTGAATTCATTAACGTCAGGTAAATCAAAGCCTTCTCCGAAATCGTCGCTTATATCAAAAAATCCAACCTGACCATACATAGTCTTTCTGTGCTTCTCTTCAATATTGGTTGCCAAAACAGGCAAGCCCTGAAGCATCTGGCGGCGATTGGTACCAAAACAGTCAAGTGCCCCGCAGCGGATAAGTGACTCTACAGCACGGCGGTTAAAATGAGAGCTCTGCATTCGGTCACAAAAATCAAACAAATCAACAAAATCTCCCTTTTTACGCTCCTCAATAATATCCTCAATAAAATCATTGCCAAGATTTTTGATGCCTAAAAGGCCGTAATTTATAACATTACCGTTTGCAGTAAATCCTTTCATAGAGGAATTTATATTAGGCGGAGCAAGACGAAGTCCCAGACGCTTGCACTCCGTAATATAACGGGCAACTTTATTAGATGAATCCAGAACAGAAGTTAGAAGAGCCGCCATAAAATCCGCAGGATAATAATATTTCAAATATGCACATTGATAAGCAACAAGTGCATAGCATGCAGCATGCGATTTATTAAAAGCGTATGAAGCAAAATCTGTCATTTTGTTGAAAATATTGTTAGCAGTCTCTCTTGAAATATTGTTCTTGGAACAGCCTGAAATAAAGGTTTCCCTTTCCTGCTCCATAACATCATGCTTCTTTTTGCTCATTGCACGGCGGACAACATCAGCCCTGCCAAAAGAATAGCCGGCAAGCTCGCGAAAAATCTGCATTACCTGTTCCTGATAAACCATACAGCCATACGTGTTTTTCAGTATTGGCTCAAGCAGCGGCGTTTCATATTCTATATTATTCTTTTTCTTGGAATTTTCCACAAAGGTATCAATCTGACTTGCAGGTCCCGGTCTATAAAGCGAGGTTGCTGCAATCAAATCTTCAAGTGTAGTTGGCTTGAGATTTGTAAGCATCTGTTTCATACCGCTGGATTCAAACTGAAATACACCCTCAGTCTGACCACGAGAAAATATTTTATAAACCTTTTCATCATCAATTGAGATATCATTAATATCGATTCCTGCTGCTTTTGAGGCATCATCAATAACTGTTAGGGTACGCAGACCAAGAAAGTCCATTTTAAGGAGTCCAAGCTCCTCAAGAGTTGTCATAATATATTGAGTTACTACAAGACCGTCATTAGTAGCAAGCGGTACATAGGTTGAAACCGGATCATGTGTAATTACAACTCCGGCAGCATGTGTTGAGGTATTTCGGGGCATACCCTCAACCTTCCTTGCAGTTTCAATAAGCTTATTAACCTCAGGACTTTCAGCCATTGCCTGACGAAGCTCTTTACTGCGTTTAACTGCCTCATCAATAGTGATATGAAAGCTGTTAGGCACAAGCTTTGCAACTGAATCTACTGCAGCATAGGGCATACCCATTGCCCTGCCTACATCACGAATGGCTGCACGGGTTTGCAAAGTACCAAAAGTAACGATCTGAGCAACATGGTCATGACCGTATTTATTTGTTACATAGTCAATAACCTCCTGCCGTCTTTCATAACAAAAATCAATGTCAAAATCAGGCATTGAAACACGCTCAGGATTTAAAAAGCGTTCAAAAATCAAATCATATTTCATCGGATCCAAATCAGTGATACCTATGCAGTAAGCAGCAATTGAACCGGCACCCGAACCTCTGCCGGGACCTACGGGAATATCATTGGATTTGGCAAAACTAACAAAATCCTGGACGATCAAATAATAGTCGGTATAGCCCATTTTATTTACAGTTTCCAGTTCATATTCGAGGCGGTCAATATATGACTGAGGAACATCAGCACCGTATCTTTTATTAAGACCTTCATAACATTTCTTTTTGAAATATTCAAAATGATCCATATCATCAGGAGTTTCAAAATAAGGAAGCTTGGTGTTACCAAATTCAAAATCAAAACAGCACATATCAGCAATACGCTGCGTATTATTTATTGCATCCGGAGTGTCTGAGAAAACATCACGCATTTCCTGCTCTGATTTCAGATAGAAATGATCACTGTGAAATTCAAGACCCGTATCCTCGCCTATAGTTTTATTTGTTGCTATGCAAATAAGAACCTGCTGAATTTCAGAATCGGCTTTTTCAACATAATGAACATCGTTAGTTGCAACAAGCGGTATACCTGTTTCATTATGCAGACGCTTTAATCCGTCAAGTACAATTTTCTGCTCAGGCAAGCCGTGATCCTGCAGCTCCAAAAAGTAATTTTCATCACCAAAAACATCTTTATACCAAAGTGCTTCTCTTTTAGCTCCTTCATAATCCTTCATAAGCAGCCGCTGAGGTATTTCTCCGGCAAGGCATGCGGAAAGACAAACAAGACCGTCACTGTATTTTTCAAGCAAATCGTGATCAATTCTGGGTTTAAAATAAAAGCCTTCTGTAAATGCAAGCGATACCATTTTAATCAGATTTTTATATCCTGTTTCGTTTTTAACAAGTAATATCAGATGATTATATTCTTTGTCAAGTACCTTGTCTTTATCAAAACGAGTGCGCGGTGCAACATAAACCTCACAGCCGATAATAGGCTTGATACCTTGCTTTTT
Organism: Eubacterium sp.; assembly: GCA_046989265.1. Lineage (GTDB taxonomy): Bacteria > Bacillota > Clostridia > Oscillospirales > Acutalibacteraceae > Eubacterium_R. Next base: position 7,479 of record JBKWUD010000038.1, read on the forward strand.
GCATTCTCGGTAAAAATCGACTGCACCGTACATATTACCATGGTCGGTGATTGCCAGAGAGCTCATCCCCAATTCCTTTGCACGGGAAACAAGCCCGCTTAATCGGCAGGCACCGTCAAGCAGGCTGTACTGAGTATGAACATGAAGATGGGTAAACATAAATTATAATTCCTCGGCTATTTTAACAATTCGTTTTAATCTGTGATTAACACCGCTTTTGGAAAGCGGCGGATTAAACATTTCAGCAAGCTCAGACAACGAAGTATCCGGATTATCAAGCCGTATTTCAGCCATTTCTCTCAAAGCAGGAGTCAGATACTCAAGACCTTTTTTATCCTGTATTTTGAGTATCGCCGCAATTTGCGGAGATGCAGCATTTACCATTTTTTCAATGTTTGCGGCTTCGCAATTCGCCTTACGATTTGCTGAGTTACGTATTTCCTTGACAATTTTTACATTCATCATATCAAACATTGAGGATGCTGCGCCCATTAGATAAAGACAGTCTTCAATTGTTTCGCTCTCTTTAAAATATACTATATTATAACCCTTTCGGTTTGTAAGCTTAGGCGACAATTCCAATTCCTGCAAAAAAGTTATAAAGCTCTTTGAAAGATTCATATATGCCACTGTGAATTCCAAATGGTAATCCTTTTCGGGACTTGATACCGTTCCGCAGCTTAAAAACACACCTGCTAAAAAGGCATTCGGGCACTTAGGGCAGGTAAAATTAGAAACATTAATTTTTAAACTTGTTTCGTACATATCATGCCCGAAATATGCCATCAGCTTTGCAGCACTTGCCTTATCTTCAAGATCAATGGTAAAGCTTTTACCTGATGGTGAAACAATAATTTCACTGTCAATATTGCAAAGTTCTTTTAAAAGCATCCTGAAAAGCATTACCGTGCTTTTATTTTCAGTCTGAAAAATTACTCCCCTATATGAGAACATTTTAGAAAAAAGAGCCATGCCATAGAGCAGACTCTTTTTGCAGCAATTCTTTTCATATTCTATTTTTACAAGTTCATTTTTTACCTGTGATGAAAAAGACATTACCTTTATCTTCTTTCAATATCTCTGTGATTAACTGTTACATTATCCCAATGACGGGAAAAATGCTTTGCAAGTGCTTCAGCTATAGCGACTGATCTATGGTTTCCGCCGGTACAGCCGATTGCAATGACAATCTGGCTCTTACCTTCTCTTATGTACAGCGGATTAAGATAATCAAGCAAACCCTTTAGCTTTTCAAGCAATTCATTAGACTCATCAAAGCTGAAAACATAGTTGTATACTTCTTCATCAAGACCGGTTTTTGAACGAAGAGCCTCAACCCAATACGGATTTGGCAAACACCTTACATCAAGCACAAAATCAGCATCAGTAGGAATACCATGTTTAAAGCCAAAAGACATAACATGAATATTCATAACCTCTTTTTCATCGCCAAGAAGGATTTGAGTCAGCCTGTTTCTTAATTGATTTGAGGATAAATCAGAAGTATCAATTACAAAATCCGCCGCCTGACGAATCGGAGCAAGAACTTCCTTTTCATAATTAAGAGCATCCTCAATACTGCCCGAGAATTTATCTGAAAACGGATGCTTTCTTCTGGTCAGCTTATAGCGCTTAAGCGCAACATGATTTTTTATATCAAGATAAATAACTTTAACATTGTATTCTTCATATCTGAGATTATCAACAGACTGTGTTAATGCAGCAAATACACCCTTTGAACGGACATCTGCTACAATAGCAATTTTATTATATCTGTCAGATTTATCCATAAGATTTATAAAGGTTGATATAAGCTCAGCCGGCATATTATCAATACAATAATATCCGATATCCTCCATAAAACTCATCGCAGTAGATTTACCTGCGCCTGATACACCGGTTAAAAAAATTATATCCTTCATTTGTTTTTCCTTATAACATAAATTTATTTTGTAACTCGGATCTCCATTTCCAGCTTAACACCCTTTTCAGCATAGACCTTGTCAGATACCATTCGGCAAAGCTCAAGTACATCACTGCAAGTAGCACCTCCGGTATTGATTACAAATCCAGCATGCTTTTCGCTTACCTGAGCACCTCCAACAGCTGCTCCCTTTAAACCGCATTCCTGAATAAGAGCACCTGCAAAATAACCCTCCGGTCTCTTAAAGGTTGAGCCGGCTGACGGATATTCAAGCGGCTGCTTATTCCTGCGTCTGCCGATTAAATCATCCATTTTTGCTTTAATTTCATCTTTCTGTCCGTTAACAAGCTTAAAATAGAGTCCTGTAATGATACAACCGTTATTGTAATATGCTGAATGGCGATAAGACAACTCAAGAGCATCCTTTTCAAGAGCGCCTGCATTTCCGTTACAATCAATATGCTCACACTTATAAAGCACATTCTTCATCTCACCGCCGTAAGCACCTGCGTTCATAAATGCCGCACCACCGCATGAGCCGGGAATACCGTAGGCAAATTCCAATCCTGAAAGCCCTTTTTCCAACGCAAATCTGCACACCTTCATAAGTGATGCGCCTGCCTCGGCATATATTGTATTTTCATCTATCAGTTTAATTTTGCTGAAGCTGCTGCCCAATAAAATAACACATGCATCAATTCCTTCATCCGAAACGAGGAGATTTGAGCCATTGCCGATTGCAATACAGCGTATTCCGATATCTCTGCATTTTTTCACTATTTCAGCAATCTCATCAACTGATTTAGGTTCTGCAACAAGCTTTGCATTTCCGCCTATTTTAAAGCTTGTATGCTTACTCATAGGCTCATCGGTAATATAATCAATTCCGAGTAATTTTAAATATTCGATTAATTCGTTCAAAACATCACCAATAAATTATTATTCTGCAAGACCGAGAATTGCCGCACCGATAATACCGGCATCATTGCCAAGCTCAGCCTTCATAATCTTTGTTTGAATTTTTGAGTAAACGCTGTAGCGTTCTGACTCTATATATCGTCTAAGCGGTCTGAGGAGAGTTTCTCCCTCGTTACAGATACCTCCGCCAACACAAATAATCTCAGGCTGGAGTGCGTTTACAAGATTAATAAGACCGCATGCAACATATTTAATATATTGATTAACTACCTTAATGCCTGCAATATCACCGCGGCGCATTGCATCAAATGCGGTTCTTCCTGAAACCTTTCCCTCTTCTTCAGCAAGCTCATGCATAATTGAATCAGGGTGCTCCTCCATAGCTTTTTTTGTCTGGTTAATAAGTGCCGTAGCAGATGCATAAGCCTCCCAACATCCCTTACGGCCACAGGTGCAAGGCTCACCATCAACAACAATAACCATATGACCGCATTCGCCGCCGGCATTATTTACACCTGTTACAATCTTGCCATCAGTAATAACACCTGAACCGACACCTGTTCCAAGAGTGACAGCAATAAAGTTTTTTGCACCATTACCGCATCCTGCATAAGCTTCACCGAGAGCGGCACAGTTAGCATCATTGGCAATATAAACCGGCTTTTCGCCGAGACGCTCAATAAGCATTTCCTTTGCAGGCACATGATCAAAGCCAAGGTTATTTGCAAATTCAATAACGCCGTCAGAATTAACAGTACCCGGAGTACCGAGACCTATTGACTCAATATCATCAATAGTTAAATTGGCTTCCATCATCGCCTCTTTGCAAACCTTTGCAATGTCATCAAAAATTTCATCTGCCGAACGAGGCATTGCAGTTGGAGTTTTAGACTTTGAAACAATATTGTACTGCTTATCTACAACGGCAGCAACAATATTAGTTCCTCCCAAATCAATTCCTATTGTATACATAAATTTATCCCCCTTATTTTATGAATTCTGCCAAATTTCAAGTTCTTTATCGTTAGGCTCAATCTCCTCCATACCAAGAGAGTGCATAAGCTCTTTAGCACCGTTGTAGCCCATTTTCTTTTGTCGGTTATTCATAGCAGCTGTTTCCACAATTACTGCAAGGTTACGGCCGGGAGTAATAGGAACAGTGATTACCGGAATCTTAACATCTAAAATTTTGGTATACTCATTATCAAGTCCTAGCCGGTCATAAGCCTTAGTGCTGTCCCACTCCTCAAGCTGAATTACCATATCAACCTTTTCAGTAGGCTTGACAGCACCCATACCGAAAATACGGCGAGCGTTGATAATTCCGATACCGCGAAGCTCAATAAAATGACGAATGTTGCTCGGTGATGAGCCTTCAATAGTTCTTTCAGACACCTTGCGAAGCTCAACTGCATCATCAGCAATAAGCCTGTGACCGCGCTTAATAAGCTCAATCGCAGTTTCGCTCTTGCCTGCTCCGCTTTCACCCACTATGAGAATACCCTCACCGTAAACCTCAACAAATACTCCGTGACGGGTAATACGGGGAGCCAGCTCACGATTAAGAAAATTAATCAGTGCTGCCAAAAACGGCGATGTTTCCTCAGCAGTTCTTAAAAGCGGTACCTCATATTTTTTACATGCATCAGAAAAGTAATCGGGAATTTCAAGTCCTCTTGTAACTACTGCCGCAGCAGGATGAAGTGACAGCCAGTATCCCAGTGCTTTTTCCCTTTCATCGTCAGACATATTAAGCAGGAATCCCAGTTCCGTCCAACCAAGAATCTGAATTCGGAGCGGGTCAAAATAATCGACATACCCTGTCAGAACAATCCCGGGTCTGTTTACCTCATTTGTCTTAATTTCTATTTCATTTGCCGGCTTGGGAACATATACAACCTCAAGCGAATGATTTTTGATTATTCTTTCAAGCGACACAGAATATTGTTCAGCCATCTGTTTTTCTCCCGGATAAAATTATTCAGTTTTATTATATAATATAATTAAATCATTATCAAGATTTATTTAATATCAAATAATTTATTATTAGTTTATTTTACTTTTTTGTATAGTTATGTTATAATGTATAAACTAACAAAAGGAGGTATATTCCTTGAGTAATGAAATTAAAGTTGCTATAGGTACAGAAGCCTTTCCTCCCACAATTGACGGAATAAGTACAGTTGCCAAATGCTATGCAGATATAATCAACGAAAAGCTCGGTGAGGCAGTTATTGTTACTCCTAAAAATCCTAATCAGGAGGATTATAAATATCCTTATAAGATTTACAGATATACAAGCCTTTTCACCTTCGGTGAAGGCTATCCTGTAGGCTGGCCATTCAAAAAGCAATTATCTCAGGATATTATTGATATGAACTTTGATATTCTTCATTCACATTGCCCTATTGCCACAAGCTATTTTTTCAGACGGATTAATCGAATGAAAAGAATTCCTCAAGTTCTGACATATCACACAAAATATGAATATGATTTTGAAAACCGAATACCGACTCCTCTCATAAAAAAAAGAGCATACGGTATGCTTCTTAACAATATCAAATGTGCTGATGAAGTTTGGGTAACAAGCAAAGGCACTGCTGACTCTCTTCGCAAGGTAGGCTACGAAGGTGAATATGTTGTTATGCCAAACGGCTGTGACTTGCCGAAAGTTCATATAACTGACAGCGAACGTGCAATGATAAGGCGCAAGCACAACATTCCTGCCGATGTACCTGTTTTAATTTTTGTAGGAAGAATGATGTGGTATAAGAATATAAAAATCATTCTTGATGCCTGCAAAATTTTAAGCGAACGGGGCAGAGATTTCAGGTTGCTTATGATTGGTATGGGTCCTGAAGAAAATTCTGTAAAAAAATACACTCGTAAGCTTTCACTTGATGATAAAGTCATTTTTACAGGTCAATTATATGACCGTTCAGAGCTTCAGATATATTACAGTACTGCCGATTTGCTTGTATTTCCATCGCTGTTTGATACAAATGGTCTGGTAGTCCGTGAGGCAGCAGCATCAGAAACAGCAGCAGTTCTTGTTAAGGACAGCTGTGCCGCCGAAGGAATCGTTGACGGAGAAACCGGATTTATATGCTTTGAAAGTGCTCACAGTGTTGCACGCACAATTGACAAAATTGTTGATAACAAGGATTTACTCGGAAGAGTAGGCAAAAAAGCTCAGGAGGATATTTATATTTCTTGGGAGGAAAGCATTTCAAACGCTTACAACCGATATAAAGTTGTAATTGACAAGTTCAATTCCTCTCCCCACACCAAATATAAATACTAAGTTATAAACCATATGTATCCCATTTCTGATTTTATTCTCAGAAATGGGATTTTTTAATAAAGATGAAAAATATAAATAATCAGACCATACAAAAAAGCAGTGCCGCACCCATATACTATTACAGGCCCTGCAATCGAAAACATCTGTGCTGCAGTTCCGAGAATAAAACCCTCATGCTGGAATTCAAGTGCCGGTGAAACAACACTGTTTGCAAATCCTGAAATCGGCACTATCGTTCCGGCTCCGGCATGCCGTGCAATTTTATCAAACACACCGATACCTGTCAAAACTGCGGTTATAATAATAATAACGCTGGGAGTGGCAAGCTTAACTTCTTTTTCATTAAGTCCTAAACTCTCAAATAAAAAATTAAGCAGTTGGGAAAAAAGGCAAATACCTCCGCCGAAAATAAATGCTTTAATGCAATTTAAAAGTTTTGGCGAATTAGGACTCGCTTTATCCGTCATTTTTGAATAATCACTGTTTGAAATGCTCATTTTCAGTCTTCCTTTCAGGAATATTATTTGTGAATTGCCTGTGAATATTCTTTAATTTGCTTGACATTAACAATTCACTTTTGTATAATTTGATTATACTAAATGTAGAGGTATAGCAGTATGCATCTTATAGAAGTAAGAAATGTATATAAAATCTATAATCCGGGTGAAAATCAGGTTAATGCACTGGACGGTGTTTCAATAACCATTGATGAGGGTGAATTTGTTGCAATCATTGGTCAATCCGGCTCAGGTAAATCAACACTTATGAATATGCTTGGTCTACTTGATACACCGACCGAGGGTGAATATTACATCAACGGCAATCTTGTTGATGATTTGACGGATGATCAGATGAGTGATATCAGAAATAAAGAAATCGGATTTATTTTCCAAGGCTTTAACCTTATTTCATCATTGACCGCTCTGGAAAATGTCGAACTTCCGCTTGTATATCGCGGAATGAAAAAGGATGAAAGACGTAAAATTTCAATCGCTGCACTGGAAAAGGTTGGACTTAAAGAACGTATGGATCACCTTCCGCAGGCGCTTTCGGGAGGTCAGCAGCAGCGTGTTGCCGTTGCAAGAGCTATTGCTGCAGCTCCGCCTGTAATTCTTGCTGATGAGCCTACAGGCAACCTTGACACCCGTTCGACTAAAGATGTAATGAAAATTTTACATAACCTTAAAGACGAAGGCAGAACAGTTATAGTCATTACTCATGATAATGAGATTGCCGAAGAGGCAGAGCGTGTTATCCGCATTCGTGACGGTAAAGTGGTTGAGGATTATATCAACCCCGGATTTGAGGAAAAATATGGCAGAGATGCAAAATATGATAACAAAAATCCTATTGACTTAGGATAAAAATTTTTAATAATTTCGCCCATTACTGTAAAAATAGTAATGGGTGACTTTTTATGTTATTAATGTGTATAAAAGCTTTTTTAGTCGGCGGTATAATATGTGTTATCGGTCAGCTTTTAATTGATTTAACAAAGCTTACACCTGCAAGAATACTTGTGCTTTTTGTATGTCTTGGTGTTGTTTTGGGCGGATTGGGTATATATGATAAGCTTGTTGATTTTGCGGGAGCAGGTGCTACCATACCTCTTACCGGTTTCGGTAATTCACTTGCAACAGGTGTTAAGGAAGCGATTCAAAAAGACGGCTTTATGGGTGTTGTAACAGGCGGACTTTCTGCCTGTGCCGGCGGTGTAACCGTAGCTATTCTTTCAGGACTTGTAGTTGCATTCGTAACAAAGCCAAAAGACAAATAATAAACATTTAAAAAATCACCTATGACAAAAGTCACAGGTGATTTTTAATAGCTTTTTTAATTATTTTGCAAGGTCTCCGACCAACATCATGAAATCGCCGATCTGCACACCAAACTCCGGTGCACCCTCCATTATAAGCTGCTGATTCGCAGTCATCTGGAACATGTCGCCTGTTCCAAGGAGAATTTTAAGTGCAGAAGTTGCACAGTCAAATTTCATGCAAAAGAACGGCTTTGCTCTCTTATACTCGCCTCTTCCTGCTCTTGACTTACCTGCTTTAACCCGCATATAAGCAGTACACTCCGGATGTCCCTCAACAGCCCACTGATAGCAGCGGTCAGGGCTCTTAAGCGCCCAATCATGCACAGCAGGATGTCCAAGCTTATTAAGCTGGGAAATACCTGAAGAAAGCAAATAGAAATAAAGCTTACATAGAAGAAGCGATAACTCTTCATCATTCTCCGGCGGTTCAGCTATATTCAGCAAAGATGACATCTTTAAAAGCACCATCATAAATTTAATAAATTTGCCAAAGGACTTTATTTTCATCTTAGGAAGTGAAGTCATTTTACCTTTAAAAAATTCATTCATCTTTTCCATTGATGAAAACTCAAGTTCAGCATCAATTTTGCTCTGACCAAGATATTCACCAAGCTTGACAGACCATTCACCATTTTCAACAATAAAGTGAGTAGCCTCCTTTTCTTCTGCATTTTTCATAGCAGAAACCTGATAAATAGCGTTAACACCTTCAAATTTCTTTTTAAGCTCAGGTACATCTGTAGCGATGGTTTTCAGCAACGGAAGGGCTGCTGCCATAAACACTTTATTTGTGTAGCGTGTTTCATCACTTGCCATATAAATACACTCCTTTCAGTGATAATGTAGAATTTGAAATTTTAGAATTCATCATCCCAAGCATCATCAGCTTCAAAGTCAGCGTGCATTACTTCCTGAATAGTTTCAGCAATACCGTTAGCATCAATCTTAGCCATAGCAAGAAGATCTTCCTGCAAACCAATTGTTGAAAATGCATTTTGGTGTCCGAGCATTCTGAATGCACAAGCTTTTCCGCTTTTGGCAACTACCTCAGCAACTGCCGAGCCAAGGCCGCCCATAACCTCATGATCTTCAACTGTAATGATACGGCGTGTATCCATAACAGCATTCATAACTGCTTCTTCATCAATAGGCTTAATTGTGTGCATATTGATAACACGAACTTTAATTCCGCCGTCTGCTTCAGCCATACGGGCAGCCTGCATAGCTTCAAACACACATGAACCGCAAGCAATAACGGTAATGTCTGTGCCCTCATTCATAGTTGTAGCCTTGTTCCACTCAAACTTGCAGTCATCAACATTCTTATAAATAACCTGATCAAATCCGCGATTAATACGAATATAAACAGGTCCTTCAATATCATAAGCAGCCTTAACTGCATGATATGTTTCTGCACCGTCACAAGGGCAGATAACAGTCATATTAGGAAGTGACCTCATACAAGCCATATCAATCAGTGCATGGTGAGTTGAGCCTGCCTGACCAAACGATGTGCCTGCATGGGTAGCAATCATTTTAACAGGAACATTCTGATAGCAAATATCTGTATGTATCTGATCAAGTGAACGAGCAGCTGTAAAAATAGCAAAGGTTGAAGCAAAAGGAATAAGACCGTTTTTAGCCATACCCGCAGCAACACCGAAAAGATTTTGCTCAGCGATACCTACATTGAAGAATCTTTCAGGAAACTTCTCTCCAAACATACCGATTTTAGTTGATTTAGCAAGGTCTGCTGTAAGAGCAACTACATCCTTATGTTCTTCACCAAGTTCACACAGTGCAATACCATAGCATTCTGCTGTTGACAGCTTTGTAGTATCTGTCATTGTATATGTCATTCCACCCATGTCTTACGCCTCCTTCTCTACACGCTCGCAGCGTTCTTTATAATACTTATCAAGGCTTTCATTAGCCTGTTTTTCCATAGCTTCATCAAGAGAGCCGTAGTGCCATAAATAATTATCTTTCATAAAGTCAACGCCTTCGCCTTTGAAGGTATCCATAACAATCGCTGTCGGCTTATCGCCGCCGTTTTTGTGATTATCAATAGCAGCCTCAATCGCATTGTTAAGCTCTTTGATATTATGACCGTCAACACGAATAACATTAAATCCGAATGCTTCAAATTTTTTGTCAACAGGCTCTACCTTCATTTCATCATCTACTCTGCCGTCAATCATACACTTGTTGATATCAGCAAGGACAACTACATTTGAAAGTTTGAACTGAGCGGCACTCATTGCAGCCTCCCAGTTTGAACCCTCGTTAAGCTCACCGTCACCTGTTACAACAAAGTTCATATAATCAATACCCTTAACTCTGCCTGCAAGTGCAAAGCCCACTGCAAGTGAAAGTCCATGACCGAGAGAACCTGTTGAACAATCTGCACCCTTAACCTTATTGCAGTCAAGATGCATGCCAATCTTTGCGCCAGTGAGATTGAAGATTTTCAACTCATCAACAGGCACAAAGCCAAGGTCACAAAGAATAGGAGCATAACCTACTGCACAATGACCCTTTGAAAGAATGAATCTGTCTCTGTCCTCAAGCTCAGGATTGTTAACATCAAATTTCATAAAACGATAGTACAATGTTACCATAGCATCCATCGCACTGAGTGAGCCGCCGATGTGACCTGAGCCGCCCCAAATTGCTGTTTGAATTGCCATTCTTCTCATTTCATCGGCTTTTTTTTCAAGACGAAGCCATTCAGCTTTATCAAATGGTTTGTAATCAACTGGCATAAAATAACCCCTTTCAAACTTTATTAAATTACACCTAAATTATTTCAAATCAAGCTCAGGATGATTTGCAGCTACAACACCGAATGCATCCTCTGCGATATCAATTGCAAGCTTAATGTCATCATCAGTAAGTGAAGCATTAATAAAGTGATTGTGGTGAGACGCAAGGAACAAACCTCTGCTTACGCACTCTGCAATCCACTCCTGATGAAGCATAAGATTATCATCATTGGCAATTCTGAGATAAAACAGTGCCGGCTCGCCTGAAACGACAAGATTAAATCCGTGCTCTTTACCTGCAGCCTTAAAACCTTCCGTAAGCTTTATTCCTTTTTCACGGAACAAAGTCGGAATGTCAAGCTTTTTCATCTTAGGAATACAAGCAAGACAAGCTGCAAACGGCTCGGCACTCATCCAATACGAGCCTGTATAAACTACTGATGAAGCAGTATTTTTCATATGCTCCTGACCGCAGACAGCACTCATATTATATCCGTTTGCAAGTGCTTTACAGAAGCAGATAAGATCAGCCTTAATTCCATAGTAATGGTCTGATCCGGCAATATCAAGACGGAAACCTGTTCTGACATCGTCAAAAATAAGTACCATACCATGATCGTCACAGAATTTTCTGACTGCCTTCCATTGCTCGGGAGTTGCACATACATTATCAGAGAAATTACCATGGTCATACGGCTGTGCAATAAGACCGGCTACATCACCGCCGCAGGCATCATAGGCTTCCTGCATAGCATTAAGGTCAAACCAAGGAACAACGATATTATTTTGAACTTCCTCCGGAAGAATACCCGGATAGTCGGCTTTTTGTGCCCATTGGAAATCGCCGTGGTAGTATCCCTTAAAGAACATCATCTTTTTCTTGCCTGTATGTGCTCTTGCACACATAACAGAGAAGGTTGTAGCATCTGAGCCGTTTTTCATAAAGAACGCCCAGTCAGCCATAGCGACTGTGTCCTTAAGGAGTTCCGCACACTCAACCATCTTATATGATGGTGATGTTGTGCAATTTCCGATTTTCAGCTGCTCCATAGCTGCAGCATCAACATCATCATCGCAGTAACCAAGAACATTGGGGCCATAAGCGCACATCATATCAAGATATTTATTTCCGTCAACATCCCAGAAATATGTACCCTTTGCGTGATCAAGCATTAACGGCCATTTTGTAATAGGAAGGAACAAACCCTCAGACGGACCGAGATGTCCGTATACACCTGACGGAATTGCTGCAAGTGCACGGTTAAACCATTCCTGTGATTTTTCATGTGTATATTCAGGATATTTACTCATTACACCTGTCCTCCTTAACCTAAGTATACAGCTACTCTGTCGAGTATTCTGTTAATATTGTCAATCATATTAATCATACCGCTCATATAGATGTTACCTGCACAAAGCTCAGCCATTGTTGAAGCAGTACCGTTAAACAGACCGTTTGCAAGCTCAATCGTCTTGAATTCCATAACTGCCCTTGGAGTATCAGGCTTTTCTTTTATAAGCTCAAGCTTATGATCGCGGCAGCGGATTGTGACATAGCATGCATCGGTAATTCCCATTTGAACATCACCATCTACAATATATGAAGCTGACAGCTTGCTGATTGAATCATTATTAGCAAGTGCGCAGATAGCTCCTCCGATTGTATACATTGTCAAAATCGTTGATTTTTCAAAGAAATCTTTGTTTTTCATATTCTCATCACTAGGCATAAGATATTTTGTTAAAATATCTGTAAGCTTAGTAAAAGGACCAAGCAGGAATGAAAGCACCTGAGCGATACCCTTCACAGGAATTCCCGGCTTGCTGTCATCAATAAGTGCATTAAATTTTTCAGGTGATGCAAATTTCATCTTGCAGGTACAGCCGTAATCACCCTCGGTCATTTTGCATCCGTCAGCATTAAAATTATAGGTTACGCAAGGGCCATCGGTTACTTCAAAACAAAGTGAAACAGGCTTTTTTAATCCTGCACAAATTGCTTTTGCTTCTTCATCCATCTGGCAGAGATTCTCAAGAGTTGCGAGAACACCGTAAGCGTTAACGAATGCTAATGCTTTTGCTTCTTTCAAAAAAATTCCTCCTTTATACCAATTCCATATATAAAAAGTATATAAAATCAGCTTAATATATACATAAAATTATATCACATCAACTAAATTATATCAATAACAATTCTGTAACAAATGTATAAATA
>JBKWUD010000039.1:0-20240 GCA_046989265.1 Eubacterium sp.
CAACTGCCATGTCATCACATCATTTTCTACAAATTCAGGAATTTTTCAACGCATATATAAAGCACATTAGAGAGTAAGGCATTGCCGAACTCTCATAATATTATTACTCTTAACTTTTATTGTTTATTACCATTTGTTATGCTGCTTAGCTGCTTTGCCGAATCAGCAGGTGTCTGCTTTGAAAGCTCTTTCTCACGCTGAGCCTTATATTCCTTGACATCAATATATTGAATTTGGTTTGACTTAACCTTAGTCATTCCAAGCTGTTCAACTGCATATTGATCAATCATGCTCATTGAAACGAGAGAATCCAGTTCAGATTGAAGGCTGATATATTCACTCTGAGCATTTGATATTTTAACTTCCTTTGCAGCAATTTGCTTTGTGAGTTCATTTTTTACTGCCAAAGAATGTATTAAAAGTGCAACCATCACAAGGCTGATAACAGCAACCACGCTAATCTTAAGCATTTGGGCAAATGCCTTCTTTTGCTCTGCTTTTAATTCATGCCTGCTTTTAACCTCTTTATTTTCACGAACCTTTAGTCCGCGCTGAGGCTGTGCATCAGGTCTAAGCTTGGGAGCCTGCGAACCGCGGCTTACATCAAATTGATTGATTAAAAGTGCAGGGTCATTTGAATATGAATATCTTCTGAAATCGTTTGAATTTGTCACTGTTTTCACCACCTGTTTTTAATATATAAATTAATACTTCTCAAAAATTCTGAGCCTTGATGACCTTGCTCTGGGATTTTCCTCAAGCTCAGCCTCGCTTGGTGCTATCGGCTTAAGCACTTTGCCAAGCGGCTTTTTGCCGCAGACGCAAACCGGAAATTCTTTAGGGCAGGTACAAGGATTAGCCCAGTTATTAAATTTTTCTTTAACCATTCTGTCCTCTAAAGAATGGAAAGTTATTATTGAAAGCCTGCCGCTCGGATTTAAGCAATCAAGTACTTCATCCAGTGTATGTGACAGCTTGTCAAGTTCGCCGTTGACTTCAATGCGGATTGCCTGAAAGGTTTTGCGTGCAGGATGCGAATCCCTCATTTTTGCTTTTGGATATGATGCTTTAATGATATCAACAAGTTCAAGAGTGGTTTCAATCGGCTTGTCCTGCCTTGCAGCAATAATATTTTTAGCAATCCTGCGTGAAAATTTTTCTTCGCCGTATCTGAACAAAATATCTGCAAGCTTTTCTTCGCTGTAATTATTTACAACATCCCTTGCACTCATTCCCTGTTTGCTCATTCTCATATCAAGCGGTGCATCCTTATGGTAAGAAAAGCCGCGCTCAGCTGTGTCAAGCTGAAATGAACTTACGCCGAGATCAAGCAACATTCCGTCAATACCGTCAATGCCAAGCTCGTCCAATATGCTTTTAATATTTTCGAAGTTATTCTGAACGATTGTCACATTGCCGATATCTCCAAGTCTCTCACGAAGAACTTTAATTGCATCAGGGTCCTGATCAATTGCAATCAGCCTTTTAGCATTTTTTGCAATCTCTCTTGAATGGCCGCCGCCTCCTGCTGTGCCGTCAGCATATATTTTATTACTATCTATATTAAGCGATTTAATTGCTTCATCAAACAATACGCTTTTATGAACAAACTCCATACTTAAATACCAAAGCTGTCAAAAACATTGCCCCAGTCAACCTCAGCACATTCATCAAGTCTGCTGTAGAACAAGTCTTTATTCCAGATTTCAATACGGTCTGATGCACCGTATACAACAACTTCCTTTTCACCGTCAATCCCTACTTTTTTTCTTAAGTAATCACTAAGGCGAATTCTTCCGTTAGGGTCAAGTGAAAGGTTTTCCGCATTTGCTACAAAGTGAAATCCGGCTGCTTTTCTCTGCGTTTCAGGAAGGGTCTGAAGCTTTGCCATAAATTCATCCCAGCAATCTAAGGTACGGATAGCAAGACAATTATCGGTTCCTAAAGTAATATAGAACTCGTTACCTAAATCAGAACGCATATTTGCAGGAATTGAAACTCTGTTTTTTGCATCAAGCTTATGAACTTTGTGGCCTGTAAATGATCTGTAATTAGGCATCTTTGCATCCTCCTTTCATCGATTTTGGGCTTTTGTATGGGATTTTATAGTTTATTTAATCCACTTTATGGGATTTCGTGACACCATTATTATAAAATACAGAGCTACCAAAGTCAACAGTTTTCTTTTCAGTAATAATTAAAATTTTAGAAAAAACTGTAACTTTTGTAACTCTTTTGTAATATCTGACGATTTGCTATACTAATTATAATATGTTATAATTATAAAAAATTCATTATGGAGGCAGAATATGGCAGAATACAAAACCACATGGCGAGAAAAAATCGGCTACGGTATCGGAGCGGTAGGATTGGACTTAAGCTACGGTATGTTTTATTCTTTTTTAAGCTATTATCTTTCAAGTGTGCTTGGACTTAAAGAGGGCTTTTTGCTGCTCTTAACTCCCCTTGCAAGAATTTGGGACGGTATTAATGACCCCATTATGGGAACTATCGTTGACAACACAAAAACAAAAATGGGAAAATACCGCCCTTGGATTGTAATAGGCGCAATAAGTAATGCTGCCGTTTTATTCCTGCTTTTCACAAGCTTCGGAATGAGCGGAACAAAGCTTTACATATATATAGGTATTATGTATATTCTGTGGGGAATGACAAATACAATGGCGGATATTCCATATTGGAGCATGGTGCCGTCATTCACCTCTGACCCTAAGGATCGAAATCTTGTTTCAACAGTCGCAAGAACCTTCAGCGGACTTGGTCAGGGTATAATTACAATTGCAACGCCAATCATTCTTCCTATGCTTTCAACAGGTATGACCACAGACAAAGGCTACAGTGCATCAGGCTTTTCACGCTGGGCAGGAATCTGTGCCTGCCTGCTCGTTTTATTCTCAACAATCTGTGTAATTTCAACTAAAGAAAAGCATGTTGTATATAATAAGAATTCTAAATTTTCACTTAAGAAAATCTTTTCCGTTATTGCCCACAATGACCAGCTTATAGTATTTATGGTTATGGCTATGCTTTCAAATGCAGGCTGGTATTTAACATCAGGAACAGCCGTATACTACTTCTCTGATGTTCTCGGACAGCCAAAGGCTCAGTCACTGTTCCAGACAATCGGTGCAGTCGGTTCGGTTCTGGGTCTGCTTGTAATACCCGTACTTTCAAAATGGCTAAGCAAAAAAGCAATTTATCAGATATCCCTTATTGCAACAATAATCGGATATGTGCTGATGTATATCTTCGGTCCTATTCTCAAGATTACAATTGCTCTTGATATTGCCTATATCATTTCATCAACAGGTATCGCATCAATGTTTGTTGCACAGACAATTTTCCTCGCAGATATTGTTGATTACGGTGAATATAAAAACGGAGAACGAAATGAATCCATTACTTTCTCAATGAAAGGCTTTTTACAGAAAATGGCATATACTATTCAGACCGTTGTACTTTTCGGTGGTTTGGGACTTATGAATTACAACAAGCAAATCACAAGTGCAACAGGTGCTATCAACGACAGCACAAAGGCAGGAATAGGATTTATATGCTTTGCAGTTCCGCCTATTCTGATGCTGTTAGCTCTTATTGTATTCTCAAAAAAATTCAAGCTCCACGGCGAGCTTGCAGACAAGGTACATCAATTCATCGTTGAAAAAAGAAACAGCGAAGAAAACAGTCAACAGTAAAAGTATATAACAAATAAAAACGGCTCCCTTTTTCAAACAAAAGGGAGCTTTTATATTATGATTGTTTAACGACAGTTTAAGCAATGCGCATCAAAGTACATAAATGTACTTATTATCAGCAATATATATCACCTCCTAAAAAATAAAAAAGCGCAGCCTAAGCTGCGCAAAAAACACAGCTCACGCTGCAAAACGAATTTCAACAAGCCTAAAATAGAATGTGAAAAAAGAGCATGTGTTTTTATCAAAATAAAAAAACATTCCCAATTAGGCTTCAATATAAAATTCGTTTTGCAGTTAAAGTATATCATCATCAAAAATATTTGTCAACAAATATTTTTGCGCTAACACATGGTTGTTACCAGCTCCGGTTGATTAACGACAGTTTGAGCAATACGCATCAAAGTACATAAATGTACTTATTATCAGCAATATATATCACCTCCTAAAAAATAAAAAAGCGCAGCCTAAGCTGCGCAAAAAACGCAACCCTATAATATTGCTGCGAAACAAAGTTGAACATAGTCCATAATAAGACAAGTCAAATAAGGGTAAGCGTTTTTATCAAAATAAAAAAACTTGCCTTATAACGGATAAATTATTCAACTTTATTTCGCAAATCCAATATACCATAATTATAAAATTATGTCAATAAAAAAGCTCCCTATTAAAAGGGAGCTAAACGGTTATAAATCAATATCAAGTTCAATCGGGCAATGATCAGAGCCGAATATGTCGGTGTGAATTTTAGCATCTGTAAGCTTTTCATCAAGTGATTTTGATGTGATGAAATAGTCAATACGCCAGCCTGCATTCTTTTCTCTTGCTTTAAACATATATGACCACCATGAATATATCCCCTCTTTATCGGGATAAAAATACCTGAAGGTATCTGTAAAGCCGCTGTCAAGAAGAGCGGTCAGCTTTTCCCTTTCATCATCGGTAAAGCCGGCGTTTTTATGATTTGTTTTAGGATTTTTCAAATCTATTTCTTTATGTGCAACATTGAGGTCGCCGCAATAGATTACAGGCTTATTTTCATCCAGTGATTTGATATATTCTCTGAAATCATCTTCCCACTGCATACGGTAATCAAGGCGTGTAAGTTCACGCTGAGAATTAGGCACATAGACAGTAGCAAAATAGAAATTTTCAAATTCAAGGGTAATCAGTCTTCCCTCTTTATCATGCTCATCTATACCCATACCATATTTTACAGACAGGGGTTTTTGCTTTGTAAAGATTGCAGTGCCGGAATATCCCTTTTTCTCAGCATAATTCCAAAAGCAGTTATAACCCTCAGGAGCAAAATCAATCTGACCCTCCTGCAGCTTAGTTTCCTGCAGGCAAAATACATCTGCATCTATATTGTCAAAGAAATCCTTAAAGCCTTTATTCATACAGGCACGAAGCCCGTTAACATTCCACGAGATAAATTTCATAGTTATCACCCGAAGGTATTATAACACAAATTATTTATATTGTATACAATCAATTTCTCCTTCTGATGATAAAATATAGATAGTATCATCAACATAAGTGCAGCGGTCACAGGAAGTAAATTTATTTGTTTCATAATTACCGTCAATACTGATTTCATCGTCGTCAACACTGAAGGTAACTATTCCGCAGCGTGAATATGTTGAATCACCATAATAATTAATCGGAATTGTAAAATTATTTCTTTCGCTGTTGAAAACAAGTGCTTTTGGATTTGACTGAACCTCTGAATAACTGCTTTTATACACCTTTTCATCAAGCACTGCCGGTTTCGTCTTATCGCTTATATCAAATAAAACGAGCTTAACACCGTCAGTAACCTGCATATTTATTTCATCATTGTCAGTAGTATAATAACCTATACCAAGAAGCTTATCATCACCTACAGGAACAAGCATACTTGAAAAACCGTCAATTTTTACCTCACCAAGAATTTTAGGCTTGGTTTCGTCTGCCAAATCAATTACAAACAAAGGGTCTGTTTCCTCATAGGTTATAACATATGCAGTGTTTCCAACATATTTTACTGCTTTAATGCTTTCATCCTTTGCAAAGCCTGTAACAGAACCCGTTTTATTTAAATCACTGTCAAGAACATAGAGATTATTGATTTCATTACCTTTTTTATTATAAGAGGTTGTTGCTACACGAAGCATACCTTCATACTCATCAAGTGAATACTGGTCATTTATATAACCGTTTACTTTAGCAGTTGCAGTGAACTTGATCCCATTTTCAAGGCTTGCTTTGATAATCTGTGTTGTGGCTTTAGTATTTTCATCATGCCAATTATAATCAGTTGCCGTAATATACATATTTTTCTCGTTGCAATATACATTATCAGCCGCGCCGAGTATAGCTTTTGTTTGAGTATCCTGTTTCATATCGGAAGTATCAATCTGACTTATGACAAGAAAGCTTTCGTCAATCGGATTGGCAACGCAATAGACATCTCCTGCAGCAATGCATTTGCTTTCACTATCATTCTTACAAACATAAGGCAGACAGTCATCGTCATAAATATACTGATTTGATACAAGATAAAGCATATCACCAATCATTCTTGAAGAACTGTAATTACCGCTTTGCGAAAAAGAGGAAAGCTTTTTTATATTTTTTATATCCGACACATCATAAATGCTTACACTTGTGATTGAATTATAATCCGAATCCGTATCGTTACTAATTGTGATAAGTCTATTATCAGACAAAAAGATATCGTCAATCCATCGGTCACCGTTCTTAACCTGAGCAACCTGCTTTGGATTTTTCTTATCAGTATTATAAATTCTGACAACACAATCATAATTAACATAATAAATATACTTGCCGTCAGTTTTAATGATATCAGCCTCATCAACTGCATCAACCTGTTTATAAGTTTGGGCATAATTGCCTGAACCCGCTGCGTTGGAAGCTGCCGAACTTTCTGAAACAGTAGCAGTATCATATGCTGATTTTGAAAATCCGAGCGTATCTGAAAATTCATACATACCGTTTCTGTTTGATTTATTTATCTGCTTGATAGTACTTTGTATTTCATCATAGCTTGTAAATGAGCGGATAATCTGACCGTTTTCGGCAGTTAAGGGCATATTATTAACAGAAGGATTTGTCGCTGCAACGGCAACAACGACGAATATTGCTATACATGCAACAAAGCTGCTTGCAGCAATGGTTATTCTCTTTTTAACAGGCATTTTAATT
Source organism: Eubacterium sp. (assembly GCA_046989265.1). Taxonomy (GTDB): domain Bacteria; phylum Bacillota; class Clostridia; order Oscillospirales; family Acutalibacteraceae; genus Eubacterium_R. The sequence goes on from JBKWUD010000039.1 coordinate 6,924, forward strand.
TTTTCTGCCTTTTTATTGCTGATTTTATTCAGCACAAACTCTTTATTTATATCCTCGGGTGCATTAACACCACTGTTATTGAGCTTTGCACTGATAAAATTCAAATCATTATTTTTATTTTTTTTCATTTGGCATCACTCCATAAAGCATCTCATTTTAATCAGGCTGCGTGACAGTTTTGATCTCACCGTAGAATGATTAATTCCGGTAAGACTTGCTATTTCCTTTGTTTTGCAGCCTGCAACCGCAGCTAATAAAACTATCTCCCGTTCCTCATCGCTTAAAATTTCAAGTGCCTCCTTGACCTCCGCATTTTCATAGTTAATTGAGTATGAAGCACTGAAGTCATTTAAGCTATTGATGTCAACAGTATTTTTAAGTCTAACCTGTTCTTTAATCAGTGAGCAGCAGGAACGATACATAATCTTGAATATCCAAGCACTAAATGCCTTTTCATTTTTCAGGCTGCTGATATTCTCATAAGCTTCAACGATACAGTCTGACACTGCATCCTTTGCATCCTCGGAATTACCGAGTTTAAAAAACGCATAACGATAGAGTCTGTCATTATAAAGCATATACAAATCACAAAAAGCCTGCTTGTCACCATTTCGTGCTTTTTTAACTAATTCTTTTTCGTTCATTGTCTCACCACCTTGACGCCGTCATATGTTAAGTGCAAAAAATTTCCATTTTTGTTGCATATAAATAATTTTTTTCAACTATTATAAAAAGGCTGTCAAAGACAGCCCTTAATCAATATTCAACCTTTAAGCCCTCTTCTGCCTCTGCAACCTTAAGCATAATAGCACATTCTATACGCTTGCGGTGAAGCTCACAGCCAAACTCATAAACACCGTTAACACTGCCTGTAGTATGATATGCATTTGCTGCACATCCACCTGAGCAATATACCTTGGCAAAGCAGTCTTTACACTCCTTATGAGAATAAACATTGCATTGCTGAAACTGCTCTAAAACATCAGGATTTGTTACACCGTCAAATATATTTCCCAGCTTAAATTTATCATCTCCGACAAACTGGTGGCATGGATATAAATCACCGCTTGGAGTAACCGCCATATACTCAGTACCGACACCGCATCCGCTGACACGCTTAACAATACAAGGCCCGTGATCCAAATCTATCATATAGTGATAAAATGTGAAACCGCTGCCCTTTCTGTAGCGTTTCAGCATTTCATCCGCAAGAATCTGATACTGCTCCTTGAGAACAGGCAAATCGCTCTCTTTAAGTGCCCATGGCTCCTTAGGGTCACACACTACAGGCTCAACAGAAAGCTCTTTAAAACCGAGATCCGCCATATGAAACAAATCCTTGGAAAAATCTGTATTAAAGTGAGTATATGTACCTCTCATATAATAATCTGCCTGATTTCTTGAATCGGCAAATTTTTTGAACTTATCAATGATCAAATCATAACTGCCCTTGCCGTTAGGAGTTTTGCGGAGATTATCATGCACCGATTTTCTGCCGTCAAGAGAAAGAACAACATTGCCCATTTCCTTATTACAGAAATCAATAACCTCGTCATTAACAAGCACTCCGTTAGTAGTTAAAGTAAAACGGAAATTTTTATTATACTTTTTCTCCTGTGCCCTTCCGTATTTTACAAGCTCCTTGCAGACATCCCAATTGAGGAGCGGCTCACCGCCGAAAAAGTCAACCTCAAGATTTTTTCTTGTTCCGCTTTGCTCAATGAGAAAGTCAAGCGCACGCTTGCCGACCCCAAGGCTCATCAATCCCTTATCCTCGCCGCCGTATTCACCCTTGCCGGCAAAGCAGTATTCACAATTCAGATTACAGCCATGAGCAACATGGAGGCAGATTGCCTTGATAACGCCCTGACGCTTTTTAAATTCAGGTGCAATGCTCTCAAAGGTATCTTCGGCAAAGAGCCTGCCTTCTGCTTTAAGTGATTCAATATCATCAAAGCAAAGTTCAATATCATGTTCGGTTACATCATCACTGTTTTTATATTTTTCAAGAATGAAAGATTTAATTTGATCCTTTGGAGTGTTTTCATACATGGTTATAATATCATATGTTGCCTCATCTACCGAATGAACGCAGCCACTGTTCTGATCAAGTATGATATTATATCCGTTCATTTTATATGCGTGTATCATAAAATTTTTATCCCTTATATAGAAAAACAGCGGATTCACCGCTGTAAATTCTAATTTAAAACTACTTAAGATTATTTCTTAAGCTGCTCACACTTTTGATTTGCTACTGAGCATGAAGTTTTGCTTGCTGACTGGCAAGATGTCTGGCACTCACCGCAGCCGCCCTTCTTAGCTGACTCACAAAGATTTCTTGAGCTTAATGTGTTAATTCTCTTCATATAAGAACACCTCTTTGAAATTTATTACTCAGTTATTATAAATTATATATCACTTTTTGTCAACAACTTATTAGGCAATAAGCCACTGTCGCTGACAACATTCACGCCTGCTCTTTGAATTGAATTCAAATAGTTTACCGTATCTCTCTTAACAGTCTCTCCCGGAACAAAAATAGGTATGTCGGGAGGATAGGCATATACAAATTCATTTGACACCTTTCCAATAGCCGCTCTCAAATCAAGGGCAGATGATTTATCATCAATATTTATAACACTTTCACCCGTTGGAATAGGCGGTTTTTTGAAAAGTTCCTCAGACTTTGAGAGCAATGCACTGTCAATATGAAGAAGAGCATTTTTCAGTCTTTCAAACCCCTCTTGGGTATCTCCCACTGAGGTCATTAAAACAACATAGCTTTTGCTTGCCATTTCAACCTCAATATTATAATCCCGCCTCAGAATTTCGGCAAGATTCGTACCGGTTAAATCGGTATTTGCAGTTGATATAACAAGCTTTGAAAAATCGTCGCTGTATTTCAGCCGCAGATTATACAAATCAATATCACGAAAATCCCAAAGCATTTTTGTATACTCTTCAAAAGACGCTCTGCCGTTTTCAGCAAAATCACAGCACTTGGACACAGAATCCATCAAAACATAACTCGGCGAGCTTGTTTCAAAAATATCAAGATAAAGCTTAACCCTATTTATATATTCCTCATTATACACATTAGAAACAGCTGTCTGAGTGAGTGCCGGAAGGGTCTTATGCAGACTTGAAACAACTATATCCGCTTTAGGATATGCAGGAAACGAGCCCATACCTAAATGAGCGCCGTGTGCTGCATCAATAATCAAAGGAATATCCGTCTTTATATTGCTGATATTACCCTCATACGTAGGACTTGTAATTATTACACATTTAGCCTGCGGATATTCGCTGACTGCGTTGTCAACAGTTGATTGTAAAAGTCTTGTGTAATATCCGTTTACATAATCAAACTCAGGCTCTATATATACCAATCTTAAGTGCCTTAACATACAGGCATTATAAACGCTTTTGTGGCAATTTCTTGCAACTATTATTAAATCGCCTTCATTGCAAACTGCAAAAATTGCCGACAGTATTCCTACAGTAGAACCGTTAATAAGCATAAAGGATTTTTCGCTTTTATAAATCTTACTCAATCGTGTTTCAACATCAAGCAGAACCCCATCTGCATCATGCAGATTATCAAAACCGTCAATCTCGGTTATATCAATTTCAGATCCGGTTATGCCGAATTTTGGATTTCTTTTATGCCCCGGCATATGAAACGGATAACATTCTAAATTATTAAGTTTATCGGACAGCTTCAACCCTATCCCTCCTCAAATTAACAATGCAAAGCATTATATAACCTGCAAAAACAGGCAGAGTTTCAATTAACGCTGTTTCTTTATAAATAATAAGACAAACCAAATCTGCAATCAGAATGACAGCAGTTATAACGGAAAACACTTTAAAAATTTTGTCTTTTTTATAACAAAGTGCAAACAGAACAAATATTGTGATACCCATTAAAACCGAAAAGGCAAGCGAGCCGGCACAGTGAAAATAATAATCAGGCTTTTTGCTGAAATCAAAATCAAAAGACAGTGTCAGCAGCATACCAACTGCTGAAAATACAAGCAGAGGAATATAAACTCTGCTTTTGGTATACCGTGTATATGCAAGAACAGTATTATAGCAAAGTGCAAGAAAAGTCAGAAAACCCCAGATAACAAAATATGTATGATGGTAAAGACCGATTTTTGACAGAGCACCACTGTTAAGATACGGCACACCGAAATGCATATACCAAACAGTGTATATAAAAGCAATAACGGAAAATAAAATACCAAACAGTTTTTTCATATCTTGCTGATAATTATTTTGCTTTAGTGCAGTGTCTGAGTTTTACATGGGAAGAGCCTTCATAAACATTTCCGTAGATGTCTATATCCTTAACGCCTATTGCCTTAATCGGCTTATCCCTGCCAACCTGAAAATAATTTGAATGGATACGGATATTTTGATGAATAGGCTTTGTTACTCTTCTGCTGGATGTAATAGGATAAATAAGTACACCCGGTGCATTAAGCTGCTCATACTGCTTGCTCGCAGTGAGATAGAAATAATTTGAATAAATTTCTACATCACGCACAGGACCGCTTTCATACCAATCTGCAGCATCATTACTGATAAATATATGTGCCATAGCAGTGTGGGAAAACTTGTTATCATGAATTCTAACCTTGCCGGCAGTTGTGCAAAGGATACCTCTGGTAGGAATTGCAGTAAATTCACAGTCCGCAATTTCAACATTAGGGCAATATGTAATATTCTCTGCTACAATATTGCTGATGCCCATAAATTTATTTTCTATTTCAGCAGGCAAAGGCGCATTAAACTTAACCGTAACTGTTTTAGCATCAATATCATCAACAGCTGAAGCAACAGTATATTCCCCGTCAAGTTCCTGCAAATTACTGCGATAATAGAATTTGACCTTATCGCCGTCATTAAAGGCACGATATCCGCCCTGCTGCTTATGAATAAATTCAAAAACTGCGGTATTATTATCCTTTTTCTCTTTAAAGCGCAGGAAAGAACCGTGAATATTAATGGGGTCATCATGCGGATGAGAAAAATAACAGTTAGTTATCTTTACATCCCCTTTGCAGCCGCAGATATGAATCAAATCGGCAAAAGCCGAAACATGGTGTTTATCATCAGGCTTAAAGGTAACATTATTAAAGCTTACGTTTTCGCACATCTGTGAAAGCCAGCCAAATCCCGGAAGGTAATTAACGGTAATATTTTGAGCATCAATATTTGAGCTTTCATTTACGAACAAGCCACAAGTGTTTCTGTTTTTATTCTGACTGAAAGTATATGTTTCTCCGACTTCGAATTTACGCTTCACCTTATAATTGATTTCAAGTTCAGTCATTGATTTTCGTTCCGCGGATTTTACTTTTGAAAACGGACCTTTAAAATGAAGTGTCCTGAACACATCGTTACCGCTGTGCAAAACCCCGTTATGTGAATTTTCGTCATTTTTAAACTGCCAGTAATTCTTTTTTGTAAAAGGGCTTTGTTCAAAGAAAACAACATCTTTGCCGTCAAGATACCAAAGTGTTTTTTCAGGAATCTCAAAGAGAACCTTTTTACCCTTTTTTGCCTTAACGGTAAGCTCAACATTGCTTGGTGAAGGATAGTTGATTGTAAAGTCCCTCAATTTAAAATTATTACAATTAAGAATAGCCATTGAGCACATATCACCGTGAATACAAAAGGTTGCCCCGTTACCCTCAATTGTAATATTATCAAGATTTTCAAAAAGCATTGCAAAAAACTTCTGCGGATTTTTGAAAGAATCAGTATTAGTCATATGAATAACTTTTGACTGGCTAAAATCTCTGTAAAAATGATATTCCCTGTCACTAAAAACAAGAGTATCACCACTGTTCAGCGACTTAACCGCCTCAATCATCGGTATTGAAAAATTATCCGATGAGCCAAATTCATCTGCAAATATTTTCATATTAATTTCCATAGCCTTTCCGGCTACAAATAGTTTATAAAAAATTATTTACACGCTTTGTTGTAGCCGGACAAAGCGTATAATGGAAATTTAGCTATCTCAAAATTATGCCACAGTCAAATTTTGAGGGCGATATAATTGTGACAGCGTGATTTTTCACACTATCTCCCTTATCGGTCTTATATTTATATCATCAATTCATATTTACATTTTAACAATTTTATTACAGTAATTCAATAGTTATTGACAATATTATGTTTTTTTAGTAAATTATACATACAGCAAAAAATATACAAATTTGAGGATGTGGATAAATGGCTTGGCAGGAAATCTATAACGATAAGCTTACAACGGCAGAAGAAGCAATAAAGCTGATTAAAAATGGCGACAAGGTTGTAACCGGCTTCGCCTGCGGAGAGCCGTTTGGAATAGAAAATGCCCTTGTAAAGCATTATGAGGACTATGAAAATGTAGAGATTATAAATATGCTTACACTCGGTGATTCACCATGGTGCCAGCCAAAAATGCGCGGTCATTTTAAGCTTAACTGCTTATTTGCATCGCAGTCAACCAGAGCCTCAATATCCAATGGTTCAAGTGAATTCACTACCTCACATTTTTATGAAATACCCGAAATGATCAGGGATTATATTCGACCGAGAGTATCAATCGTTATGGTATCACCGCCAGATGAGCACGGCTATGTATCTTTCGGTACTACCGTGGACTACACAAGAGGAACTACCGATTACTGCGAAGTGGTCATTGCTCAGGTAAATAAAAATATGCCCAGAACCTTCGGAAACAGTATTAAGCACATTCGTGACTTCACCTGTTTTGTTGAAATTGACGCACCGCTGCCAGAGGTTAAAACAATGAATATCTCACCGGTTGAAATGGAAATCGGTAAATACTGTGCATCGCTCATAAATGACGGTGACTGTCTTCAGCTCGGAATCGGCGGAATTCCAAACGCAGTCTGCAAACAGCTTGTTGATAAAAAGGATTTAGGTCTGCACAGCGAGCTTGTCGGAGACGGAGTCGTTGACCTGCTTGAAAGCGGTATTATAAATAACAAGAAAAAGAATGTAAATAACGGAAGAAGCGTTCTGGGTGCTGCATTTGGTTCCAAGAAGCTTAATGACTACATAAATAATAATCCTGCTGTTGAATTACACCCTATTGATTATGTTAATAATCCTATAGAAATTGCTAAGAATGACAATATGGTGTCTATTAATTCCTGCATACAGATTGATTTACTCGGTCAGGTCGTTTCTGATACTATCGGATTAAGTCAGTTTTCAGCTGTCGGAGGTCAGGTGGATTTTGTAAGAGGTGCTACAATGAGCAAGGGCGGAAGGTCAATTATTGCTATGCCCTCAACAGCAAAAAAAGGCACTGTCAGCAGAATTGTTCCTTTGATTACAGAAGGCAGTGCAGTTACAACACCAAGAAATGATGTAAATTATGTTGTTACCGAATATGGTATTGCCCAGCTTAAGGGGAAAACACTCAAGGAACGTGCAAAGGCACTTATCAAAATTGCACATCCCGTTTTCAGACCTTATTTGATTATTGAATATCGAAAGCGCTTTAATGAAGAGCCCTTCACCAAAGAGGAATCAATGGGATTAACCTCTATATTAAAGGAAAAGGCTACCCAGGTTAAAGAAAAAGTAAAAGATAACCGTGAGACAGTTAAAGAAAAAATACGCGGGGATATTGAAGATATAAAAGCAAAACGCAATAAAAATTAAAGCGTTGCTTTAATATATAATAAAGGAGAAAAATATGGCATTAACAGGAAAAGAGCATTTTGGAATTGCGAGAAAGATTGTTTCAAACATGACAGCTGAAAGCTGGGAAACAATCCCACACGGTGTATTAACCTACAAGCCTGAGGTTACCGAATTTTTAAAAGAATGCAAAAAGCTTAACGAAGGGGTTACAGATAAAAGCAAAAAGATTACTATAAATACAGTAATGCTTAGGGTTATTTGTGAAGGCTTGAAGGCGGCACCAAAGCTCAATGCTCATCTTGAATTCAACAGAAAGCTTGTTCGCGGATGTCTAAAAACCTATGATAATATTGACATTTCAATGCCTATGATTTTACCGAATGGTGAAATGATGACAGTTAATATGCACGATATGGGCAGCAAAACACTAACAGAAATGACAGCAGCTATCAATGACACAATCAGACGGGCTAAGAATACAGACCTTAATGAAGTTATGTTTGAAGTTTCACTTGACAATACACTTACTGCCCTAAAGCACGGCAAGATTGCACAGACAATTAACAGACTTATCGGCTCAAAGACCGGCAAGCATAAAGTACATACTCTTAAAGGCTCTGCCAAGAAAGAATACTACTCTATCCCTGTAACAGAAAGGCTTACAAAGCACGATATTGAGCAAGGTACAACTACTGTTTCCAATCTTGGCTCTGTTTACAGGCAGCACAGAGGTGAGTGCACAATACTTGAGATTATTCCTCCTCAGGTATCTGCATTTGCTATAAACGCAGCACAAAAGCAGGCTGTTGTTGTTAAAAACGAAAATGGAGAAGATGAAATCAAAGTAGGAACAATTATGCCGATTACAATCGCTATAGACCACAAGGCACTTGATTACGGCGATATGGTTCCGTTCATTCAAAAGCTGGACGAAATATTTGAAAATCCGCAAATCATTCAAAACTGGAAGTAACAAAGAACGGCTCCCTCACGGGTGGAGCCGTTCTTAACTTTTTCTTTTAATTATATGTGGGTCTGACGTTATAATATTTTAATTTCACATTTATCAATGGCATACTCGAATAAAATCTTTATTATTTCATTTCTTGACCTATTAGATTGCTTCGCTAAATCGTTAATATTATCAACAATTTCTGAATTAAGTCTGATCGTAAAAGTCCGAAAAGTACTTTCTCTTTTTATCTTTTTGTTAGAATAAGCTTTTCTTCTATAATAACACATTTTTGTCAATCGACACAAAAAAACAAGCACGAACAAAATGTCCGTGCCTGTCGTTTATTATTAAATTACTCGCCTTTTCTGCTTTGAGAATTTGAAATACCCTGACGGATACGGCGGACATCAGTGAGTGCCTTATAAAGAGCATCGTCAATTGAAAGAAGAGTGTCATCAGCATAGTTATTAACTGCATTGAGCATCTCTCTTGACTTGTTCTGGGCCGTTGTTACCATCTCATTAGCCTGAGTAGTTGCATTGCCGAGGATATCTGATGCCTGATTCTGAGCCTCAGTAACCATTGCCTTACCCTGCTCATTTGCCTTTGCGATAATTTCAGTAGCCTCTGCCTGTGCAGTCTTTGTAATTTCATCACGGGCAACAAGGTCACGAGCCTCTGCCTGTGCCTTTTTTATAATTTCAGCAGCTTCCTTCTTTGCCTCTTCAAGAATAGTGTTTCTTGAATCAACAATAGCCTTAGCCTGCTTTGTTTCCTGAGGAGTATTTAATCTGATATCCTCAATAATAGTTTTAATTTTATCAACATCAACTGCACACTTTTTGGATAGCGGAATTGATGTAGCATCGTCAAGCACATCCTCAAGATCTTCAAGTAAAATATCGGTATTAGTCATTTTAATTATCTCCTTTACATCTTTTATAAATGTCATCTGCTATTTCAACAGGTACAAACGAACTAATGTCGCCGCCGAGGGAGCAAACCTCCTTAACCATACTGCTTGATAAAAACATATTCTCACCCCTTGCGGTTAAAAAAACTGTTTCAACATCAGGATTAAGGGATTTATTTGTCAGGGACTGCTGGAATTCCCAGTCAAAGTCAGACACAGCACGCAGACCCTTGACAATTGCAACGGCACCGTTTTGTTTAGCATACTCAACAAGTAAGCCGTTGTATGTATCAATTTTCACATTTGACTTTTGAATACAGCGATTTAAAAGCTCAATTCTTTCATCAATAGTGAAAAGTGAAGCCTTTTTTGAGCCGTTGCTCATTACCAGAACTATTACCTTGTCAAAAATATCGGCTGCACGCTCGATAATATCCAAATGTCCCAATGTAACAGGGTCAAAGCTTCCGGGACAAATTGCTATTTTCATTTCAGTCGTTATCCTTTCGGTAATAAGTTAGCTTTGATTTGCCGTAATTCTTTTTCTTATTTATTGCCCATCCATTAATTTTTTCAGGCAGTTCTTCATTCTTTGCGGTTTCGCAAATAATAACACCGTCTGAATTCATAATTTCTGTAAGCTTTGGCAGACACTCGCTGACAAGACCTTTATTGTAAGGCGGATCAACAAGCGCTATATCAAAATTATCCCTGCGGGATAAAAATGACAAAGCATCCGAAAAAACCAGCTTGGAGCGGTTCTCCATTTTGCAAAGCCTAACATTGCCCTCAACAATTTTATATGCCTGCCTGTTATTCTCAACAAAGGTACAAAAGCCTGCACCTCTGGACAAAGCTTCTATTCCGAGCTGACCTGAACCTGCAAACAAATCAAGAATTTTTTTATCCTCCAGTTCAAACTGAATTGAGCTGAACAATGCTTCCTTTGTACTTTGTGTTGTAGGTCTGGTGACCTCCTCGCCATCAAGAGTGGCAAGATTGCGTCCTCTGGCAGAACCGGTAATAACTCTCATAAAAGTTTGTCCTTAGTGGCTGATAAGCATATCAACCGAATTTACTCTTAAATATTATACTAATTCATCAAAGTTTAGTCAAGTTTAAAATAGTAATTTTACAAATTCGAATAATAACGTACTATATCTTGTGCATTTTTTTTGCTGATAGACTGTATCTGCATAAGTTCCTCTTCTGTTGCATTACGGATTGCCGCAATTGTCTTAAAATTCTTCAAAAGCGCTTTAGCTTTTTTCTCACCTATTCCGTCAATCTTTGTAAGACTTGAAGAAAACGAGCTCTTTTGATGCTTTTTATGATGATATGTTACAGCAAAACGGTGAACCTCCTCCTGTATAGTTGAAACAAGAGTAAAAGCCGCACGGTGAGAATTAATAGTAATCTCACCTCCGTCATAGGCAATCGCACGGGTGCGGTGCTTATTATCCTTAACCATACCAAAAACAGGAACATCAACTTTCATTTGTCTTATAACAGGTAAAACTGCATTAACCTGAGGCTGCCCTCCGTCGAGTAAAATCAGATCGGGTAAAATTTTAAAAGTACTGTCTTCATTATCCTCATAGTAATGCTTAAAGCGGCGTTTGAGAACCTCATTCATAGAGCCGACATCATTCTGCCCTTCAAAGCCTTTGATTGAAAAACGCTTATACGCTTTTTTCATAGGTCTGCCATTATGAAACACAACCATTCCTGCAACATTATCGGCACCGAAGGTGTGGGAAATATCATAGCTTTCAATATATTCAGGCGGCTTCGACAAGCCTAAAAGCTCTCCAAGCTCCTCAAGTGCGGCCATTTCCCTGCCAAGTCTGCCCTGATTCTGTGCAAGATGTTCATTGGCATTTTTTATACACATATTAACGATTGCAAGATGTTCTCCCTTTTGGGGATGAATAATCTCGAGTTTTTTGCCTCGTTTTGATTCAAGGAACTGATGTAGAAGTTCTTCATCAGCAATTTCACCATCAACTGCAATTCTTGACGGAATATTATCACGCATAGAATAATAGCGCTCAATCAGCTCAAAACGAGCCTCAGAAAGGTTGTCAACGCTGTCAATAAGCCAATGCTCACTGTCGGTCAGTCTGCCGTTTTTAAAACGGATAACATCAAAGCATGCCTTTTTATTTGAATTAACAAGAGCAAATACATCTTCTTCAGGAACATTTATTGAAACAACCTTCTGCTTTTCCTCAAGATTTTTAATTGCTTTGATGCGGTCACGCATTTTAGCAGCCTTTTCAAACTCAAGTTCTTCGGAATATTGTTCCATTTTCTTTGTCATATCCTTAATTGCGTTTACACTGCCTCCCTTTAGGAATGCAACCGCATCATTTACAGTATTGACATATTCTTCCTTTGTTATTCCGCCGTTGCATGGTGCAGAACACAAACCCATAAAACCGTTAAGACAAGGTCTGCTTTTGTTGTAATCACGGGGAAATCGTTTATTGCATCTGGGCAGTTTAAATATTTTAAGTGTTTCTTCAACCGCATTTTTAACAGAAAAGTTTGAAATAAACGGTCCGATATATGTCGCGTTATCATCAGTCATCTGCTTGCACTCGCTTATTCGTGGAAAATCCTCTTTTGTAATTTTAATATAATTATATCCCTTATCATCTTTCAGCAGGATGTTATATTTGGGCATATGCTGTTTAATCAGTGAGCATTCAAGAACAAGTGCCTCAAACTCGGTATCGCAAAGAATATAGTCAAAATTATCAACATTTTCAACCATTCTGATAACCTTAAGAGAATGGTTGGAATGCGAGCCGAAATAGGAGGATACACGATTTTTAAGTGCCTTAGCCTTGCCTATATAGATAATCTTTTTATCCTTGTTTTTCATTATATAAACACCCGGTGCAAGCGGCAAAGCCATTGCCTTTCGGCGCAGCTCCTTTTCAGTCAAGGCTGTTCCTCCTTTATAATTAATTTTAACTTAATCAGCGGATTATAACCGCTTATGCATTATACAATATAATGATTATTATATCACACATATTAAAAAAAATAAAGCACAGTCAAACGACTGTGCTTGCATTTTCAGGAGTTATTACTCGTTGAATCCGCTCTTTACAAGAGCAACAAGACCCTCAACAGCTTCTTCTTCATCAGAACCATCTGCAATAATTCTGATATCTGTTCCGCCCATAATGCCGAGTGAAAGAACACCGAGAAGAGATTTTGCGTTAACTCTTCTTTCTTCCTTTTCAACCCAGATTGATGACTTGAACTCATTTGCCTTTTGAATAAAGAAGGTTGCAGGACGAGCATGAAGTCCTACTTGGTTTTCAACAGTTACATCTTTTACGAACATATTAGGTACCTCTCATAAAATTAATGTATTATTGTAAATCAATCAACTTTGTTAATTACTACTTTATATATTATATCACCAAAAATTTTATCGTCAACGGAGATTTTAAAAGTTCGTATGACTAATAAATTATTAACAAAAAATTAAGGCGTTATTTGTGCAAATTTAACATATTTTTTTCACTATTTATTGCCTTCGTTAAGTGAAGCTAAATATTTTTTGTCATCATTTGTAATATCAGCATTATCAAGCATATCCGGTCTGCGCTCAAGTGTGCGTTTGAGTGACTGCTGCCTTCTCCATTGAGCGACATTGGCATGATGACCGCTGAGCAAAACCTCAGGAACTGCCCTACCGTTCCATTCGGCAGGATGAGTATACTGCGGATATTCAAGCAGGGAGTTATAA
>JBKWUD010000040.1:0-19834 GCA_046989265.1 Eubacterium sp.
TCCTGATATTATGGATATTGATATTTTCTTCAGCGATAAATATGCCCGTGAGCTTGGCGCAACAGATGATGATATCGTTGCTGCAATTACAGACTCAATCAAGGTTTCGGTTGCTGCATATGAAGGCAAGGTTAAGCTCCTTGAAATGAAGGGCGAGTAATTTAATACATATTTTTAGGCTGTCTTACAATTTTGTAAGGCAGCTGTTTTTTTATAAAAAATGCTTGACATTTTAGGTCTATAACTGTAGACTATAATCAAGAGGTCGATAATTGTAGACCAAACGATGGGAGGAACCTGTTATGGAACTTAAGCTATGTGAAAGTGATTTCAGATTTATGTGTGTAATTTGGGATAATGAGCCGCTTACATCCGGGAAGCTTGTTGAGCTTTGCAGTGAAAAGCTGGGGTGGAAAAAGTCAACTACCTATACCGTATTAAAAAAAATGTGTGATAAAGGCTTTGCCCAAAACAGTAATTCAAATGTATCTTCATTGGTATCAAAAGATAAAGTACAGGCTTATGCAAGTAATCATTTTGTTGAAAACTCGTTTCAAGGTTCTTTGCCAAGCTTTCTTGTATCATTTTTAGGAGGCAAAAAAATATCTGATACTCAGGCTGAGGAACTGAAAAGGCTTATTGACCAATATAAGGAGGATTGACAATGGCTAATGTTTTTATTGAGATTCTCAATATGTCAATAACGGCAAGTATCGTAATAACTGCCATTTTAATTATAAGGCTTGTGTTGAAAAAGGTACCTAAAAAATATTCATATCTATTATGGAGTGTTGCTGCATTCAGGCTCTGTATACCGTATTCGTTTCAATCAGTGTTCAGTATTTTTTCTCTTAGTCCGGTTGATATTTCAATGGCACAAAAATATAATGAAGCAGGAATGTATTACTTTAATGCGGATGTCCTGAATTCAAACGGCAGCAGCATGCTGCGTGATGATCTGCCGATAGTTGATAATCCTGTATTTGCTTATACTCAGGGCTATGATATTAATGCCTTCTGGTATTATGCGTGGCTTGTTGTTATGGCTGTTTTGATACTATACGGCTTTATAAGTTATCTTCATTTTTATCATAAAATGAAAACCGCTGTTTTGATGTTTGAAAATATCTATCAGTCAGATAAAATAAATTCTCCGTTTATTTTAGGACTGATAAAACCTAAAATCTATATCCCGTTTGGTCTTGACGATCAGACAACACAGTATGTAATAGCTCACGAAAGATATCATATAAAAAGACTTGACCATATTGTTAAACTGTTTGCATATCTAATTTTGTCTGTTTATTGGTTTAATCCGCTTTGCTGGCTTGCGTTTGTTTTTATGAGCCGTGATATGGAAATGAGCTGTGACGAAAAAGTTATCCGTCAGAATGGTAATATTAAAAAGGCTTACAGCATGGCACTTTTAAGCTTTGCAACGGGTAAGCATTTTCCGTCACCAAGCCCATTATCATTCAGCGAGGGCGGAGCAAAGGGAAGAATAAAAAATGCTCTTGCGTGGAAGAAACCGAAGGTCTGGCTTTCTGTAATTGCAGTCATTATTTGTGCTGCTGTGATTACCGGGTGTGCATTGAATCCTGTTCCAAGCAATATTATTTCAGGCAGAGTTATAAATAATGATATATCTGATTCGATTAATTCGCCAGATGGTTATGAAGATTTAGACGTGGCAGTATCAAATGCTGTTATTAATAATGAAGGCGGCAGTCTGTATAAAGAAAATGGTCAAAAGATTTATGAGGCACATGTGTTGTTAGGTACGCGTGAGGGTACAGTCTTTGACAAAAATGCCGATAATTCTGTAACCGCTTATTCCGAAGTCACCTGTAATACCTATACTGTTTCGGGTAATATTATTGAAAATCAAAGCGGCTTTTATCATCCGGCAGCAGTCAGTTTTAATATTGATGAAAAGGGAAGATATGAACTTAATGAATATTGGGTTCCTAATGACGGAGCTGACTATAATAAAGATTTATATAAAGTATTTCCGAGTGATATTATAAAACAAATTAATAGTGATAATGCTAAGATAATCGGAACAAAAGCATATGATTATAATGTTTATCTGCTGAGTCAGTATTGTTTGAATAAATTTATTCAGGAGGAGAATATAGATATTGATTCTTTAATCAGCTCAATATTTGATGAATTTGAAGGCAACGATACCTTTTCGTCAAATCCCTATGATTTCTTTGACACGAATTCGACTGAATATGAAGCACTTATTATGTATGGTGATCATACGCTTGAATATATCTATAGAGAGTTTTTAAAAGGTGATCAATACGGAGTCAGAGGTCACATTATGAAGGCGGTTATGTGTGATTTGCTTGAGGGGGAGCAAATTAAATTTGCTGCCGATACAGGGCAGGTATATTTTGATGCATTCAGGTCACACGCAGAGGAGCTATATGATAAAAACGGCTCGGATTTTATGGAGAGTAATTTACCTAAAACTTATCAATTTTTAAAAATGGAAGGATATGTTTAAAGTTATTTATACCGCAGTGAAAATTTATTCCCACTGCGGTATTATTATATATTTGAAAAAAATTTGTATAATATAAAAATAAATCCAAAACCCTATTGACAAAGTAGGAAATTAAGTATATATTATATGGCGAAAAACCTATAAACTTAATAGGAATATGAAAAGGCAGGTATTATTTTTATGAATACAATATATGTTGATAATGCCGCAACCACCAGACTGTCAGATGCTGCACTAAAAGCAATGATGCCTTTAATGCAGGATATTTACGGCAATCCGTCATCTCTTCATCATATCGGTCAGACCGCTAAGGAATACCTTGAAGATGCAAGAGAGCGTGCTGCAAAGTGCATTAATGCAAATCCGAACGAGATTTATTTTACCTCAGGAGGCTCTGAGGCGGATAATCAGGCAATTTTAACTGCCGCTTATAATGGTGCTAAGAGAGGTAAAAAGCATATTATCTCCTCAAAGTTTGAGCATCATGCAGTTATTCATACTCTTGATAAGCTTGCTAAAGAGGGCTTTGAGATACAGCTTCTTGATGTTTACAGTGAGGGTATTGTAAAGGTTGAGGATGTAAAAAACGCTATTCGTGAGGATACTGCACTTGTTACAATTATGGCGGCTAATAATGAGGTAGGCACTCTTCAGCCTATTAAAGAAATCGGCGCATTGTGCAAAGAAAAGGGCGTTATTTTCCATACTGATGCAGTTCAGGCGTTCGGTCATATACCGATTGATGTTAGGGATATGAATATTGATATGCTTTCAATCTCCGCTCACAAGTTTCACGGTCCCAAGGGCGTCGGAATACTTTTCTGCAGAAGGGGAATCCCTCTTCAGAATCTTATTAATGGCGGAGCTCAGGAGAGAAATAAGAGAGCTGGTACAGAAAATATGCCGGCTATAGTCGGTATGGCGGCTGCTATGGAGGATTCTGTAGCTAATCTTGAAAAAAACGCTGAATATGTTTCTAAGCTTCGTGATAAGCTTATTAAAGGTGTTGCTGATATTGAGCGTTCAAGAGTAAACGGTAATCTGGTAAAAAGACTTCCCGGCACTGTTAATATGTGCTTTGAGGGAATTGAGGGAGAGAGCCTTATACTTCTTCTTGACCAAAAAGGAATATGCTCATCATCAGGCTCTGCCTGCACAAGCGGCTCGCTTGATCCGTCGCATGTTCTGCTTTCTATGGGTATACCGGTTGCAATTGCTCACGGCTCACTCAGAATTTCACTTTGCGAATATAATACTGAGGAAGAGATAGATTTAATTCTTGATGCAATTCATGAGGTTGTACCTTATTTGCGTTCAATTTCTCCGGTGTGGGAAAAAATTCAGAAAGGCGAGGTAATTGAATAATGGCACTTTATTCAGAAAAGGTTATGGACCACTTTACAAACCCAAGAAATCTTGGTAAAATAGATGATGCTGACGGTGTCGGCGAGGTAGGCAACGCAAAATGCGGAGATATTATGAAGATATATCTCAAGGTTGATGATAATCAGATTATCACTGATGTTAAGTTTAATACATTCGGATGTGCTTCAGCTATTGCCTCAAGCTCGATGGCTACCGAACTTATTAAAGGCAAGCCTATCAGCGAGGCAATCGAGCTTACAAATAAGGCTGTTGTTGAGGCTCTTGACGGTTTGCCGCCGGTTAAAGTTCACTGCTCAGTTCTTGCTGAGGAGGCTATCAAGGCAGCCGTTAAGGATTATTATGACAAAAAAGGCATTGCCTACGATCCTGAACAATTTGCTGAAAAGGAAATTGAGGAGTAATTAGGGACTGCTCCTTTGGAGATAATTATGGGAATTAGGGAAATACAAGAGGAAATTTTAAAGCTTAAAAAAGAAAAGGATATCTGCATTTTGGCACATTGCTACCAGTCGCCTGAAATACTGGAGGTTGCTGATTTTGTAGGTGACAGCTTTGCACTTTCTGTTTCTGCATCAAAGGTTGAGAATAAAACCGTTATTATGTGCGGTGTTCGGTTTATGGCTGAAACAGTTAAAATTCTGTCGCCTGATAAAAAGGTCATTCTTTCGAATGCAGATGCAGGCTGCCCTATGGCAGAAATGATGGATAAGGATGTTATTCAGCAGGTCAAGGAGCAATATCCCGATTATACTGTTGTTGCTTATATTAATACAACATCAGAGCTTAAAACCGTGTGCGATGTATGTGTAACCTCCTCATCCGCACTGAAAATCTGCAAACAGCTTGACAGTGATAAAATCCTCTTTATCCCTGATAAAAATCTTGGATCATATATTGCTGAGCAGCTCCCCGAAAAGGAGTTCAAGCTGCTCTCGGGCGGATGCCCTACTCATGCAAGAATGGGTGCTTCTGATGTCAAAAAGGCAAAAGCCGCTCATCCTAATGCATTATTTCTCGTTCATCCTGAATGTGTTCCTGAGGTTGTTGCGCTTGCTGATTATGTCGGTTCAACCACTGGTATTATGGATTATGCCAAAAAGAGTGATGCCAAGGAATTTATTATCGGAACAGAAAACAGTATTGTGACTCATCTTCAAAATGAGTGTTCTGATAAAATGTTTTATCCGCTTTCAAAAGATTGTATTTGCCATAATATGAAAGCGACAACTCTTGTTAATGTTCTCAATTGCTGCAAAGGCACCTTTGGTGAGGTTATCGAGCTTGATGAAGAAACCCGACTCGGTGCAAAGCACTGCATTGATGAAATGATTAGATTGGGTTAGTCTTATGAAAAAAGCGTTAATAGCTATGAGCGGCGGTGTTGATTCCAGCGTTGCCGCTTTTTTTATGAAACAAATGGGCTTTGAGTGTATGGGCGTCACTATGAAGCTTTATGATAATGAGGATATCGGCATTAGCAGGGAAAAAACCTGTTGCTCACTTGATGATATTGAGGATGCAAGGCAGGTTGCACGCAGACTTGAGATGCCGTATTATGTCTTTAATTTTAAGGATGAGTTTGAAGAAAAGGTTATCAAAAAATTTATTAAAACCTATGAGCTCGGCGGAACTCCGAATCCCTGTATAGACTGTAACCGCTATCTTAAGTTTGAAAAGCTTATGCAGCGTATGCAGGAGTTAAAGTATGACTGCGTTGTAACGGGTCATTATGCCGATATTGAATATAAGGATGGCAGATATTATCTGAAAAAAGGTGTTGACCTTTCAAAAGATCAGAGTTATGTTCTCTATTCGTTAACTCAGGAGCAGCTGGCTCATACAATGTTTCCGCTTGGTAAGTATTCTAAGGATGAAATCAGAGAAATTGCAGAGCAGAACGGTTTTATAAATGCACGCAAGCACGATTCTCAGGATATCTGCTTTGTACCTGACGGCGATTATGCGAAATTCATTGAAGGGCATAACGGCAAAAAATACCCAAAGGGTAATTTTGTAGATAAGCAGGGCAATGTGCTCGGTGAGCATAATGGTATTATCAGATATACAATCGGTCAGCGTAAGGGATTGGGTCTTGCAGCAGGCTATCCTGTCTATGTGTGCAGTAAGGATTTGGAGCAGAATACTGTAGCAGTTGGCTCAAATGATGATTTGATGACCTCTTTGTTATATGCTTGTGATTTTAACTGGATAGTTCCTGAGCCTAAAGAAAATGAAAAAATCAAGTGTGCCGCAAAAACACGTTATAATATGAAGGAACAGCCATGTACTGCTTGGATAGAGCAGGGCAGGGTAGCAGTTGAATTTGATTCGCCGGTGCGTGCCGTAACAAGTGGTCAGGCAGTTGTTTTGTATGATGGCGATTATGTCCTCGGCGGCGGAACAATTGAATAGAATACAAAATAAAAACATCTATATCAAAACATTCATTGATACAGATGTTTTTATTTATTTATATTCGGATTATCAGTTCTTTCAACAAGATAATCAAGAGAAACATTATAAAAATCTGCAAGCTTGATTAATGTTTCTATACTTACTTTGACTTCTCCTGTTTCATAATCGGAATATGTGCTTTGGTCAACAAATAAGTATTTTGCAAGATCACGCTGTTTTAAATCTCTGTCATTACGCAAATCCTTTATTCTTCTAAATACCATACAATCACCTGAATTTATTATATATTATGGGAGAAAACTATTGACAAATATGGGTAAATCCCATATAATTATTTTCAGTGATAGTTAAAAATATTATATATTTCGAAAGAATAACAAATAAGGTCACAGATGATATTGAATCCCGAGTGTCCGTTCATTCTTTTTGATTGACAAAAAAATTAAATTATGATATAGTGGCGTTGCGACAAAAAAATTGAATAAATTGTGTTAATGGTAGTATGGGTTTTGTATTTTTGTTAAAAATGCTAGCTCATATCTCATGCTACTTTTAGCACGGATTCAATTTTTTTGTCGCAGAAAAAAGGAGTTAGCGTTTTTTTGCGCAGCTTCTGCTGCGCATTTTTTTATTTTTCTGATTCTGTATTAAATTATCTCTTTTCACCACTTTAATCTAATATCAGTCTGTTCGGTTGAAGGGTACGATGCAGGTGTATTAGACTCCAAAAAATTTTTGAGATTTTTAATACTTATTATAGAGTCGGGCGAGAGCCGTGCCATTATTGGCACGGCTCATCGTTTTATGGTTACAAATTCTTAACAAAAATCTTAAAAAAAGTTCAAGTAATTATCAAAATTTATTAATTTATGAACGATATTATTTAACTGTAAACATAAGATGTAAAAACAATATGTTTCCCCTCCACAATTTTACTCTTGGTGGAAGGTGACGGGGTTGCTCAAGCCCCTCAGATTCTTAAATTCTGCGCGGAGTCGGTAAAAGTTTCTCTTTTCATTGTTTCTCCTCTATCCGGTCACCTTTAAAAATGCTCCAATCCACCCGACAAAAGAAAAAGCGCCCTCCTCCCAAGGGTGCTTTTTTCTTGACGCTGTAATAATTGTTTTAATTTTTCTTTGTTATACGATGATATTTTGTAATTTTCCTGTTATTTTTTGTGATTTAACTATTTATTTTGTTACAAATTTCTGTTATAATATTTTTTATATATTGTAATTTATTTTTAATGGAGGGCTGCATATGAAATATGCTAAGGTTATATTGTGCGTTTTGCTTATTTGCGTTATGCTGTCCGGCTGTAGCTTTCGTATGGCGTCCTCAATAGATGATTTAATTTCACCAATATCACCTCTGGGTGATAATGCCGATATTCAATCTGCTATGGATTCATATGCAAAAAACGGCTATTCTCTTAAAACCCCTAATGATGGTGATTATATCAGTTCATATAATTTTTATGATATTGACGGCGACTCTCAGGACGAGGCTTTTGCCTTTTACGAACCCTCTGATAATCTCGGCACGATTGATATGGCGGTTATCAAAAAGATTGACGGCAAATGGCAGGTAGTTGATAACATTAACGGTGACGGCAAGGATATTCACTCAATTGCTTTTAACGATGTTACGGGTGACAAAAAGGATGATATATTGATTTGCTGGGATGTTATCAGCAATTCATCAAATCATGAGCTTTCCGTATATCAATATGATGAAAAAGATAACAGCATTTCGCTTAAAAGAATTGATAACAGCATTACAGTAAACAATTTTATCTGTGTTGATATTGATGAAAACGGAGTTGATGAACTGCTTTTGTTTGAAATCAATACAGGTAATTCATCAAGCGCAAAAAGTGAACTTTATTCACTGAAAGACAATAAGTTTAAACTCCTCGGCGAAACAAAGCTTGATTCGCACATAACAGCATATTCAAAGCTGCGGATTGAAAAGGCGGAGAATGATGTAAGAATTTATGCTGATGCAATCGGCTCTGACGGATCTTCAATGCTGACGGAGGTTATCTATTGGTCAAATGGTTATGATACCATTATTTCGCCGTTTTACAGCTATTCAACAGGAAGAACTAAAGATACAAGCCGCAGTGCAATGATTGAAAGCCGCGATATTAATGATGACGGACTTATTGAAATCCCTACTGATAAAAATCTGTCAAAGCTTCCTTCTGAGGTCTGTGCGGTTGATTGGAAGATTTATAAAAAAACTACGCTTATTCATACGGATTATTCCTTGCTTGTCAAGAATGACGGATATTTTGTTATAGTTCCTGATAACTACATAAACAATATCCGTGTTAAATATAATTCTGACAAAAGGCTTATGACAGTATACGATAAATCAGGCAAAAGGAAAATATTTGAAATAATGCCTGTTCTTAAGGCTACCTACAGCGACAGCAATTATGGCGGATATGATATAGTAAAGGAAAATTCCGGTTATTATTATCTTGCAAAATGCAGCAAAGATACTGATATAAAAATTACAATTGACGATTTAAAAAATTATATTAAATCTATAGATTGATTTGGGGGAGGAAAACATATGAAAAAGGTTCTTGTAGCAGAGGATGAAGAATCCATCCGCGAGTTTATAGTTATAAACTTGACCCGCAGCGGCTACACTGTTGAGCAGGCTGAAAACGGTCTTGTTGCTCTTCAGAAATTCCGTGAGGATGAGCAGGGCTTTGATGTTGCAATTCTTGATATTATGATGCCTGAGCTCGATGGTCTTGCAGTCTGCAAGGAGCTGCGCAAGGCTTCATCTGATTTAGGTATTATTATGCTCAGTGCCAAAACGCAGGAGATGGACAAGGTCACGGGTTTGCTTTTCGGTGCTGATGACTATGTAACCAAACCATTTTCACCAAGTGAGTTAACTGCAAGAGTTGATGCAATT
Organism: Eubacterium sp.; assembly: GCA_046989265.1. Lineage (GTDB taxonomy): Bacteria > Bacillota > Clostridia > Oscillospirales > Acutalibacteraceae > Eubacterium_R. The sequence continues at coordinate 9,254 of JBKWUD010000040.1, forward strand.
TACCGTCGTGTTGAAATGACTCGGGGATTCAGAAAAAATGATACTACCGGTGACAGTATTGTTCTTGACGAATTTGAGCTTAATCTCAGAAACCGCACTCTTGCAAAAAACGGCAAAATGATTGAGCTTACTCAGGTAGAATTTCAGATAATTGAATATTTCTTTAAAAACCCGAACGCTGCTCTTTCAAGAAATGATATTTTAAAGCAGGTTTGGGGTGAAAACTACTTCGGCGATGTTAAAATTGTTGATGTGAATATTCGCCGTCTCCGTATGAAGATTGAAGATAATCCGTCAAGTCCGTCACGATTAATCACCATTTGGGGACTTGGTTATAAATGGGTAACAGACTCAAAATAAATAGTAAGGTTTAGTTAGGCAATGAACAAGGCTTTGATAGATAAGTTAAAACAAAAACTTAAAGCCGTTAAGGTAGAGGGTATCACAAGACGATGGCTGATAAATATTATCGGCGTTATTGCCATACTCTTTATTATTGCATTTATTGTCTGCTCATTCACAATTAAAACCTATTATTACAACTCTGTTGAAAATGTTGTCAATTCGGGCGCATCTCCATCAGCGGTCAGCTATTTCAAAAACAATATTGAGAATGGCAATTCACTCGAGGCTTCTGCAGCTGATTATGTTGATTCCTATTCATATAAAAACACAACGACCCTTTGGATAATTGATGATACAGGCAATGTTATTTTATCCTCAAGCGGCTTTGCAATTGATAAGCAGGATATGCCTGATTATAATGACGCACTTTCAAGTCCTGAAAAAGCAGCAAAATATATAGGCAAAATTGATAACGGCGAAAAGGTTATGGCGGTTACCCGTATTATAACCGACAGCGGTGGTGCAGAAATCGGTGCAATCCGCGTAATGACAACTGTTGATGAGGTTGATAATCAAATCAGTACAATAATTTTTGTAATTGCACTTGTATTCATTTTTGTTATGGCGATTATCATCTTTTCTAACCGATTTTTCATTCGCTCAATTATTACACCTGTTAAGGAAATAAATGAGGCGACAAAGCTAATTGCACAGGGCAATCTTGATGTCAGAATTGAAAAACAATACAACGATGAAATCGGTGACCTTTCAGACAGTATAAATACTATGGCTACTGAGATTGCTGCCGCCGATAAAATGAAAAACGACTTTATATCAACTATTTCACATGAGCTCAGAACTCCGCTTACCTCAATTAAGGGATGGGGCGAAACCCTTACCCTCGGAAATCAGGATAATGTTGACCCTCTCACTCGGAAGGGATTGCAGGTTATAGTCAGCGAGGCAGGCAGGCTGGAGGGCTTTGTTGAAGAACTGCTTGATTTCTCAAGGCTGCAAAGCGGCAGAATGAAACTCAGACTTGTTAAAACAGATATTCTTGCCGAGCTTGAGGAGACGCTGTTTACTTTCCGTGAGCGTGCAGTGCGGGAGGGATATGATGTGCGCGAAAGTGTGCCTGAAATTCCTTCAATTGCAAATGCAGATCCAAACAGGCTCAAGCAGGTGTTTATGAACATTCTCGATAATGCTCTGAAATATTCACGCCCAGGCAGCAAGATTTTTGTCAAAGCAGAATTTATTAAAAAGAATGACAGTGATTTTGTTCAGATTGCAATAGCCGATCAGGGCTGCGGCATTTCATCAGAGGATTTACCTCATGTTAAGGATAAATTCTATAAGGCAAATATGAGCGTGCGCGGTTCGGGTATCGGTCTTGCGGTTACAAATGAAATTGTTAATCTGCATAACGGCTGCCTTGATATTGACAGCGTTGAAGGGAAGGGAACATTGGTAACAATTCAGCTTCCTCTTGAACAGGCTCCTCAATATGATATGGCGGAAAATCAAAATGAAAATAATGAACAGAAAGGCTAACAGCTGATGTCTAAAAAAATACATAAAACTTTCGTAGGCGGTCAGGCTCTGATTGAAGGTGTAATGATGCAGGGACCAAAGGGTATGGCTACTGCAGTGCGTACTCCCGATGGCTCAATTTTAACTGAATACCACAATATTAAGCGTCTCAGAAATAAAAGCAAGTTTTTTAATATTCCGATAATCAGGGGTATAGTTGCTTTTATTGAATCTATGATGACGGGATATAAAACACTTATGTACTCCGCTGAGGTTTCAGGTATGGAGGACATTGAGGATGCCGAGATGAGTAAGTTTGAAAAATGGCTTACCGACAAGCTCGGTGATAAGTTGATGAATGTAATAATGGCAATTGCATCCGTACTTGGTTTTGTATTGGCATTTGTAATCTTTTTCTATTTTCCTGTTTTTATTTTTAATAAAATTAATGCTCTTTCAAATGATGCTTTGCTTCCTTGGCAGGGAACCATTGAGGGATGCTTGAAAATAATTATTTTTGTTGTATATATGCTGATTGTATCTCAGATGAAAGATATTAAGCGGCTTTTTAAATATCACGGCGCAGAGCATAAGAGCATTGCATGTTACGAGGCGGGACTTGATTTAACGGTTAATAATGTTAAAAAGTGCACACGCTTTCATCCCAGATGCGGCACCAGCTTTATGTTTGTAATGCTTATTTTAAGCATAGTTGTAGTAACTCTGCTCTCACTTGTTGTACCCGATGATTTAAAGCATAATACTGTTGCATGGATGTGTATTAAGCTTCCTCTTATCCCGATTATAATGGGTATAGGCTATGAGTTTATCCGCTATGCAGGCAAGCATGATAATATGTTTGTTAAGATTTTGTCCGCTCCCGGTCTTTGGATGCAGAGAATAACAACCAAGGAGCCTGATGATGATATTATTGAGTGCGGAATCGAGGCACTCAAAGCGGTTATTACAGAAAATCCCGAGGATGATGAAATAAAATAATGACTTTAAAGCAGGCATATAGCTACAGTGTGCAGTTTCTTGAGCGAAATAAGGTTGATGAGGCTGATTTCAAGGCTCTCTGTCTTGTTTGTCACTTAGCAGGTATACGCAATAGTGAATATAATGCACATATTAATGACGATATTATAATGAGCCGCCTTGCAAAAAAACTTTGGCGGTTAAAGAGCGGTGAGCCTCTTCAATATGTTATAGGCAGATGGGATTTTTATGAAAGTGAATTCTATATTGGCAAGGGAGTGCTTATACCCCGCCCGGAAACCGAAGAGCTTGTTGAGCAGGCAATCAAATACGCAGGTGATTATAATAATCCTGTTGTTTATGATTTGTGTGCAGGCAGCGGATGTATAGGCATAAGCATTGCTAAGTCTGTGCCGGGTTCAAAAGTATACTGCATAGAAAAAAGCAGTGATGCTTTTGTATATCTCAAAAAAAATGCTGAAAATGTCGGTAATGTCACAATAATTAATGATGATATCAATAATGATATTGATTTGCCGATTGCCGATATAATCATATCGAACCCTCCTTATATCAGATCTTCTGATATAGATGCACTGCAGAGCGAGGTTCAGTTTGAACCGAGAATGGCTCTTGACGGCGGAGATGACGGCTTTGCTTTTTACAGAGTAATAAACAGCAAGTGGTCAGACAAAATAAAAAATAACGGTACTCTTCTGCTTGAAATAGGCAATGATCAGGGTGCTGAAATAAAAAAAGTACTCAGTAATTTCAATCATGTCACTGTAAAGAAAGATATTTATAAAAATGACAGAATTGTAATTGCTAAAAGGCTTGACTAGTTAATGCAATAAATGTTATTTTTATATAGGTGATTTGATGTTTTCATTAATTTCATTAATCAGAAGCGGTCAAACGCTTGAAGCGGTAATATTTATATTATCAGGATGTTTTGTAGTTTTTGTTTGTTCTCCCGTTCACGAGCTAGCACATGGCTATGCGGCATATAAGCTTGGGGACAATACTGCTAAGAATCAGGGCAGATTAACATTTAATCCTATTGCACATATTGACCCTATCGGTATGATAATGATTTTGGTTTTCGGTTTTGGTTATGCTAAGCCTGTCCCGGTAAACCCAAGGAATTTTAAAAATCAAAAGGGCGGAATGGCATTAACTGCACTTGCAGGGCCTGTATCAAATCTTATAATGGCTTTTGTCAGCATTTTTATTTATTATTTATTGTCCGCTGTGTTAACAAGCTATAATCTTTTTACCGCTCTGTTATTAAATTTCTTTTATTTTTCAGCATATATTAATGTTTCACTCGGAGTGTTCAATTTGATTCCGATCCCTCCGCTTGACGGCTCAAAGATTTTAGCCTCTGTCCTTCCTGACAGAATTTATTATAAATATATGATGTATGAAAGATATGTAATGATTGCACTTATGGTTATACTCTTTACAGGTGTCCTTAACAGATTTATTTCATTTCTTTCGTCTTATATGATGGAATTTATTTCATTCATACCCAGATTAATTTTTACTTGATTTTTGGTGAAAGATGGATAATTTAACATATAAACTTGAGGTGTTTGAAGGTCCTATGGATTTGCTTTTGCATCTCATAAGCAAGCATAAACTGAATATTAATGATATTCCGATTGTTGAGCTTGTTAATCAGTATCTCGATTATGTCCGCCAGATGGAGGAGGCCGATTTTGATATAGCCGGCGATTTTCTTGAAATGGCAGCGAGACTGATTTACATAAAGACAGTTTCACTTCTGCCTCGGCATGAGGAGGCAGAGACTCTGAAAAAAGAGCTTACAGGCGAGCTTATTGAATATCGCGATTGTAAGCTTATGGCAGAAAAGCTCAGTAAGCAAACCGAAGGATTTGAAAGATATGTTCGCCAGCCTCAGGGCGGTTGGGTTAATTATGATTATGAGCGTTTTCACGAGGGTGAAGAACTCTTAAATGCATATATAAATGTGGCCGGTAAGGCACAGCGCCGTTTGCCGCCTCCTATTGATTCATTTAAAGTTATCGTTGCAAAGAAATTTGTTAATGTTGCGTCAAAGGTCAGAACTGTTATGCGCAAGCTTTGGAGCGGTAAAAAGGTTCATTTCTTAACTCTTTTTGACGGAGCTCAGTCTAAGAGTGATATTGTTGCCACCTTTCTGGCAGTTCTTGAGCTTGCAAAAACAAAAAGAATTTCTATTGACGGCGATATGTATAATCCGTCAGTACAGATGGTAAATGAGGTAAACGAGGTAGATACCGTTGAATAAAACAGATAGTTTAATATCAAAGCTTGAAGCAATGCTTTTTGCCGCAGGCGATCCTGTTGAGGCATCCAAGTTTGCTGAAGTACTTGATATTGATATAGAAACCGTAACTAAAATGCTCGGTCACCTGAGCGCTTTGTATGATGAGCGTGAGTCAGGTCTAATGCTTATAAGGATAGATAATAAATATCAGCTATGCACAAGAGAGGCTCACAGCGAGGAGGTACGAAAGCTCCTTGAAATAAAAAAGAATACTCCCCTTAGTAATGCAGCCTTTGAGGTGCTTGCTATTGTGGCATATAATAAAACAGTTACCCGTTCATTTGTTGAGCAGGTAAGGGGTGTTGATTGTTCAGGCTCAATTTCATCACTTGTTCAAAAAGGTTTAATTGAGGAAAAGGGCCGTCTTGATTTACCTGGCAGACCGCTTATATACGGTACTACAGACAGATTTTTGCGCTGCTTTTCACTTAATTCACTTGATGATTTGCCCGAACTTCCAAAGACTGAGGAAATTGAAAAAATCTCTAAGGATGATTCGCAAACCTCCTTGTTTGACGATAATAAGCAAGCTGACGAGATAAAAAAATCAATTCTGACGCCTAATGAAAAAACTGATGAAAACATTGAAGAGGAGGGTTAAATGAAGGTATTTCTTATAATACTTGCAGTTCTTGTTGTAATAATTGCTTTTATACTTTCACTCTCCGCAGAGTTAACGGTTATATATGATAACGGTTGGACTACACGCATTAAAGTACTTTTCATTGAAAAGGATATTGAGCTTTCTAAAATTTTGTCCTTTCTTTTGTTCCCGGAAAAAGCGGCGGCAGATGTTGCAAAAGAAAAAAGTGAGAATGAAGGCAAAGGAAAAAAGAAGAAAAAAGCTGCTCCTGAAACGGAATCCGAAATTAATCTTACCGAGGAACCTGTTGAGAGTGAGACTGAACGGAATGAGGGCAGTGCTCCTGCAAAAAATGCCGAGTCTAAGCCTAATTTTATCAAAAAAATTCTTGATGAAGATGGAATAGTAGGTATACTTCTTTTAATATCAAATTTACTTCAAACTGCAGGCTCAGCAGTAACAACTTTATTTAAGGGTTTGCATATTTACTCTTTATATGTTAAAATGATTATCGGTGGCGGTGATGCTGCAGATATAGGTCAAATGTATGGTACAATATGCGGAATTTATTATCCGGTCAAGGGTGTTATTTTGAATGGGATGAAGGTTGATCAGTATGATGATTATATTATGCCTGATTTCATAGCACCACGCTCCGAATATGAATTTCAGTTTATAGGCAGTATAAATATCAAACTGCTATTAAAGGTTGCACTTAAAGCTGGTAAGGTATTTATAGTTAATCTAATCAAAAATAAATAATTAATATAAATAAAAGGAGAGGTTATTATGAAAGAAACTCCGGTTAACAGAATAATGGAAAGCACACTTGATAAAATGCGTGAGATGGTTGATGTTTCAACTATTATCGGTGAACCAATGGTAACAGGCGATACAACTCTTATCCCTGTTTCAAAGGTTTCATATGGCTTTACATCAGGCGGAACAGACCTTCCATCAAAGCAAAACAATGAATTATTCGGCGGTGCAGGCGGCGGAGGAATTTCAATAACTCCCGTTGCATTTATAGTTATTCAGGACGGCAAATGCAGAATGATGCAGATTAACAACTACACATCATCAGCAGATCGTGCAGTAGCAATGATTCCTGAACTTGTTGACAAACTTACAGAGCTTATCGGTTCAAAAAACGACGATAAAAAGGCTGAAAGTGCGGAATAATTTAATAATATTGCACTTAATCACCTGCATATTCTTTAGCAGGTGATTATTTTGTTAAAAAGATTATTAATTATTTTTTTATGTATAATTGTTTTTATTCCGAACGTGGTGTATGCTTCAGACATAGATATCAGTGCATCGTCTGCAATAGTTATGGATTCTGACAGCGGTACGATATTATATGAGCATAATGCATATGAAGCGCGTACAATGGCATCAACAACGAAAATTATGACCTGCCTTATTGCTTGTGAAAGCGGTAAGCTTGATAAAACAGTAACTATTTCCGAGGAAATGCTCAACGGTGTCGAGGGCTCGGCAATATATATTGAGCCTGATGATAAAATCACACTTCGTGATTTAGTTAAAGGCGCAATGATTGCATCCGGAAATGATGCTGCAAATTCAATAGCTTTCTATCTTGGTAAATCATTAAAAGGATTTGCCAGTCTTATGAACAATAAGGCAAGTGAAATAGGAATGAAGGATACTGTCTTTGTGACACCGTCGGGACTTGATGAAGGTGATCATCATTCAACAGCATATGATATGGCTCTGCTCGCTTCGGCTGCTCTTGAGAATAAAGAGTTTGCAGCGATTTGTAAAATGAAATCAGCAGAGATTGCAGTTAACGGCGAAAAGCAAACCGTGTATAATCATAATAAGCTTTTATCATATGATGATAGCTTTATCGGTGTTAAAACAGGCTTTACCGAAAAATCGGGCAGATGCCTTGTAAGTGCTTATGATTATGAGGGTAATACTATAATAACCGTAACGCTTGGTGATCCCGATGATTGGGATGACCATACAGACCTTGCTGAGTATGCATCAAAACAATATGAACATAAAACAAAAACAGATGATTTTTGTATTCCCGTTGTAGGAGGGGCTGATGACATTGTTTTATGCAGTGCCTCGTATGACATAGTAACGCTTGGGGATATTACAGCAAAGGCATATTATTATCCCTTTATTTATGCCCCTGTAAGTTCAGGCGATGTGGTTGGCAGGGAAGAAATTTATTCAAACAATAAATTAATAATGACAGTTGATATAACAGTCAGGGATGGTGTAGAACAATGGCAAACAATAACGAAATAAGATTGCAAAAATTTATGGCAGAGCAGGGCGTGGCTTCACGTCGAAAAAGTGAAGAGCTTATTAAAGCGGGCAAGGTAAAGGTTAACGGCCATGTTGCTGTAATCGGTCAGAAAATTAATCCGAGCAAGGATTTAGTTACAGTAGGCAGGCAAAAGCTCACAAATGTAAAAAACAGAAAGATGGTCTATATTATGCTGAATAAGCCTAGAGGATATGTTACTACAGTGTCCGATGAGCTTGGAAGAAAAACAGTTATGGACTTAATTCCGGATATCAGTGAAAGAGTTTATCCTGTAGGCAGGCTTGATAAGGACAGTGAGGGACTTTTGATTTTAACAAATGACGGCTCTTTCACTAACTGTATGACCCATCCGTCGCACAATTATGCCAAGGTTTACAGAGTAACTGTAAGACCGTCAGTTAGTGATGAAATCCTCTATAATCTCAGAAACGGAATTGAAATAGATGGCAGAATGACCGCTCCGGCAGAGGTAACGGTCCTTGAAGAGCAGGATAACAGAGTTGTTCTTGAGTTCATTCTCCATGAGGGCAGAAACAGAGAAATCCGCAAAATGTGCGAATCTCAGGGATTGGAGGTTGCAAGACTTAAAAGAATATCAATCGGTTCATTAAAACTCGGTATGCTTCCTCAGGGAAAATACAGGGAATTATCCGAACAGGAGGTAAAAAAACTTCTGCGTTCAGCCGGACATAACGAAAAATAGAAATGCTTAAACGGGCACCCTGTGGTGCCCGTTTAATTATATAAAATTTTAAATTAAATATTGATATTATTATTATTAAGTGTTAAAATGTAGAATAGGAATATATGGGATATTTGTAATATTGTGGGTATTCTATATAGTATAATCCATTTTTAAGGAGGACATTAAATGGATAATTCGGCTAAAGCAACTGAAGCAATCAAAAGACTTACCGCTCTTTTTGATGAAGGTTCATTTACGGAGCTTGATGCTTATGCAAAGGACTCAAACGGCGATATTGAGGTCGTTTCAGGCTATGGCAGTGTAAACGGTGTTCCGGCTTATGCATTTTCTCAGGATGTAACGGTAAACAGCGGTGCAATCGGTGTTGCTCAGTGTGCTAAAATTTTGAAGGTTTATGATTTAGCGGCAAAGACGGGATGCCCTGTAATCGGAATTTATGATTCAAATGGTGTTAAGCTTGGAGAAGGCTTTGAGGCTCTTTCGGCTTACGGCGAAATCGTTAAAGCTGCAACATCAGTTTCAGGTGTTGTTCCTCAGATTTCAATTGTTGCAGGTGCTTGCCTCGGAACATCGGCTCTTATGGCTAATATGGCTGATGTTGTTGTAGCAGTTAAGGATGCAGAATTCTATATTTCTGCACCAAGTGAAGTTACTGCTGATGACAATTTTAAAGCCGGAGCAGTTGATATTATGGCTGACGATTTTGAATCGGCAGTCAGCAAGGTTAAAGCTCTTGTTTCTATTCTTCCGTCAAATAATCTTTCACCTGTTCCTATGTTTGAGTTCAGTGAGCCTTCAGCACTTGCTGCTGACGGTATGACTGCTTTGGATATTGTTAATTCTGTTGCAGATTCAGGCTCAGTTGTTGAAATCAAATCAGGATATGGCAGTAATCTTGTTACGGCTCTTGCCACTGTTGCAGGCTCTTCAGTCGGCTTTGTTGCATTTGACGGAAAGGCAGTCTGCCCCCATTGTGCGTATAAGGCAGAAGCTATGATTAAGCTTTGTGATGCATATAATATTCCTGTAATCACAGTCGCAAATGCTGACGGACTTATTAAAAATGCAGAGGAGCAGATGCTTATTTCTGCAACAAAACTTACATCAGCGTATGCAACTGCAACCTGCCCTAAAATCAGTCTTGTTACAGGACAGGCAATCGGCAGTGCATATATAATTTTGGCAGGCAAGGGTGCAAATGCGGATTTAACCTTTGCTTGGGACAGTGCGGTTGTTTCACCGCTTGATGTTGAAGCTTCCGTTGCCTTTCTTTATAATGACAGACTTGCTGCGGGGGAGGACAGAGCCGCCCTTGAGACAGAGTACAAAGAAACAATCGGTTCACCGTTCTCAGCAGCTGCCTGCGGTGCAATTGATGATGTATTTTCCCCTGAGCAGACCAGAGCAAAGCTTGTCACTGCTCTTGATATGCTTGCAGGCAAGAGAGAATCAACAATTGCCAGAAAACACTCTGTTAAATAAGAAAAATTGGAGGATTAATCATATGAAAAATTATACAATTACAGTTAACGGCACACCATACAGTGTAACAGTAGAAGAGGGAACTTCAGCAGCACCTGTTGCTGCTCCGGCTCCTGTTGCAGCCGCTCCTGCACCGGCTCCTGCCGCTGCTCCGGCACCAAAAGCTGCAACTGCAGCTGCAGGATCAGTCACTGTTGATGCACCTATGCCGGGTAATATTCTTGATGTTAAGGTGGCAAACGGCACAGCAGTTAAGGCAGGCGATGTTCTTGTAATCCTTGAGGCAATGAAGATGGAAAATGATATTGTTGCCC
>JBKWUD010000041.1:0-18358 GCA_046989265.1 Eubacterium sp.
CATTCACTGTCAGAAAGAACTCCGGGAAGCATTCTTGAAACACTGTCAGCAACAATTAGTGCAGGCAATTCACCGCCTGTAAGAACATAGTCACCCACTGAAATTTCCTCAGGAGAAAGCTCTTCAATAACTCTCTCGTCTATCCCTTCATAGTGACCGCACAAAATTGCGATATTATCCATTTTTGAAAGCTCCTTAACCCTTTCCTGTGTCAAGGTTTTGCCCTGCGGTGTCATATACAGCAAGTGAGGCTTTGAGCCGATTGTCTCACAAAGTGCTTTAAAACACTTATATATAGGCTCTGCCTGCATAACCATGCCCATTCCGCCGCCGTATGGCTTATCGTCGACCCTGCGGTGCTTGTCCTCAGTATAATCACGAATGTCAATAGTATTAATCTCCACCTTTCCCGCTGCTCTGGCCCTGCCGATTATACTTTCTCCAAGAACGGTGTTGCACATATCCGGGAACAAGGTTAATATATCAATTCTCATCGAAAAGTCCTTTCATCGGCTTAATGCGAATAACCTGATATTCTGTATTGATTTCCTTAATGATATCGGGAATTGCCGGAATAAGTGTGTGCTTGCCCCACGACTCTATATCATAGATATCGCAGGAGCCGTGATTCCGGACATCAACAACCTTGCCGTATTCCTCTTCGGTGTCAATATCAACGACATAACATCCAATGATATCAGCAAGGTAATGTGCATCTTCATCAATCTGTGCATCGTCACGATTGCAGTACAATATCTTATTTTTAAGCTCCTCAGCCTGCTCAATTGTTGCGATTTCTGCAAATTTAAAAATTCCCAAATTTTTCTGCGGTCTTACAGAAATGAGAGTAAGCTCATTCATACCCTCATCGTCTAGATAAACTTTTTTAAGCTGCTGAGCATAAGAAATATCATCGCACCAAAGGGAAACCTTAACCTCACCTTTTAAGCCGTGAGTATTATTCACTTTTCCAAGTTCTAAATATTGTTTCATCTAATCACCACAGATATTATATAGGTTTTTGCGCATTTTAGCAATAGAAAAATTAACAGGCGGATATTTGACCGCCTGTTGCCTTAAAACAAAAAGCCGTCGGGTGACGGCTTCTTATTGTTAGTCTATTTCAACTGATATTTTTGCATCTCTGCGGTTTGCAGCGGCACGCATTACAACACGAATAGCCTTAGCTATTCTGCCCTGCTTGCCGATAACTCTGCCCATATCACCCTCATCAACATGAAGATGATAAACAGTTACGCCTTCTTCGTTAGGCTCGTCAACATCAATTGAAACTGCATCAGGATTATCAACCAATCCTTTAGTAATGGATATTAACAATTCCTCCAAAGAAAACACCTCCTATATTTTCTTACTGTATTAAATAAGAAATTAAAGGATGCCTTCTTTTTTGAGAATGCTCTTTACTGTGTCTGTAGGCTGAGCACCGTTTGCAATCCACTTCTTAGCTTTTTCTGCATCAATCTTAATCTCTGCAGGGTCTTTCATTGTGTTGTATGTTCCGATTTCCTCAATGAAACGACCATCACGAGGATATCTTGAATCCGCTACTACTACACGATAGAAAGGAGCTCTCTTAGCACCCATTCTGCGAAGTCTGATTTTTACTGCCATTTTAAATTACCTCCGAAAAATATATTGTAAAAAAATAATTTATCAACCAATTAATATTGGATTAATACTGATTAAAAACCAAAAGGATTTTGCTGACCCTTGACATTGCCCATAAGCTTTTCAGCCATCTCAGGGTTTTGCTGCATCATTCTGCGCATTTTTTTGCTCATTTTCGGCATACCCTTACCGCCGCCGAACTGCTTAACCATCTTCTGCATCTGCTTGAACTGGGTCATAAGCTTATTTACATCTTCAACCTGCATACCGCAGCCTGCTGCAATTCTTCTTTTCCTTGACGGATTGATGATTTCGGGCTTTGAGCGTTCCTCTTTAGTCATTGAATAAATGATTGCTCTGAAACGGTCAAACGCTTTTTCATCAATATCCTCATCCTTAACCTGCTTACCGATACCCGGAATAAGCTTGATTGTGTCTTTAATTGAACCCATACGCTCAATCTGCTCAAACTGATCAAGGAGATCATTGAAATCAAATTTATTTTTAGCAAGCTTTTTTTCAAGTGCTGCTGCCTTCTTTTCATCAAGGGCAAGCTCTGCCTTTTCAATGAATGACAGCACATCACCCATTCCGAGAATACGGGATGCCATTCTGCTCGGATGGAAGGTTTCAAGATTATCAAGCTTTTCACCTGTACCGACAAATTTAATCGGCTTGCCTGTTACCGCTCTTACCGAAAGAGCCGCACCGCCTCGAGTATCGCCGTCAAGCTTTGTAAGTATAACACCGTCAATTCCGAGTGTGTCATTAAAGCTTTTGGCAACATTTACTGCATCCTGACCTGTCATTGCATCAATTACAAGCAGGATTTCATGCGGATGTACTGCAGCGCGGATATTGGTGAGTTCAGCCATAAGTGCCTCATCAATATGAAGCCGACCTGCTGTATCAAGGAAGAGATAATCATTACCGTGATCCTTGGCATATTTAACTGCCTCTTCAGCAATTTTAACAGGATTTTCCGTTCCCATTTCAAAAACAGGAACACCAACCTGCTCACCGACAACCTGAAGCTGTTTAATAGCTGCAGGTCTGTAAACATCACAAGCTGCAAGCAAAGGTCTGTGACCTTCCTTTTTAAGTTTTAATGCAAGCTTCGCACAGTGAGTTGTTTTACCGCTGCCCTGCAAGCCGCACATCATAACGATTGTAGGCGGATGATTTGCAATTGCAAGCCTTGCCTCATTGCCGCCCATAAGCTCTGTAAGCTCTTCATTAACAATTTTAATAACCATTTGACCGGGGGTCAATGATTCCATAACATCGGCGCCGATAGCACGTTCTGTTACCTTTTTAGTGAATTCTTTAGAAACCTTATAGTTAACATCTGCCTCAAGAAGTGCAAGCCGCACCTCACGCATAGCTTCCTTAACATCAGCCTCGGTTAATTTGCCCTTGGCCCGAAGTTTTTTAAAGGAATTTTCCAGACGCTCGCTAAGTCCTTCAAATGCCAAGCAATCACTTCCCTTTATGTGAATTATTCACCGAGGAACTCGGCTATTGATTTTATTCTCGTTACATTATCATTAATTTCACGGGACAAACTGTGCTCAAGATTATATTGATAAATCTTTTCGGCACATTCCTTTATTTCGTCAAGGCTCTTTTTCAGTTCATCAAACTTATAAGCAAGTCCAAGCTTCTCTTCCATATCAAAAAGCTGAACCTCAGCCCTTTTTATGGAATCCCTTACGCCCTGACGGGTAATGCCCTCGTTTTCTGCAATTTCTGAAAGTGAAAGGTCCTCATTATAATACAAATCAATAAAATCACGCTGTTTTTTAGTAAGCATTTCGCCGTAAAAATCAAGCAGATACGCAATTTCCAAATTCTTTGCCAAGAATACCTCTCCTTTCTGAAACATCTGTAAAGCATTTCACTTTGTAAAGCAAATCATCTTTACAACGCTTGATTATTATACTAAAGAGTTTTGTTATTGTCAAGAGGAGAATAAAAAATAATCAAGAATTTAGAATTTATTGACAAATATTTATATTAATGTTATATTGTAATTGCCAAAACCGATTTTAATACATTATTATTTTAAACCAGCAGGCATTTTTATTTTGATAAAAATGCACGCTCTATTATGCTTGCTTGTTTAAGGTAATGTATATTAATCGGTTTGGCGACTGTAAGCGTGCGTTTTTTGCGCAGCTTCGGCTGCGCTTTTTATTTTTACAGGAGGTGATAAATAATGCTGATAAACCGTGCAATAAAGATTATAACTTTATTGCAAAAAAGCATGCTTTGTACTGTCGCTAAACATTAATTAACATAAATAAAGGCTCCTTTTCTCAAAGGAGCCGATTTTGTATTATTTAAGCTTTGCTATTGTAACTCCGTCCTCACCTTCGCCGTATTTGCCAAGACGGAATTCAGCTATATTGGGATGATGCCTTAGTTCTTCCTGAACTGCTGCTCTGAGAGCACCTGTTCCTTTACCGTGAATGATTCTGATTTCACTCATACCGTTAAGCACGCATTTATCAATAAACAACTGAAGATTGCCGATAGCCTCATCGGTCATCTGTCCGCGCATATCAAGCTCTGTTTTAACATCAGCATCTGCTCTTGAGCTTGTACGATAGAGATTACGCTGGGGTTTGACATCCTTTTTCTTTTTATCTGTAATCATTATATCCGACAGCTTAACTCGGGTTTTAAGCATACCGGACTTTACGAGAATTTTGTCATTTTTAACCTCTATAATTTCGCCTTCGCCTATACCCTTGATAATCACAGAATCCCCTGCTTTTGGCTCACGGGGCAGTTTGTAATCATAGTCCCAATTTTCTGCAATTTCCTGAGGATTAATCAAATCATCCATTTCACCAAGCTGATTTTTAATAATACGGCGTGTTTTTCTGGCAACCTCTGTTGCATTTGTCCGGGTCTGCTCTCTTTTCAATTTTTCAAGTTCAAGCAGAAATTCCGATGAACGCCGTCTTGCCTGATCAATCAGTTTTTCAGCCTGCTGCTTTGCTTTTTCAAGTTCCCGTTCTCTGAGTACATTAATCTTATCCTTTTCAGACTGTGCCTTTGCCTGCATCTTTCTTGCAGAGATAGTTGCCTGCTCTGCCTTTCTGCGTTCTTCTTCAAGCTCCTGTCTTGTTGACTCAAGTTTTTCAAGCACTGCCTCAAAATCACGGTTATTTGAGCCTACAATATTTTTTGCGTTATCAACAACACTTTGATCCATACCAAGTCTTTGTGAAATTGCAAAAGCATTTGAACGGCCCGGAACACCAATAAGGAGTCTGTAAGTGGGGCTTAAGGTTTCAACATCGAACTCGCAGCATCCGTTAGTTACCCCTTCGGTATCAAGTGCATATGCCTTAAGCTCTGCATAGTGAGTTGTCGCAGCAATATGTGCGCCCTTACTGCGCAGATTCTCAATAATTGAAACTGCAAGAGCTGCACCTTCAATTGGGTCAGTACCTGCACCAAGCTCATCAATAAGAACAAGTGAAGAATCATCTGCCTTGTTCATAATATCAATCGTATTAATCATATGAGATGAGAAAGTTGAAAGATTTTGAGCAATACTCTGTTCATCACCTATATCAACTAAAATCTTATCAAATATTGAAATCTTAGACTTGTCCGCAGCAGGGATAAGCAAGCCGCACATAGTCATAAGAGTAAGCAGACCGATTGTTTTGATAGAAACTGTTTTACCGCCTGTGTTGGGACCTGTGATTACAAGAGTATCAAACCTTTCACCAAGCGAAATATCAATCGGCACGACTTTATTTTTATCAATCAGCGGGTGACGGGCTTTATGAAGATTAATTTCACCATCAGCATTTACAATAGGCTTAAAAGCCTTCATTTTGTAGGCAAGATGGGCTTTGGCAAAAATCAGATTAAGCTGAACGCAGGCATCATAGCTGTATCTGATTGACTCAGCAAAATTACCTGCCTCAACAGAAAGCTCATAAAGTATTCTCCTGATTTCTTCACGCTCCCTGCCCTGAAGCATTTTGATATCATTATTCGCATCAACAACGGATATAGGCTCAACGAAAACCGTTGCACCGCTTGATGATGTATCGTGAACAAGACCGGGAACATCTCCCCTATGCTCACTCTTTACAGGCACAACAAATCTGCCTGAGCGTTGAGTTACAATAGGCTCCTGCAAAAATTTTGTGTAATGCGGTGAGCGTACCATACTGTCAAGCTTTTCACGGATTGATGCTGATTTTGCACGGATTTTTCGTCTGATTTGTGCAAGCAGATCTGATGCTTTATCGGCAATCTCCTCTTCGCTGATAATACAAGAAAAGATTTTATCCTCTAAATATTTGTTGACAGTGATGCTTTCAAACAAGAAATCAAGCGAGGTATTAACACCGCTGCAATGACTGCGCCAGTCATAAAGCACTCGGATTGAACGAAGCGTATATCCTATTGACAAAAGCTCGCTTTGATTAAGAGCACCGCCTGCTGCAGCACGTGCAAGTGCATTATTAACATTTTTCAAGCCTCCGAACGACGGAGCACCGAAACGCTCAAGCAAGGAAACAGCGTCCTCTGTTTGATCAAGCAGCCGACAAACGGTCACAAAATCTGCTGACGGCTTAATCTCAAGTGCCAGCTCACCCGCATCCTCACAGGAGGTTTCATCCTTAAGCATCTGAAGAACTTTATCAAGTTCTAATGTTTCATAATGTTTATTCATATATTAAATCCTTAAAACAGTGATTTGTAAAATTCCAAAGTTGTTAATCTGCCGTCAATTCTGGACAGCAGATATTTTTCTGTTATATCGGCAAGAACATCAATATTTTCATCACTGAGATTAAATGAAAAAACCTTAGCCACATCTTCAGTAAAACAAATATATCTTATTGCAGTTATGACTCCGAGCGGAGCAGACAAAGCATTATTGCGATAACAGTCCTTGCAGTAAATACAGCCTTCTTCAATATCAAAATACATAATATCGCTTTCAAACACGCCGCATCGATAGCAAGCAAGAATATTAGGCATATATCCGCCAAGACAGAGCATCCTCATTTCAACTGCCGATTTAATTATTTTGGTATTTTTGTTTCCTTTGCAGAGAAGATGCAGAGAATTCAGAATCAAACGGAGCATTTCAGGTGCAGGCTGCTCCTCCGAGCCTAAATAATATGTAAGCTGAGCAAAATATTGAGCCAATGAAAGCCGTTCAATATCAGCCCTTAAATCAAAAAACACTTCAATCGGCGAAGCGTTATCAATTATATATGCATCCTTACCTTTATACAGTGTAAAATCGCCGTATACAAAAAGCGAAGTTGATGATAACTTCTGACTTTTAAAAGCTTTAGCCCTGCGAACAAAAGCCTTTATAATCCCGAAATCAGCAGTTAAAAGAGTGACAAGCCTGTCACTCTCCCCTATAGTCTGCTCTCTGATTATTAAGCCCTTGGTTGTTGTTTGCATTAGTTAAATCTGCCTTTGTATTCTCTTCGCTTTCTCTATATTTTAAATAATCCTCCACACTGCCTGTGTGAATAAAATTATTCCATAAATCGTTATTCATACAATCACCCACCATTAATAGTCTATCCTATGGTGGGTGATATGATTTGTTCCAAATTAATCCAAACCGAAATTATGAATTAATCCCTCTCGGTTTCGCCAATCCTCCTTAACCTTAACCCATGTTTGAAGGTTAACCTTAATCTGAAAGAAATTTTCCAAATCCTGACGGGCATATGTTGATATTTTTTTCAGCATTGCGCCCTTTTTACCGATAACCATTCCCTTGTGATTTTCACGCTCACAGTAAATAATTGCCTCAATATCCAAAATATCCTGATTATCACGCTCACGCATTTTTTCAATTGATACTGCTATACCATGCGGAATCTCCTTATCCATAAGGCGAAGAATTTTTTCACGGATAATTTCAGCAGCAAGAACTCTCTCCGGTTGGTCGGTAAGCGTATCATCAGGGAAAAAATGAGGAGACTCAAAGGAGAGCCTTTCCATCTCTTCAATAAGCTCATCAACATTTTCGCCGGTAACAGCACAAACAGGAACAACAGCCTCAAAATCATAAAGCGATGAAAGCTCAACTATTCTTTGCAAAAGCTCCTCTTTGTCATTGAGCATATCAATTTTATTTATTGCCAGTATAACAGGAACTTTAAGCTTTGAAAACTTTTCAAGCAATTCCCTTTCGCCCTTTTTGATTTCACCCTTTGCCTCAACTACAAAAAGACAGGCATCAACGCCGCCGATTGAATCGCCGACAGCCTGATTCATTTTTTCGCCAAGCTTATTATGTGGCTTATGGTAACCCGGTGTATCGGTAAACACAAGCTGAACCTCATCATTTGTAAGAACTCCCATAATTTTTGTTCTTGTAGTCTGCGGCTTTGAGGAAACAATCGCAATCTTCTGACCGAGCATTTTATTTAAAAGTGATGACTTGCCCACATTAGGACAGCCGACTATTGCTATAAAAGCAGTTTTTGTCATTATTCGTCTCCCATATAATAGCTGTTATCACGCTTGAGTCCGATTTTTGTTAATACAGTTTCTTCCTTTTCACGCATATGTACCTCCTCTATGCCACCGTTTTCATGGTCATAGCCCAGAAGATGAAGCATTGAGTGAACTGTCAGAAAACCGATTTCGCGCTGAAGAGAATGATTATATAGATCAGCCTGCTCCATAGCTTTTGGTATACTTATAACTATATCGCCGAGCAGCTTTGCCCCTGAGTCAAGATTGGTGTCATACACACCATTTTCACCCAAAGGGAAGCTGAGAACATCAGTTTCTCTGTCAACATTTCTGTATTGAGCATTAAGCTCGTGAATTGTTTCATTATCCACAAACCTGACGCTCACCTCTGCGTCATCCTTAAATTGCTCCTCCTGAAGAACTGCATGGCAGCAACGACGAATAAGAAGCCTGATTCCCGTAGGAATTGCCGCCGCCTTTTGATCATTGGAGATAATAACTTTAACCTTAGCCATATTACTTATTTTTCTCCTTATTTTTTTGAACTTTTTCATCGTACCTTTCATACGCCTTAATTATATCCTGCACCAGTCTGTGCCGGACAACATCCTTTTGACTAAAGCGTATTATTTCTATATCATCAACATCCTTTAAGATGTTAAGAACAGTCTTAAGACCCGAACGCTTACCATCGGGCAAATCAATCTGAGTAATATCACCTGTTACAACCATTTTTGAGCGGAATCCGAGACGGGTTAAAAACATTTTCATCTGCTCAGGGGTTGTATTCTGAGCCTCATCAAGAATGATAAAGCTGTCATCCAGAGTTCGTCCCCTCATATAAGCAAGCGGTGCAACCTCAATTGCACCACGCTCCTGATAACGCTGAAAATTCTCTGCACCAAGCATATCAAAAAGCGCATCATAAAGCGGCCTGAGATAAGGATCGACTTTACTTTGCAAATCGCCCGGAAGAAATCCAAGCTTTTCACCTGCTTCAACCGCAGGACGGGTCAAAATAATTCTGTTAACCTCTTTTGCTCTGAAGGCGGTCACAGCCATAGCTACTGCAAGATATGTTTTACCGGTTCCGGCAGGTCCAACACCAAAAGTTATTGTATTATTTTCTATAGCCTTAGTATAATTCTTCTGACCGAGGGTTTTCGGTTTAACAGGTCTTCCCTTGGAGGTTATGCATATTGAGTCGGTCGTCATTGACGAAAGCTTATCTTCATTGCCCTCATTTACAAGCGAAAGCACATAACGAACATTCTGTTCAGTCAGCGCCTCACCTTTATTTATAAGAATAAGCAAAGAATTAATAGCTCTGACGGCCGGCGATACATTTTCTGCATCACCCATAACCTTAAGGTCTGCGCCGCGTGATACTATAGAAACACTGTATTCTCTTTCAATCATTCTGATATTTTCATCAAAGGAGCCGAATAAAGACACAGCCTGCTCCATTGCTTCAAATGTAATAATCTGCTCTATCATATATTGATTAATCCCTGATCTGAACTTTAATGCTTTCTATTCTTCTGTCCTCAACCTTAAGAACAGTAAAGGTAATATTATTATAAGTCGCTTCGGCATTTATATCCTTATCTGACGGCACAAAGCCAAGCTGATTGATTACAAAACCCGCAAGAGTATCATAATCGCCTTCGGGGAATTCCGCTCCGATAATCTCGGCAGCGTCCTCAATATCGGTTATACCTTCAAAAATATAGGTGTAGTCATCAAGCTTTTTTACACTTTCTTCGTTCTCATCATACTCGTCCTCAATATCACCTACAAGCTCCTCAATAATATCTTCAAGAGTGACAAGACCTGCAGTGCCGCCATACTCGTCAACAACAATAGCAAGCTGAATTCTGGTTTCTGTCATTTTTGCAAAAAGCTTTCCGCACGGAATCGTTTCGGGAATGAAGAGCGGCTCACGGATATAATCCTTAAGGCTTTCATCCTTGGATATTTCAGCACCTATAAATTTAAGTAAATCCTTAACATAAACTATACCAAGAATATTATCAAGATCCTCATGAAATATAGGTATTCTTGAGCAGCCCTCACTGATTGCCGCCTGAACAACATCGTAAAGTGTTTTATCATCCTCAACTGCAACAATATCTGTTCTGTGGGTCATTATATCCCCTGCATTAGTATCATCAAATTCAAAAACATTATTTATCATTTCTCTTTGAGAAATTTCAAGATCATTTTCATCTTCTTCGACGAGCTGCTTTATTTCTTCTTCAGTTGAGCTTTCCTTTTTAAAGAATCTTTTTAGACTGCCGACGCCCATTTAGGCATATCCCTCCAATATAGTTTTATTATTAATGTATTATATATTATTTTTTTTAGTTTGTAAAGTCTTGCATTATATGATATAATATTAGAACATAGAGCAGTTTAGACGGCGAAGAGAATTTATGATTGAATATATTAAAGAACAAAATGTATGGAATAATTTAAAAAATGACGGTAAGCCGATTGTATTATATGGTATGGGGCTCGGTGCAGAAAAGATAATGGACACCCTAAACTCGTATAATATTGAGGTAAACGATATTTTTGCAAGTGATGAATTCGTGAGAGGTCACTCATTCAGGGGCTTTAAGGTTTTGAAATACAGCGATGTATGCAAAAAATACAAAGATTTTAATGTTGTACTGTGCTTTGCAAGCCGGCTTGACAGTGTGATTGACAGAATTGCTGAAATTGACAGAGAGCATACAGTATATTCGCCCGATGTTCCTGTTGCAGGCGGCGGACTTTTCAACCGTGAATTCATAAAATCCAATGAGGACAAATTTGATTTTGTTTATAAGCATCTTGCAGATGATGAGAGCAAAAGAGTTTATACAGATATTATCAATTTTAAAGTTAGCGGAAAAATAGGATATCTTCTGCGCTCATTTGCAGATAAAGACAAAATTTACAATGATATACTAAAGCTTAACGGCAATGAAACAATAATAGATCTGGGCGCCTATGACGGTGACACAATAAGAGAATTCTGTGCTGTAACTGATGGCAGGTACAAATCTATTACCGCCTTAGAGCCTGATGCAAAGAATTACAAAAAGCTTTTGAAAAACACTGATGGTATGCAGAATATAAAGTGCCTTAATATGGGGGCATGGGATAAGAAGGATACACTCATTTTCTCCACCAAGGCAGGCAGAAACTCAAAGCTCTCTGCTGACGGAACAGCTGTTAGTGTAACTGATATAGACAGTCTTGATATATCTGCAAGCTTTATTAAAATGGATATCGAGGGCAGTGAGCTGAAAGCACTATGCGGTATGGAAAAAACAATAAAAGAATACCGCCCCAAGCTATATGTCTGTGCTTATCACAGGAACGAAGATTTATTTGCACTGCCAATGAAGATTTTGGAACTTGATAACAGCTATAAAATTTATTTCAGACATTCAAAATACATTCCTGCGTGGGAAAGTAATTTTTATTGTGTTTAACAGCAAAAATCAAAGGATTAGGTTATGTATATAATAATTTATTCAATAATTATATTTGCTGCTACCTTTCTGGGTGCCTTTGTAGGTCTGGGCGGCGGTGTAATAATCAAGCCGCTGCTTGATTTAATAGGTCATGATACAATAGATGTTGTTAATTTCATTTCATGCTGTGCCGTTTTCAGCATGAGCATAAGCTCAACTGTAAAACACACAATAGCAAAAACAAAAATCAATTACAAACTGATAATAACAATTTCTATCGGTGCAGTAATCGGAGGAATATGCGGATCATCACTGTTTGATTTTCTTTTGAACAGATTTAACAATGAACTTTTAAAAGGCATTCAGGGAATTGCACTTGGTATACTTCTTGTATTTTCAGTAATTTACATAAACATTAAAAACGCAAAAAGCTTTAAAGTAAAGCACCCGGCAGGTATAGTCGCAGTCGGATTTGCACTTGGAGCAATCGCATCATTTCTGGGTGTAGGCGGCGGTCCCGTCAATGTAGCCTTTCTTGTACTTTTTTTATCAATGACAATGAAAGAGGCTGCTGTATACAGTGTCGGAATAATATTTTTCAGTCAGCTTTCAAAGCTTATTACGATGGCAGTAAACACAAGCATACCTCAAGTAAGTCCTGTTACCATTTGTGCTGCAATTGCGTGTGCTGTAATAGGCGGAATACTTGGTGCAAAAGCAAACAGAAAAGGGAACGAAAAGTCTCTTAAATCAGTATTTACAATCGTTGTTGCAGCAATAGCAATTGTTAATTTTTATAATGGCATCAGCGGAATAATTTAAGGAGAGGATTATGAAACAAAAAAACATTATTTTCTATTTCAGCGACCAGCAGAGGTGGGATACTGTTAACGAACAGATTACCCCAAACCTTATGCGGCTCGCAAGTGAAGGTGTTAAGTTTGAAAACAACTTTACCTGCCAGCCCGTGTGCGGACCTGCAAGAGCATGCCTTCAAACAGGGCTTTATGCAACACAGTGCGGCTGCTATTGGAATGGCATTCCACTGCCAAAGGACATTACTCCGCTTGCTCACTATTTTAATGAAGCAGGATATCAGACTGCATATATAGGCAAGTGGCACCTTGCATCAGACCGACTGCCCGGAGTGGGATATCACTGCGAAAAAACTGCTGTTCCGAAAAATAAGCAAGGCGAATATCAATATTGGCGGGCTGCCGATGTTCTTGAATTCACCTCACACGGATATGACGGATATGTATTTGACGGTGACGGAAACAAGCTTGATTTTAAAGGCTACCGTGCAGACTGCATTAATGATTATGCACTTGAATTTCTTGACAAGTGCGAAAAAGATAAGCCGTTTTTTATGTTTGTAAGTCAGCTTGAACCGCATCATCAGAATGACCATCACTGCTATGAGGGATATAAGGATACAGTAGATAACTATAAGAATTATCCTATTCCCGACGATTTAAGCTTTTTAAAGGGTGATTATAATGAGATGTATCCGGATTACATATCCGCAATAAACAGGCTTGATTACAATGTAGGGAAGCTTGTTCAAAAGCTGAAGGATTTAGGTATTTATGACGATACAATAATAATCTACACAAGTGACCACGGCTCACATTTCAAGACAAGAAATCCTGAATACAAGCGCTCCTGCCACGAAAGTGCAACGCACACACCGCTTATAATCAAGGGCGGAGGCTTTGAAGGAGGAAAAGCCGAAACAAGACTTTCCTCGCTTATTGATATTCCGCCTACACTTTTATCAATGGCTGGAATACCTGTTCCAAAATCATATATGGGAATTGATTTGACACAGCAGATTGATGACCCCGATAAAAAAAGAGATTGCGTATATATACAAATAAGTGAGGCATCTAATTCGAGGGCTATCAGAACCGATCGTTTTAAATATGAAATACGGGATGCTGCCGTTACAGGATATGCTCACCATTCGGCCAAGGTATATTTTGAAAGTTATTTATATGATTTAGAAAAAGACCCTAATGAAAAACACAATCTTATTAAGGACAGCCGATATTCTCATATAAGGCAGGAACTCAAATATTTACTGCTTGAGCAAATGGAGGCTGCCGATGAAGAACGCCCGGTTATATTACCGGCAATTAAAGCAAGGAGAAAGTAATGGAAAATAAGAAATATTTAACAGGTAAAGAACGAATCAGCTATATTATCGCAGCTTTCGGTCGTTCCGGAATTTACAATCTTATGAGTATGTTTTTGCTCATTTTTTACACAGATGCAGTTAAAATAAATCCTGTTACAGCAGGTGCAATAATTGTAGGATGCCGTATTTTTGATGCATTCAACGATCCGATAATGGGCGTTATTGTTGATAAGACAAGATCTAAATGGGGACGTTATAAGCCTTATCTTTTATTTTCCCCTCCACTTGTTTTGATATCAACAGTGCTGCTTTTCCTTTCACCATTCAGCGTTGAAACACACCCGACTGCAGCGGTTGTCTATGCCGCAGTTACTTACTGTTTCTGGGGTATATGTTTCACCATTCAGGATGTTCCGTTCTGGGGTATGAGCAGTGCTATTACTCCTCTTGAAAACGAGAGAAACTCATTCCTTTCCACGGCCCGTCTCGGCTCTACCTTCGGAGGTATTCTTCCTACCCTTCTTATTCCGATTTTAGCTGAACAGCTTGGCAACAAGCAGGGATACTTTATCGGCGGAATTATATTTGCCGTTCTCGGAGCGTGTCTTTCAGTTATTCCATTCTTTACCTGTAAGGAAAGAGTTGAACCTGAAGAAAAAGCACCAACACTTAAAGAAACAATTAGTGTAATTTTCCAAAACAAGCTTTTACTTATTATGGTTATCAGCTCCATTCTCGGCTCAACAATGGTTATGGCTCAGATTTCATCAAGCTATGTAAGCACTTACCTGGTTACAAACAAGGGAATATTTGATGGATGGCTTATGACTGCAATGTCGGTTGCAATCGGCATCGGTATGGTGCCAAGTATGGTAATAATGCCGTTTTTAAGAAAGAAATTTGACTTAAAGCAAATTTATATCGGCTCATCACTTTTTGGTGCAGTTGCACATATTCTCTGTTTTCTTGCTCTTAAGGGAGGAATAGGAACAGAGAGCGGCATAAATGTTTATATTCTTATGGTATTCCTTATCTTTATGGGTGTTCCTCTCGGCATTTACAATGTTATTACATACGCAATAATTGCTGATTCAGTTGACTATCTGGAATGGAAAACAGGCAAAAATGCCGGCGGAGTTTGCTTCTCATTTCAAACTCTTCTTTCAAAAATTAATGCCGGAATTGCCTCACTTGCGACATCAATTGTGCTTTCGATAGCTGCATTCCAGCAGCCGACAGGCGATACTCCGCTGCCTCAAACCGATAGTACACTTATGGGTCTTCTGATAATGGTAACACTTATACCTGCGGCAGGCTTTATACTCACATCTATTCCTATGATGTTTAATGACTATACAGGCGAAAAGAAAAAGAAAATTCAAGCAGAACTCGCTCAGCGAAGAGAGCAGGCAGGCTCAATAGTTGAATAATAAAAATCACCTGTAGTATATAATATACAGACCATATAAACGGACAATTATTAAATCCGGGAGTGAAATTTCACTCCCGGATTTTTATCATGCTTAATATTAATTTTACAAAATAATTTACTTTAGCTTATTAAAGGAAACTGCTGTACCTTTTACCTGATAATTGACTATTCACATACAAGCAGACCATATCCGTTTTTGCGTTTGTAGATTACTTTTGTTTCACCGTCAATTCCCAGGTAAATGAAAAAGCTGTGGCCGAGCATTTCCATTTGAACTACCGCCTCATCATCAGTCATCATCTGAGGTGAAATGACTTTTTTTCTATTGATATCAACAGAAGCATAATATATTTCATCAAAATTATCCATTGATATCTCATTACTTAATTCATCAATTGCGTTTGCAATTTCATCAATTCCGTTCTTACGCTTTTTGTCCACCAAAAATGTTTTCAGCTTTCTGAGCTTACGCTTTAAATCATCAACTGCTGCATCAATTACTGACTCTATTCGCTCGGCTCTTGCCTCACCTCTTATAAACGAGCCTATGTGTTTAACTGTGATATCACATTTGTATTCGTCTCGTTCCTTGGTAAGAGTAACATCAAAGTTTGCATTATCAGGCAGCATTTTTTCTATTCTTTTAAGCTCACTTTCAATTCCGTCCTTTGCGCCCTGTTTTAAATCAAATCCTCTTGCTGAAATATTAATCATATTGATTACCTCCTTGGATACGAAAGGATATATTCCCTTCTATTTATATTATACCTTTATATGCATAACAATTAAAGTGTTGTAATAAAAGTATTTTTTTGATATAATATTTAATTAGATTTTATTAAAGAAGGTGGTATTATGCCAAGGCGTTGGGTGCCTGTGCATGAAGATATCAAAGTACCTGTATTGAAAAATATATGGTATGCATCTAAAATAATGCACAAATGCAGTAAAAGCATAATGCCTGCAGCAATAATTGAGCAGATTGCTTTTTCTGTTTTCACTCAGTTTATTCAGGGCGTACTGTTTTTAAAAGTATTACTTAATATAATTGAGGGAAACTGCACCTTTGAATACTTTGTTAAAGCTCTGATTATATTTTTAGCAGTCAGTCTTGCTAATGAAATTATAACAATCATATGTGACTACACTCAGCTGGTATCTCAAAAAAAGGTTTTCAAAAATCTAAACAACCTGATTTTTGAAAAAGCTGCCAGTGTTGATGTAAGCTGCTATGAGGATCCTGCATTTTATGACTCATATAAAAGAGCAACGGAAATTCTTACAGGCGGATATTTTCTGGCATTTTGTGTGGATTTCGCAAATGTAATAGGTGCATTTATATCTTTCTTTCTCGTAGTAGGAGTTGTTATTTCGATAGATCCTGTATATTTATTTTTTCTTGCTCCTGTTCTGCTTGTATTTGTAGTTCAGCTCATTAAAAGCAAGCTTTTTTATAAGCGCGATTTGCAGATGACAACCAATAACCGTATTAAAGCATACACGCAAAGGACTGTTTTTTTAAAAGACTTTTCAAAGGATATGAGAACCTCAAATATATTTGCCGTTATGTTTAACCGTTTTAACAAGGCTGTTGAAAGCAATATCAGAATAATCAAAAGCTATGGTTTAAAACTGTTTTTATACAGTATGATCGGTTCAATTTTCGGAGAATTCATACCAATAGTAGGAACATATGCATTTGCATCTTATCAGTTTATTAACAACAGCGGTCTTAACATATCGGGATTCAGCGTTGTACTTTCATCTATCAATTCGATACGCAGCTCTACAACTGCAATTGCTGACAGCTTTTCAGAGCTTTCCAATATGGCACTTTATTTTCAGAATCTGCACGATTTCTTTGATTATGAATCAAGTGTTAAATCAGGCGCTCTTGAGGCAGATGAATTTAAGAGTCTGGAATTTAAAAATGTAAGTTTTAAATACCCAAGTGCTGAAACTTATTCTCTGAACAATGTAAATCTTAAAATTAACAAAGGCGAAACAACTGCACTTGTCGGTGTTAACGGTGCCGGCAAAACAACCTTTGTTAAGCTTTTACTGCGGTTTTATGATGCAACCGAAGGTAAAATTCTATATAACGGAATTAACATAAAAGAATACAATCTTGATAGCCTGAGAGCACGCTTTGCAACAGTTTTCCAGGACTATAAAACATTTGCACTTTCTGTTAATGAAAATGTAATCTGCCAC
Source organism: Eubacterium sp. (assembly GCA_046989265.1). Taxonomy (GTDB): domain Bacteria; phylum Bacillota; class Clostridia; order Oscillospirales; family Acutalibacteraceae; genus Eubacterium_R. The sequence continues at coordinate 17,372 of JBKWUD010000041.1, forward strand.
GACTGCAGCAGCGAGGAAAAAGAGCTTGCTGAGCAGGCACTCAAACAAAGCGGAGTATGGGATAAAATACAGACTCTGCCAAAGGGTGCTGACACTGTTTTGACCCGTGAATTTGATGATAAGGGTGCAGGACTGTCTGGCGGAGAGGCACAAAAGACAGCTGTTGCCCGTATGTTTGCAAGAGAATTTGATATTGCAATTCTTGATGAGCCCTCATCTGCTCTTGATCCGATTGCAGAATATAATATGTACGAAAACCTGATTAAAGCAACTGAAAATAAAACCGTTCTTTATATTTCACACAGGCTTTCATCTGCTGTTCTCAGTGACAAAATTTTTGTTCTGGGCGGCGGCACTGTGCTTGAAAGCGGCAGCCATAATGAGCTTATGGAGCTTGGCGGTGAATACAGCAAAATGTTCACACTTCAGGCATCAAGCTATTCAAGAGAGGAGGCTGATGATCTTGCCTAAGAATAATAAAAAGCAAAAGACCAATCACTCAATCTTCTCAAACATAATGTATTTTATGCACATTATGTTTAAAATTTCCCCGGTTCTTGTTATAGGCGAGTGTCTGTGGGGAGTGCTTATGATGCTGCCAACCCGAATCATCGCGGTTATCGGTGTAAAATATGTTATTGATGTAATCGCAAACGGTGATGATAAAAGGAAAATCGTTTATGCAGTTATAGCCATAGGTATTGTAATAATAGTAAGCCAGACAATATGCTGGATACTGCGTGAATTTGTTTTCAATGTTGAAAGAGAAAAAATAGATAAGGGCCTTTCGGAAATGCTTTACAATAAGGCGAAGGAGCTTGATTTGGAAAGCTATGATAACCCTGATTTCTATAATAATTTTATTCTTGTTATAGAGGCATCATCAGGCGGAATTACACAGATTTTGGGAATGATTCAAAGATATGTGAGTGAAATAATATCTCTTATTACAATTTGTTCAATTATTTTCACAATAGACCCTGTATG
>JBKWUD010000042.1:0-17563 GCA_046989265.1 Eubacterium sp.
GAATAAGTGTTACTCCAAGCTCTCTTGCTGCATATTTCAAAAGGGATAAAACCTCTCTGCCGCTTTTGCCGTCAAGATTACCCGTAGGCTCATCTGCAAAAAGGATAGATGGTTTATTTGCAAGAGCTCTTGCAATAGCGATTCTCTGCTGCTGACCGCCTGAAAGAGCAGAAGGCAAATGCTCCAGTCTGTCCTCAATACCAAGCATTTTGATTATTTTGTTAAGATATTCTTCATCAGGCTTTTTCTTATCAAGCATAATCGGAAGAAGAATATTTTCATATCCTGTTAATTCATTTACAAGATTATACGCCTGAAAAACAAAACCAAAGCGTCTGCGCCGAAGAATGGACAGCTGATTATCATTATAATCACTTAATTTTTTGTCGCCATATGTAACATATCCGCTTGTTGCATTTTCAAGCGAGCTTAAAACATGCAGAAATGTAGATTTACCGGAACCGCTCGGTCCTGTAACTGCACAGAACTCGCCCTGTTCAAAGCTTATGGATATATTGTCAACGGCTTTAACAATGTTTTCACCGCTGATGTATTCTTTTGTTAAATCAATACACTCAATAATTCTCATCATTAACACTCCTTCTATTTGTTTTCAATTTCATTTTAAATTCTCTATCTTAAATTTCAGTGACCGTAATCTTAAGATTTCTTAACATTCTTCTATTCATTACCTACTGAAAAAGCCCTATCATATGACAGGGCGAATTTCATATAGTTATATAACCATCAATATGCGGAAAGCATATTATAATACTTAAACCATTATCTTTATTTTCAGCACTGATCGTTCCGTGGTGCTTTTCAACAATGGCCTTAGTTATAGCAAGACCTATTCCTGCTGAATTAGGCTTTGCATTCGATGTTCTGTGAAACCGGCTGAAAATCATAGGGAGTTCGTTTTCGCTGATGCCTCCCCCATTATCTGCAACAGTTACAATTGTAGATTTTTCACTGTTTTCAATAACAATCTCGACTGTACCGTCATCAGCAGTATGCTCACTTGCATTTTTCACGAGATTGCCCAAAGCCTCAAAGAGCCACTCCTTATCGCACCGCATAATGCTTGAACCTGACACTATATAATGTTTTTGCTCAAAAAGAGGTCTGAATTCATCAACAATTTCATCAGCAATATTTCTGATTTCATACGGCTTAAAATCCATAGAATAAGAATCACTTTTAATTTTTTCAAGACGAAGAAGCTTAAATATGAGATTTTCCATCTTCTCTATAAGCAATAATTCCTTTTCAGTATGCTCGCTTGGATTTTCATTGTTTTCCAATTCAGCATATAATCTTAGTCCTGCAAGCGGAGTTTTAAGCTGGTGTGATACATCCGATATAAACTCGGTGTTTTTTTTCGTCTCTTTAAGAGTATTGCTCTGCTCAAGTCTGTATAGATTTTCTAAATCAGACACACTGTTTTGCAGCCTTGAAAAATGGTTATCCGAGGTACTGAAATCAGTAGGGACATTATTTTCAATAAAATTGTCAATGCTGTCAGTCAAGCCGTCAACATCTTTGTGAATTTTTCTGTTTAAAACAGATAATATAATCACACAAATTAATAATATTACACAAATAACAATTAATACTATTTCAAGAGAGGTCATTCTTTTCCTCCCATCTGTAGCCGACACCGCGGACTGTTTTAATATGTTCAGCTCCTATTTTTTCACGAAGACGGCTTATATGCACCGAAAGTGTGTTATCGTCAATAAAATTACCTGCATCGTCCCAAATATTTTGAAGGAGAACAGAGCGGGTGACTATAATACCGTTATTGCGAATGAGAACTGAAAGGATCTGAAACTCAGTAGGCGTAACAAATATTACATTACCGTTCTTTTTTACAGTCATATTATTAATATCAATCGCAATATCGCCGGCATCATAAACTGCATTGCTGTTTCTCCTGAGAAGTGCACGGACACGGGACAATAACTCAAGCAATTTAAACGGCTTAGTAACATAATCATCGGCACCGGCATCCAAGCCCCGAACCACTTGAATCTCATCGTCACATGCAGTGAGAAAAAGAATCGGAATATTGCTTCCGCTGCTGCGCACATGCAAGCATAAATCAAAGCCGTTGCCGTCAGGCAGCATAACATCAAGAATAATAAGATTATAGCATCGGCCTGAAAGTGCCGCTTTGGTATCGGCAGCACAGCTGACTGAATCAACGGTATATCCTTCCTTTTCAAGCATCTCCTGAAGCCCGTCACGGAGAAACACATCGTCCTCTACAATTAAAATTCTAGCACTCATACATTCACCATCCTGCTTTATACTGATATATTATCACACTGAAAAAAATCAATCAATATGAAAAAAGCTACCTTACAAAAATGTAAGACAGCATTTTCATACAACGATCAGACATTGAAATATGCCTTTACAAGCTTATCAGTATCATCAAGATTAATACGCTTTGAGCATATATAAGTCTTATAAGTCTTTCCGATTTTTTTAGCCTTATTATCAGGACTGAACATACCATAGCTTGATGTTACAATAGTTCCGTCATCAAGAACAACATTACCGCAATAGCCTGTATCGGCATTTGCACAATACTGAGGCTCCTTTTGCCCCTGCTGATATATATGTGCAAGTTTAATTCTATAATTACCCTCAGTTCCGTTTTTCAAATCATCATACGAACCTACCCAAGCGACCCAGCCTTCTGAAACCCATCCGCTCGTTATATCATCAGATGCTTCCGTCTCAGCTTTTTTGCCTCTCTCTATCGAACGGAAGGTTATAAATAATCTGCCGTCCTTTGTCCATTCCGCTTTGTGGCGCTCACCATTCAGAGCGGCAGGCGCCTCAACAGGTTCACTCCATGTTTCGCCTTCATCCTGCGAAAATGAAATTAATGAATTCATCTGCTTAGTGTTGCTCCTTGAAATAAGGCAAAGCTCATCGCCTGTCCCCTGCTCGCTTCGTATAACCTCAACCTCACACATATTTGATTTTTCTTCAATCTCTCTGTATTGGCTGAAATATTTTTCAGGGACCGACCACTGCATATTACCGTTTTCATCAAAAGTTAAAATCGTTTTATAATTATAGAAATCCGCGTCGTGAAACAGACCCATCCATTTATCAACAAACTCACCATTCTCTTTTAACTGAGTAAGACTTGACATTGCTACAATAGGGATAACCGATGAATCGCTGTTGACATCGTAGAAAGTTTCGAATTCACTCCAGGTCTCTCCCTCATCTGTTGAAACAGAACAGTTAAAACCGCCGTCTGTAGGTTCATCCCCCCACTTTGGATTAGCCGAAATCATAATAATTTTATCACCTGTTTTCCCATCTGTAAAGTGAAGGCGGTAAACAGTGGGAGTCTCCTGTGAATTCTCCCAGCTTGACGGTGTATTCTCAATTTCACCGCTCCATGAGAGACCGCCATCCGTGCTTATTTTGGTTTTAACGGCACCCTTTCCGTGTCCTTCGGGAAACATGGTTAAAATATTTCCGTTTTTCAGCAAAACACTGTCAGGATGAGCCTGATATTTTAATGAATCATCAACTGTGGTAAGCTCAAACAGATAATCAAATCTGCTGTCAAGATTTCCGGGATTCTCACTAAGATCTAATTCAGGTATTGTATAATCCGATCCTGTAAATTCAAGAGGCTCTGTTTTTGAGCAGCCGCTGAACAATGATATCAAAACAAAAGCTGAAATAATTAAACAAAATATTTTTTTCATATTCTTCACCCTATCCAAATTGATAAATACATTATACCATATATAATAGAAAAAATATACCACATTTTTAATGATTTCTTTTGCTATGCTTATTATCCCAATCTGCAAGGATATCAAAATATTCAGAATACTTATGAGGTCTTACAGGTCTTATAAACGGCGGAGAGTTAAAATACAAAAGCAAGCACGCACCAATATTATTGTAATCATTTACAAATTCATAATCTATCAGCTCACCGTTTTTAATTCTTTTCTTTATCATGTTGTGATATGGGTACATTAAAATCTCCTTTATGCTAAGTAAAACAATAGTCAAAAAAATAAGGTTTAAAACAACAAATTTTCGTTATACTTCGTTATAATTTAATCAAATACGCAAATATGCGATTTTGCAGGATATTTACATTGAAACAATTATATTTTGATTGATAATTTTGATTGATAATATATATAGTATTTCAATATTGACTGTATTTACAAATTATGATAAATTATGTATAATTATTTCAAATTACAGTTTTTAGGAGTTTTAAAATGAATGAAGTATTTCCCGAAATTAAGATTAGCGTAATTGTGCCTGTATTTAATATAGAAAAATATATTGAACGCTGCATACTCAGTTTAGTTAATCAGACTTTGCAAGAGATAGAAATTCTATGCATTGATGACGGAAGTACGGATAAGAGTGCTGAGATATTGGATTTATTGCAGAAGACATATCCTGATAAAATTAAAGTTATGCATATTGAAAACGGAGGGGTTTCAAATGCACGCAACATCGGTTTGCAGTCTGCACACGGCGAATATATCGGATTTGTTGACGGTGACGATTATGTTAGAAGCGATATGTATGAAAAGCTTTATAAAAAAGCAATTGATGAGCAGTCCGATATTGTAAGTTCAGCCTATGTCAGTCTTTTTGAAAAAAGTTCATATGTTAAGCATTCAGGTAATATGCAATATTATGGCAAATCTCTCTATGAAACCCCTGAACTGTTAACATATGATGTTTCTTTTTTATGGAACAAAATTTTTAAACGCTCAATGATTGAGGCACACAGGCTTAGATTTGACGCACTTAGAATTTTTGAGGATATGCTTTTTGTGGATAAAGCATTCCTTGTTGCTAACCGTATATCAAAATGTAACGAGCCATTTTATTACTACCGTCGTGTGCGTCCGGGCTCAGCAATGAATATTTTTTCAGAAAAGCTATTTGATTTATTCAAAGCTTTGGATTTTCTGTTTGACTTTTACAGAGAGAATAATGCTTTTGAAACATTTAAAGAAACTTTGCTTTTCATAACCTTAAATCATATTTTTCTCCGTTATAAAACAATTGTTCCTTATGAAGAAATATATATCAATCTTAAGCTTAAGTTTTTAGATGAATCAATCGAATTTTTAAATACACGCTTTCCAAACTGGCAAGAAAGCGACTATTATTATACTACACTCAATGTCTGCAAGGAAAGCTATATAAGCAAAGAATATTGGACTGAATATATTAAATATGTTGCGATTTCAAATTTACCTGAAGAACTTGAGTTAATAGCTAATGAAATAAAACTCCGCGGTACTTTAAATTCTACTGATGTCAAAACAGAGCAAAACGAAACTGATATAAATAAAAAAGAAAAGAAAACAAATAAATTATCTGATCTTGAACTGGGTATTATTTATAAAAAGTATTGCAAAAAGAAAAAAATAAACGCCAAGTCAATTTTGCTTGATTCACAGCACGGAGATAATCTGAATGGCAGTATGTTTTATCTGCTAAAGCAGTTGCTGACGGATTCAAAATATTCTGATTTTACAGTTTACCTTGTTTACAGAAGTGAAAAACAAAATACTTTTTTGGAAAAGCTAAACTATTATAATTTGCATCCAAATCTTATTGAAATCTCAACAAAAGATTATGTCAAGGCTTTAGCAACAAGCAAATATTTGTTTAACGATACCAGCTTCCCTATATTTTTCAGCAAACGAATTGATCAGGTGTACTTAAACACATGGCACGGTACTGCACTAAAAACTCTTGGTATAAGTTCAAAGGGTGAAATTTACAGAATAGGTAATCTACAGAGGAACTTTTGCAGTGCAGATTATGTTCTTTGCCCGAATGAGCATATGAAAAATGTTTTTGACAACGATTACTATCTAAGCACATTAGGCAAAACAAAATATCTTTTTTCAGGCTATCCGAGAAATTCGGTATTCTTTGAAAAACCAAACCAAAATATAATTGATGAAAATGAGTTAAAGGGCAAACAGGTTATTTTATATATGCCTACATGGCGCGGTTCAGTTGAAAAAGTTGGAGATAACAAATTATGTAATTATTTGTTTGAAATTGATAAAAGCCTTAATGATAATCAGATTATGTATGTCAATCTGCATCCTTATGTAGAGGACCTGATAGATTATAAAGAATTCAGCCATATCAAGACTGTTCCTTCAAAGTATGAAATCTATGATTTTTTGAATTGCTGTGATATTTTAATTACCGATTACTCTAGCGTATTTTTTGATTTTGCTGTATCCGGTAAAAGTATCATCTTTTTCACATATGACCTTGAGGAATATATATCTGACAGAGGAATGTATTTTTCATTATCTGATTTTCCTTTTAAATCTGTTAATACAGTTGAAGATTTAATTAGTGCAATCAATGATGAAAATAATGTTGATGCAAAAGAATTTGTTGAGCGTTTCTGTGCTTTTGAGCATGCTGAAGTTCCACAGGAAATACTGGATTTTATTCTATTCAAAAAGGATTTTAAAGGCAACGCATTTATTGAAGAACAAAAACATAAAGAAAAGAAAAATGTTCTTGTTTATGCAGGTTGTTTATATAATAACCTGCACACGGATAGTTTATATAAAGCTCTTAACAATGTTAAATCGGATAATGACTATATAATTACTTTCTTATCAAGGCATCTCAGAAGGAACTATTCTGTATTAAAGGGATTCACTTCCGATGTGAAGAGTTATTCTGTTCTCGGAGCTCTTAATTATTTAAAATCATCAAAAGATGAAAAACTGGCAAAAGCTTTTAACAATTTTAAATATTTTAATAGACATAAGAATAAATTTATGTCATATTCAGAGGAGGAATATACTCGTCTTTATGGACACATTAATATTGATACAATTGTTTGCTACGGAGGTAAATCTTCTATGCTTTTATCAATATTGAGCTGTGCTCCTTGTAAGAAAATTTTATTTATACCAAGTAAAGGTACATTTAACGAAAACCTTAATCATAATATTTATAATAACTTTGATAAAATATATTATAAGCACAAATCAGTCGGTAAGAAATTAAAGCATGCAGGTCATAAAAATATTGAAAAAATTACAGACTGTAAACAAGTTTTTACTGACATATAACTTTTTGTAAATAAATCTCTATATGTTTCATCTAAAGAATTAGTAAAAACAGCATTAATAAATAACCTCTTATGGAAGAATATAAACCATAAGAGGTTATTTGTTTACAAAAGAAACAGGAATGAAAAATCAATTCAATACAGTCATTGACTTATCCAAAATCAAACTTTAATCCTCTCAGGTTATGAATAATCGTCAAAGATTATTCAACAGATAATATTATTGCAATGATCAATATTATATACTTATTAACAGTAAAATCATAATATAATTAGGGTGATTTTATGAAATTTATTAATTATAACCGTCAGGACGCTGTTGATTATGCTGCCGCATGGGCATTGTCACGAAATCCGCAATATTATAATTTTGACGGCATAGGCGGTGACTGCACAAACTTTGCATCACAATGCCTTTATGCAGGATGCAAAGTTATGAATTACAAAAAGGACATAGGTTGGTACTATAATTCTGTAAATGACAGAGCTGCAGCATGGTCAAGCGTTGAGCATTTCAGAAAATTCCTCTTAACAAACACTGATACCGGTCCGTCAGCAGTTATTGTGCAAATGAAAGGTTTGGAGATTGGAGATTTTATTCAGCTGAGCAATGGCTCGGAATATTATCATACTTTAATTGTAACAGGTTTTTCAAATGGCATTCCTCTTGTAAGTTCACATACAGATGATTCGTATATGAGGAAACTCAGCACATACAATTATCTCACCGCATCTGCACTGCATATACTTGGAGCATCAAAATTTGTTTAAAGCAAAACTGCAACTTATTTTATATATCAATTTCGTAAAACCATTTGTTTTCTTCAAGGAAGAGGTATGTTTTCTTGCCGTCGATAAAACAGGTATATCGTATGCCTGCACCGCCTGATTTGAGTGAGGCGGCAGGACGGATATCGGTTATCCTGTCAACCTCAAACTCCTCATCATTATAGGTCATTGAAAGCGGTGTTATATTCCCTTCTTTATCAAATAAAACCTTAACATCGGTATAATGCTTATTGGGATTATTATACTCGGGTCTTTCAAAAGATATCATTGTTTAATCTCCTTAATTATTTACGCATAAAAGCCTATCGGATGTATTATATGTTCATCGTGCGGATTAAATGCAGCCAAATCCTTATTCAGCTGGCTGGCATGCTGAATACAGTAATTGCCGAACCGCCTTCTGAGAACGTCAATGCTTGCCTCTAATTTTTCAAGCTTCTCGCGTTTTTCAACAGTTTTTGCCAAATCGAACTGCTCACAAAAATCACAGTCAAAATCACATACAGTAATTCCCAGCGAGCGTATGTGATGGCTCCAATCGTAATTATGCAAAAACAAATCCATAGCAGAGTCCAGTATTTCGGTGCTTAAATCAGTATGAGCCTTCATTTTCTGCTGACGGGTAAATGAGTTCAAATTTACATCACGAACCGAAATACAAACCGTTCTGCCCTTAAGTCCCTGTTCACGCAGTCTCGTGGCTACACTTTCACTAAGCACACGAAAAACTGTTTTGACATCATCATTATCAATCAGATCCCTTGGTGTTGTGGTTGAATTGCCTACGCTTTTAACATCGCTCACTTCATCTTTATGCTTAACTACGGACAAATCCAGACCATTAGCATAGTTATTCAGAGTTTCACCGTTTTTGCCAAGTATACCCTTAAGAAACTTCACATCGGCATTTGCAAGGTCACCGATTGTATGAATACCGTAAGCATTCAGCTTTCGTGTTGTTGCCCTGCCGACCATAAGCAGATCACTCACAGGCAAACACCAGACTATTTCCTTATAATTATCCTTACTGATAACAGTAACGGCATCCGGCTTTTTATAATCAGAGCCAAGCTTTGCAAAGATTTTATTAAAGCTGACGCCTATACTGACTGTTATTCCGAGTTCCTCCTTAATACGGGTACGTATTTCCTCGGCAATAGATTCTCCGCCGCGCCTGTCACCGGTGACATCAAGCCAGCTTTCATCAAGTCCAAACGGCTCAATATATTCGCTGTAATCCTCATAAATCATCCTTGCAAGGCGTGAAAAACGCAGATATAAAGGGTAATTCGGAGGAACAACTATAAGTTCCGGGCATTTCTGGCGGGCTTTCCAAAGCGGCTCACCTACAACCAATCCGTATTTTGATGCTATTTCATTCTTAGTTAAAATAATTCCGTGCCTTGTTTCTGCACTGCCTCCGACTGCAACCGGCTTGTCCCTGATTTCGGGGCGGTAAAGACATTCCACAGAGGCATAAAATTTATTACAGTCTATATGCAATATTGTTCTTTCCATTTTATCACCTTAATTATCATTTTATATGTTATAGAACATTTGTTCTTATTATATATCAAATAGGATAATTTGTCAATTGGAAATTAATGTAATTTAATAAAAATCAGAAAAGGACAGTCCGAAAACTGCCCTTACAATCGTTTATTTTATATGAGATTTATTTATATTCTTATCATATATACAGGAATATACCTTGTGTGAATTGATTTTGTATTCAATCCATATATTGCCTGTTGACAAGGTTTTTACCGCAGTTACTTCGTGCGTTGTTCCTGCCTTTCTGGCAGCAACAGAAGAATCGGTAAAGGCTGTAAGCTCTTTAATTTTATATGCGCCTGTTTTTGAGCCGTAACCCTTATAGCACTTGCGGGTATCTGAAAATGTTACCTTATCGCCGACCTTTACGCTCGGTGCTTTAGATGATACAATATTCTCCTGATTTTTTGGTCTCAGCACACCAAGAAAACTTGAATAGGTGTGCTTAATTTTTGTCATGGGCTCATGCTTGCCTGACGGATAATTTTCATCATACGAATAAAAATAAGATGTTGTGCCCTCGCCGGATGCCACACTTATATGACCTAAACCACTCTTTGAGGTGAACACACAAAGATCACCCTTTGCAGGAATAAAAGAGTCTGTATTATCAATCCACTTAAAATTATCGGTAAGATATGATGATGTTTTACGCTTGTTATAATAGTCAATGGCATTACCGATTGACTGAGGCGTTATATCTAAAACATTTTTTACAAAATGTTTGATTAAATCGACACACTGAACACCGTAAACACCGTCATAATCTATTGATTCACCAAGATAATCTTTTACCCACTTATCCATTGTCATTGCTGATCTCCTCCTTTTTCTCCAAATTCATTACAGCTGAAAGACCTGCCGCAAGAGCAGATACACCCAGACCAATCAGCACAGTTCTTAAAGATTCCGACTGATCTGAAAAATCAATTAATACGACATGAACGCAAATATACGCAATCACTGCCTGCAAAAATGTGCGAAACGCTCGCTTAACGCTTTCTTTTGTAAATTTCATTTATTCTGTCTCCCTTTCTAAATTGTCAAGTCTATGATTAATAATCTGAATTTTCTCCTCTATTATAGGTATTCGCTCAGCAAAATTATTGTGCTTGTCAACCTTGTCCTCAAGCTGCTTAATTCTGTAGGCAGTGAGCTTTGAGGAGGTTAAAATGCCGCCAAAGGTGCCTGAAAGAGTACCTGCCAGAGCAAGAAGAGCTACTAAAACCTCGCTATTCAATTTTATTTCCTTTCTGATTTTATTTCTGAGACAGATATTTATATTAAACAGATTTTATATATTTTCAAGTAAAATAATTGAGCAGTCCGATTTTTTGTCCTTTGAAATGCATCATATAGTGCAAAAAAGGCATAATGATTTACACAAATTTTAATGCATAATTATTCATTTTATTGTATAAATATAAATATTTTTCACTTTTCTATTGACATACAAAATATCAAGTGTATAATAGATAAGAATTTATATAAAATTAATAGATTCATATCAAAAATTTTTTTGGAGAAAATGCATAAAAATGACAAAAGTATTCATTGACGGAAGTCAGGGCACTACAGGCTTAAAAATATTCAATCGTTTTGAAAACAGAGATGATATTGAATTATTACATATAGACGAAAGCAAGCGAAAAGACACAGCTGAAAGAGCGAAGATGATTAATGCATCAGACATCACTTTTCTCTGTCTGCCTGATGCGGCAAGCATTGAGGCTGTATCACTTGTTGAAAATGATAATGTAAAAATAATTGATACCTCAACCGCTCACCGAACAAATCCCGATTGGGCATATGGCTTTGCAGAGCTCGATAAGAGTTTTAGAGAAAAGATTAAGACATCCAACAGAATTGCCGTCCCCGGCTGCTATGCAAGCGGATTCAACTCAATTGTATATCCTTTAATTGCAAGCGGCGTTATGCCAAAGGACTACCCTGTTACCTGCTATGCTATGAGCGGATATACAGGAGCAGGCAAAAAAGGTATTGCTCAGTATGAGAACTGTGAGCGTGATGAGGAGCTTGATTCACCAAGACAATATGCATTAACACAGGAGCATAAGCACCTCAGAGAAATGAAGGCAATAAGCTCACTTGACAGAGTGCCGTTTTTTGCACCGCATATTTGCGACTATCCCTGCGGTATGGTTGTATCAATCCCGATTTTCACCGATATGCTGACAAAGAAAATGAGTAAAGCTGATATACAAAAATTATTTGCCGAGCATTACAGCGGCGAACAATTTGTAAAAGTAAGAGAGCTCGGCTACACAACCGGTATGATTGGCTCAAATAATTTTGCTTACCGCGACGATATGGAAATAGAAATTAACGGAAACGATGACAGAATCGTTATCACCTCACGCTTTGACAATTTAGGAAAAGGTGCAAGCGGTGCGGCAATTCAATGCCTTAACATTGCGCTTGGAATTGACGAAGCGACAGGACTTAATATAGGAGAATAAAAATAATGGAAAATACATTTAAAAATATTGAAGGCGGAATTTGTGCCGCTAAAGGCTTTAAAGCAAGCGGAATATACTGCGGTATTAAAAAGCCGAATATAGACAACTATAATCCCGATATAAAGCACAAAAACGACATCTGCCTTTATGTATCAGATGTTGAATGCAATGCTGCGGCAGTTTACACTCAGAACAAGGTTAAGGGTGCACCTATTATTGTTACAAAAAGGAATCTTGAAAAGAGCGGCAGTAAGGCAATTGCAGTTATAGCTAATTCCAAAAATGCAAACACCTGTAATGCAGATGGAGAACAAAAAGCTGAGAGAATGTGTGAGCTTGTAGCGAATGAACTTGGAATTCCACAGGAACAGGTAATCGTTGCCTCAACAGGTGTTATCGGTCAGGTTTTGCCTATTGAACCTATTGAAAAGGCTGTTCCTATACTTGCAAAGGGACTTTGCTATAATAAAAATCTTGAGGCGGCAACCGCTATTATGACAACCGATACAGTAAAAAAGGAATATGCTGTTGAATTTGAAATCGACGGCAAAATATGCAGACTGGGCGGTATGGCAAAAGGTTCAGGTATGATTCATCCCAATATGGCAACAACACTTAACTTTATAACTACCGACTGTGCAATCAGTGCTGCTCTGCTGCAAAAGGCACTCAGTGATATTGTTAAGGTAACATATAACTGTCTTTCTGTTGATGGTGACACATCAACCAACGATATGGTTTGCATTATGGCAAACGGACTTGCATTCAATGATGAAATATCCGAGGAAAATGAAAATTATAATATTTTTAAGAATGCACTGTATGAGGTTATGGCAAATCTTACAAGAATGCTTGCTAAGGACGGTGAGGGTGCAACAAAATTACTTGAATGCATTACTACAGGTGCTAAAGATAAAGACACCGCTATTACTGTTGCAAAGAGTGTTGTATGCTCTACCCTTTTCAAGGCTGCAATGTTTGGAGAAGATGCTAACTGGGGTCGTGTGCTTTGTGCAATAGGTTATGCCAATGCAGATTTTGATATTAACAAAGTTGATGTTGATTTAAAGAGTGATAAAGGAATCATATCTGTTTGCAGAAATGGTGCCGGAATTGAATTCAGTGAAGAGAACGCAAGCGATGTGCTTTCAAGCGATGAAATTTATATCTTAATCAACCTTAATGACGGTGAAGAAAATGCTACGGCATGGGGTTGCGACTTAACCTATGACTATGTAAAAATAAACGGCGACTACAGAACCTGATTTGCGTATAATCAAGATTAGCTTAATCAGGTTAAGTCGCAACTACGACGACCAAATTGTGTGAGTAAAGCGAACAAACAATTTGGCAAGAAACAGTCTGGTGGACTGTTTCGCTCGGAGTGACAGCTTTACCATAAGTACCTCGTCTTAACAAGAGAATGAAAACGGCGACTACAGAACCTGATAATATAATTGAAAATTGATGCTCTGTGGCAGCTTAGAGTATAGAATATCTTAATTTAATAATGAGGAATTTATATGAATATTGACAATCAGATGAAGGCGGAAATACTTGCACACGCACTGCCTAACATTCAAATGTACAGAAAAAAGATTATCGTTGTTAAATACGGCGGTAATGCAATGATAAATGACGAACTGAAAGATGCAGTAATGCATGATTTAGTTTACCTTACTACAATCGGAATAAAAGTAGTACTTGTTCACGGCGGAGGTCCTGCTATAAACAAAACTCTTGAAAAAATGGGTATAGAAAGCAAATTTATTGACGGACTCAGAGTAACCGACAAGGACACTGTTGATGTTGTTCAGATGGTGCTTGCAGGCAAGGTTAACAAGGATTTAGTATGCCAAATCGGAAACAACGGCGGTCACGCAATCGGGCTTTCGGGTATGGACGGCAATATGATTAAATGCAGACCGCTTGATGACACCCATGGTTATGTTGGCGAGATAACTGAAATGAATGTTGAAGCTGTTAACGAAATACTAAACAAAAACTGGATTCCCGTTATCTCAACAATCGGATATGATGAAAACGGTAATTGCTACAACATTAATGCAGACACTGTTGCAGCTGCTATGGCAGGTGAGCTTAAGGCAGAGGCACTTGTTTCAATGACTGACATTGTAGGTCTGCTGCATGACAAGGACGATCCTTCAACTCTTATTCACAGAGTTTATATTTCAGACACACCGGCACTTATTGCCGAGGGAATAATCAGCGGAGGCATGATACCTAAAATTGATTCTATGACTCAGGCATTAAGAAACGGCTGCAAAAAAGCATTTATTATTGACGGAAGGGTTCCCCACTCCATTCTTATGGAATTACTCACAGATGAAGGTATGGGAACAATGTTCCGTTCAAGGTAGGAGATATAATGAATACAAAAGAAATTGATAATCAATACATTGCACACACTTACGGCAGGTTTGATGTTTGCCTGACAGACGGCAAGGGATCAACTCTGTATGATGAAAACGGCAAAAAATACATAGACTTCGGCTCAGGAATAGGTGTTACCGCATTCGGAATTTGTGATGATGAATGGAAAAATGCAGTAACAGAGCAGCTTGGCAAAGTCCAGCACACCTCTAATCTTTATTACACCAAACCCTGTGCCGAGCTTGCGGAATTACTTTGCAAAAAAACAGGAATGGAAAAGGTTTTCTTTGGCAACAGCGGTGCCGAGGCAAACGAGGGTGCAATAAAATTTGCAAGAAAATACAGTTTTGACAAATACGGTGAAGGCCGCTCAACAATAATTACTTTGACCGATTCCTTTCATGGCAGAACGATTACCACCCTTGCAGCAACAGGTCAGGATGAATTTCACAAATACTTTGCACCTTTTACTCAAGGATTTAAATACTGCCCTGCTAATGATATCGATACACTTAACAATATAGCAACTGACGATGTATGTGCAATTATGTTTGAGTGTATTCAGGGTGAAGGCGGAGTCAACAACCTTGAATATGATTTTGTAAAAGCAATTGAAAAGCTGGCAAATGAAAAAGATATCCTTATTGTAGTTGACGAGGTGCAGACAGGCAACGGAAGAACCGGAAAATATTTTGCATATGAAAACTTTGATATTAAGCCGGATATCGTATCAACTGCGAAGGGACTTGCAGGCGGTTTGCCTATCGGTGCAGTACTTTTTGGTGAAAAGGTTGCCGACTGTGTAACCCCAAGCAGTCACGGCTCGACCTTCGGTGGAAATCCGATAGCGGCAGCAGGTGCAATAAGTATTGTAAAAAGAATTGATGACCAATTTCTTGCTGATGTAACTGCAAAAAGCAAATACATAACGGACAAGCTATACAAAATCAAAGGCGTAAAGAGCATAAGCGGACTTGGCTTAATGCTCGGAATTGAAACCGATAAAAATGCCGGTGAAATCGCAAAAGAATGCCTTGATAATGGTTTATTGGTATTAACAGCACACAAAAACAAAGTAAGACTGCTCCCGGCTTTGAACATCAGCTATGATGAAATTAACGAGGGATTAAAAATTTTGAAAGAGGTAATTGAAAAATGAAGCACTTATTAAAACTACAGGATTTAAGCAGAAACGATATTTTAGACATACTTAATCTTGCAGACCAGCTTAAATATGAAAACCACAATGGTATTGAGCATCACCACCTCAAGGGTAAAACTCTGGGAATGATTTTTCAAAAAAGCTCTACAAGAACAAGGGTAAGCTTTGAAACAGGTATGTATCAGCTCGGCGGTCAGGCACTTTTTCTTTCAAACAGGGATTTACAAATAGGCAGAGGTGAGCCTGTGCAGGACACCGCAAGAGTTCTCTCACGCTATCTTGACGGAATTATGATCAGAACCTTTGAGCAGAAAGAGGTTGAGGATTTGGCTGAATACGGCTCAATTCCGATAATCAACGGCTTAACAGATTACTGTCATCCATGCCAGGTGCTTGCAGACCTTATGACTATCCGCGAATACAAAAAGAGCTTTGAAGGCTTAAAATTCTGCTTTATCGGTGATGGCAACAATATGGCAAACAGCCTTATTGTGGGCGCAATCACAATGGGCATGGAATGTGCAATTGCCTGTCCTGATGAATACAGGCCTGATGCAGAAATTATGAAATGGGCTGAGGAAAACGGTAAATTCACCTGCTCATCAGATATTCCTGCCTGTGCCAAGGATGCCGATATTCTCTACACAGATGTCTGGGCGTCTATGGGTCAGGAGGAAGAAAAGGCAGAACGAGAAAAGGTATTTAAAGACTTCCAGATTAATGATGAAGTTATGGAAGCTGCCAAATCTGATGCAATGGTGCTTCACTGCCTCCCTGCTCATCGTGAAGAGGAAATCACTGCAAAGGTATTTGAAGAGCATGCAGCAGAAATTTTTGACGAGGCTGAAAACAGACTTCATGCACAAAAGGCTGTATTAGTTAAATTATTAGGATAATCTCTTATGGGCGTCCGATGGGCGCCCGTTAATAAACCGTATGCGTTTCTTGTCTGCGGTTATTATTTGAACACATATTAAACCAAAATCTGAGGTTATGAAATGATAGAAAAAGAAGTTTATATTTGCCTTGAGAACGGACAAACATTTAAAGGATACCGTTTCGGTGCAGATGGTGATATTATCGGTGAGCTAGTTTTCACTACAGGTATGTGCGGATATATTGAAACGCTGACTGATCCAAGTTATTACGGTCAGATTGTAATGCAGACATTTCCTCTTATAGGCAACTATGGTATGATTGCCGAGGATATGGAAAGCAAAAAATCTTTTGTCAGTGCATATATAGTCCGTGAAAAATGCGATAATCCATCCAATTTCAGATGTGATGAAACACTTGATAATTTTTTAAAAGACAATGGTATTATAGGCATATACGGAGTTGACACACGCGAAATTACAAAAATCATCCGTGAAAGCGGTGTGATGAATGCACTTATCACCTCAAATCCAAGAGAAATTAACTACGATAAAATCAAGACTTACAAGGTGGAAAAGGCAGTTGAGAGCGTTTCTGCCGAAAAGCCTGAATTATCACCCAGCGAGGAACACAAATACAATGTTGTTCTGCTCGACTACGGTGCAAAGAAAAACATTATAAGAGAACTCAACAATCGCGGCTGCAATGTTGCAGTTATGCCGTATGATACAAAGGCTGAGGATATACTAAAACTCGGCGTTGACGGAATCATGCTCTCAAACGGTCCCGGTGACCCTAGTGAAAACATTGATGCAGTTGAGGAAATCAAAAAGCTCATAGGCAAAGTACCGATTTTCGGAATTTGCCTGGGTCATCAGCTGCTTGCACTTGCTATGGGCGGTGAAACAACAAAGCTGAAATACGGTCACAGAGGTGTTAACCAGCCTGTAAAGAATCTGAAAACAGGCAGAACCTATATTTCTTCACAAAACCATGGCTATGCAGTAGTAAGTGAAAGTGTTGAAAAGAACGGCGGAATTGTGTCATATATCAATGCAAATGACAAGACTTGTGAAGGTGTTGACTATCCTGATTACAAGGCATTCTCTGTTCAATTTCACCCTGAGGCTTGTTCCGGTCCTCACGATACACGATTTATTTTTGACAAAT
>JBKWUD010000043.1:0-16853 GCA_046989265.1 Eubacterium sp.
GTATAAATATGTAAGGATTCATTTTCTATTGATAAATGCACTTTAATATGCTAAAATACCTTTGGTGATAATTATGGATAAATTATGGTTGAAAAATTTAAGAGATATTGAGCCCTATGTTCCCGGTGAGCAGAGCAAAGAAAAAGATATTGTAAAAATTAATGCTAATGAAAACCCTTACCCTCCGTCTCCGAAGGCAATTGAGGCTATGAAAAATTTTAATGCCGAGGCGCTTCGTTTCTACCCTCCTGCTGATGCATCAGAACTGAAGTCAGCGCTTGCCGAGCATTACGGTATCGAAGCTGAAAATATATTTCTGGGCAACGGATCAGATGATGTTATTGCGCTCTCCTTTCAAGCATTCTTTAACAGTGACAAACCGATTGTATACCCTGACATAACATACAGTTTTTATCCTGTTTGGTGCAGCCTGTTGAATATTCCTTATAAGAATTATCCGCTTGATGATAATTTCAGAATTAATGCGGAAGATTACAAAGAACAAAACGGCGGCGTAATTATTCCAAACCCAAACGCACCTACATCACTCGGTGAGGGACCTGATTTTATAAAGAAAATTCTTGACTATAATCAGGACAGCGTTGTAATCATTGATGAGGCATATGTTGATTTCGGCGGAATTTCTTCTGTGCCCCTCATCAGTGAATATGAAAATCTGCTTGTTACAGGCACTTTTTCAAAATCGCGTTCGCTTGCCGGTATGAGAATAGGCTTTGCAATCGGTTCTAAAACATTAATCTCGGTGCTGGAAGCAGTAAAAAACAGCTACAATTCATACACAATTGATTCACTGTCAATTGCAATGGGAACTGCATCTGTTAAGGATAATGAATATTTTAAAAATACAATTGATAAAATTATTGCAACACGAGCCAGAGTTACAAATGAACTTAGGAAATTGGGATTTGATGTTCTTGACTCTCAGGCAAACTTTATTATGGCAACCCACAAAAAACTCAATATTAAAGATATGTTTGAATATCTAAAATCAAGAAAAGTGTTTATACGATATTTTGACATACCCAGAATTAATAATTACACAAGAATCTCAATCGGCACTGATAACGAGATGGACAGATTTATAACGGAAGTAAAAAATTATATAGGTGAAAAATTATGAAAACATTTGCAAAAATATTAAGCGTATTCACAAATCTATGCAGCTACGGAGTTGGCATAGCCGTTGTACTTATTTTGATTTTAAAAAAGGACTTTATTTCAATATTCTATATTAACGGCATGACATCAAATGAAAGTCTTTATTTCAATATGATTCTGTTTGAAGCAGTTCTGGCACTAACGGGTATAGTAATATGCATGCTTGCTAAAGAATACGGTGCAGAGAATATAACAGTTGAATTTCCTACTGTTTTTACAATATTGCCGATTATTCTGGGTGGAATCAGCATCTATTACGGATTTGCAGGAGAAACCGCAAGAGAAAAGGCAGTTGTTATTATCTGTGCACTGCTCTATATACTGTTATCAGCGGTAATACTGTACACAGGATCAAAAATCTTTCAGCTTTATCCAAAAAACAAGTCATAATAAAAACGCAGGCGATGCCTGCGTTTTTATTTGTAAATCAGAAAATCATCATTAATATTAAAATAATTACCAGTATTGCTGCAAGGCAGGCTAATGCCTTGGCAACTCTTGTTATCGCATCAAAGGTATTTGTCGGGCATAGCTGGAGAAATGCGTATTTTACAGGATGCTCAAGATGCTCGCCTACTAAATTCTTATAACGCAAATCAAAGGTCTCCAAAGTGCCGTCCGTGTTCAAATCAATCACACGAACTCCCCTATCCTTTCCGGGTCCGTAAACATCAAAGCCTGCACCCTGAGTATAACCGACATCAATTCCGTCAATATTACCATGAAAAGAATTATTATGGTCATGGCCGAAATACAGACCCTTAACTTCTCCCTTTTCCCTAAGAGCTGCAAACTCA
This sequence comes from Eubacterium sp., assembly GCA_046989265.1. Lineage (GTDB taxonomy): Bacteria > Bacillota > Clostridia > Oscillospirales > Acutalibacteraceae > Eubacterium_R. Next base: position 1,977 of record JBKWUD010000043.1, read on the forward strand.
CCGCTGTTGACTTGAGGGTCAGCAGGTGATTCTTTCATAAAGCCGTCATCGTTAACCCTGTCATTATTAAGCACAAAATATTCACCGTCGTGCGTTCTGAAACCACGCACTGCGCCCTTTTTAGTGCGCTTAACCTTAGTCAGCAGATCAAATATTTCACATACGGGAATATGCTGAATAACCACACTCGGAACCAGATGACCGAGCTTTTTTTCATATTTATCACGGGTAGCACGATACCATTCAATCTGATTTTTATGAACATTATCATAACCAACCTTAAGATTTGAATGACTGTCAATTAAATAAAGCAAATATTTAATTTCACCGCTGTCGGTTATTTCAAGGCACTGATTTCCAACACCATCAATATTCGGCTCACTTTCACCGATAAATCCGCTGAATGTTTTATAAATCTCAAACTGTTCTGCATTTGAAAGTCCTACCTGCCTGTCGTGATTGCCAAAGCAAACTGCAAATGGTATTTTTCTATCCTGAACAGGCTGTGTAAGTTCATTCAAAACTCGTGTTACAACTGCTTTGTCACCTTTAAAACTGCGTTTACCCCAAATCTGATCACCGCTATATATAACTAAATCCGGGTCAGTACGGTCAAGAGCAGCATTAATTAGTGCCATAGTATCAGAACTGACATTTTTACCCTCCTGAGTATCAGCGATCATCAATATTCTGAATTTTCCGTTTTTAAATTCAAGAGCCATATAAAAACCTCTTTTTGCTTTATTTCTAACAATATTATACTTAATGGCAAATTCATTGTCAAACATTATAAAAAGAGCAGTTCAAATGAACTGCTCTTTTTATAAATATCGAATTATTCTGCAGCTTCTGCTGTTTCTTCGCCGTCCTTTTTCTTTTCTTTGAGAAGAACAAATTTCTCCATCGGGAAGAGGACAACCATCTGAACAAATCCTGCTGCAAGACTTGCAATTGTTCTTGCAAGAGGCTGAATCCATGCCCAGTCAATCTTTGCAATAATACCAACAAGCCAGCCCTGGAACCATGTTGAGAACAGGATGAGAGCAATCATAAGCACAATATAAATAGCAAAGTTATACCATGGTGCATCTGACTTAAATGTTGTCTTTTTGTTCTGATAGAAACCGTAAATGTTAGCGATAAGATTTGAAAGGAAGAACGGAAGGAGATAACCCCAAGTAACAATACCGCCGACAACAACACCGTTTTCAATAGAACCGCCGATTACATACTTGCCAACCTGCTCAATGCCCTCTGCTGTTGAAGCATCAAAAATAACATTTGGGTCAAATATGCCCTGCAGGAATGCCGGCAATGTAGCAGTAACTCCGTCAAAAATAAGCGGAAGCACATTTGCAAGCACAAGCTGAATAATTGTTACAAGACCCGAAACAACAAGGAACTTAACAAGCTGCCAAAGTGTTTTGAAAAATGAGCCCTTACCCTCAGCTGCATCATCAATGCCGCCAAGGCTGATTTTTTTCTTTTCGTCTGCCATAATTTTACTCCTTAATTATGTATTTCGTTTTTCGACTTATTTATTATAACAAGTTTATCACATTATTGCAATAAAAATTTATGCAAATAATAATCCGATAGCAACTGAACCTCCGATAGCATGAATAATAGCAATAACTGCCCACACTATTAGTGCAATTATTCCAACAACAATTGCAAGTAAAAGAATAACAATTAAAATCAGGCAAAGGAGAACGAGCGGACCCTTTTTGCTCGGTTTAACGGGATCTTCAAATTTTTTCTCCTCAAACATCCGTGAAGGCGCAGGATTTTCATCATCATAAATTGGATAAATCGGCAGCGTTGCCTCTGCATCACAATAGCCGGAATTCCAAAGAAGAGGTTCTACAAGAGCTCTCACACTTGTTGCACCCTTTATGAATTTGCCGATTGAGAGATGAATTGTGTTCAGCAAGCTGTCAATAATATTCAGCAGTCCGCAAGTGAGCTTATATTCTCTTGTTTCAGGACCGTATGGTGAATCACCGCAGTAAAGATTCTGAACAAGCTCAAGAAGAAAATCTATAACCTTATTGTCTGCAATATCGGCAATATCTGCTTTCTTAAGTCCCGATTCTTTTTTACAGAGTCTCCAGACCTTTTTAAATGTAAGCTTGTTAAGGAATTTTCCCACAGGCTTTAATATCCAACCGAGTTTTTTAATCTTTTCTCCGGGAATAGAAAATGCATCGGACATTTCGGCTAAACGGTCAATATCATATCCCATTGCCCAAAGAACCTCACGGATCATGCCAAAGAAAAAGCCCTTCATATATTCATCAAATGGTTTACCATTGGTATCAAGACCCGGAACATCCTTAATCAAAACAGTTTCAACATCAATCTTTGCATTCTTAGGATCAAAGGTTATGTTTCTCATTGTAGGAGGACAACCGATCATTGCTCCGCAAGAAACATCATAAAACTTATTGCCTTTCTTAGTTGTAATTACACTTATATCGTGAACATGCGTGTGACCCGTAAGCATACAATGGAGACCAGCATCTGCAAAAATCTCACGGGTAACCTCGTGATTTCTCTGCATATTTCCGCCTCCGATAATCTGATAGAACGGAGATGGCGAAATCATAGGATGATGAGTCATCGCAATAACATACTGATCGTTCTTTTTAGCGTCCTCCAGCTGCTCCATAATCCATTTCATACAGCCGTCAGAATAACCTGAGCCGCTTTCTCCTTCAGGCTTATCATTTGTGTCATCGTTAAGTGCAAACAAACGATAACCCGGTGCGAGCTGAACGACATAGCACAAAGAGTCAGGATATGCTGCAATAGCCTCGTTAGGTCCAAACTCATAATACATATCCCACAGATCGTGTCTGTTCTCAACTGCAGGAACGTCTATTTCGTCATCACCAACATAGCCCTTTGCGATTCCTTTCCATCTGTAATCGTGTGTCGCGGTAATAACATAAACACGCTTGCCTCGTTTTTTTAAATCACGAAGCATCTCAATAAACTCTTTATGAGATTCAATTTCACCATCACGGGTTGTGTCACCTGCAAGAAGCACAATATCCGTAGAAGTGTCCTCGCACAGCATATCAAATCCCGCCTTAATAGCAAGATCGCTGTCTTTGATCAGCTTTTGGCTCTTAGATTCTGCCTTTTCATATGCTTTGCCCTCGGTACCGATTTTCCGTGAGTAATAATGAGGATCAGCTATTAATTGAATTTTCAGCGGCTCATTATTACTGCCATAAATTTTACCAGCCATACATCTTAACCCCTTTTCGTTTGAATTGGCTTTATATATTTTTTATTGTAATTTTAAGAACACCTGATTTAATATTTCCGTCTAGAGTAAATTCCATAGAGCCTTTATTGCGGTTATTATACTCTACTTCTTTACCATCCAGAGTTGCTTTATATTCATTCTTATCATCAAGAGTAATTATGAGAGAATATTTTTCACTGTTTCCGAAATATTTAAAAGATATTTCTGCACTATCTGCGTTTACAACCTGATAATCAGTCCACAAATCAAGACCTGTATTAACTGTTCCCGGCTTATAATAGGCATTTGCCCAGATACTTATAGGAGCAGAAAGCCCGCCGAAATTATGAAACCATCCGCCTCGGCGTGTAGAAATACCGAAACACTCATAAGTGTTATATGAAAAATCCGTTTCAGTTTTCCACATTTCAAGTGCACGATTTGCAATTTCAAATGCAAAATCAGCATCGCCGTTGTCAAGCATGGTTTTCCAAATAAACCACTGGTGACTCATCCAGACATTTCCGTTCCAGTAACCATCCTCGTGATAATAAGACGCACTCATATCAACAGCACTTATACCTGCAGATGACCACATTTCATTTGGATTCTTAATATGGTTAATCAGTCTTTGCTTTCGTTCTCCGCCCACTGCATCTGCAACAAGAGGGTAAACTCCATCAAAGCCCTTATCCCAATTTTCACCGTCTTCGGTTTTCATTATATAGGGATTATTTTTATCCTTATCATACATTGTATATCCGAAATAGCCTGATTCTTCGTCCCATGCAAGGTCGTTCAAAGCCTTTGTGGAATATTCTATATCATTATCATAAACTGCTATATCATTATCCCTGCCAAGATACGCAGCAGCCATTTTCATTATTTTACCGGCACGGATAATATGAGCTGTAGATATACAAGGGCAGGAATAAGCTTCAGCTTTATTTTTAATCATTTCAAGCTGTGCGGGATAATCGTCCATACCTGAACAAGAATACCAGTAATCATATGTTGTCAGAAGACCGTTGCCGAACTTAGCAGTTGTTGAACCGGATATTCTGCCGCGCAAAAACTCATAATACCGTTTCATCTTATCATACAAATAATCAATAGAGTGCTTATCATCAGTTTTTTTCAGCAACTCCAGATATTCGGCAAACTGAGTAGGAACAAGCGACCCATGAAGCAAAAATGCAAAATCCTTATTATTCTTATCGCTGAGATACATATCAAGCGCATATCGGCAAAGGTCCGGTGAAAACTCCAAAAGTCCCAAGCCAATAAAGCCGCTGTCCCAAGTATAAAAGCTGTCCCATCTTTTTCCGGGTGTATGATGAACTGCATTCTCACCGTGAAGATACACCGGATATACAGTATTGGTCAGAAGAGTTGCGTTTAAAATATCTGTTGAAAGCTTATACCTATCACCGTCTTTATTAAACTCAGCACTTTCGGCATCTGCCTTGGCGTGAAGATAAATCTGCTCATATTTTTCATTTTCCAACGGCTCAAATTCGCCCTTTGATACAACGATATATTCAATGTGAGAGGAGTGCGGTTCAATAAATATTGATTTAATCAAAGTATTATGAAAAAAGCCTTCGTCACTTGTTTTACGCTTAAAAGAATTTGAAAATGTTTCCTTCAAATCATCATATGTAACATCACCGTTTGAAAGACGGTTAATCAGTGCATCTTCAAGCGATCCGCTTTCAAGTCTGCGCTGTCTTGTGTTTTCATTATGTGTAAGAATTGAAAAATTACAATCATCATAATTAAACCTGAGATTCGTTCTGTATCCTCTGCCGGCTCTTTTCGTCTGAATATCAGGAATAAAATCATACATTTTGTTTTTTGTTGAAATACTATTACCCTTTTCGATAACTGCAATAAAATCAAATTCTATACCTGCACCGCCAAGACTAGTAAATATCGGGTTTTCAAAAAACGGAAGATAAATAATATTTAGCTTATCTGAATTCGGAAAAATAATCTCACTGCCATTTAATTCAAAATAAGCATCACCGCTTGTTACAGTTTTATATCTTACTGCAAAAACAGGATTTTCAAAATTATCAACATTTATATTATATGATACCGTATCACCGGCTTCAGCACCGAAAGGTTTAAGATCTAAAAAATGAACATGCTTATTATCACACCTGTCGCCGAGCCCTTCGCCGAGATAAAAGGCTTCATCCCTAAACATGCCCTTGAACATACCATCGGTATTCTGCTCATCCCATGGTCTTTTGGTATTGTAATTAAACTGAACATAATCATTAGCATTAATGATTATACACTTTTCAGGAGTTTCAAGCTCAACATATGACGGATTCGGGAATTCCAGTGATCCGAAAGCATTTAAAATACAATTTTGAGTTAGTTCGGTATTATTATTAAACTCACATCTCATCAGATATGCTTCATCTTTAATTTTTGAAAAAGAAACATCAGCATAAACCATATCCTTCCACATAAGCTCATATCTGTAAGAATAAAAACTATAATCTGCACTGCACTGCCACAAATGATAAGCAGACGGAACTGTTACATTCGGAACAGGTGTTGAGGAATTCCAAAGAGTCGGGTGAACCGCAAAATCAAATCGTGCTCCCTCTTTCTTTAAAGAGTCTGCAATCCTTGATAATCCCATATACTTTTTAGAATAAGGACCCCATAACGGCATATTAAATTTAATTGACATGCTATAAGTTCTCCAAGTTTGTTAGAATTATTTAATATATTATCCTTCAAAATATCTGATTTGTCAATATAAAACAGTCCGGAAAACAGTAATTTTATTGACAAAAAAGTATTAATAAAGTAATATATAATTTATAATAAGATTATTCTCAATATAAAGAGGTATAAAACAAATGAACATTGATGCTAATCTGCAAAAAATGCTTTTTGCACTTATTAGAAGGTGGAAACTGCTTATAATTGCATTGTTAATCGGAGGCTTACTCGGATATATTTACACGGCAAATTTTACAACGCTTACTTACACATCAACAGTTGAATTTCTCGCATATGCTGTTGATTCTCAGCAGGAGCTTGATGATTCAACAAACACTTCCTCATCCAATGCAGAAGCAGTAAGAACAAGCAATACAAGTAAAATGAACTACGCTATGAAGATGCTTAATACTTATATTGAAATTATGAATACTAACGAATTTCATACAAAAGTTGCTGAGGATCTTAACAAAAGAATCAATGCAAACTATACACCTTCTACGATTCGCGGTTCAATTTCTATTGAATTAATAAGTGATACCGCTATGTTTAAAATTTCGGTAACAACAACAAGTGCAGATTTATCATATGAAATTGCCCATCAGCTTGAAGCCTCTGTGCCTGAAATGATGAAAGAAACAAATAACGGTCTTGTTCTTGCATCTGTTCAGGACAAGGCAATCAAGGCAGCATCTGCAGGAAGTCTTGGATATCCTAAAAAAATTGCCATAGGTGCAGCTGCAGGCTTATTATTAGCAGCCATATATGTAATTCTGCGTAATCTTCTTGATATCAGAGTTAAAACAGGCGAAGAGCTTATTGAAAAATATAATATTCCTGTTCTAGGCTCAATTCCGAATTTTGAGGTCAAGAACAGTCAAAAAGGATCAACAAAAAGAAGGAGTTAATGCAATATGGCTAAAAGCAAAAAAAAGGCAGCAAGTGAGTCTGCAAACAATACAAGACAGCTTATTCATAATTTAAGCATTGACCCATCTCTAAAGTTTAGAGTTGAGGAAGCATACAAGAGCATCAGAGCAAACATTATGTTTTCTGTTATGAAAAAGGGATGTAAAACAATCGTAGTTTCCTCCTCATCACCAAACGAAGGTAAAACCACAACAACTATCAATCTTGCCATTACCTTTGCACAGGCAGAACAAAGAGTGCTTTTGATTGACGGCGATCTTCGCAAACCGAAAATCCACCATTATTTTTCAGTACCTAATGCTCCTGGTCTTACTAATTATCTCGGTTCAACAGTTTCAACCTCTCGCAGAGACCGAGTAGATTTGTTTGATGTAATACATCCCACAGAATTTCCTACTCTTTCTGTATTGTGTTCAGGCTCCATTCCGCCAAATCCGGCTGAGCTTTTAGGCTCAGAGCTTATGGCAAATTTTCTTGAAGAAATCAGCCGGGACTTTGACTATATCATTATTGATACACCGCCTATCAATGTTGTATCAGACGCTCTGCCCGTTATCAGAGAGTCAGACGGAGTTGTACTTATAGTTCGTTCCAATCAAACAACACATCCCGATATTCAAAGAGCAATCGCCTCTCTTGAATTTATTGACGCAAAAATTTTAGGGTTTGTTGTAAACTTCGTAGGCAGCGGCACAAACGGTAAATACAACTACGGCAAATACAATTACGGATACAGCGGCAAATACAATCGTTATGGTTACGGCTACGGCTATAGCGGATATTCCCAAAATATAAATAATCCTGCAATAACAAATCTCAGCAGAGCTCAAAGAGATGCATACTATCAGGATCCGAGAAACAATTAACATTAAAGCGGTATCATTATGTATATTGATAATTTAGTAGAATTGCACAGCCACATTATACCTGCGGTTGATGACGGTTCAAAAAATATTGAAACAAGCCTAAAAATGATAGAAAAGCTTCAAAATCAAGGGGCAAAAAAAATAGTTTTAACGCCGCATTATTATTCAGATGAAATCTCTCTTGATGATTTTTTAAGGCGAAGGGACAATGCTTTTAATGCACTTTTGAATGCCCTTCCTCCCGGAAGTCCGACACTTATACCGGCAGCAGAAGTATATATAAGCAAATACCTTTTCAACTATGATAATCTTAACGAACTGTGTATAGGAAATTCATCATATGCTCTTATTGAACATCCGTTTTCATCCTCATTTGATGAAAATGATTATAACCGGCTTATGAATTTATACTGCGATTACGGTATTAAGCCAGTACTCGCTCATATAGAGCGTTACAGAGCATTAATGGAGGATCAATATATCCTTGATGAATATATTGATATGGGCTGTCTTACTCAGGTCAATATCAATTCCTTTTCTGAGGCACCCAGAAGCATCAGAAAAAAGCTTTTCAAGCTGCTTGATTCAGGACATATTCACTTTATTGGATCCGACTGCCACAATCTTGACTCACGCCCACCTGAATATGAAAAAGGTATTAAGGCAATAATCAAGAAATGCGGTGAGTATACAGTTGACAGATTAATAAATAATGCTAACCTGCTGACTAAATAAAATCAACCCTATCCCAAACAGGATAGGGCTTTTTTATTTTATTTTCATTTGTATTATTCTACTGCAAATATCAGTTTTTCACTGCTCCAAAAATCACTTTCAAATTCAAGCTCGATATCTTTCGAGTTTTCAGGCACTTCAAAGTATACAATTCCGGTGATTGAGCGTCCGGCAGAAATTGTTTCAAGAACAGGGCTTACATAATCATCAGCCATATAATATGACTCACATTTCTTATTATCAGCATAGCAGGTAACACCGGACAACGACTGGTCTGATGAAGAAATATTTTCAAATGTAAATTCTGCTCTTATAATCTTGTTTCCACTGTCAGGTGCAGCATAGTTTTCATATTTTTTCCAATTTGTATCACAGGATAAATATGAAATTTTCAGATTGTTAGTAGTAACGGCAGTTCCGGGTTTGATTTTTTGTGTGTCTTGTGCAGTTGTTTTATCGCTCTTATTATTTTCATCGGCTGATTGTGATATTGATGAATCATTTATATTTTCCACCTTGTTTTCACTGTCGCCGGATCCTGCTGATAGTGCAGCAACCGCTATTACAGCAATTGCAATCACCGATATAATAATCAGTTTTTTCTTCTTCTTTTTCTTTTGTGCCAGCATTGCTGCATCAACAGCCTGCTGAACTTCTGTGCTATTGTTATTAATTTCGTTTACCATAATAACAAACCTCCTTAAAATATTTTATCTAATATTAACACATAAGTGTTCATTTTGTCAACATATGTATTCAATATTGTTTCTGTTTTCGCATACACTATAAGCATAAAGAGGTGATGCACAATGTTTATCCCAACTCTGGATGCAAAGATAGTGGGCGAAGTAATCTCAGAAAAGCGAAAAGAAAAAGGTATATCACAGGAGGTTATGAGCGGACTTGCTGATATAGGACGAACTCATTTATCAGCTATAGAGCGTGGCGAACGTAAACCTACTTTAGAAACCCTGTACCGCCTTTCATGTGCATTAGATATAAAAATGAGTGACATTATAATAGAAATAGAAAAGCGACTTTAATGAATACACATTAAAGTCGCTTTATTTTAACAAAAATTATTAAACTGCAACAATGTTAACAAGCTTACCCGGAACATAAATTTCCTTCTTTATTGTCTTACCATTGATAAGTTCGGATATCTTTGCATCAGCCTTTGCAGCGGCAATAACCTCATCCTTCGGCATATCAACTGCAATTGTCATTCTTGAACGAACCTTGCCCATTACCTGAAGAACAATCTCAACACTGTTTTCCTTAGTCTTTTCTTCATCATAAGCCGGCCACTTCGCCTCATTTACCATTCCGCCAAAGTTCATAATCTCCCACATTTCCTCTGTAACATGAGGAGCAAATGGGTTAAGAAGAATTGTAAGTGTCTTGAGTTCTGCCTTATTGCAGCCCTTCTGAGCCATTTCATTAACAAGAGACATCATTGCTGCGATAGCTGTGTTCGCCTTAAGATTATCAATATCAGCTGTTACCTTTTTAATTGTCTTATGCATAAGTGCTTCAAGCTCACTTGAATACTCTTCGCCGTCAGTAACCTTTTCCTGAAGATTCCAATACTTTTCAATAAATCTCTTACAGCCTTTAATAGAATCTGAATTCCAAGGAGCAGCCTTTTCAAAGTCACCGATAAACATTTCATAAAGACGCATTGTATCAGCACCATAAGTGTCCACAATTTCATCAGGGTTAACAACATTGCCCCTTGACTTAGACATCTTTTCACCGTTTTCACCAAGAATCATACCGTGAGAGGTTCTCTTCTGATATGGCTCAGGATTTGGAACTACACCTATATCATAAAGGAATTTATGCCAAAAGCGTGAATAAAGCAAGTGAAGAGTTGTATGCTCCATACCGCCGTTATACCAGTCTACAGGTGCCCAATAGTTAACTGCCTCTTTTGATACAAGCTCCTTATCATTATGAGGATCCATATATCTTAAGAAATACCATGAAGAGCCGGCCCATTGAGGCATAGTATCCGTTTCACGCTTAGCAGGCCCGCCGCAGCAAGGGCAGGTTGTATTTACCCAATCTGTCATCTTTGCAAGCGGAGATTCGCCTGTATCAGTTGGTTCATATGAATCAACATTAGGAAGAGTAAGCGGGAGCTCGCTTTCATCAAGCGGAACATATCCGCATTTATCGCACTTAACGATAGGTATAGGCTCGCCCCAGTATCTCTGACGGGAGAATACCCAGTCACGGAGCTTAAAATTTACCTTTTGGTGGCCCTTGCCTTTCTCGGTCAGCCATTCTGTTATAGCCTTTTTAGCCTCTTCAACAGTCATACCTGTAAGGAAGGAAGAATTCGTCATAATACCGGCTGCACAATCGGTAAATGCTTCATTTTCAACACCTACTGCCGAGCCTGCTACAACCTCAATAATAGGTAAATCAAATTTTTTAGCAAACTCCCAGTCACGGGTATCATGAGCAGGAACTGCCATAATTGCACCTGTGCCGTATGATGTAAGTACATAGTCTGAAATGAAGATAGGAATTTCAGTATCGTTAACAGGATTAATACCCATAACGCCTTCAAGCTTAACACCTGTTTTTTCTTTGTTAAGCTCGGTACGCTCAAAATCAGATTTATGAGCAGCCTCGTCCTGATATTTGCGTACCTCATCCATATTTGAAATATTATCTGCCCACTTTTCAATAAGAGGATGCTCAGGTGAAATTACCATATATGTTGCACCGAAAAGTGTGTCCGGTCTTGTAGTATAAACAGTAAGAGTATCACCGAGAGTTGTACCGAAATCGACCTCTGCACCGGTAGAACGGCCTATCCAGTTTCTTTGCTGAACCTTTACCCTGTCAATAAAATCGACATCATCAAGATCTTTTACAAGGCGGTCTGCATACTCAGTAATTTTAAGCATCCATTGTGATTGATTTTTACGGATTACTTCTGAGCCGCAGCGCTCGCAAACACCGTTGACAACCTCCTCATTGGCAAGAACGCATTTGCAGGAGGTGCACCAGTTAACAGCCATTTCTTTCTTATAAGCAAGACCCTTTTTAAAGAGCTGAAGAAAAATCCACTGAGTCCACTTGTAATATGACGGGTCAGTTGTGTTTATCTCTCTTGTCCAGTCAAATGAAAATCCCAGTGACTGAAGCTGATTTTTAAAATGAGCAACATTATTTTTAGTTACCTCTGCAGGGTGAATATGATTTTTAATTGCAAAATTTTCTGTAGGAAGACCAAATGCATCCCAACCCATAGGATAAAGAACATTATAGCCCTCCAATCTCTTCTTACGGGCAACTATATCAAGTGCAGTATAAGAACGAGGGTGCCCAACATGAAGACCCTGACCTGACGGATATGGGAATTCAACAAGGCAGTAAAATTTAGGAAGACTATAGTCATCCTTAGCGGCAAAAATATTCTGATTATACCAAACATTCTGCCACTTTGATTCAATTTGTTTAAAATTATATTCCATCTGTTTGTCCTCCGAATAGAACTAATTTACAAAGATATATTTTATTCTTTTATAATAAGATTGTCAATATCTACCTTTTCGCCGTCTTCCCAAAGACGCTCAATCTGATAGAAATCGCGCTTGTCCTTATAAAGAATGTGAACTACTGCGCCGACATAGTCAAGACAAACCCAATCGGATCTTTCGCCCTCAATATGATGGGGCTCAATCCCCTGCTCAGAAAGCTTGTATTCAACCTCATCGGCAATAGCTCTTAATTGTGTATTTGAATTAGCCGTTGCAATAACAAAATAATCTGTTAAAACTGTAATATCGGATACCTTTATAACCTCTATATCCTCACCGCGCTTGCTGTCAATTGCCTTAACAGCGGTTTCAACTATTTGCATATAATTTTCCATTTAATCACCTATCTTATTTAATTCGCCTACAACCCAATTATAGCAATGGAGTGTATCAGGATGAAGCTGTCTGTTATTTGAAACTATATCTGTAATAGTATACCTGAGCGAATACAGCATACCGTAAAGCAAGCCTTTATCTGTTTCAGCTCTCATTTTATCAACATCAGGATAATTTCTGTCTGCCGATGTAAAATCAGCAAGATAAATTATCATTTCAAACAGCGTCATATCCGAATGACCTGTAGTATGATAGCGAATACCGTTTATAATATCACTATCTGTTATGCCAAGCTGATTTTTAGCATAAGCTGCACCGCTCATCTGGTGATATACTTTTTTGTTATTAATCTCCAAATCTGTTAAAACAGTGCCGTCACGTTCTATCTCATCTCTTTGAGTATCGTAATCTTCCTCTTTCATAATATCGTGCAGAATTCCGGCTGCATAAGCTTTTTCGGCGTCTGCTCCGTATTTCAGTGCGAGCTCTCTTGCCTTTTCGGCAACACACATTGAATGGTGAAAACGATATTCACTGAGCCTTGATTTAATTAAGTCTATATATTCATCAGTATTATACATATAACTTATTTTCCTTTATATAATAAGCAACAGAAATTGGTACTAAATCACTTATATCTGCACCCTTCTTAATCTTTTCCCTGATCTCAGACGATGAAACCTCAACCACTCCGAAGTTTGAAACGATTGTATTTTTCATATTCTTATTATTCATCTTATAATCAAGCAAAGCTTTATACTCATTGTCCTCTCTTGCAGCTGTAACAACAGTTACCATACTTAGAATATCATCGGCTCTGTACCAATTATTAAAACTGAAAAACTGGTCTGAACCGACAATCAAAAACAACTCGTCATCCTGATATATTTTCTTTAGTTGAGTTATAGTATCAAATGTATAGCTTTTGCCCTCACGCTTAAATTCAATATCTGTCATTTCAAAATTATCATTGCCTGCGATTGCTGATTTAAGCATATTGATTCGGTCTTTGCCCGATACAAGGTATTCAGCAGTTTTGTGGGGAGGAACTGATGTAGGTATAAACAAAACTTTATTCAGTGATAATGCATCCAGATAATTTTCAGCAAGACTTAAATGCCCATTATGAACAGGATTAAAGGCACCTCCGAATATTCCGATTCTTGCCATTATGAGTGTCCCTGCTTTTTATCTCTGTCGTTTTTATATCTTGGGCGTTCATACTTTGCATATGGATTTTTTTCTTCTTTTTCTCTCTGACGCTGACGCATTCCTTTTATTTTAATCTTTTTCTTTGCTACAGCCTTTGCGGCGCCTGAGCCTCGTTTTTTCTTTTTCTCAGCAATCTTATCAGGGTCAGCCTTGCGGTAAAGCACAATAACTCCGCCGATAACCTGAATTACATCTGCACCCAGCGTTTCTCCGAGCTCATTTGCAAACTGACGAGGTGCATCAGGTGCGGTTTCAAGATGAACACGAATCTTAATAAGCTCACGAACATCCAAAGTATCATCAATTTGTGTTATAAGATTGTCTGTAATACCCTCCTTGCCGATTTGAATAATCGGTTCAAGAGGATTTGCTTTAGCACGAAGCGCTGCTCTTTCCTTTGATGTCATTAGTATCTCCTATAATTATTTATAATATTTTTTCCAGTTCTTTAGTTAATTCTCTGAGAGCATTTCCCCTATGAGAAATTTTATCCTTTTCCTCAGCGGTATATCTGCCGAATGCTTTTGAGTTCACTAAAAACAGAGGGTCATAACCAAAGCCCTCGTGACCGTCACGCTCAAATCCTATATGGCCGTGACATTCTCCTCTGACCGTGATTTCTCTGCCGTCAGGAAATATGCAGCAAATCGCACATACATAATAAGCTGTTCTCTGTTCCATAGGAACACCGTCAAGCTTTTCGAGCAGCAAATCATTATTAGCCTCATCGTCACCATGACCGCCGCTGAAACGAGCAGAAAATATACCGGGCGCACCGTCAAGATAATCCACACAGAGTCCGCTGTCGTCTGCAATAGACGGCATATTTGTTATTTTGCAGGCTGATGAAGCTTTGATTCTTGCATTCTCCTCAAAAGTATCTCCGTCTTCCTCAACCTCCGGCAATTCTATTCCCAGCATTTTTGCAGTGACAACATTGATACCGAGAGGCGAAAGTATGCGCTGCATTTCTGCAAGTTTTTTCATATTATTAGTTGCTAAAATAAAATCCATTATTCTCCCTCATTATGATCAACTGATGAAATAAATTCGCTGATTTCAGCCTCATCATCGTGAGTAGGCTTAATATCAAACAATGCTGATGCAAAGGCGTCTGCATCAAACGGCTGCAAATCATCAATCTGCTCGCCTACACCTACAAATTTAACAGGAACATCAAGCTCGTTATTAATTGCAAGAACTACACCGCCTCTGGCTGTACCGTCAAGCTTTGTAAGAA
>JBKWUD010000044.1:0-15158 GCA_046989265.1 Eubacterium sp.
ATAATTTTAAGGAGGATTTTTAATGAGTAAAAACAAAAATCAGGTAAAACTTTGGAACAAAAATTTTATAATTATTATAGTAATTAATTTTCTTGTGTTTCTGAATCATATGATGATTCTTTCAACTTTTCCTATTTATATTACAAGTGTACTTGGCGGCACTGACAGTATTTCCGGTGCATGTGCAACAGTGTTTGCACTTCTTGCGGTAATCAGCCGCCCGTTTGTGGGCTGGATGCTTGACCGCGGTAAGAGAAAAATAATTCTTGTTATTGGTATTTGCGGTCTTGCATTAATTCCTATGGGCTATATTGTTGCAGGTGCGCTTTTAACATCAATTGTACTCGCAATTATCTGCAGAATGGCTCATGGCATTGTTTTTGCTATGTCAAATACATCAACCTCAACAATCGCAACTGACATTGTGCCGAGAAAAAGATTTTCCGAAGGTATGGGTATGTTTGGTATGTCAAATGCTCTTGCAACTGCGTGTGCTCCCGCAATCGGTGAGGCTCTTATTCAGACCAAGGCTGACGGCAGTAAAAGCTTTACACTTTTATTCTGTGCTGCAATTGGCATAATGGTATTTTCAATTATACTTTTTGCCTTTCTTAAAACTCCGAAAATTGAGGCTCAGAAAAAGCCTTTATCAATTAAGGGACTTATTGACAAAAACGCACTTCCTGCCTCTGCCACGGTTCTGGTTTTTCTTTTAACCTACGGTGCTCTTGAAAACTTTACACTTAAGTTTGCTGATGCAAGTGATAGCATCACGCTGAATGGCGGACTTTATTTCACTCTTATGGCAGTTGCACTTCTTCTTACCCGAATAACCGTCGGTAAGGTTGCGGATAAAAAGGGTGAGGCTATATTTGTTTATGCTTGTAATGCATCAATGCTTGCTGCACTTTTACTTCTCGCATTATTTCCTAATAATGTAACATTTGTTATTTCTGCATTTCTTTCAGGCTTCGGCTTCGGGGGTGTTGAGCCTGCACTTCTTGCTATGGCGGTAAGCATTGCATCACCTGAAGAGAGAGGTGCTGCAAATTCTACTTTCCTATGTGCTTATGATATCGGTATCGGTCTCGGAGGGGGAATTGCCGGCGTTCTTATTGACTTAATCGGATATAATAAAATGTTTGCTGTTATTGCAATTGCAAATGTGCTTTCTGTTGCAGTTTACCTTGCAATTGGCAGGCATCACAGTTCATCTGTAACATACAGAATTAAACAGGCTAATAAATAATTTTGAATAAAAAGAGAACGACCGTCGGTCGTCCTCTTTTTATCTTTTGTTAATATAAGTCACACACCCCTAAAAATAAAAAAGCGCAGCAAAGCTGCGCCAAAAACGCATACTACAGTTGGAACGAAAATCAAATACTATACACCTTAATGCAAGCATGTGAATAAAGAGTATACGTTTTTATCAAATGATAAAAAGACATACTACATTAATGTGATAAACTATTTGTTTTTCGTTCCGATATCAGTATATCATCATCAAAATTTATTGTCAATATACAATTGTACGACTCAATTTGTGCTCTTGTTTTGCCTTTGCGTTTACAGAAATGTTACAATATTTACAGAAAAATAACACAAAAGACTTGAATATTATCTTATTTTGATATATTATAAGAAATAAGTATGGGATTGTATCCCCTTTATTCATTATGCGAAAAATTATGAATATAAAATCTTTATGTTAGGAGTAAAAGCCGTGATTGAATTTAAGGATGTTACCAAAATATATGACAGCAACGGCACTAAAGCACTTGACAATATCAATATTAAAATTGAGGACGGAGAATTTGTTTTCGTTGTAGGTTCGTCAGGTGCAGGCAAAAGTACTTTTTTAAAGCTGATTATGCATGAGGAAAAGCCGACTGAAGGCGAAATTATCGTTAACGGCTATTCGTCATCAACATTGAAAAAACGCAAGGTTCCTTATTACAGAAGAACGATGGGCATCGTTTTTCAGGACTTCAGGATTATCCCCAAAATGAGTGTATACGATAATGTTGCATTTGCAATGCGTGTTATCGGTGCTAAGGAGAAAGATATCAGAAAGAGAGTTCCTTATATTCTTCAGCTTGTAGGTCTTTCAAAAAAAGCACGTTCAATGCCAAATGAATTATCCGGCGGTGAGCAGCAGCGTGTTTCACTTGCAAGGGCACTTGTCAACAATCCCGATCTTATCATTGCCGATGAGCCTACAGGAAATGTTGACCCTGAAATGAGCCATGAAATTGTTGACCTTCTTACAAAGATTAACAACAGCGGCACAACGGTTGTTATGGTTACTCACGAGCATGATCTTGTTCGTTCCTTCCAGAGAAGAGTTATTGTTATTCAAAACGGACAAGTAGTATCGGACACTCCTGACCCTACCTTTGCACAGTTTAAAACTGAAAAGCATGAAGAGGTTACGGATATGTTCTATTTTGAAGAGGGCGTTAAGCAGGAGAGTGTTACAGAAGTATTTGATAACCTTGAGGATATTGTAAGCACTGCCGAGCAGGCTTCTGATAAAAATACAGCACCTCAGGATACTTATAATCAAGAAGGAGGTGAGCAGTAATGACAGGATCAAGCTTAAGATATCTTATTAAAGAAGGCTTCAGAAATACATGGACAAACAGAATGATGTCTGTTGCATCTATTTGCGTACTGCTCAGCTGCCTTGTACTTATTGGCTCAGCATCAATGATTTTCCTTAATATCAATTCGCTTGTAGACAGAATTGAGGATGAAAATGTTATTATGGTTTATATTAAAGATGAAACCACGGATGCAGATATTGATGCAATGGGTCAGGCTCTTAACAATATGAGCAATATTCAAAATGTTGAGTTTGTTGCCAAGGAGGATGCCTGGGCAGAGCAGCTTGACACAATGGAGGAGGCTCAGGCGGAATTCTTTACTGAAATCAGTACGGATATACCATTGCCTGATGCTTATAAAGTAACGGTTAAGGACTTAACACAGTTCAGTAAAACTGTCAGTGAAATCAAGACACTCAGCCACATTGAAACTGTCAGAGAAAATACTGACCTTGCTAAAAAGCTTGACACAATCAGTCACGGCATAACAATCATTGCAATTATTATTATTGCAGTTCTTTTTGCAATTTCACTTTTCATTATTTCAAATACAATCAAGCTCACAGTATATTCACGCCGCCTTGAAATCAGTATTATGAAATCAGTTGGTGCAACCAATTCATTTGTAAGGCTGCCGTTTGTTGTTGAGGGTATTATACTCGGTGTTATCAGCGGTGCGGTATCACTTGGCGTTGTCTGGGGAGTATATCAGCTTGCAATAAGTGAGTTCAGTGATTTATTTGCATCTATCGGACTTGTTCCGCTTGAATTTATAGATTATGCTTGGTATATGCTCGGCGCATTCCTGTTAATCGGTATTGTAAGCGGTGTCGGCGGCTCTCTTATCACGATGAGAAAATATCTTAATAAGGAAGGCAGTGAGATAAGTGAAATCTAAAAGCTTGTTAAAATTTTTATCTTTCGTATTAAGTTTGTGCTTTGTTTTCAGCGCAATGTTCGGTGCATCTTCCGTATATGCGGCAAGCACAAGTTCACTTAAGGATAAAAAATCAAAGATTCAAAGCCAGATTAATGCAGCCGAGAAACAGCTCGATAAGTTATCCGCAGAAAAGAAAGAGACTCAGGAATATATTGCCGCACTTGATAAAAAGATTCAGCTTAAGCAGGATCAAATTGATGTTCTTCAGGATGATGCCGATAAGCTTCAAAGCGAAATTGATACTATTCAGGACGGTATAAATAAAACTGAAGATGAAATTGAAAAAACTCAGGCTGCTATTGATGAAAAGCAGATTCAGTTTGATAAAACCTTTGATGAGTATTGCCAGCGCTTGCGTGCAATGTATATTTCAGGCAATGCAAGCAATTTAGAGGTGCTTTTAACAAGCTCTGATATCAGTTCAATTCTCACCCGTTCACAAATGATTAAATCTGTTTCTGAGCAGGACAGTGATATTCTTGATTCACTTATGAGTCAGATGGAGGAGATTGAGAAAGAAAAGGCAGATCTTGAGAAAAAGCGCACAGAACTTAGTGATAATAAGAATAAGCTTGAAAGTGATAAAAAGGAATTGACCGACAATATTTCTACAATTGAGAAATCAAAGAAAGAACTTGCCGGTGAGGTTGCAGAGTGCAATGCTCTTATCAAAAAACTTTCAAGCCAGAGTGCAGAGTATCAGGAGGCTATTGATGATAATGAGGCTGAGCTTGCTAAGGTAGATGCTGAAATAAGGGCAGCATATGCGTCTGCCTCAAGGGGAACAGGCTCAATCAGCGGTTCTACAGGCAGCGGTGCTCATAGCGGCACGCTTGGTTATCCAACATCATACCGCACTATATCAGCCGGATATCCTAACTATTCAAGCGGACGTTATCATGGCGGAGTCGATTTCCCGTGCCCGACAGGAACATCGGTTTGTGCTGCCGCATCAGGCACTGTTATTGTTGCAAAGAATCTTAATTATAGCTATGGTCACTATTTGATTATTGACCACGGCAACGGACTTTCAACACTTTATGCTCACAACTCAAAGCTGCTTGTCGGTGTTGGTGACCATGTAAGCAAGGGTCAGGTTATTGCAAGATCGGGTTCAACAGGGAATTCAAGAGGTCCGCACTGTCACTTTGAGGTCCGTGTAAACGGCACAAGAGTTAATCCGTTAAATTATCTGTAAAATCTCAGGGTGATCATTGGTCACCCTATTTTTTATTTAATGCTTGACATTTTTTGTATTTGTGATATAATCATTAAGCCGCATATTATGGGCATATAAGTTATACAGAATTATGTATGCGCCTATCGTAGCGAGACTTGAATAAGGAGAAAATACTAATGTACGCAGTTATCGTAACAGGCGGAAAGCAGTATAAGGTTGCTGAGGGCGATGTTCTTTATGTTGAAAAGCTTGGTGCAGACGCTGATGCTGAAATTACATTTGACAATGTTCTTGCAGTAAGCACCGATGCAGGCTTTAAGGCAGGCAAGGATGCTGAAAGTGCCACTGTTTCTGCAAAGGTTCTTAAGAACGGCAAGGGTAAGAAGATTACTGTATTTACCTACAAGCCAAAGAAGAACGAAAAGCGTAAGATGGGTCACCGTCAGCCATATACAAAGGTTGAGATTACCAAGATTAACGCTTAATGATTAAAATAACATTTACTAAGTGTGACGGCTTAATTACAGGCTTTGAGTGCAAGGGTCATTCAATGACTGCTGAAAATGGTCAGGATATAGTTTGTGCATTTGTTTCAAGTGCCTGCTTTATGACTGCCAATACTGTTACTGATGTTATCGGCTTAAATGCTGATGCCGCAGCTACAGACGGATATATGAGGCTTGAAATTAATGAGTCACCAATCAAGGCTCAGGATATTTTAAACGGAATGATGCTCCACTTGACGGAACTTCAAAAAAATTATCCTGACAATATCAAAGTGATTATATCGGAGGTGTAATAATGCTTAAGTTAGATTTACAGCTTTTCGCTCATAAGAAAGGTATGGGTTCTACAAAGAACGGCCGTGATTCAGAATCAAAGCGTCTCGGCGCAAAAAGAGCTGACGGTCAGTTTGTTCTTGCAGGCAACATCCTTTACCGCCAAAGAGGAACCCACATTCATCCCGGTAACAATGTAGGTATCGGTTCTGATGATACTCTCTTTGCTCTTATCGACGGAACAGTTAAGTTCGAGAGAATGGGTAAGGACAGAAAAAAGGTTTCTGTTTATCCTGTTGAGCAATAATTTTTGCATTGCAAAGCACAGCGCATAGCCGTTGTGCTTTTTATTTTGTTGAAATATGCAGGAAAATGCTATATAATATTTGTCAGATAAGGAGTGTAAGAATGGAACTTGTTAGCGGAAGACCTGAGGATTGTTCAGGCAGACTTGAAAGAGAAATAAGGGTTTATGATTTGCTTGACAGCTTGGGCATAAGTTATCAGCGCACTGACCATGAGGAAGCCAATAATATGGAGGCCTGCAATGAAATTGACAGTATTCTGGGCACAATAATATGCAAGAATTTATTTTTATGCAACAGGCAAAAGACAGATTTTTATCTTTTAATGATGCCGGGCGACAAGCCTTTTAAAACGAAAGATATTACTAAGCAGCTGGGGTGTGCCAGACTGTCTTTTGCATCTCCTGAATTTATGCTTGAATATCTTGATATAAAGCCCGGAGCAGTATCTATAATGGGTTTGATGAATGATAAGAATAATAAGGTTCAGCTTGTTATTGACAGAAATGTTATTGAGAGCAAAACTCTTGGTTGTCACCCTTGTGTGAGTACATCAAGCCTTAAGTTCTATACTGCCGATATTTTAGAAAAGTTTCTGCCTGCGGTTCACCATGAGCCTGTGATTGTTGATTTGCCTTGGAGTGAAGACTAAATGTTAATTTGTCCTGTTTGTAAGGGAAAATTGAATAAAAGTGCAAATGCTTTAAAATGTTCTGATAATCATTCTTTTGATTATGCAAAAGAGGGCTATGTCAATCTGCTGCTTGGATCAAAAAACGGTGATAAAAGGGGTGACAGCAAGGATAGCGCCAGAGCAAGAAATCAGTTTTTATCAAAGGATTATTATATCTGCTTAAAAAAAGCAATTGCCGGTCGTATGAGAGGTACCGTACTTGATATCTGCTGCGGAGAGGGATATTATGATGATTACATAGGAACGCTCTATGGCTTTGATATAAGCAAAGAAATGGTAAGACTTGCTGCAAAGCGTAATAGGAAGCATAATTACTTTGTTGCAAATCTTGTCGATATCCCTGTTGAAAGTAACAGTATTGACACTGCAATTCATCTTTTTGCTCCGTTTAATGACAGTGAGTTCGCCAGAGTGCTCAAAAATGACGGAACGCTTTACTCTGTTATTCCGGGTGAAAATCATTTGTTTGAAATGAAACAGGTGATTTATGATGAGCCGTATAAAAATGATGAGAAGGCGCCTGAAAGCCGGTATTTAAAGCTTGTATCCCGCACTAAAGTCAGTGAAAAGGTGAGCATAAATCAAGCGGATCTGAAAGAACTGTTTTCAATGACACCTTATTTTTATCATACAAGTGACATGGATAAAGCAAAGCTTGATAAGGTCGATGAAATGGACTTGACTGTTGAATTTGTAATTTTGGAATATAAAAAATAATGCTAATAATTAAGGAGTTGCTTGAGAGAATCAAACAACTCCTTTTTGTTATAATTTTATATTAATTACTGCATTTAATATATTCATTGCACATCGCTGCATTTCACCAAGTGTTATTCCATCGGGCAGACCGTATGTCTTGAGCAGTGTGCCGTCAGGCTTGTGATTTGTCACTCTTTCACCTCCGGGCATAAGCAAATCAACCTGGGCACGGACTCTGTATGCCTGATCACGCAGGTTAGGAAATTCAGGACTTTTTGATTTTCTCATCCACCAATCAGTCATAACATTGCCCTCATAGTTCCATTCACCCCTAAGAATAGTTGTGCATAAATCATAGTTGTAGTGACCCCAGACGCCGTTAATTTTGTTATATGAAGTCATTATGTTTTTCGGCTTAGACTCTTTAATGCATATTTCAAAACCTTTAAGATAAATTTCTCTCAGAGCACGCTCCGAAAGTCTTGAATCACAAGTGTTTCGCCTGAATTCCTGATTGTTGCAGGCAAAATGCTTAGGGCAGGCAGATGCACCCTCGCTTTGAATACCCAGTACTGCAGCAGCACCTATTTTGCCTGTGAGATAAGGGTCTTCGCTGTAATATTCAAAGTTTCTGCCGCAAAGCGGATTGCGGTGAATATTCATACCCGGAGCAAGCAAAACATCAGAGCCCCTGTCTTTCATCTCAGATGCAATTGATGAATAAAGTTTTTCAACAAGTTCAGTATTAAATGTGCAGGCAAGCAGTGTTCCGATTGGAAGAAGCGAACAGCTTGCACTGAGGCGGATACCCGAAGGTCCGTCAGTTGTTGTTATTGCGGGAACTCCTTTATCCCTTAGTGATTGAAGAACACCGCCAAAAACACCTGCATTGCCGTCCGCACCCAGGGGGCTGTTCATCTCATAATCACCGCGTGAAATTGCCTCAAGCTCACCTATAGTGAGTTGAGCAGTGAACTGCTCCATCGTTACTTTTCCGTCTTTAACATCTTTAAGCTTGTATCCCCGATCACCGGTTTGCCGGATGTTTTCAGGCTTGTTGTTTATTATTCTTGTTGCAAGGTCATATTTTTGCTTTGCAGCTTTCTTTTTTCGATTGATTATTTCACCGCCGATTTCCTCAGCGTGAAATACTTCAAAGTCCTCCTGAGGGGCAGCAGCCTGCTTAAGCTGTTCATAAACCACTGTTTCTTTTTGATAATATGTGAATATATGCTTATTTTCACGAACATTTTTGCCTATATAAAGCTTGTATTCTCCCTGTTCGATTACATAAGCACTTGCATTATTTGTTGAGCCGCAGTCGTCATATGATGATAACTGATACATATTGACAGCGATTTTGATTTTCTCGCTTTCATTTGGTGAAAGCTCCTTGGTTTTTGCAAAGCCTGCAAGCACCATTTTAGGATTGCCGAGTTTTCCGCACGGCTTTTCCAAATATATCTGAACGGTTTCCTTTCCGCAGGCGGTACCCGTATTAGTCACTTTTGCCGTGAGCATAAAGCCGTTGTCTGTTGCAACAGTGCTGATGTGTTCAATGTCAAAATCGGTGTAACTTAAGCCGTATCCGAATGGATAGAGTACCGCATCTTTATCAAATGTTTCAAAATATCGGTAGCCAACAAAAATATCTTCTTCGTAGTTTATAAAATCCTTGTTGCCGAAATTGGCTGATGAAGGGTAATCTGAGTATTTTTTTGCAATTGTATCAGTCAGCTTGCCGCTTGGATTGATTTGACCGCAAAGCAGGTCGCAGACAGCATTGCCGCTTTCCATTCCGCCCTGCCATACATACATAACTGTGCTGAGCTTGCTGTCATAATGCTTTACCCAGCTCATATCAATAATACTGCCTACATTGAGCAAAACTACTACTTTATCAAAATGAGCAGTGACAAGATCCAGCATTTTAACCTCATCATCGGATAAAAAATAACTGCCGTTTTCGTATTTTGAATCTCTGTCCTCTCCTGATGAACGGCCTATTGTAATAACTGCCGCATCACTGTTGTTTGCTGCGTCGGATACAGTTTCTTCATCAATGGGCATTTCGGGGTTATGCAAAATCCAGTGACCCCATATGCCTTCACTTACAGGATTTTTTTCAAGCCAGAGAGCATATTTTTCCGCAAGCTCTTCATCAAGCTCTAATTTATCACAGTTTCTGACTGCATCGGTAAGGCTGATTTGATATGGGTTGTTGACATCACCGCCTGAGCCGTATCCTACATAAAACCACTCGCTGCATGTTGTGCCGAAAAGCGAGAGCTTTGTGCCTTCAGCAAAGGGGAGAGTGCCGTCGTTTTCAAGCAAAACTGCACCCTCTGCTGCAGCAGAGCGGATAAGCTCGGGCATACCTTCGGTTATAATCGGCTCAACACCGCTCCTGTCCGTGCCGGTCTGTGAAAGATTGTTTGATATTTTTGTTAAAGCTGCATTGATTTTATTTTTTATGTTCATATTATCACCAATTTTATTGTATCATAAATCCTAGAGCTTGTAAATTGTGTTTGTTGACAAATATATTAATGAAGATATACTGATTAAGCAAAACAAAATTAAATATATTAGCATAGGTGTAAATATGCTTTTTTGCGTAGCTTCGGCTGCGTCTTTTTTTATGAATATAAAGAACGAAACCCGCGCTTTTAGGCGCGGGTTCCGTCATTAGGAGTAAATGGAGTTTGGAAATTTTATTTCTTTATAGGAGGGTTTTGTGCGTGCGGGCAGCCTGCATGGCAGTTGCTGCAGTCACCGCCGCATGTACCGATACCCTTCTTTTTATCGCTAACAAGCTTTTTTATAATAAGAGCAATTATTAATATTAATATCAGGAGTACAATGATTGTTCCCCAATTTGCTTTAAAAAAAGTTATCATAATTAAGCCTCTTTAATTATTTATTAGCAGCAGATTTAACCTTGATGTTAAGCGTATTATCATCATACTTGTTCTTTCTTACAAGCATATAGATAAAGAATGCAAGAACGATTACTGCTGCAATGAGACCGATAATGCTTGGATCTCCTGTGAAGAGCTTACCGAACTGGAATATCATAAATGATACAAGATAAGCAAATCCGCACTGATAGCCGATTGCAAACCAAGTCCATTTTGCATTGTTCATTTCTCTCTTGATAGCACCGATTGCTGCAAAACAAGGGGCACAGAGAAGGTTAAATACAAGGAATGAATAACCGGCAAGAGCAGGATGACCGCCGCTGAGTTCACTGAGATGTGCAGCAAACAGGCTCCAGATTTCGTCACCGTTTTCAGCAACCTCTTCAAGTCCGCCGTAAAGAATACCAAATGTACCAACAACATTTTCCTTGGCAATAAGACCTGTAACAGCAGCAACGGCTGTTTTCCAATCGCCCCAGCCAAGAGGTATGAATAACCATGAGAATATATTTCCGATTGAAGCAAGAATTGAATTCTCCATATCCTCAACCATGCCGAATGATCCGCCTTCAACACCGAAGCCCTGTAAGAACCAGATTACGATTGTCGAAAGAGCAATGATTGTACCTGCCTTCTTGATGAATGACCAGCCGCGCTCCCACATTGAGCGGAGAACATAGCCGACTGTAGGAAGGTGGTAAGCAGGAAGTTCCATAACGAAAGGAGCAGGATCACCTGAGAATGCTTTGGTTTTCTTAAGCATAATACCTGAAACAATGATTGCGGCAACACCCACAAAGTAAGCAGATACTGCTACAAGACCTGAGCCGCCGAATACTGCACCTGCGATAAGTCCGATAATAGGAAGTTTAGCACCGCAAGGGATAAAGGTTGTTGTCATTACTGTCATACGGCGATCGCGTTCGTTTTCAATTGTTCTTGATGCCATAATGCCCGGGATGCCGCAGCCTGTACCGATAAGCATTGGGATGAATGACTTGCCTGAAAGGCCGAAATTGCGGAAAATTCTGTCCATTACAAATGCTACACGGCTCATATATCCGCAGCCCTCAAGGAAGGCAAGGAAAATGAAGAGAACGAGCATTTGAGGAACAAAGCCAAGCACAGCACCGACACCCGCAACAATACCGTCTTGAATAAGACCGTAAAGCCAGTCAGCACAACCGATTGATGTGAGAAGCTTATCAACAATATTCGGAATCCATTCGCCGAACAGAACCTCATTAACCCAGTCTGTAGCCATTGCACCTACGGTTGACATTGATACATAGTAAACAACAAACATTATAAGAGCAAAGATGGGAAGACCGAGAAAACGGTTTGTAACAATTTTATCAATCTTGTCAGATGTTGTTAACTTTTCTTTATTTGCTTTTTTGTATGATGACTTCATGATTGATGCTATGTAAACATATCTTTCATTAGTAATGATTGATTCAGCATCGTCATCAAGTTCATCTTCAGCTGCCTTTATATCAGCCTGAATATGTGAAAGTGTGCTTGAAGGAAGATTAAGCCTTTCAAGTACCTTGTCATCGCTTTCAAAAATTTTAATGGCATACCAACGCTGTTGCTCAGCAGGCATATCGTGTACTGCTGCCTCTTCAATATGAGCAAGTGCATGTTCAACTACTCCGCTGAAGCTGTGCTGAGGTACTGTTGCCTGACCATTAGCTGCCTTAATAGCGATTTCGGCAGCTTCCATAACACCTTCGCCTTTAAGTGCTGATATTTCAACAACAGGACAGCCAAGCTGGCGTGAAAGCTCTTGTATGTTAATCCTGTCGCCGTTCTTTTTTACAACATCCATCATATTGATGGCAACAACAACAGGAACGCCAAGCTCTACAACCTGAGTTGTGAGATAAAGGTTTCTTTCAAGGTTTGTGCCGTCGATTATGTTTAAAACAGCGTCGGGTTTTTGGTCGATAAGATAATTTCTTGCAACGACCTCCTCAAGTGTGTATGGAGAGAGGGAATAAATACCCGGAAGGTCAGTGATGATAACATCATTGTGCTTTTTAAGCTTGCCTTCCTTCTTTTCTACTGTTACGCCCGGCCAGTTACCAACATATTGGTTAGAACCCGTAAGTGCGTTAAAGAGTGTTGTTTTACCGCAGTTAGGATTGCCGGCTAATGCAATTCGTATACTCATTAGTTTGTCCTTTCGTTTGTTATAGTCAGTTAGTTTTTGCTAACCGTAATTTTAAAAATTAAAACATTAATTATTCAGCAATTTCAATAAGCTCAGCATCGGTCTTTCGTATTGTAAGCTCATAACCTCTTACGGTAATCTCAACAGGGTCACCAAGAGGTGCTACCTTGCGCACATAAATCTCAACACCTTTTGTAATGCCCATATCCATAATTCTTCGCTTAAGTGCGCCGTCACCATGGATTCTTTTTACAGTACAGGTGTCACCGATTTTAACATCTCGTAAAGTTTTCATCTCATTTCCTCCTTTTTGCTTAATTAATATATATTAGATATTATATAAAATATTACTAAACATATATTTTCATTGCCATTTCTTTGCTGATTGCAACTCTTGCTTCCTTAACTTTAACTATTATATTGCCGTGCTGCTCGGTAATAACCGAAACTTCACTGCCAACAACAAAGCCAAGATTTTCAAGATGCTTTTTAATTTCAGGCTTACCGCTGATTTTTTTTACTATTGCATCCTCTCCTGCGCCGACAAATGTTAATGGCATCATAGTGATTTCCTCCAAAGATTATTTCATCTTTAATAATATATGTAAATAGGTTAGTTTTTGCTAACCATGAAGGTTAAAAATACGGGTTAGTTGTAGCTAACCGTATATATAATACTATACTGTGTATTGTTTGTCAACTGTTTTTTACAAAAAATTTTTTTAGAAAAAATTAACATTACTGACATATTTGTGATATAAATTTCAACAAATATAATGTATAGACAAAATAGTGGCTTTATGTTAGAATAACAATTAATATATATTATAAGATTGGTTAGACAGGTTGCCTTATGGTTGAAGCAGTGATGAAAATCGAAAAATTTAATATTACTGATTTCAATATTGATATTGCTGTTGCTTTTGAGGTCGGAGTTTTGAAATCATCTCCCCGTATTTCAATTGTTTTTTATAGTGATGGTTTTAACCGTCGTATACCTATGCCTGTTGAGTGTAAAGAAGGCAGAGTAACAGCAAGCGGCATATATAATGCGGCTGATATTTTTTACGGCAGTACACCTGATCGTATTAAAATCGGCTTTGTTTTCAGTGACGGAACGGATACAGGCAGATATTATGATACCGATTTATTTATAGACGGTGTCAAAAAAAGACCTTTTATACAATTTATGAAAGCATCAGTCAGAGAAAAGGCTAAGAAAATTATCAGCCTTGGACTTAATGCAGTATCCCTTATATTCAGACCGTTTCCGATAAAGCAAAACAGAATTTCATTTTTTACTAACAGAACAGATGAACCCACCGGTAATCTCAGAGCTGTTTACAATACAGTTAAGGATATGGAGAATGTTGATGTTCATCTTATCTGTAAAAGCGGCGGTATTAGGGGTACGGTTCCGGTATTATTAAAGTTTTTGAGGCTTTATATGACCTCAAGAATTGTTTATATCGACGATTATTACCATTTAATCAGCTATATCAGAAAGAAAAAAGGCACTGCTCTTATTCAGCTTTGGCATGGATGCGGTGCATTCAAGACCTTCGGATTTTCACGCTTTCATAAGGAATCGCATCTTCAGTTATATTCAGCTAATCACAGGCAGTATGATTATGCTGTTGTAAGTTCGGATGAAGTAATTGATTTTTATGCAGAAGCATTCGGTATAAACCGTGAAAAGGTTAAAGCACTTGGGTCACCGAGGTGCGATATTTTAACCGAAACTGACTATCGTGATAGAATACGAAGTGGTTTTTTTGCAGAACATCCTCAGTTAAAAGGAAAAAAGATTTTACTTTTTGCACCGACTTTCAGAGGCGATGGAAACGGTGACTGCTACTATCCTGTGGATAAATTTGATGTTGATAAGGTTCTGGATATTCTGGGTGAAGAATGGGCAATTGTAATTAAGCTTCATCCGTATCTTACCGAAAAATTTACCTGCAGTGAAAGAAACAGTAGCAGAATGGCGGACTGTTCGCACAGTGATGTTAATGATATACTGCTGGTAACTGATTTTCTTGTAACAGATTATTCGAGTGTTATTTTTGAGGCTTCAATTCTTGATATTCCAATGGCGTTTTATACCTTTGATTTGGAGGAGTTTATTGAGAAACGGGATTTTTATTTTGACTTTAAATTGTTTGTTCCCGGTCCTATTGTGAAAACAGATGATGAATTGGCACAGCTTATTAAATCAGGCGGCGGAGATATTAATGCGGTCAGAGAATTTAAGCAGCGTGCCTTTGGCAGCTCACTCGGAAATGCCTGTGATAATATCAGGCAGCTGACTGAGCAAATATTAAATAATGAGGTTTGAATATGAACCAGTATATATATGACGAAATAAATAGTATTAAAGAGCTGATGATGCCTACCCGTGCGAGAATCAGAGCTCATCGGGTAAGGGATGAATATGTGGTTTTGGTTAATACAAGCCCTGTTTCAAAGTTCTTTGCATGTGCATCTATGCTGCTTGCAAAAAGTGTTGATTCTGTAAAAACTCACATTGTTTATTGTGACAGCAGTGCCAAGGCATTTATCAGTGATTTTTTAAAGCAGGTATGTCCTGATAAAAACGAGAATCCCGAAGGGTATGAAAAATTTTTTGAAAGAATTGCAATTTATAAATCCAGCGAGGATTTGATAGCGGAAAACCGTGAATTCACTTATCAAAAAATACGCTTTTGCACTTTTCTTGACAGTAATGCGGCTTGCTACAGTAGTTTGCAGGCTAAGACGGAATATCTGGCAGAACTTGAAAAGATGATGATTTATGCGAACCGTTTTCCTACATCAAAGCTTGTGCATATGTCGCAAATCCCTGAAATTAAGAC
>JBKWUD010000045.1:0-14445 GCA_046989265.1 Eubacterium sp.
AGGCTGTCCTGTGCAGCTGCTTTCATATTAATGTTCCCCGATAGCTTGTAGAGCTTTTTATTGAATGCGAACATCCAAAGCTTAACCCCTATTGCCATTAAAAGAACAACTGCGGATACAATGCTGAAATGAACATCCTCAGGATGAATGATTTTTTCTATACTGCTTTTCCCAAGCTCAATTCCCATAGTGAATATGAGAATTCCCATTATCATTCCGCTTATATATTCCATTCTGCCGTGACCGAAGGGATGTTCCTTGTCATTTGGCTTTGCTGCAAGCCTTGCTCCTATTATAGTAACAATATTAGACAGCATATCTGATAAATTGTTTACTGCATCGGCTGTTATTGAAACTGAGCCGGAAACAGTGCCTATAATGAATTTGGCAGTGAACAGAACAGCATTGCAGAAAATACCCGCAAATCCACTGACTAAACCGTATTTTGCTCTGTTTTTATCAGCGTTTTTTAAAAATAATTTAATTAACAGCCTGCTCATAAAATCACAACCCTGTAATATAGTTAGATAATTATAACACATTGATATTCTTGACTCAATATTATTTTATGTTATAATGCTTTTGGTGATGAAATGAAAAATTTGTTGATAATTAATTCCTCTCCTCGTGCAGACGGAGTATGCAACGAGGTAATTAAACAGGTTAAGCCGTATTTTGCCGAGTGTGCAATCAAAGAATATGATTTGTATAGACTTGCTCCTGCACCTTGTACTGCGTGCGGATATTGTGAAATGCATGACGGCTGTTCAAACAAGGATTTGGATATATTTTTTGAGGATTTTGAGGATGCTGATTACATAGCCGTTTTCAGTCCTATGTATAATAATTTCTTTCCCTCTCCGCTTAAGGCTGTTATTGACCGTTTTCAGCGTTATTATTCAGCACGTTTCTGCAGGGGAGCAAAGCCGCCGATTGAAAAGCCTAAGAGCGTAGGCTTGGTTATTGCCAGCGGCTCAAATGCAAGACAGTGTGCTGACTATATGGCAACGGCGTTAAAACAGTCGTTCACGGTTTTAAACGGCAAGCTTAAAGCAAGGTATTATATTCCGAACACAGATTCAAAGTCCTATACCTTCAATATAGTCGAGCTTGAAAAATTTGTTCATCAGATGAAAAAATAAATAGTTTTATTTATGGTCTTTCTCCGCAGAGAAGGACCTGTTTTTTTATTGACTTATTTTTCTGATAATGATATAATAAATGTGCGAGATGAATTTAATATGGTATGTTGTGACAGATAGCGTTCGTTTTTATTTTTGATAAAAATGCAGGCTCTTATTTTGTACGCTATCTTTTCAACACTGTATAAAATTCGTCTCGCAGCGGGTGAGTCTGCATTTTTTGCGCAGCTCCGGCTGCGCTTTTTTATTTTTCAGGAGGTGATATATAATGATTTTGGAATCGCGATAGCTGTAAATCATAAAAACATATGCCCCGATTGACGCCAGACAAGATTAATACATATATAAAAACAGCTCTGACATATGATGGGGAGATGTTTTTGTAATTATAAAATTATATATTAATAATATATTAACATTATTGCATAAAATTAAGTGTTGTGATATAATTACTACAATTATGATTATAATGGATTAGTGTGTAAAATGGTAATACTTGGTATTGATCCCGGTTATGCTATTGTAGGCTGGGGGGTCTTAAAATATGAACATTCACGGTTTACGGTGATAGCCTACGGTGCAATTACTACTGAGGCAAAAACGCCTTTTCCTGAGCGATTACAGGCAATATATAACGATATGTGTTATCTTTTTGAAAAGTATAAGCCTGATGTTATGAGTATGGAAAAGCTGTTCTATAACTCAAACCAAAAAACAGTTATTGATGTTGCGCAGGCAAGGGGAGTTATTACTCTGGCTGCTCAAAACTACGGCAAAGAAATATATGAATACACACCGCTCCAGGTTAAACAGTCTGTAACCGGTTACGGCAGAGCAGAAAAAAAGCAGGTTATGGAAATGACTAAGAATATTCTTGGCTTGAAGGCAGTGCCGAAACCGGATGACACAGCAGATGCTCTTGCAATGGCAATCTGTCACGGTCATGCAAGCGGTTCATCAATTTGCAGGCTTAATGAAATGATAAAAAGCCAGTTGGAGCATGAGACACAGTTAGGAGATAAAAATGATTTACAATGTTAAAGGTATACTTACATATACCGATCCTGCCTTTGCGGTTGTAGAGTGCGGGGGAGTAGGGTTTAAGTGTTTTGTCAGTATGACGACTCTTCAGAGCCTTCCGTCAATCGGCAAAGAGGTTAATCTTTTCACATATATGTCCGTTCGTGAAGATGCTATGGATTTATTCGGCTTTGCAACACAGGATGAGCTTGAGTCCTTTAAGCTTTTGATTACAGTAAGCGGAGTGGGACCTAAAGCGGCAATGGCGATTCTGAGTGTTCTTCCACCTGACAGATTGTCAATTGCAATCTCAAGCGGTGATGTTAAATCTATTCAGACGGCTCAGGGTGTCGGCAAAAAGACTGCTGAAAGAGTTGTCCTGGAATTAAAGGACAAAATGGCAGGAATCGGCTCAGGCAGTGCAGCAGCGGTTGTTCAGGGTATTCAGTCAGTTGCATCAAACAGCAATGCTCAGGAGGCAGTTGAAGTTTTAGTTTCACTTGGCTTCAATCAGTCTGATGCGGCGGCAGCAGTCGGAGCGATGGATAAATCACTTTCTGTTGATGAAATGATAAGAATAGGACTAAAACAGCTTTCAACACAATTATGATTAGCTTATTATTCCGTATAGGAGAAATTTATGATAGAAAATCAAGTTGATTACGATTTTGAAAACAGAATGACTGCTCCCGAATATACACCTGAGGACAGCGATATTGAAAATTCACTTCGTCCAAAGCAGTTGTCCGATTACATCGGTCAGGAGAAGGCAAAGGAGAATTTGTCAATATATATCCAGGCTGCAAAGCTGAGGGGCGAGCCGCTCGACCATGTGCTTTTGTATGGTCCTCCGGGTCTCGGCAAAACGACTCTTGCAGGCATTGTTGCCAACGAAATGGGTGTTAACATTCGCATAACCTCAGGTCCTGCAATTGAAAAGCAGGGCGATCTTGTTGCCATTCTTTCAAATCTTGAAAGCGGTGATGTGCTCTTTATTGATGAAATTCACCGCCTTAACAGAACGGTTGAAGAAATACTGTATCCTGCAATGGAGGACGGCAAGATTGATATTATCATCGGCAAGGGACCGAGCGCAAGAAGCTACCAGCTGAGCCTGCCTAAATTCACTCTTATTGGTGCAACGACAAGAGCAGGTCAGATTTCCGCTCCGCTTCGTGACCGTTTCGGAGTTATAGCAAGGCTTGAAATGTATACTAATGATGAGCTTGCAAAAATTGTTGACCGTTCATCTAAAATACTTAATATTCCTCTTGATTCAAAAGGTGCATATCAGATTGCCTCACGTTCACGCGGTACTCCCCGTATAGCAAACAGACTGCTCAAGCGTTCCCGCGATTTTGCAGAGGTTAAGTATGACGGTGTAATCACCGAAGAGGCAGCAAATGATGCACTCGGCTCAATGGATATTGATGAGCTTGGACTTGATGCTATTGACCGCAGGCTTTTAATGACAATGATAAGAAACTATAACGGCGGTCCTGTTGGCTTGGAAACCATTGCTGCGGCAATAGGTGAGGAGTCTGTAACTATTGAGGATGTTTATGAGCCTTATTTGATGCAAATCGGATTTTTGTCAAGAACACCCAGAGGAAGATGTGTTACGCCGGCAGGCTACAGGCATTTAGGTATAGAGTTCAATAACAATGATACCGGCAACGGTCAGCAAACCTTGGATTTATAGGAGATGAATTATTTATGGGTAGATTATTCGGCACAGACGGTGTGAGAGGAATTGCAAATAAGGATTTAACAAACGAGCTTGCAATGCAGATAGGTTCTGCCGCTGCAACAGTTCTTTTGAAAGGTGCTAAGAGTGCAAAGCCAACCGTTCTTATCGGTAAAGATACAAGAGCATCCGGCGATATGCTTGAGGCTGCATTGACTGCAGGACTTTGTTCAGTCGGCTGCAATGTTTTGTCCGTAGGTGTTGTACCTACTCCTGCAGTTGCCTATCTTGTAGGCAAATATGAGTGTGAGGCGGGTATTATGATTTCTGCTTCTCATAATCCATGTGAATATAACGGAATTAAAATATTTCAAAAGTCAGGCTATAAGCTTGATGATTCTATTGAAGAAGAAATTGAGAGTATTATACTTGATAATACAGAAACTCCTGCAATTAAAACAGGAGGAGATGTAGGAAACCGTCTTTACTGCAAAACCGCTGTTAAGGATTATATTGATCATGTTGTTGCAACAACAGATGTTCGCTTTGACGGTATGAGCATTGCTCTTGATTGTGCAAACGGCTCGGCATCTGTTTGTGCAAAAGAAATATTTACCGCTCTCGGTGCAAAATGTTTAATGCTTTCCGATACGCCGGACGGTACTAATATAAATAAAAACTGCGGCTCAACTCATACAGAGGAGCTTCAGAGATTTGTTAAGGATGCAGGTCTTGATCTTGGACTTGCTTTTGACGGCGACGCTGACAGAATGCTTGCTGTTGATGAAAACGGTGAGCTTGTTGACGGCGATAAGGTTATTGCTATTTGCTCAAAGCGAATGAAGGCTGAGGGCAGACTGGCTAAGGATACTGCTGTAGTTACCGTAATGAGCAATATGGGCTTCTTTAAGTTCTGTGATGATAACGGCATTAAATGTGCAAAAACAGCTGTCGGTGACAGATATGTGCTTGAGAGAATGCTTAAGGATGGTTACAATATCGGCGGTGAGCAGTCAGGTCATGTCATCTTTCTTGACTATGCAACTACGGGTGACGGCGAGCTTTCAGGTGTTCAGCTTATTGAAACTGTGGTAAAAAGCGGCAAAAAACTTTCAAAGCTTGCAGCAATTATGACAGTTTATCCTCAGGTGCTTATAAATGTTAAGGTTTCTGCCGAGGGCAAGAAAAAATATAACAATGATGAATATATTATTGCTGCAACCCAAAAGGCTGAAATGGAGCTTATGGGTGACGGCCGTGTTCTTGTGCGTGTCAGCGGAACTGAGCCTCTTGTCCGTGTAATGCTTGAGGGTAAGGATATTGACCATATTCAGCGCCTTGGCGAAGAGATTGCAGCAGTAGTTAAGGAAAGATTATCATAATCAGGATTATTAAACTATGAGATATTCAACACAATGGAAGGACTATGAGCTTATTGACTGCTCCTCAGGTGAGAAGCTTGAAAGATGGAAAAATGAGATTTTAGTCCGCCCTGACCCACAGGTGATTTGGAAAAGTGAAAGAGAGCACAGGCTATGGTACCAGCCATCAGCACGCTATGTCCGTTCCAAAACAGGCGGCGGTAAATGGCAGGTTTATACTCATATTCCTTCAGCGTGGCAGGTCAGGTATAAGGATTTAACCTTTAATATTAAAACAATGGGATTTAAGCATACCGGCTTATTCCCCGAACAGGCAGTCAACTGGGATTTTACCCGTGAGCTCATAAGAAACAGCGGCAGGGAGCAGGTGCGTGTTCTTAACCTGTTTGCATACACCGGCGGTGCGACTGTCGCTTGTCTTAAAGAAGGTGCATCTGTAGTTCATGTTGATGCATCAAAGGGAATGACCCAGTGGGCAAAGGAGAATGCCGAAGCATCGGGTGTTAAAGACGGTGATATTCGTTGGATAGTTGATGACTGTATGAAATTTGTTCAGCGTGAAATCAGGCGTGAGCATAAATACGATATTATTATTCTTGATCCTCCGTCATACGGCAGAGGACCTAAAGGCGAGATTTGGCATTTAGAGGATTGCCTGTATGATTTTATGAAAACGGTTGAGCAGGTTCTTTCCGATGAGCCTATAGCAGTTCTTCTTAATTCATACACAACAGGGCTTTCGGCATCTGTTATGAAATACATACTGGAAGATACAGTGGCAAAAAAGCGTGCAGGCACTGTTACTGCTGATGAAATAGGACTTCCTGTTTCGTCAAACGGCGGTGTGTTGCCCTGCGGTGCAACGGCAGTCTGGCTAGCTGATTAATTATAATTTATTGGTTATTAATATGGCATTAATAGAATTTGAAAATGTAAGTTTTTCATATGTCACGGAGGATGAAAATTCAAATGAAATTACTATCCCCGTGCTTGAAAACTTTAATCTTAAAATTGAACAAGGCAGCTTTGTTGCTATTCTGGGTCACAATGGTTCCGGCAAATCAACTATCGCAAAGCTTACTAACGGAATTATTTTTCCTTCATCGGGCAGGGTAGTGGTTGACGGAATTGAAACAAAGGATGATGAGAGCATATTTGATGTACGGTGCAATGTAGGAATGGTGTTTCAGAATCCCGATAATCAGATTGTGTCCTCAATAGTTGAGGAGGATGTTGCCTTCGGTGTTGAAAATTTGGGCATTCCAAGTGAGGAATGCCGCAGAAGGGTTGACGAGGCACTTAAGACGGTCGGTATGTATGATTACCGTTTGAAGGCTCCCAGCAAGCTTTCAGGCGGACAGAAGCAAAGAGTCGCCGTAGCAGGCATTATTGCCATGAAACCCAAGTGTATTGTTCTTGATGAGCCGACTGCTATGCTTGACCCAAGCGGCAGGAAAGAGGTTATTGATACCATTATGAAACTCAATAAGGAGGAGGGCATTACCATTGTGCTCATCACTCATTATATGGATGAGGCGGTAAAGGCTGACAGAGTAGTGGTGGTTGATAACGGAGTTGTTAAACTTGACGGCACACCGCGTGATGTATTCAGTGATGTTGATAAAATTAAATCACTCCAGCTTGACGCACCTCAGTCAACGCAGCTTGTTAAAGAATTAAATTTAAAATCAGATAATACAATTTTAAATGCACAGGAATGTGCAGAATTATTATACAAAACTTTAAAATAAAATTATTACGGAGGCTTAACATTGGCTGTTTTAGTTACAGAAAATTTGAATTATCTATACAGCGTAGGCACTCCTTTTGAAACTTCAGCAATTGAGGACATTAATTTCAGTGCGGATAAAGGAGAAATTATCGGAATAATAGGTCATACAGGTTCCGGAAAATCAACACTTATCCAGCACCTAAACGGATTATTGGAGCCTCATAAGGGGAAGGTTTTTCTTAACGGTGAGGATATATGGGATAAGGATAACCGCAAGAAGATAAGGCGGGTTCGCTTTGCAGTCGGTCTTTGCTTTCAGTATCCCGAATATCAGATTTTTGAAGAAACCGTTTTTAAGGAAATTGCTTTTGGACCTAAGCAAATGGGTCTCAGTGATGAGGAAATCAGGGAGCGTGTCTATGAATGTATGGAATTTGTGGGCATTAATCGTGAACTTGAAAATAAATCACCATTTGATCTTTCAGGAGGTCAAAAACGCAGAATTGCAATTGCTTCAATCATAGCAATGAAACCGCAGGTGCTTATTCTTGATGAGCCTTGTGCCGGTCTTGACCCGAAAGGGAGAGATGTTATTTTAAACCTTGTCCGTGATTATCATAGACAGGAGGGTAATACTGTTCTCTTTGTTTCACATTCTATGGAGGATGTTGCAAAAATCGCAAATCGTGTTCTTGTAATGAATAAGGGCAGGGTGGCAATGTTCGGCTCTGTAAGCGAGGTCTATTCAAGAGGTGCTCAGCTTAAAGAAATGGGGCTGAATGTTCCTGAAGTCACAGATGTGTTTTTAAATCTGCACAAAATGGGCGTTCCATGCAGAACAGATATATATACGATTGATCAAGCGAAAGCGGAGTATAACCGCCTGCTTCTCAATAAGGAGGTGGGCACGGATGGGTAATGTTACTATCGGGCAGTATTTTCCCGGCAACTCATTGCTGCATAAAATGGATGCACGAATGAAAATCGTTCTTATCATAATATTGATGGTGTCCGTTTTTATTTGTAAAAATTATGTATCGCTTGCAATAGCTGTAGCAGTAACCCTTTTTCTTGTTGCTGTATCAAAAATAAATTTTAAAATCATTCTTAGGGGCATTAAGCCTATTCTTATAATCGTTATATTTACTACCTTGCTTAATCTGTTTTACGGTTCGGGTGAGCCGATAGCAAAGTTTTGGATATTTAAAATTACCGTTGACGGTATTAATAACGCAGTATTTATGGCACTGAGAATCATTCTTCTTGTAATTCAGGGTTTGATGCTTACCTATACAACAACCCCGACAGCTTTAACCGATGCTATCGAGTCACTTATGAAACCGCTTAAAGTATTCAAGGTGGATGTTCATTCAATAGCTATGACAATGACAATTGCTCTTCGTTTTATACCAACTCTTGTTGAGGAACTTGAAAAAATAATGGCTGCTCAGAAATCCCGCGGCGCGGATATGGAATCAGGCGGATTTATTCAAAGGGCAAAGGCAATAGTGCCGGTTCTTATTCCGCTTTTTGTATCCTCTTTCCGCCGTGCAAATGAGCTTGCTGATGCTATGGAATGCCGTTGCTACCGTGGCGGTAACGGCAGAACAAAAATGAAGGTAATGCACCTTCAGACAAGGGATTATATTTCACTGTTTGCAGTGCTGGTCTATCTGGCAGGAATCATAACAATAAGGGTATTAATGAGTAATATTATATGAAAAGATTTCTTTTGACAATTCAATATGACGGCTCGGCTTATCATGGCTGGCAGGTGCAGAAGAATGCCATCACTGTTCAGGAGGTTTTGCAGAATGCTATTGAAAAGGTGTTTGGCAGCAGGCTTGATGTAATAGGCTGTTCAAGGACAGACAGCTCGGTTCATGCTAATATGTACTGTGTTTCTTTTGACACAGATATGTCAATATCTGATGATGGTGTCATTATGGCTCTTAACGGATATCTTCCAAAAGATATAGCGGTTAAAGAGTGTAAGACAGTTCCGCCTGATTTTCATCCTCGTTATAATTGTGTTTCAAAGGAATATGTTTATAAAATATACAATGGCAGGACTCGCAATCCGTTTCTGGCAAAATATGCATATTACTATCACAGATATATTGATGCTCAATATCTTGACACAGAAGCAAAGGCATATATAGGTTCTCATGATTATTCCGGCTTTTGCAGTGTTAAAAGTGATGTGGAAAATACAGTCAGAACTGTAAAATCCTTTGATGTTTGGCGAGAGGGCGAAATGGTTTATTTTAAGGTTGAGGCTGACGGATTCCTATATAATATGGTCCGTATTATGGTCGGTACGCTCCTCTTTGTTAATGAAGGCAAGATAAAGACCGGAGAGCTTGGAGAAGTTATAGCCTCTAAGGACAGAAATAAGGCAGGCAAAACTGCACCGCCGCAGGGGTTATATTTAGACAGAGTTAATTATTAGGAGATTAAACATATGCCATCACATGAAAGGGAAAACGCACGCAAAGAAAAGCAGCGTAAAACTGATGCAAAAATAAAAAAAATAATATGGGCTGTTCT
The DNA here is from genome assembly GCA_046989265.1 of Eubacterium sp. GTDB lineage: Bacteria > Bacillota > Clostridia > Oscillospirales > Acutalibacteraceae > Eubacterium_R. The sequence goes on from JBKWUD010000045.1 coordinate 9,514, forward strand.
CATTGCAGTTATAATTGCACTTATTGTTATGAAAGTATGTGAGATCGATTTTCAGACAATTAAAAATTACTTTGTAGACAGTGACGGAAATCTTTCAATTTTAATGACTGCTGATGAGGATGCATACCCGTTTACCATAGATTCATCAAAAAATGTTCATCTCTATTCACTGAATGATAAGCTGGGAGTTTTGACGGATAGCTCAATGACAGTGCTTAATCCTTCAGATGCAGATGTTTTATATACTTTTAATCATGGATACGCAAACCCTATAATTAAATGCTCCGGTACATATTATTGTCTTGTTGATCAGGGGGCTAACAGACTTCGTCTTGATACGGTTAACGATAATGTATACGAAACAAAAACAGAGAATACAATATTAACTGCCGATGTCTCTAAAAACGGCACTGTTATTTATGCAACAAAGTCAAATGACGCAAAATCGACAGTATTTGTATATTCAAAAGCCCTGAAAAAACAAATGGAGTTAGAAGTAAATTCAGGCTATATCGTTTCTGTAGCTATTGACTCATCCGGAAAAAAATGTGCTTATGCTGTTGTTAATTCAAAGGATGCCAAGATTGTAACCACTGTTTATACAATTAATGTAGGTGATGATAAGGAACGAGCCGCTTTTGATTTTGTTGACAGTAATTTGATGGACTTGCATTATTCAAATTCAGGTGATTTGTATTTTGTAGGAACTGATTGTGTTTCTGTAATCACTTCTCAGAAAAAACAGAAAGAGGTATTCAAAAAAGGCAGTGCAAATACAGTTTGCTTCAGCTATACTTCGGATAATGAGCTTGTTTATGTGTATTCTGACTATTCCGAGTCAATTGACAGTACTGTTGCTCATATAAATTCATCAGGCAAAATAAAAAACAGTTTTAAAATTAATCAGAAAACGAAATATGTTTCTTCTTCATCAAATGAAATCTGTGTGCTTTTTTCTGACAGGGTTGAGGTTTATTCATTGACAAAAGGCGATTTGAAAAATACCTACAAATGTGATGACTCTGTCGGCACTGTGCGTAAAATGTCATCAAAGGTATTTATAAATCGTCAGCAGCTTGTTGATGTTTTAGAATAGGTGGTAGTTATATAATGACGATATTTAACTATACTGTGAATTATATTGATATTGCTCTTGCTGCAATATTTCTGATATTCACTTTTGCTGGCTATAAACGCGGACTGTTTATTACATTGATTAATTTTGTAAGATATGCATTAGGTTTTTCTCTGTGCTTTTATCTCAGTGATAATCTTACACAGCCTGTGTATGACAATTTTATCAGAGAGCGCATGCTTGAGATGATTAACCAAAAAATTGCGACATCGGCAAATATAGATGAAATACTTGCTAATTTGCAAAATTTCGCATCATCACTTCCGGATTTTATTTCAAATGGTCTCAGCGTTGAATCACTAAGCATTTCTAATGAAGAAATTGCTCAATCGCTCTTGACAAATGTCTTTGAGCCGATTATATTAGCAGTAACTAAGGGTGCTGTTTTTGCCGCTGTATTTATAGTTTTCTTCCTTTCTACGGGACTGATTATTCATTTTATCAGAAAATCAAGCAGACGCAGAGACGAGAAAAAAGGCAGAAAATCCACACTGAAAAAGACGGATAAGCTTTTTGGTGCATTGTTCGGTGCGCTCAAATCTTTTATAGTCATTCTTGCAATTACATCAATATTAATGTTTGTTTTAGAAGTCAGTGAGAATATGGCTGAGAGTAATGCTTTTTTGACCGAGGTTTCAAACAGCCGCTTATTAGAACGGATAGATACAATTAACCCATTCAACGCAATTACGGAGGGACTGATATGAGTAAATTTAATGAAAATGTTAAGGATTTGTTTGAAAATTGGAACACTATTCCTAATTGGATGTGTTTTTTAAGAATTGCACTTATCCCTGTTTTTACGGTTATGTTTATTAAGGGTGCATATATTCCTGCCTTTATAACGATGATAGTTGCAGCCCTTACAGATGTTTTTGACGGCAAGATTGCAAGAAAATTTAATATGGTTTCAAATCTCGGCAAAATCCTTGATCCTATTGCGGATAAGCTTTCACAAATTGCAATTGTAATCATTCTTATTGTAAAATTCTGGGATGGATATTTAAAATATATTCTGTTTTTGTTCATTGTAAAAGAGCTTTTAATGGTTATCGGCGGTGCACTTCTTCTTTCTAAGGGGATGCGTCCTGTTGCCGCAGAGGTTTGGGGCAAAGCAGCAACAGTAGTTTTCTATACCTTTATGATTATAATCATTGCACTTGGAGGCGAGGGCTGTGCACTCTATGAGGTTGCACTTTTTCAGCCGCTGATTCTTCCGGATTGGTTAATCACAACTATGGTTGTTATTTCTGCCTGCCTGGCATTTGTTTCACTTTTTGGCTATTTGCCGGGTTTCCTTCGTCAGCTTAAAGAAAATAAGGCGGCTCAGAATAAAGCTGACGATACACAAGAATAATTAAGGAGTTACTTACTATATGAAGCAGCAATTATGCTCACGCTGCGGTGAAAGACCTGCGGTAGTGTTTATTCAAAAAATGGAAGGCGACGAGGTAAAGCCTGAAGGACTTTGCATTCAGTGTGCAAAAGAACTGAATATCGGTCCTGTTCGCCAAATGATAGATCAGCTGGGTATCAGTGATGAGGAGCTTGAGCAAGCCTCAGAGCAGATGAGTCAGTTTATGGAAAATATGCAGGACTTTGATTTTGGTGATATCGGTGAGATGTTTAATCCTGATAATGCTGACGGTGCTCAGACTCTGCCTTTTGCAAATATTTTCGGCGGCCCTGCAAATTCAGATAATGAATCGGGCACTGACAGCAAAAGTAAGGCAAAAGGCAAGAATAAAAAACGCCCAAAGAAGTCACAGGACGACGCAAGAAAGTTTTTAAACAATTATTGCAATAATCTTACCGATAAAGCAAAAAAAGGCAAAATTGACAATATAATTGGCCGAGAAACCGAAATAGCAAGAACTGTTCAGATCCTATGCAGAAGAACAAAAAACAATCCTTGTCTTATCGGTGAGCCCGGCGTTGGTAAAACCGCTATTGCTGAGGGACTTGCAATAAAAATTGCAAAGGGAGAGGTTCCTGCACGCCTTGCTGATAAAGAAATTTATCTTCTTGATCTCACGGCTCTTGTAGCAGGTACTCAGTTCAGAGGTCAGTTTGAGGGCAGAATTAAGGGTCTTGTTGATGAAGTTAAGCATGAAGGTAATATAATTCTATTCATAGATGAAGTTCATAACCTTGTTGGAACGGGTGACAGTGAGGGAACAATGAATGCTGCCAATATTCTTAAGCCGGCACTTTCGCGCGGAGAAATTCAGGTTATCGGTGCAACTACATTTAATGAATACAGAAAATATATTGAAAAGGATGCAGCACTTGAACGCCGTTTCCAGCCTGTTAAGATAAATGAGCCTTCAATTGACGATGCATACAGAATGTTACTGGGAATCAAAGGATATTATGAGGATTATCATAAAGTTCAGATAAGTGATACGCTCGTTTATAAAGCAGTTACAATGTCAGAGCGTTTTGTTACAGACAGATATCTTCCTGATAAGGCTATTGACCTTCTTGACGAAGCATGCACCAGTGCAAATCTCCGTAATCCTGCAATCAGTGAATGCCAGATTCTCAGTGCTAAAAAAGAGAATCTTTTGACTAATATTGATAAGCTTTCGGAGCCTGAGGACGGAGCGGAAATAGATTACGAGCTTATCACCAAACTTAAATCACAGCTGATTCAGATTGATGAAAAGCTTCCTGAACTCACCGAAAAGGCTAAAGATAATCAGGTGCTTGAACAGGATTTAGCAAAGGTTATTTCGCTTTGGACAGGTATTCCTGCAACCAAGGTTGAGCAGGGCGATATTAAAAAGCTTGCTTCACTGGATGATGAACTTAAAGCTCATATTATCGGTCAGGATAATGCTATTGAAAAGGTTGCAAATGCAGTTCGCAGAGGAAGAGTTCAAATAAGTCCTAAAAAGCGACCGCAGTCATTTATATTTGTAGGACCTACAGGTGTCGGTAAAACGGAGCTTGTAAAGCAGCTTGCAAATGCCTTGTTTGATTCACCTGATAACCTTATTCGTCTTGATATGAGTGAATTTATGGAAAAATTCAGTGTCTCAAGAATTATCGGCTCGCCTCCCGGCTATGTCGGTTATGATGATGCTGGTCAGCTTACAGAAAAAGTGCGCCGCAAGCCATACAGTGTTATCTTGTTTGACGAAATTGAAAAGGCTCATAAGGATGTTCTGAATATACTGCTTCAGATTTTGGATGAGGGCAGAATTACTGATGCTCAGGGAAGAACGGTTAACTTTGAAAATACTGTTATAATTATGACTTCAAATGCAGGCTCTACAGACCAGAATACAATGGGATTCGGCAAGTCTCAGAATGATATTACCCAAGAGGTAACAATGAAGGCTCTGGAAAGATTTTTAAGACCGGAGTTTCTTGGCAGAGTCGATGAAATTGTTATTTTCAACAACCTCAGTTTTGATACTTTTCAAAAGATTGCCTGCCTGATGCTTGATGAGCTTGTGCCTTCACTTAAGGACAAGGGAATAGAGCTCAGCTTCGATGAATCTGTACCTGTATTCCTTGCAAAGCAGGCCTACGGTTCAAAGAAAAATGCAAGAGGTCTTCGTGATGCTGTTAGACGAGAGGTTGAAGAAAAGCTTGCAAATGCAATCGTTTTCAATCAAGATATTGTTATAAAATCGATTTCATTGACAGCCAATGAAAAAATTGATATTAAAATAAATTAAAAAACTCTTGACATTTTGGCGGACATTAGATATAATAATGTCCGTTGTGATAAGCGGGTGTAGTTCAATGGTAGAATCCCAGCCTTCCAAGCTGGTCGCGTGGGTTCG
>JBKWUD010000046.1:0-13780 GCA_046989265.1 Eubacterium sp.
AACGGTATCAGCGAAAAACAGGGCTTTACAACACCTGACACTGATGAAGCAATGCTCAAAGCGGTTGCCATTGAGAGAAGCTTTGTAAGCTATGTTATTGCAGATTCATCAAAGTTCGGAAAGGTTTCTGCAGTTACCTTTGCTCCGCTTGATGCTGCCTGCATAGTTTGTGATAAATGTCCTGATGATGCAGTTAAGAAAAAATCAGTAGTAAAAGAGGTCGGATAGAAATGGTATATACAATAACGCTTAATCCCGCACTCGATTATGTTATGAAGATTAACGGTCTGAGATTTGATGATATTAACAGAACAACCGCTGAGGCTATATACTACGGAGGTAAGGGAATTAATGTTTCGGTTATTTTAACACGGCTGGGTGTTGAAAATAAGGCACTCGGCTTTGCGGCAGGCTTTACGGGAGCCGAGCTTGAACGGTTGCTTAAGTCTGATGGTATTAACTGCGATTTTAATTACCTTAAAAGCGGTTATACAAGAATAAATGTTAAAATAAAAGCCGATACTGAAATTGATGTAAATGCTGACGGACCGGCAATAAGCGAGGACGAAATTTCAGAACTTTCAGCAAAGCTTGATAAAATCCAAGGCGGAGATTATTTAGTGCTCGCAGGTTCAATTCCTAAAACGCTTCCTAATGATATTTATGAAAGAATACTCAAAAAATTATCCTGCAGAGATATTAACTTTGTGGTTGATGCTACGGATGATTTGCTTATGAATGTTCTTAAATACAGACCGTTTTTGATTAAACCAAATCACCACGAGCTGGGAGATATGTTCGGTGTTAAAATTGAAACCGATGATGAAATTGAAGCATATGCCAAAAAACTTCAGGAACTTGGCGCTAAAAATGTGCTTGTATCAAGAGCATCAAAGGGTGCAATGCTGATTGATGAAAACGGATTTGTTCATTCCATAGGTGTAGCACAGGGCAGGCTTGTAAACAGTGCAGGCTGCGGCGACAGCATGGTTGCCGGTTTCGTTGCAGGTTATATAGAAAAAAAAGATTATGAATATGCCTTAAAGCTCGGTTCAGCCTGCGGAAATGCTACTGCATTTTCACAGGGACTTGCAACCAAAAAAGAGATTATTGATGTATTTAACAATGGATTCGATAAATAAATAATGGGAGGGAACATTATGAGAATCATTGATTTGTTAAAAAAAGAGGCTGTTGACCTTAATGTGTCTGTACTTTCTAAGGGTGAAGCCATAGATAAGCTGGTTTCACTTCACGAGAAGGCAGATAATCTTTCGGATGTCTCAGTCTATAAGCAGGCAATTATTGCAAGAGAGGCTCAGGGTTCAACAGCAATCGGCGAGGGAATTGCTGTTCCTCATGCCAAGTCTGACAGTGTAAAAAGAGCAGGACTTTCAGCAATCACTGTGCCCGATGGTGTGGATTACTGTGCTCCTGACGGTAAACCATCGGATATATTGTTTATGATTGCGGCACCGCTTGACGGAGATTTGCATCTTGAGATTTTATCACGGCTTATGGTTATGCTTATGGAGACGGAGTTTTGTGCAGAACTCAGAGCAGCAAAAACTACTGATGAATTTCTTAGTATTATTGATAAAAAGGAAAGTGAAAAATATCCTGATGAGCCAAAGGCGGAACAGCCGAAACAGGAGGGCTACAGAATTCTTGCCGTAACTGCCTGTCCTACAGGCATTGCCCACACATATATGGCAGCCGAGGCTCTTGAAAAGGCAGGTGAGTCTATGGGTTATCCGCTGAAGGCTGAAACAAATGGCTCAGGCGGTGCAAAGAATGTTCTTACCAAAGAGGAAATTGCAAACTGTGACGGCATTATTGTAGCGGCTGACAAAAATGTTAAAATGGCACGCTTTGACGGTAAACCGGTAATTAAAACATCAGTTTCAAATGGTATAAACAAGCCTGAGGAGCTTATTCAGAAAATTGTTGACGGCAATGCACCTGTTTACCATGCTGAGAGCGGTGCAGCAGCCGTTGACTATGATGAAAACGAGAGATTCAGCAGAAAAATTTACAAGCACCTTATGAACGGTGTATCACATATGCTGCCGTTTGTAGTCGGCGGAGGTGTTCTTATTGCGCTGGGATTTCTTATTGATACAATCGCAGGCAATGCCGATGTCGGAGGAAACTTTGGTTATACAAACCCGATTGCAGCAGTTGTTTTCTGGATTGGTAAAGCAGCATTTGCACTTATGCTGCCTATCCTGGCAGCGTATATCGCTCAGTCAATTGCAGACAGACCCGGTCTTTTGCCCGGTATGGTCGGCGGCGTATTCGCATCAAGCGGATATACCTTTAACAGCCTTATTAATAATGGCTTAGAAGGTGACGACAGTGCGGTATCGGGCTTTCTGGGTGCACTTTTTGCAGGCTTTGTTGCAGGTATAGTTGTTGAACTTCTTAAAAAATGCTTTAACTGGCTGCCTAAGGCTATGGATGGTATCAAGCCTGTATTTATTTATCCGCTTCTCGGCACGCTTATTATGGGTCTTATTATGAGTGCTATAAATCCTGTAATAGGAATGCTGAATACAGCGCTTTCAAACGGACTTTCATCGCTTGGTGAGTCAAGTAAAATTATTCTTTCAATCGTTCTTGCTGCAATGATGGCAATTGATATGGGCGGTCCTTTCAACAAGGCGGCTTATGTGTTTGGAACTGCAGCTATTGCAGACGGTAACACATGGATTATGGCGGCAGTTATGATTGGCGGCATGGTTCCTCCTATTGCAATTGCTCTGTCAACCAGCTTTAATAAGAAAAAGTGGAGTGAGGAGGAGCTTAAATCTGGTCCCGTGAACTATCTTATGGGTCTTTGTTTCATTACAGAGGGAGCAATTCCTTATGCTGCGTCAGATCCGCTCAGAGTAATCCCCTCCTGTATGGTAGGTTCTGCTGTTGCAGGCGCATTAACATCAGTTTTCAATGTTGCCTGTCCTGCACCTCACGGCGGTATCTTCACATTTATAGTATGTGATCATCCGCTGCTTTATATCGCCGCTCTTGCAGCAGGCTCTGCAGCGGGTGCGTTAATGCTTGCCGTGCTTAAAAAGAACCAATTGGAAAAAGCTTAAATTATATGTTAAATATTAATGGATTAATTGACAGGAGTGATAGCAATGGTATCAAAGAATTTTACTATAAATAATAAAATGGGTTTTCATATGAGACCTGCAAATGTTTTTGTAACTGAAATGACAAAGTATTCTTCAGACATCAATATTGTATTCGGCGGCAAAAAAATTAACGGCAAAAGCATTATGAATATTATGGCTGCCTGTATTAAATGTGGCTCTGAAATTACAGTTGAATGTGATGGCGACGATGAAGATGCAATGCTTGCAGAAGCAGCAAAGCTTATAGAATCAGGTTTTGGCGAGGACTGAGGTTTGAATTATTTTTAAGAGAGGTAAGGTTATGCTAAAGGGTATCGGGGCATCACAGGGCTATGGTATAGGAAAAGCAGTAATAATTAAAGATATCGGCCTTGATTATTCCGCAATTAAATACAGCAGTGCCGATAATGAAAAGGCTCGCCTTCATAAGGCTGCTGATGATTTTGTAAAAGAAACAAAAGCACTTGTGCAGGATTTAAAGCAGTCTGCAGGTGAAAAAGAGGCAGAAATTCTTGAAGGTCATCTTATGATGCTTCAGGACCCGTTTATGCTTTCCCAGATGGAGGATAATATTGACCAGGGTGCAGTTGCCGAAGGTGCAGTTGACTCAGTTTGTTCAATGTTTATTGATATGTTTTCAGGTGTTGACGATGAGCTTACACGCCAGCGTGCCTCCGATGTTAAGGATATAAGGGACAGCCTGTTGCGTATTCTTCTTGGTGTAAACAGTGTTGATATAGCATCGGTTGAAAAGGGGTCAATACTTATTGCAAAGGATTTTACCCCATCAATGACCTCTCAGATCAATAAGGATAATGTTTCTGCCATTATTACTGAGGTCGGAGGCGTGACAAGCCATAGCGCAATTCTTGCCCGTGCAATGGGGATCCCTGCAGTGCTTTCTGTAATCAATGCAACTGCTATAATCAATGAGGGAGAAACGCTTATAGCAGACGGCTTTAAGGGTAAGGTCTTTCAAAATCCAAGTGATGCTCAGCTTGATGATTATACATTGAAGCAGGCGGCATATCTTATGGAAAAAGAGAGTCTTAATGAATATTTCAGCAGGGAAAGCATCACTAAATCGGGTATTGTAAAAAAGGTCTACGGCAATATCGGCAGGGCGGAGGATGCACAAAATGTTATTCAAAACGGCGGTGAGGGAATTGGTCTTTTCAGAACAGAATTTTTGTTTATGGACCGTGACCATGAGCCGACTGAGCAGGAGCAGTTTGAAGCTTATTCGACTGTTGCCAAAGCAATGGATGGCAGAGAGGTTATTATCCGTACGCTTGATATAGGCGGCGATAAAGCAATTGACTACCTTTCAATTGATAAAGAGGATAATCCGTTTTTAGGGCACAGGGCTATACGATACTGTCTCGATAATAAGGAACTGTATAAAAAACAGCTTCGTGCTGTTCTCCGTGCAGCTCAGTTTGGCGATATTAAAATAATGCTTCCGTTGGTAACTACTCTTGATGAAGTAAGACAGGCAAAAGCACTTATTGAAGAATGTGCAGCTGAGCTTGAAGCAGAGGGTATAAGGTATAAAAAAACACCTATCGGTGTTATGATTGAAACGCCTTCGGCAGTGCTTATTTCCGATTTACTTGCTAAAGAGGTTGATTTCTTTTCAATCGGAACGAATGATTTGACCGGATACACAATGGCAGTTGACAGGGGCAATGCTGCAGTGTCGCACCTTTATGATGTAACGCAGCCGTCAGTGCTCCGTGCAATTGAAATGACTATCAAACATGCAAAAGCTGCCGGAATTACTGTTGGTATGTGCGGTGAGGCGGCTGCTGACGAAAGATTGATTCCCAGACTGATTGAATGGGGGCTTGATGAATTTTCGGTAACGCCCTCGTCAATCCTGCAGACAAGAAAAATCATATGTGAATGTGAATAAATCAGCAGAAAATTCCACTTTTGGTTCAAATTGAACTGAAAGTGGAATTTATATTTTGTTTATATATCGGGATTGGTATTGATTTTAGAGATGCTTTTTGGCATTATGGTATTAGAAAGTGAGAAAGGAGTGTGATTTATGGATAATATGGATTTTGCAAACAGAATAAGTGAATTAAGGCGTGAACGGGGATTATCTCAAAAAGAACTGGGTGATATGCTGGGTGTTTCAAATAAAGCTGTTTCAAAATGGGAAAACGGTGAATCTCTGCCCAAAACCTCAACAATGCTTAAGCTTGCCGAGCTGTTTGATATTGACGGCAATGAGCTTATCGGTTTTGAGGTGAAGGAAAGGACCTCGGACAGTACCGAGATTAATAATCTTAAGCAGGAGAATAATGTACTTCGTTCTCAGCTGAGTTATACTGAAAAAAGAAGAAAGCGTGCATTATTAGTTATAGTCTGTGTTTGCCTTGCATGCATTATCGGCTCTATTGTTATTGCTGTGTGTTTCAGAGGAGATTACAGTAAGTATAATAAAAATATTCCCGATGCAGGAGAACAAGGAACAAAAATAGTTTTTGACAATATTTCATTTTACCCTGCTGATACACTTGAGAATTATATAATCAGTCAGGGATACGGCAATTTGTCAGATGAGAGTGATACAAAATATGCTGAATATTATAGTGCAGGCGGAGATAAACAAAAGGTTGTAGTTTTCTGTTCACAAGATGATTCTTATATATCAATAAAGGCAGGCAGTAAGGAATATTATTATTTTAATCAAAATAATGACAGCAAAATTTTAATTACGCCGGAAAATATATATTGTATAGATTTTTATAATTCAAGTATTGCTGACGGCTCACGGGCGGTACGTGATGATTATTCTTACATAACCAAGTCCTATACCAGTTATGACGATGATTCAGACAGGTTTTTTAAGCAGTTCTGCGATTTTTATAATGACAAGCCTTCAGCAGCTGACAGTAAAATAACAGAGCGTTATCTTGGCAGCGGCGGAATAACAGTTCATATAACGCTTGATGAGAGCTTGTATGATTATAGTTATTATGAATTTGATATAGGCGAATTCTTCAGGGATGACGACGGCAAGGTATATTTTTACGATTATGTTGATACCGCCTCTTATCCTGTAGGAAAGGAGCTGAGTGCATATGTCTACTGATAAAGCAAAACGATTAAATCAGCTGATCTCTGAGCAGGAGCAAATTCTGCAGGGTCTTAAAGAAGAGGCAAAGGCGGTTAATGATAACTCCCTTGTTGAAGAAAATGAAAGGCTGACTGCTGCACTTCGGGCTGAAAAAACCAAAAGTGATGCGCTTGAAAAAGAAAGCGAGGCTTTGAAAAAGCAGCTGAGTACGGCTAAGAGTGCGTTATTTGCCAAAATGGCAGACGAAAAGCTTTCGGCTTTTATGCGAACTCAAAAAAAGATTGATGCCGTTTATTATTATGATGCTGACGGAGTGGGCAGCAGGCTTGCCGAATATGAGCGTGGCTGCCGTAAAAGTATTCATGAAACTATTAAGGTTATTGAAGGCTATGGTTCTACCCAATATGATGATATAATGGCTAAGCTCAGAGCGCTTAATAACGAGCTTGACTGCCGGCATAATCAGGTAGAGCAGTTCAAAACTCAGCAGGTAAATTCAGCGGTTAATACAAACAATTCCATAGGTGAATCGCTTAAAAATGAGCCGCTTAGTGAAAATGAAAAGCGCACTGCACTTAAGCAAAAGAGCCTTGAATCATTTATCGGGCTGAATGTTTTGAGCAAAGCAGGTATTCTCCTGTTTTTGGTTGGCATTATAATGCTTGGCAGATATGCATATGTTCATATGTCAGATGTGTTCAGGGGCGGATTAATCTATGCACTCGGTGCTGTGCTCATTGCGGTCGGCGAACTGTTTCATAAAAAGGAAAAAACGGTGTTCTCAACTGCCTTAATCAGCGGCGGTGTTTCCGTGCTTTATGCTGCTGCAGCAACCTGCTATTTTGCTTTTTCGCTCTATAGCGTTAAGACTGCATTTGTAATCTGTATTGCGGTAACAGCCTGTGCAATCGCTCTTTCACAGCAGCTGAAAAGCCAGGTCGTTTGCGCCTTTGCAGCAGTAGGCGGCTATCTTCCTGTTGTTGCGGTATTTATGATTGGGTTTGGCAAAGCAGCCTCCGACATAACCTTTTTGCCTGTGGCAAGCGTTTATTTCTGCATGCTTGCAGTAATCATATTTGCTATGACCTATAATAAAAAATGGTATGCTGCACAGTATATAGGATATGCCCTTCATTTAATTGCAATCGGCGGAGTTGCAGGATGTGCGTGGATGCTTAGTGATTTAGCAGGATATGGTTATACTTTACCTCTTGCAGCAGGCTTTGCCATTGCCTCATTTATAATTTATCTTCTTATGCCGAGTGTTAAAATTATTAAACGCAAAGAACTCGGCAGCGGTGACCTTGCTCTGCTTGGCGTTAATACGGTCAGCGGTGCAATATCTGTCAGCATTACTGTTCATAACTGTTTTGCCGAACAAAGTACCGGCGACAGAGCAGTAGGTTTTGTATTCCTTATTTTTGCAATAATTTATGCACTGCTTATGACCTGTTCGGTAAGGCAAAAGTCTTCAGCCTCAAAAGTTTCAGGCATTATTACCTCAATCGGAGCACTTATTTTTTCAATGCTTGTTATTCCGTTCGTATTCGGAATTGAATATGCGCCTGTTGCATGGGCGGCTGAGGGCGCAATTCTTGCCGTAATCAGCATAGAGCGTAATATCAGAACTTCTGAGTTTGCAGGTCTTGCATGCATGCTGCTGTCGGTTCTTTATGTATTCTTCGGTACAGAATATATAGGAACTTCAAGCTACAGTGTGCTTTCAATCATTACTTTATGTGTAATTATTGTGTCATTCTGGGGCTATACTGTCTGCGGAATTTTGTCAGGCCGCAGCAGCGGAAGAGTTAAAGCCGTTTACATTGTTTCAGAACTGTTTTCAGCAGCAGGCACCTTTGGTTATCTTTGCTATTTGTATCAATGTGCTGTTCACGGTCCTGTTGTACATCTTTACAGTGATTTTACAGATTATGCCCTTGGTGTGCTGTTTGCGCTGGCAGTTGCCGCTGCCATAAGGTATGGTATTCTTAAAAATAATGTATCTGTCTTATTCAGCAATATAATAGGGCTTGTGCTTCCGATTACGGTTTTTATTGCAGTTGATTTAATAACAAATTATAATCGCATTACAGGTTATTATGGTTTTGAAGTTAAAAGTAAGGGATTTGAAATATTTAATTTAATGCTACTTGTTATTATCAATATTGCGGTCGGTTTGTTTTTTGCAAAATCACTCAGCAGCCTGCTCAGCAAGATTCAGGCGCCTATGTGGATTTACACTGCTGCAATATCAGTTATATCTCTGATGCTGATAACTGCATCTGTAATGAATCAGTTTGATGTTGCATTTTCAAGCGTTATCATAAGTGCTCTGTATATTGCTGCAGCGTGTGTGCTGTTGTTTATCGGTTTTAAAAAGCGATATACTGTTGTGCGTTCAGGCGGCTTGGTGCTTATACTTTGTGCCTTTGCAAAGCTTTGCTTTGTTGACACAATGCAGCTTGATTCTGCATGGAAAATTGCATCATATTTTGCTTTTGGTGCACTGCTTATAGTAATTTCATATTTTTATCAGCGTTTCAGCAAAAAGCTTGAGCGTGAAGCAGAAAAAATTGCAGAAAATAATAAATAATTAAAACACCTTGGAAGTTTAAATGTTTCCAAGGTGTAAATTTTTAATCAAAAATAATTGTTAATATTGAGTTTTTGCTTGATTCAATTTCAGTTTTGAATTTGCCGTTGTAAATTTCACTTAGCTCATTGTCCTGATTTGACATAATGATTTTCATTTCATTGTAATCGCCGTCAATTTCAAGAGTTGTATCTTCCTTTTCGTTAACTGCAACTAAAACAGTCTCTCCCTTTGGTGTTTCAAAAGCAAATGCGTTTAAATCATTATTGTCTGCTGTAGGCCGCAGCCCTATATCAAGCACTTTTGAGCCAACAGGAATATACTTTGAAAAATGTGCAAAGCCGTAGTAACGCTTTGCAATATACCACTGTGTAAAGTCATTGTTAGCGGTAATTAATGCATCGCTGTAATCGTTGCCTTTCTCGTCGACTGCAAACTGATTAACTGCAACCCATGATGTCCAGCTTTCTGCTGCGCCGTATACAAGATCCTGGCCTATTACTCTTGCAGTGATAAGTGCTCCTTTGAAATCTTTTGTATGGCTTTTGTTCGGAAGCTCACACCATTCGCTCATATCAAAGCGAAGCTCCGGATGCTTATCCGCAAGCTCCTTTTTAAATTCATAACGATTCTCCGGCTTATCGTCACTATGGTAAGAGTGATATGCAAATATGTCCATAACCTGCATAATCAGCGGATCGCTTATTAAAGCGTTAAGATAAGCCGAAGTCAGCCCCAGCATATTTCCGCTTTCAGGGCCGTAAAGCTTAACATCCATTTTTCGTTTCAGTATTTCATCCGCAAAAATATGATAAATCTCAGTAAGCTCTTCAATTTCGTAATGGCATCCCTCCTGCCAGACATGCGTACCTCCCCATTTCCACTGGGGTTCATTGATAGGGCTTATGTATTTAACAGGCAGTCCCTCATCAATAAAATGTTGAGCAACCGTTAAAAGATAGTCTGCAAATTTTCGGTAGTTCATTTTTGGCAGATTGCAGGTGCTGTACAGCAGGCTGCCCGATGCCTGACCTGTTGATGTATGGCTGTAATGCGGTGAGTTGCAGAATAATATCAGCGTATCAATATTGCCTGTATCAAGGCATTTTTTCATCATATTAACTGCGTTTTTATCCCTGCTGAAATCCCAGCTTGTTTCTTCTGATTCTCTGTCAAAAAGCATAAAGCTTTCTGTTTTGCGCCATGGGTTTGAGAGCCTGCAGTTGCTCTCGTCCGTTCCCCCGCCGACATTGTATCTGTATATATTAAGTCTTAAACCATCATCTCCATAAAGCAAATCAGAGATTTTATTTTGCGTTTCTTCATCAGAACAATACTGGCTCCACCAGCAGGCAGATGTTCCCCAGCCGTAAAGAGTTTGCATTTTCTTTGACTTTTTAAGATTAATATTCATATTCTAATCCACCTTAACATCATTAAGTTCAGTATAAAAGCAGTTAAAATAAATGTCAATTATAAATAGACAAATAATAGGATTTTTTATATAATATTTCTGATGAGCAAAGGAAGTAAAAATATGAACTTGAAAAATAAAATTAAACTTATAGGTGTTGATCTTGACGGTACACTCCTTCGTGATGACAAATCACTTTGTGACGGAGCAGAGGAGATTATCAGAGCAGCTGCCGGCAGGGGTATATATATTGTCCCGATTACCGGCAGACCGTTTTCGGGGATACCTGAATGTATAAGGGATATTAAAGAGATAAAATACATAATCTCGTCAAACGGTGCACAAATTATTAATGCTGAGAGTGAAAAAAGTATTTTTTCATTTCCTCTTTCAAATAAAAAGAGTAATGAAATCATTGACATTCTCGGCCGCACTGATTGTATGTTTGAAGCATTTGCAGATAATGTGGGTTACATTGAGCAGAATGTATATGATTATTATGTTAAAACATATAAAGGAACTCCCGTCGGTGAATATATATTTTCATCACGAAGAGTAACTGAGAGCATTTCTGCTCTGTTCAAAGGAACTGACCGTACGGCGGATGAAATATTTGCAATCTGCAAATCGGAACAGGTTCGCACAGAACTTGTAACAGTGCTTGATAGAATTGATGATATCCAGTATTGCAGGCTTGGAGACCGCTTTATTGAGGTTACGAAAAAAGGAACAGATAAGGGCGAGGCACTGGAGGCGCTTTGCGGTTATCTGGGACTAAGTCTCAGTCAGACCATGGCTTTTGGTGACGGTGAAAACGATTTACAGTTTCTTAAAAAAGCAGGTATTGCCGTTGCAATGGCAAATGCTTTTGACGGTGTTAAGGCTCATGCTGATATCATTGCAAAATCAAACAATGACAACGGAGTTTGTGAAATAATAGGAAAGCTGTAAAATTTCTTAAATTTACTGTTTAATTTTGAATATAAATTTGTTATAATACCACTGACAAACTTAAGAGAGGGTAAAAGCAGGCAGATTTCGGCTCGTTATTTGCAGCTGAAAATGCAGGCGAAGAATTAACTATGGGTGGATTTTTCGGTGCAGTTTCCAAGGAAGACTGCGTATTCGACTTGTTTTTCGGAGTAGACTATCATTCTCACCTCGGCACACGTCGTGCAGGTATGGCAGTTTACAGTGAAGAAAACGGTTTTGACAAGGCTATTCACAATATTGAAAATGCCCCGTTCAGAACAAAATTTACTAAAGAATCAAACGAAATGCATGGCACAATGGGTATTGGCTGTATCAGTGATTTTGAGGCTCAGCCCATCCTCGTTCGTTCTCATCACGGCACCTTTGCGATTTCAACTGTAGGCAAAATTAATAACAGTGATGAAATTGTGGATAAGATAATTAAGGGTAACACTCACTTTTTTGAAATGCAGGGCGGCGGCATTAATCAGACAGAGCTTGTTGCTGCAATTATCAACCAGAAGGATAATTTTATTGACGGTATCCGTTATGCACAGGAGATTGTTGAGGGCTCAATCAGTATGCTGATTTTAACTCCTAAAGGAATTTATGCAGCAAGGGATAAATACGGCAGAACACCTATTATTATTGGTAAAAAGGATAGCGGATACTGTGCCTCATTTGAAAGCTTTGCGTATCTCAACTTAGGCTATACGGATTATAAGGAGCTTGGCGCAGGTGAAGTCGTTGTTATGAATACTGATGGTGTTAAAACCTTGGTTTCTGCTGGCGATAATATGAAAATCTGCACCTTCCTTTGGATTTACTACGGTTATCCGTCATCTTCATACGAGGGTATCAGCGTTGAAAAAATGCGCTATAAATGCGGACAGGCACTTGCAAAGCGTGATAATGTCAAGCCTGATATTGTTGCAGGTGTGCCTGACAGCGGTATAGCTCATGCAATCGGTTATTCAAATGAAAGCGGAATTCCGTTCAGCAGACCTTTTGTAAAGTATACTCCTACATGGCCGCGTTCATTTATGCCTACTAATCAGTCAAAGCGAAATCTGATTGCAAAGATGAAGCTGATTCCGATTCATGATTTAATTGAGGGCAAAAGCCTTCTCCTTATAGATGATTCAATTGTGCGCGGCACACAGCTTAGAGAAACTACTGAATATTTGTTTGCAAGCGGAGCTAAAGAGGTTCATATCCGTCCTGCCTGCCCTCCATTGGTTTATGGATGCAAGTATCTTAATTTCTCACGCTCAACATCAGAAATGGAGCTGATTACCCGCCGTGTAATTAAGGAGCTTGAGGGCTGTGATCCTGATGATGCAATTCTTCAGGAATACACTGATCCGGATAGCGAGAAGTATCAAAAAATGGTCGATAGGATCTGTGAAATTCTTAATTTCACTTCGCTTCGCTACCATCGTCTTGATGATATGATTGATGCTATCGGAATACCTGCCGACAAGCTTTGCACCTATTGCTGGAACGGCAAAGAGTAATTCAAAAACTAAGAGGTTATCGTCTGATAGCCTCTTTTTTATACTAAGTAATTCTATTTTTAATATTTACTTTACCATTTCTCTGTCTTATAATATATATCAAAATCATAGGGGTTGATTAGATGAGCAGAGAGATGGAGCCATACCAATTAATTGAAAGAAGCATTATCAAAAAATACAGAAAAACATTGTGGAATCCTTTTGTAACTGCAGTAAAACAATATGAGCTGATAAATGCAGGGGATAAAATAGCTGTATGTATTTCAGGCGGCAAGGACTCTATGCTTATGGCAAAGTTGTTACAGATGCTGCAAAGAATCAGCGATGTACCGTTTGATTTGGTTTATCTCGTTATGGATCCGGGTTATAATAAGTTGAACCGGCAAAAGATTGAAAGCAATGCTCATTTAATGCACATTCCGATTACTGTTTTTGAGTCAGATATTTTTGCTGTTGCAAACAGTACAGAAAAAAATCCCTGCTATTTGTGTGCAAGAATGAGGCGGGGGCATCTTTATAACAAAGCGAAGGAGCTTGGTTGTAACAAGATAGCATTGGGTCATCATTTCAGTGATGTTATTGAAACAACTCTGATCGGTATGTTTTACGGTTCTCAGCTTCAGGCAATGATTCCGAAATTGCACAGTCAGAATTTTGACGGAATGGAGCTTATAAGACCGATGTATTGTATTCATGAGGATGATATTATCGCATGGACAAGATATAATGGCTTGGAATTTATACAATGTGCCTGCCGGTTTACCGAAAGCTATACAGAAAACAACAATGAGGATGGTATGTCAAAGCGGCAGGAGATAAAAGAATTAATCCACAGCCTGAAACAGGACAATCCAAACATTGAAAAAAGTATTTTTAACAGTCTTCATTCGGTTTGCCTTGATACCTTTCCCGGATATAAGACAGATGGAGAGAAACATTCTTTTTTAGAAAAGTATTAAAATACTGTTGTTATGACAAAATATTCAAATAATCAAAATAAGGGGCTGTAAAAAAACAGCCAAAAGGAAAGCCGGGATTCACGAAAAAGTGATT
>JBKWUD010000047.1:0-13725 GCA_046989265.1 Eubacterium sp.
TTGCGCCCATTGCCCAATATTCCCCACTGCTGCCTCCCGTAGGAGTCTGGGCCGTGTCTCAGTCCCAATGTGGCCGTTCAACCTCTCAGTCCGGCTACTGATCGTCGACTTGGTGGGCCGTTACCTCACCAACTATCTAATCAGACGCGAGGCCATCTTTCAGCAATAAATCTTTGGTATTCCGATCATGCGGTCAGAATACATTATGCGGTATTAGCAGTCGTTTCCAACTGTTGTCCCCCACTGAAAGGCAGGTTCCTCACGCGTTACTCACCCGTCCGCCACTAAGTCATCCGTTCAACTTGACCGAAGTCTTGTATCGCAGAGCTTCGTTCGACTTGCATGTGTTAGGCACGCCGCCAGCGTTCGTCCTGAGCCAGGATCAAACTCTTAAAACTTTGTATTAATCATTCCGTCAGGAATGTACTAATCTTAATCGTTCGACCGGTTCATTCAAACCTGTCGTTCATTACTGTTATTGAGTCCCGTTGGACTCGGAGTTTTGTTAACTCATTTTATTATATCGGGTTCCTTTTCTTCGTTGTTTAATTTTCAAGGTCCTTTGCCTTCACTTAAAGTGTGCTTTCACTGCTCATCCCTGAGCCTTTTGTTGTGCCCTCTCTCGTGACGGCTTTGCCATAATACCAAATTCAAACAAAAATGTCAACACTTTTTTTGAAAAAATTTTTCACTTTTTCACACTCTGCCGAGCGTTTCTTTTTTGCATTAGAGATAGTTTATACAATATTTTGTAATAAAGCATAAAACATATACAATATATATAGCTAAACATATAAAACGCAAAAAATTGCGCCTATATTGTTATAAAATTATCAGGCACATTATTTTTAATTTTTTCAAAATCTTCTTCAATTTCTTTATAATTTATATTTAAATCAAGAATTCTAATCTCTTCATTATTTATTGAAATAATATTAGCATCATCATAACCAAAAGAACTTGTATTATAATATGCAACACTTATACCAATTAGTAATACAAAAGAGGCAAGCGCCAATATACGGCGTGGCTTTTTCATTTTATCACTTCCTTTATATTATATACATTATATTACTGAACGACATATTTCTCGTTAAGGAGTTCACCAAGAGCCTTCCCGAACAGTCTTGCAGAATAGCAGGCCTCATCAAGAGTATTTGCATCCGTACCTATTTCAAGAAGAAAAGAGCTATGGGTTTCATACATATTATATTTTCGCTCTGAAAAAAGTATCGGACGCATAAGACCGCTGTACATTTCATTTACTTTATTTTGAACAGCTAAATTGAATCTGAGATTATATTCCCAGTCCGGAAAATTTTTAACAGTATTATATTCGCATCCGGATATAATCATCATACGGGCAGCCTTTTTGCCGTTTACTTCTGCTGTAGGCTTCACTTTGGTTTTATTTTTATATGTAATATCGTCACGATGAACATCAATAGTAACCTCTATTGATGGATACTCTTCAAGATATTTTTCTATAGATTCCCTTGAGGAATCATAGCTTGAATTGTAATCAGTGTCATGTATTTCCTTATCGTGGATGACGGTAAAGCCTGCTTTTTCAAGATATTTAACCAGCTCGTCTCCGACACGCACCATATTCCTGGCGGAATCATTTGAGCGCGCATCGGAGCTTATATAATAACCCATATCCAGAAGAGAGTATGCCTCTGTTGTATGCGAATGATAAACCAGTATTGTCGGCTTTGATTTATCTTTGATTTTCAAATCAGCACCCTCATCTAAAAGTGATTTAATATCAGGCTTGTATACAGAAGACGGAATTTTGCTTTGAATTTCTAAATCGCCGTAAGATATAATCGTTCCGCCGCCTTGATATGATTCTTCACTTGTTTTGCCGACTGCATCATCTTTATCAATTTTTTTCTTTGCTTTAGTCATTAGCTCAGCAATATCAGCAGGGGTTTCGGTTATATCCTCGCCATCGTCATCGCTATCCTTTGAACCTATGGTATTCATAACCTGCTCTGCTTCATTCGATTGGGTGTTAGTAGTATCTTCTGTATCATCAGAAATATAACTTGAAATTTTTGACTTTGTATTATTTGCTATATTCTCAGGTGATGAAAAATTAATTAGTGCTGAACTGACGGTAGCAGCCTGAGGTTGGATAAAAGGCAGCACATTTATACAAATACCCACACAGCCAAACAGTATTACTGAATTTAATAACATAATAATTATCTGCTTTTTCATAATTCACCATTCTTATTAATGTAAATAAATTATCTAAAATGAGCGTATTCGTTTAATTCTGAAATTCATTCACATTATATATATGGCTGAAAAATTTTAATTATCCCACCAGAGTAAATAAATCTCTTGAATCAATATCCTTCTGCAGGCAAACATTTATTCCCATACCTATAAGCTTAGCTCCCTGCTCGGTGATTCGGTCAATTTCACGAGGCGTTACAAATGCATTATCATTATTGTTTCCGCTGATAACAGCCGTGTTTACAACAGTTGGTATGCCAATTGAAATAACAGGTATGCCCAAGGTTTTTTCAGATATTTCATATCGATGATTTCCCACGCCCGAGCCCGGAGAAATACCGGTGTCTGAAAACTGGACCGTTGTACCAAGCCTGTCTGTTGATGAGGCTGCAAGTGCGTCAACCGCTATTACACATGAAGGGTTAATCTGTTGTGATATTCCCTTAATAATCTCAGCCGTTTCAATGCCTGTATCGCCGAGAACTCCCGTAGAAATTGATGAAACCGAAAACAGATTTTCAAAGCCTGATGTATTTTTCAAATCCTCAACGATATGACGCGTTGAGAGAATATAATTGTTTGTCTTTGGTCCGAGAGCATCTGCAGTAATATTTTCATTTCCTAAGCCTGCAACAAGAATTGACTTCATTTTTTTAGGAAGAATAGACTTAAGAACATCAGCAAAATCATTTAATCTTCCATCAAAAATATCAGTATCATTAACAAAGGACTTAACCTCAAGCGTAATATATTTTCCGATTGGTTTACCAAGAGCATTTGCACCATTTTGATTAGTTACGGAAACAGTTGTAACATCACCTGTCTGCCTCACAATAACACCGTCAAGTTCGGTTTTTTCGGTTGACTCATAGCTTTCAAGTGCTAAATCTGTGCGATTTTCCATAAATTTCACCCTGAAATTATTATATTTTTAATAAAAGTATGCCCAAAAATAAAAAAATGCTTGCAATTTATGAAAAGTTATGCTAATATACATAAGCATTAAATAGAAATCAGGCGTATGCCCTTATATCCATTTTCTCGTTAAAGGAGTGAAAAAAGACATGGCAAATATTAAATCAGCAAAAAAGAGAGTTAAGGTTAACCAGGTAAAGGCTGCCAACAACAAGGCCAGAAATTCTGCACTTAAGACAGCTATCAAAAAGGCTAACATTGCTATCGAAACAAACGCAGACGACAAGGACGCAGTAGTAAAGGAAGCAATCAAAAAAATTGATCAGGCCGCTGATAAGCATCTTATCCATAAGAACTGTGCTGCAAGGAAGAAGAGCAACCTTGCTACAAAGCTTAACAAGGCTTAAAATTTTAAAAAATTGTAAACTCCTGATTTTATCAGGAGTTTTCTTTTTTATCTCTTGACTTTGGAATATTTTGTTTATATAATGTAAATAGCAATTAAAGGAGGTCTGTTAAAATGGACTTTAAGAAAATAGTAAAAATTATCAGTGTAATCGTTGCTCTTGTTGCTTTAGCTGCCGCAGCATATGCTGCTGTGAAGAAGCTCACTGCTAAAGATGAGCCTGAGTATTTTGACGATAACGACTTCTTTGAATGTGATAACGAAATTGAAATCGTTGAGGTTAAAGAAGAAGAGGCTAAGGTAGAAGAAAAAGCCGCTGAAGAGCCTAAGAAAGCTGCTCCTAAGAAAAAGAAGTCATCACCAAAGAAAAAGGCTGAATAATTAAGCTAAAACTTAAAAGTAATTAAAAGCTAAAAGGCTGTTTATGGGATTACCATATACAGCCTGATTTTTTCGAGGTTGATAAAATGTACAGAAGCGGACTTGTACTTGAGGGCGGAGGCACACGGGCAATTTATTCAAGCGGTGTGCTTGACGCATTTATTGAAAAAGATATTACTTTCCCCTATGTAATAGGCGTATCGGCAGGAACATGCAACGGTGCCTCATTTCTAGGCAAATCCTTGCACCGCCAGCATGATATCACAATTAATTATTCCGGTGACAAGAGATATATGAGTCTGAGCAATATGCTCAAAACCGGTGAATATCTCGGCAGTGAGTGGATTTTTAATGAGCTGTGCTATGATATTTCACCGCTTGATCAGGATGCTTTTGACAAATCAAATTCTGTATTTTGCTGTGTAGTCACAAACGCTAAAACAGGAAAGGCAGAATACTTATATCCGGACTCGTTGAGACCGAGGGGCTGCCCCGAAATCAGAGCAAGCTGCTCTCTGCCCATTGCTACCAAAGGCTGCGAAATCGGAGGCGAGCTCTATTTTGACGGTGGTCTTGTTGATTCGATCCCACTTAAACGTGCATTGAATGACGGATGTCAAAAGGCCGTTATTATTTTAACTCAGCACAAAGGATACATTAAGCAGCCGATGAATCCAAAGCTGAAAAAGGTTTTTAAAAAATATCCTAAAATCGGTGAAGCCGTAGTAAACCGCCATATTATGTATAACAATCAGCTTGCATATGTTAAAGAAATGCAGGAACAGGGTCTTGCATATGTAATTCAGCCAACTGTCCCACTAGACTGCGGAACGCTTGAAAAGAGTAAGGCAAAGCTTGAAAGTATTTACCAGCTTGGATACAGGCAAGGCTTAAAAGCGATTGATGAAGTCATAGATTTTATAGGATAAATAATAAATAAAATTTACTTGACAAAGCGTATCAGATGTGATACTATATTTGCACAATAAAGAAGAACGCATCGTTCTCCCCTTAAGCTTAAGTGAAAAGGGCAATAACTCATTTTGATTTATTGAAGTACGGGCGTTTTGCGTTCGTACTTTTTAATTTATCTAAAGAGGTGTTTTTTATCAGCAAAGATGCTCCACAGCTTAACGGCGAAATAAGAGATAAGGAATTGCGTGTAATTTCAGACAACGGCGAGCAGCTCGGCATTATGAGCGCTAAAGAGGCCCAGTCACTTGCAGATGCAAGGGGCAAGGATCTTGTAAAAATCGCTCCGCAGGCTAAACCGCCGGTAGTTAAAATTATGGACTATTCAAAATATCGTTATGAGCAGGCTAAGCGTGAAAAGGAAAATCGCAAAAAGCAGAAAATTGTTGAAACTAAGGAAATCAGGCTTTCGCTTAATATCGACATCGGCGATTTTAATACTAAAGTAAATCAAGCCCGTAAGTTCCTTTCAAAGGGCGACAAGGTCAAGGTGTCAATAAGACTCAGAGGCCGAGAAATGGCTCACCCTGAGCTTGGAGAAACAAATATGCAGCGCTTTGCAGACGAGCTTGCTGAAGATGCAGTTGTTGATAAAAAACCAAAGCTTGAGGGCAGACAGATTCTTATGTTCATGTCCCCCAAATCATCTAAGTAATTAATTTAACGGAGGAATAAATTATGCCAAAAATTAAGACACACAGCGGCGCAAAAAAGCGTTTCAAGACAACTAAGAGCGGCAAAGTTAAGAGAGCTCATGCTTACACTTCTCATATTCTTACCAAGAAGTCAACAAAGCGCAAGAGAAATCTTCGTAAGCAGGTAGTTGCTGACACAACAAATCAAAAGCAGTGCAAGAGACTTGTTCCTTATAAGTAATCATTCGCAGGAGCAATTAAACTATATTTCGGAGGTAATTAACAATGGCTAGAGTTAAAGGCGCTATGGCGACTCGTAAGAGAAGAAAAAAGGTATTAAAGGCAGCTAAAGGCTACTATGGATCAAAACACGCACTTTTCAAGACTGCTAAGCAGGCAGTAATGAAGAGTGGTCAATATGCTTATATCGGCAGAAAGCAGAAGAAGAGAGATTTCAGAAGACTCTGGATTACTCGTATTTCTGCAGCTTGCAAAATGAATGGTATGAATTATTCAACATTTATGAATGGTCTTAAGAAAGCAGGTATTGATCTTAACAGAAAGATGCTCTCAGAAATTGCTGTATCTGACCCAGAGGCATTCACAGCTCTTACAGAATCAGCAAAGGCTGCATTATAATAAGATTTATATATAAAAGGTCATCCTATCAAAGGATGATCTTTATTTTTTATAATCTTATGTATTGACTGCTTATAATACCGATAAATCCGCATTTACTTCTTTCATATTGGATATATGTTTTTTTATTGACAAATTAATTATAATTTGTTATTCTATATACATAGTAATTCTACTTATACTATAATATGATGTATCGGAGGTGCATTGATATGAAAATCAGCCGAGAATTGATGAAAGGCAGTACTGCAGTTCTCATATTATCAGTAATTGATAATGAAGATATGTACGGCTACAAAATAGTTAAAGAGCTTGAAAAGCGCAGTGAAAATGTGTTTTGTCTGAAGGAGGGCACGCTCTACCCTGTTCTGCATGCACTTGAAGATTCAGGAATGGTTGAATCTTACTGGGTTGATGTTGAAAACCGCAAGCGCAAATATTATCACATAACACGCAAGGGAAAACACCAGCTTAAAGAGAAAAAAGAAGAGTTTAAAACATATTCAAACGCAGTTAAACGAGTTTTAGAATTTGCATAAGGATTAGCTATGAGATCAAGCAATTACATTACGAAGGTTATATCCCATATAACAAATAAGCAGCAAAAAAAGCTTGTTGAATATGAACTGACCGACCACATAATAGAAAAACATAATTTTTATGAGGACATCGGCTATGACGATGATGCATCACTTGAAAAAGCGGATAAAATTATGGGTGATGCAGATATTGTGGGCGAGCAGTTTGAGGCACTTAATAAGGCAAGAAATATTAGAAAAATTATAGCAGCTACTGTATCCTTTCTCTTGTTTGTAGCTGCATGTGCTTATATTTCAATAAATTCAGATACTGAAAGCCAGCTTTATAATTACGCTTTCAGCTTTTATGGTTATGTTGTATGCAATATAATTTTTATACTTAATCTTATCTGCATAATTTACGGTTTCAGAAAATTAAGAGTAAATAATATTATTTTCGGCTGCATTGCCTGCCTTGGAATTTTAGGCACCGGCGGAAAATATATTGAAAACTCAATTTACTATTTATTCACCGGCAAAAATGTATTTCTTTCGTTTTATGGAATATATGACAGCTATAACGAATTACACTCCCCATTTCAATATTTACCATTTGAATACAGCGAAAGCTGGGCTGTTTTAGCTATACTTGGAATATTATTTATTGCAGTATTGATTATAGGCTCAACACTGATAGTAAGATTAGGCAAGCTGAAAAATACCCGAACAGATTTAAAAATAAACCTGACTGTTCGAATTGTATTAATCATACTTACAATAGGATTGACTGCTTTGTTCGGTTATTATTTATATGAAGTGCCGTCATACCGTGATGAGGTTATTGCACAGACAAGAGCGGATTTAGAGGAATATGACAAAACACTCATTGATAATCTGGATGTTTTCAATTCAGGCAGTTATGATGATATGATGACAATACTCCAGAACGAATTTGATGCTGATATTGCTGACCAGCTTCCTTTGAGCGATGAGGAGGATTTCAGCATAAAATATAAATCCATATGGAGAAATGACAGCAGTCAATATTCATGTTTTTTTGTCGATTATTATATTGATTCTGGGCTAAACATAGAGGCTCGTGCACTTGCAACAGACCTTGACGGAAGTCCGCTGAAATTGAATACTGAAGATGAATTGAAACAAATTGAGGAGCTGTCCGTTAAAACAGATGTTAACCCGGCAGATTTGGCGTATCCGTTTGAGTTCATTTATAACACAAATACGGAAAAGGCAGAACTTGCTGCTGTATACGGCAAAAATAGTTACAGTCTTGAAGACATATATTCTGACCCGACTGCAGAATATGAAAATTATTTCACATTTGAAAAAGAGGGTAACGATTTGAAACTTGTTAATTCAGTGATTAACCAAAACATTCAGCAGGATTTATTGAAAAACAATTATGCAATAATCGGTGGTGAAGACGGACCGACTGCTATATTTGTTACATCAAAAACATCCTGGTGGGCAATAGGAATAGGTGCTGCGGCAATTGCCGGAATAATTGCGTTCATTATAAAGAAAAAGAAAAAATAATTATTCTTTCACTTATGTCTGAAAAACAAATTTGACAAAAAATATAAACGGTGCTATTATATTATCAACTTAATAAGTCAGGGGTGCGAAAGCGGTTGCGAGTAGCTGAGATTATACCCTTCAAGCCGAGCATTAGTATGGACGGTGCGACGAGATATAATAGTAGTATTATACCCTGTACTTTTTAGTACAGGTTTTTTCTTTTGACATATTAAGAAAAAGTTTATGGAGGAAAATAAAATGAAAGCCAGTGTTGCAATTCAGGTATTGCCTGAAGTAAAAGGTGATGAGGATGAGCTCATCAGAATCGTTGATGAGGTTATTGCCTACATCAAATCAACAGGACTTAACTGTTATGTAGGTCCGTTTGAAACAACAATCGAGGGTGAAAGCTATGATGAGCTTATGGAGATTGTTGCAAACTGTCAGAAAGTTGCTATTAATGCAGGATGTGACAGTGTAAGCGCTTATGTTAAGATTGTTTACAACCCTGAGGGTGAGGTACTTACAATTGACAAAAAAGTTACAAAGCATCACCAATAAGTCAGCGCCCCTGATTGCGGTTGCTGTCATAATACTGATTTGGTTCTTTTGCTGTGACAGAGAGGTTGTCCCTGCCTATATGCTGCCGTCACCATATGATGTAGTTAAGGCATTTGTTGATAACTTTTCAGTAATGATGAAACAGGCATCTGTCACATTGCAGGAGGCATGCTACGGTCTTGGTATAGGTATTGCACTTGCGTTTATAATTTCATCACTTATGGATAGATTCAGCTTTTTATATAAAGCACTCTACCCTATTCTTGTTATTACGCAGACAATACCAACCATTGCTATTGCCCCCCTTCTTGTTTTATGGATGGGCTTTGGCATGGCACCTAAGATTACTCTTGTTGTAATCACAACCTTCTTCCCTATTGCAATAGGACTCTTAAACGGATTTGAAAGCGTTGACCCCGACGCAATAAATCTTATGCGTGCAATGGGGGCAAAGCGTTTTCAGATATACAGATATGTAAAGCTTCCAAATGCTACAGCATCATTTTTTTCAGGTTTGAGGATTTCAGCATCATATGCTGTAGTAGGTGCAGTCGTTTCAGAATGGCTGGGCGGATTTGAAGGTCTTGGTGTTTATATGACAAGAGTTAAAAAGGCATACGCATTTGACAAAATGTTTGCCGTAATAGTTTTCATATCTGTAATAAGCCTGGTGCTTATGGGTTTGGTAAGCCTTCTTGAAAGGGCTTGCATGCCATGGAATAAAAAGGAAAAGACGAAAGGATAATATACAATGAAAAATATAAAAAAAATAATTGCCGCTCTGATGGCTGCAATGCTTGTTTTCAGCTTTGCAGCATGCAGCAATACAAATGATGATAAAGAAAACACAACAAAAAACGGTGACGAAATAACGGAAATCACTGTTTGCCTTGATTGGACTCCAAACACAAATCACACCGGTCTTTATGTAGCAAATGCAATGAATTACTATGCAGATGCCGGACTTCATGTAACAATCGTTCAGCCGCCTGAAAATGGTGCAGTTGAGGCTTGCTCAGCAGGTCAGGCTCAGTTCGCGGTTGATGCACAGGATACGCTTGCTCCTGCCTTCACATCTGACACCCCGATGAATGTAACTGCCGTTGCTGCTCTTATTCAGCACAACACATCAGGTATAATTTCTCTCAAGGGACAGGGAATGGATAAGCCTGCAGGTCTTACAGGCAAAACATACCTTACATGGGATTCTCCAACAGAGCTTGCCATAATGGAAAATGTTGTTAACAATGACGGCGGTGACTGGAACAAGGTTAATAAAATTCCAAACACTGTAACCGATGAGGCTCAGGATGTTAAGCAGAATCCTGACCACGCAATCTGGGTATTTGCCGGATGGGGCGGAATTAATGCACAGGTAAATAAAATTGATACAGATTTCTTCTATTTCAAAGACCTTAACCCAACCTTTGACTATTACACACCTGTTCTTGTTGCTAACAATGATTTCTTAAAGAGCAACCCTGAGGCTGCAAAGGCATTCCTTGCCGCAACAAAGAAGGGTTATGAATATGCAATTGAAAATCCGGAAAAGGCAGCACAAATGCTTATTGACGGCGATGACACACAGTCACTTGCAGGATCAGAGGAGCTTGTAATGGAATCACAAAAATGGCTTGCAGATCAGTATATTGCTGATTCCGAGAAATGGGGATACATTGACCCTCAGCGCTGGGACGGCTTTTACGCTTGGCTTTATGAAGAGGGACTTATTGAAAAAGAGCTCCCTGCAGGAACAGGATATTCAAACGATTATTTAGCATAATTATGAGCGAAATATTAAAAGCAGAAAAAATAAATAAAAGCTTCGGTGAAAAACAGGTTTTAAGTAATGTCTCAATCTCACTTAATGAGGGCGAGATAATAAGTTTGCTCGGCGTAAGCGGAAGCGGTAAAACAACTCTGTTTAATGTGCTTTCAGGCATTTACAAGCCTGAGAGCGGAAGGGTTTTTCTCAAAGGCAAAGACATAACGGGAAAGCCCGGAGAAATAAGCTATATGCTTCAAAAGGACTTACTGTTTCCGTATCGCAAGGTGATTGATAATGTCTGCCTGCCGTTAATTCTGAACGGAATGAAGAAAAAAGATGCACGCTCAAAGGCGGACCCTTTATTTGAGACCTTCGGTCTTGAAGGTACACAGATGAAATACCCTGCCCAGCTTTCAGGCGGTATGCGCCAGCGTGCTGCCCTGCTGCGCACCTATCTTTCATCAAACGGTGTAGCACTGCTTGATGAGCCGTTTAGCGCACTTGACACCATAACGAAATCAAAAATTCACAAGTGGTATCTTGATGTAATGAATGAAATCCGGCTTTCTACCGTTTTCATTACGCATGATATAGACGAGGCAATTCTGCTGTCGGACAGGATTTATATTCTAACGGCTAAGGATGAAAAAGCAGGCACAATCAGCAACGAAATAGTGATTGATGTCCCCAAACCAAGACCGAATGACTTTAATCTTAGTGATGAATTTTTGCAATACAAACGACAGATCGTAGAAATCCTGCATTTGTCTTAAATTATAATAATAACAGCTCCCTCTGCTATCATGAGGGAGTTTTTTGTTGACAACGGATTTTAGTAATGCTATACTGTAATTGCCAAATGTAACTAAATATTCAAGCACAAGTGTAAGTGTGTCTTTTTATCTTTTGATAAAAACGCATGCTCTTTATTCACATGCTTACTTTTGTGCATAGTGTTTAGTTATGTTTGGCGACAGTTTAAAGCATGCGTTTTTTGCGCAGCTTCGGCTGCGCTTTTTTTATCTATAAGGAGGTGATAACTTTGACCATAACAGTGCAAGCATCTTATTTACTGATTTGCACAAATACACCATGCCCGACTGCCGCCAAGCAAATGCAAAATAAAAACGGAGCGCCTATAAAGGCGCTCCCATCTTTTCTCCTGAAAAGAAAATATTTATTTTGCTTTAACTGAGGCAGCAGCTACAAAGTTATCATCATTCTTGTCAAACGTGATGGTTACCTTATCGCCCTTTGACATAAGAAGAACCTCCATACAATCCGTTACTTTAATATAGTAATATTTGCCGTTAACCTGAAGATAATAAACAGTGTTGCCGTCATTTACAGATGTCTTGATATCTGTAATCTCACCTGTAACGGTGTTTGCATCTGCTGTTGTATCAGCTGAATTATCTGTATCATCAGGCTTAGCAGATGTATTATCATCATTATTATCAACTACCGAGCTGTCATCATTGTCATCAACGATATAATCGTCAGCACTGGCACTGTCATCAACAACACCCTTATCCTTAAGTGCATTGATATAATTCTCAACAGCAGCATTGAGAGCATTAGCATCACTGTTTTCAACATCAACAAGACCTGTGCCGACAACAGTCTTATCAGCAAGATTTACAAGTGCATAACCCTTAACAATATAGTTTGCATCATAGAATGACATAAAATATGTCGGCTGATTTTCAATATCAAGAAGGATTGGAAATGTTGACTTATAGCCATAGTTCTGAACAGAGCCCTCTGCAGATTCCTGAGCTGAAGTTTCCATTGCACCGCCGTTTTTATAATATCTTGTTTCCTTCGTGCGCTGATTGCTCAGAATAAATCCGAAATTTGATGTATCAGACTCTGCTGAAGTTACACCTGTATATACCCAAACATCATCATCAAGGGCAATGTATCCGTTACCGCTTGAAGCAATATTTACATCATTCTGGAAGATAATTGAGTTCCAGAAGCCGTTTGAAAGCTTTCCGTAATAATTATACTGCTGGATAAGAAGATTTTCACTGTAAACAACATCAATCCAGTTTAAGCTGCTGTCAGTTTTAACAGTATCAATATCATAGTATTTGCTTTCGCCGTTAAGTGCATCAGTAATAATTACACCCTTTACATCAGTACCTCCGAAAAGACCGATTTTCTTATCAAGAACAGGAGTAATCCAGTAAGGATGTGCATCATCATCTATTTCAAAATTAGGCGTATCCATAATTGCTGTTGGATACTGGAACCGAAGATGGCGAACAAGCTTTTCATTAAATAACTCTGTCGGAGAATATTTAATACCTTCGCCAAATTTATCAACACAGTTAACTACCTGAACCTTTTGGCTCACAACATCAATAAGCATATATGCAGGAAGACCGTCTTTGGTATTGTTAAACCATTTAAAAACATCCGCATACTCAAGGTAAGCAACTCTTACCGGTGCATTTTTATAATTAATCTGAGTTGATGTATCAGATACAACATATTGGCTCTTATATTCTGAAAGCGAGCCAAGCTGCTGGTCGGCAAGAACCTTTGCGGTCATCTTATCAAGACGAGGAACATCATCATAGCTGAGCTTCTCAAAATCTTCTGAAAAGCTGCTCTCAGATACAGTCATCAAATTGCTGTAGGACTGAGCTCTGAACAATGTGCATCCAACAATGTAACCGATAAGCATGATTACAAGAAGCACTGCAACAATTATTATAGGCACAATTGACTTTTTCTTAATATATTCCTGACGCTCAACCTTTTTCCTTGCGCCGATAAGGATAGAAAAAGCACCCATAAATAATGCTATGAGAATTATAATGAAAATATAGAAATCTGTTGACTTAAAATTCAAAGCAGGAATCATCATATAATATACTGCTCCGCCAAGCACTACTGTGACAAGAAAAGACAGCAGAAGCTTTAAAGCAAGCTTGGGAGGTTTAACAATAACCTCAACATCGTCCTTTGAAGGCCACTTGAACTTTGACTTGAAGTTTTCAATTACTTCATCTGCGTCATAATCCATATTCGGAATTTTATCACTCATATTAAAATTCTCCATTCTTAAGATTAGTATTTCAATTATACAATATATTTAGGATTTAATCAACAAAATATTTAATATATTAATAC
>JBKWUD010000048.1:0-13017 GCA_046989265.1 Eubacterium sp.
GTGTTTATTTATTTTATTAATTTATTTAATTATTTATCTTGCTTGTTTTGTATATATTTATATATACACGATGACAGGGCGTGGTCTCGGGTGCAAACAGCCGAGACCACGCCCTGTAAGCTGTCTGAAACAAGCAAGATTACTGCATATTATTATTCTTTTAATTTATATGCTGTGTCTTTCTTAATCAGAACACTTTTTGAACAACTAAAAATACATAAAAAAACAAAAAAGACAGACCTTTTCAGCCTGTCCGATAACATACTCTATTTCCAATGTGAATACACATAAAAAAAGTGTTGATTACTTTTCGTGAAGTTTGTTACTTTACGAATACTAATTATCAACACATTATGCAAAAATTATACAAATATTTCTGTATTTTGTCAATAAAAAATGCCGTTTTTTAAATACTGTAAAATACACTTATCAAATAAACTGAAAAATACGGCTGAAAATATGACAATTTATACTTATTTGTGGTCAATATTTTGGTCAGATTTGAAAGGAGTGTATTTATGTCAAGACGAGGTGAAAATATACGCAAAAGAAAGGACGGACGCTGGGAGGGGCGTTTGCCGATATACAACAAACAAAATAGAATTGAAAAATATCATTCTGTATATGCCTATTCTTATCAGGAAGTGAAAGCCTTGATGAAAGAAAGCAAAGGGGTATATATTGCAGAGAATACTATACCTGATACAACAATAAAACAGCTTTGTAATAGCTGGCTTGAAGAAAGTAAAATATATGTGAAACAGTCAACCTATGCAAGATACAGTCATATTGTGCAAAAACACATTTTACCTTGTTTTGAAAATATGACTGCAAACGATTTGACAGATAATGATATAACAGCATTCATCAGGCAAAAAGCAGTCAACGGCAGACTTGATAAAAATGGCAGTTTAGCATCTAAAACAATACAGGACATATGCTCCATACTAAAACAGATATTGAAATATGCAAATAAAAAAGGCTATTGCAAACAAATAAACCTTGATTTTCAAAAGCCTAAATCAGTGCAACAGCCATTTTCAGTATTATCTGTTGAAGAGCAAATACAGTTTGTTTCATATCTGAAGAGGAATATAAACCTTGAAACACTGGGAATATTAATATGCCTTTACACAGGAATCCGTGTTGGTGAGCTTTGTGCTCTCACTTGGAATGATATAGATATGGCACATTCAGTATTGCATATCAATAAAACATTACAGCGAGTGCAGAATACAGAAGATAACACAAGCAAAACAATAATTATTATAGATAAACCAAAAAGCAACAAGTCAACCAGAGATATACCGATACCGCAGTTTTTATATCAATTGCTGAAACGATACAATTATCAATATCAAAACAACACATATTTATTAACAGGTCAGACCAATCATTTTACAGAGCCAAGACTATTTCAATATAAATTCAAGGCACATTTGAAAAAAGCAGGCTTACAGGACAGAAACATACACGCATTAAGACACACATTTGCAACAAGAGCCGTTGAACAAAATATGGATATAAAAACATTGAGTGAGATTTTAGGACATTCAACAGTCAAATTCACATTAGAAAGATATGTATATTCTTCCTATGAACTGAAAGTACAAAGTATGGAAAAAATGGCAGCTTGCTTTTAGTGGTCAGATAAAATGGTCAAAGCGGAGACAGATCCCCATAAATTCAGGGATTGTCTCCGCTTTTTCTTCAAGTAACAAACTTCACGAAAAAATACACTTACATTTATTATCTGCATTATATCAAAATTTATATGCATTTTTAAGATGTGCAAAATTCAAGGAGGAAGAAAAAATGAGTAAGAAAACAAAAACATTAGTAGGAGCAGGCATAGGAATATTATTAATTATACTGATTATATCAGTAATTGTAATGCGGACCAACAGCAATATTGATACATCTAATTTAGAAAAGCTTGGTACATTTGTTACTTTAGAGCAAGAAGATGACGGACGATATTACGGAGTTGATTTTTCTGGTTACTCAAAGCGTGGAGCTAAAGTATATGAGTTTAGTAATGGTTATTTATTAGAAAAAGATGAAGATAATCTAAATATTAAGGATTCTTATAGCATTAGTGTTATTGATGAAAGCACTTTTGTAGTAACTGATGAAGATGAATTTGAAGATACTACATTAACAATAGTCAGTTATGATTCGTCTACAGGTGTTTTAGAATTAAATGAGGGCGGAGATATTATATATTGTTATCCATATGATAAGGTGGATTTGGAAAATACAACTGAAGAGCATGACCCTATGTATTTTTATCATAAATACTATGTTAATTTAAAATAATTGTCTGTTTTTCAAAATACACAAAATAAACCTGACTTATAAAAAACATTAAGATAGAGGAGGATTAAATGAAAAAGAAAACAAAATTTATAATAGGATTAATAGCAATAATATTGATTTTGATAATTACATCCATTAGCATTTATTTCTATTATATAGAAAGCCAAGAAAATAAAGTATCAGCAATAGGAATGTATACTTTAAACTATTGGATTGATGAAAATTTTGAACCAAATGAAGAAGATGAAAAAACAGCACAAAAAACTACAATTACGAAAAGTGAATTATTAGAATATCTTGAAGACTTAAAGGTTCAAGGAAAAATAAAAGATTATAGAGAAAATCCACATTGTATAGCTATTGATTTAATCAATGGTGGCACATTTATGTATACATTTGATTTGTCAAATGAACTTCAAGCTTCATCAAGTAATAGTTCTTCTGACAATAGTGTAAAGCAGTCATTAGACACAGCAACTCCACTTTCTGTTATAACCGCTCAACCTAATAACAGCAGTTTATCTTCTACTGTTTTTGATGATTCTGCAACATTAATTGAAAATGCAAATATAGGATATAAATTTGTAAGTAATATTGATGATTTATCTGTAAATTTAGAATCTTTAAAAACACTTTCACAATATAAAGTTATTATTTGGGATGGACATGGTGGCTATGATTCTGTACGGCACTCCTATTTTCAAATTGGGGAAACATGGACAAATGAAACAATAAACAACTATAAAGACGATGTTTCTGCTGGAAGATTAGTACCACTTAAAGATTATACATTTGCAGTGACAACTGCCTTTTTTGAGGAAAATTATGAAGATGATTCATTTAATGATACATTAGTTTATCTTGGTTGCTGTGACGGTGCTATGGACTCTGTGCTTTCTGATGTATTAATAAAAAAAGGTGCAGAAGCTGTTTTAGCATATAATAATGCTGTTTATAGTAGTTATAATCGGAATATGTGTGAAACTATATTCAACGAATTAGTTAGACAAGACGATGATACAAATTCAACAAAAACAGCAGCAGAAGCACTTGAAACAGCAAAAAAGCAAAATGGTGAAAAAGACCCTACAAGTAAACGTGCTTGGTTTGAAGCTAACTATAAAAATAATGATTATCGTGCAGAATTGATTTTAACCGAAAATGATGATAATTCTTTCAGATTAGTTGATGAAAATAAAAAGGACAATAGCAAGGAAAATAATAAGCAGGCTGAAAATTTAGTTGCTGAACAATCAGATTTTGATTTGTTTGAAGATATGCTGAATAAAACTTGTTGGGTATGGCAAATGAATGATAGTCTTGATACAAATGAAATATCTATATCTGAACTGATTGAGAATTTTATAATTTTAGATGCTGTTCCTTGTGGTTTATATACAAATTTTTGGGATTTACCTGATAATTATTATGAACAGACCGACCCTAAAGGTATATTTTCATCAGGCGCATATAAATTAAATGCTGATAATGTAGATTGGATAATTAGAAATGTATTCGGATTGACCCCTGACAGGAATGTATCAAGTAATGAATTTTATTATGACGATGGATATCTATATCGAGCATTAGAGTTAGGCGGAGGAATTGAAAATACATATGAAATAACTGAAACAAAAGAACTAGAAAACGGACAATATGGATTTACAGTATTTACACACGAAAATATTGAAGATTGGTCAAAAGAAAGTGAGAAAACAATTTATTTTTCAGCAACTCTAAAAAATGATAGTAATATGGAACTTTATTGGTCAATAAATAAATTTTCTAATAACGCTTCTATAATTGGTAAAAATACCTCAACTAATAATACAAAAGAACAAGGAAATAATAACTTGTCAGAAATATATCAACCTATTTTAGAGGAATACTATACTAACTGTCAAAAAAAACACTATACATCACAATATACCCCTACTTGCAGTTTTTGTGAATATACTTTATATGATATTGACAATGACGGAGTTAAAGAATTAATAATTCAAGACGGTACTTGTGAAGGTGATAGAACTCATCATATATACACTTATACAGACAATAAAGCCGAATTGCTTGGAGAATACAATGCTTGGCATTTAGCACTATACGGAAGTGATAAAAAAATAATCGGCGTTGACGGTATGGGTGGTAGCTGGACTATTTATAATATAGTAATCAGTAACAATAAAGTAACCAAAAAAGAGATAAAAATGCAAGAAAGCACAAACAGTCCAAAATATTCAAATGAATTAAAATTTTACGATTTAAACGATTTATCAGCTTTTTCATAATAAGAATACAATAAGAACACCGAGTACGATTTTGTACTCGGTGTTCTTTTGCAAAAAGCTGATTTATCATAAAAATGTGTGTTGGTTGTTCTTATACAATCGCAACAGGAAAAGGCTTGTACAACTTTTCAATATTCAAAAAACCGCTTATTTTAGCGGGTTTCAAGCGTTCAATCAGTGTTAGTTGTACTTACAATGTCGTACCCTCTGACCCTAGATTATATAATATATAATAATCCATATCATAAAATCATCTTATCAATAATAAAGTTTAATAACTTTAATTATTGCGGGGTGCTACTATGAAAGGTAAAAAAGACAATGAATATTCAATTATCTGCAA
The DNA here is from genome assembly GCA_046989265.1 of Eubacterium sp. Taxonomy (GTDB): domain Bacteria; phylum Bacillota; class Clostridia; order Oscillospirales; family Acutalibacteraceae; genus Eubacterium_R. Next base: position 4,951 of record JBKWUD010000048.1, read on the forward strand.
TTATAATAATTCAGATAAAGAATTTAAAAACATTATACAAAATCACATAAAAAATTTAATAAAAATTCCTGTTAGGGATTGGCATTTACAAGAATATGATTTAAAATATAAGCGATAGATAGTTATCAGATGAGTAAAAGGAGGTTATAATGATAACTCACGATAACTATTCAAGCCTAAAGGTTTATAATGCAGGGCTGTATTTAAGACTTTCAAGAGAAGATGAAGAAAACGGTCAATCTATGAGCATTAAAAACCAACAGGATTATTTAATGAATTATGTTTTTGAAAACGGTTGGAATATTGCCGAAATTTATGTAGATGACGGTTATTCAGGTTTGAACTTTGACCGCCCTGCTTTCAAAAAAATGATTTCAGATATAGAAAATAAAAAAATCAATTTAGTAATAACAAAAGACCTATCAAGACTTGGCAGAGATTATATCGATACAGGCTATTATATTGAACGATATTTTCCACAGAAAAGCATCAGATATATAGCCTTAAGCGACGGAATAGATACTTTTGAAAAGTCAGCAAATAATGATATGACACCTTTTAAATCTGTTATCAATGATATGTACGCAAAAGATATATCTAAAAAAATCAGAACAGTAATGGATACAAAAAGAATAAATGGTCAGTTTATTGGTGCTTTTGCTCCATTCGGATATATAAAATCTGATACAGATAAAAACAAACTTGTTGTTGACCCTGTAGCTGCTGAAATAGTCAAAAGAATATTTCAACTATATTTAAACGGTTGCAGTATGGCAGAAATTGTAAGAATTTTTAATGAAGAAAATGTGCTTACCCCTACTGAATATAAAAATGAAGTACAAAAACTTGCTTATGTAAATGTCAATTCAAAATTCAATATATGGCGAGCTGAAACCATCAAAGGAATTTTAACTAATCCTACATATATTGGAAATATGGCACAGCATAGAAGTGAAAAAATAAGCTATAAGGTTAAAAAGTTCAAAAAAATTCCTCGTTCTGATTGGATTATTGCAGAACACACACACGAGCCTATTATTTCAAAGGAAGATTTTGAAGCTGTACAAGAACGAATTCTAAAAAAGGCATGCATCTCTTACCCTACCGAGCGAGTAAATCACTTGCTTGCAGGACTTATATTCTGTGGTGACTGTAAAATGCCTATGACATTCAGACGATTGGGAGCAAAAAAGGAATTTGTATGTATATGTTCGGGGTATTCTCGTTTTGGAAAAGAAAAGTGTCAGAGAAATGTAATCAAAGAAGATTTGCTCAATGAATTTGTTTTAACAAATTTGAAAGAAATTTCTGAAAAGGTAATAAATAACCCCGATGAATTTTGCAACAGCTTTACAATCCCTGAAATAAAATCCCCTGCAATTAAAAACGATAGAGAGAAAAAAGAAATTGTTAACAGATTAGATGAAATTAAAACAATTATCAAATCTCTATATGAAGATAAAGTCAGAGGAATTATATCAGAAGATGATTTTTTGATGATGTCTTCTGAATTTAACATCGAAAAAGAAGAATTATCAAATCAGCTTTTAAAAATTGAAGAAAAAAGCAAAATTTCAAAGGAAGTAAAAACACCTGAACAAATTATTAACCTAATTAAAAAGGTAGTTGCCTTTGACAGTATTTCCCCATTGCTGATAGGTCAACTAATCGAAAATGTAGAAATATATAAATCAAAAGAGATTGTAATAAATTATAAATTTAAAAATCCTTTTGAATAAAATTATAGTAAAAATAAGACAAACTGTAAAATCAGTTGTCGGGATGGAGAATTAGGAGCCAGCCTGCGCTATTTGTCTCAGCGTTATTCTATGCCTTATCCTGAGTTAAAAGGATTACTTACGGATATCGGCACTGAAGAATTAGTACCATATAGTTATATGTAATAAAACACTGCAACTTATTAAAATGCAGTGTTTTTTTAATTTATAAAAAAATTTTAAAAAAGTATTGACTTTACACGCATTGCGTGCTATAATGTAATAGTAGTAAGGAGGTGAGAACAACGAATGCAAAAGACATAATTGAAATTGCCTTGGCAGTCTGGTCAAATGTTATAGCTACTATGGCACTGGTTGTAACAATCAAACAAGGCAAAAAGAAAACCGCTCCGAAAAAGCGAACCAAGCAAAAACGGAAACGGTAAAGGGATGGGGAGGAAACTCCCCTAACCTTGTGTCTTTAGTATAATACAAAATCATGAAAAAATCAATACTTTTATTAATAATCATTGCTTGTGTCGGATGTGTTCTTGCGTTTACCATATTTTCAAATTTTAAATTGGTGACATTGGCTATATCGGCATTAATAGCAACAACCGCCTTTATTATGGCAATTAAAAACCGAAAGGAATTATAAAAATGACTATTAAAGAAGCACGAACATCAATAGGATTAACACAACAAGGGGTAACTGACTGGATTGGCATTCCTCGACGCACTTTACAGGATTGGGAAGCCGGGAAACGCAAATGTCCTGATTGGTGCGAAAAATTGGTTGTTGAAAAATTATTGACATATAAAAAAGATGATTAAAATAAAAAATCCGCCCGAGAGTTTTTACACTCCCGAGCGGTTTAAATTTATAGTTTATTCAATTGGCTGCAGGCATTTTGTTAAAACAGTGCCTGCGATATTTTTACCTGAATCTGCATTTCTGCCTTTGGCAAGATTGCGTTCAAGCTCTGGTGCATAGTCAGTAACAACAACCTTAGCTCCATTTTTAAATCTGCCAAGAATTTCATTATTTTCATCCCGAACATTGACAGAATCATATTTTGTATCATCAGTTACCTTGATTTGCATCTTTGTTTCATTATCCTTTAATGCCATAATTTATCTCCTTAATTATGTTTTAACTTATTTAATTTGTGCGGTGTTTGTTGACTTGTCATAGTAACATGACCATACTTTGTGACCGTTCAGCTCATAACAAAGCCAGTTTCCGCTTAATGCGGTTGCCTTGACCTGAGTACCCTTCTTGCGTGTTGCTACAGCATCACAATTAAATGCTGAAAGCTCGCTGACCTTATAAGGATTTTTACTGCTTGCATCCTTGTAACACTTTCTGACTGACTGCATTGTGTATGTACCGCCAACCTTAAGATTTGGCTTGTTCGATTTTGCGGAATTCATAATATTCTCCTGTGCCTTCGGTCTGAGCACACCGAGAAAAGAATTGTATGTATGCTTAATCTTTGTCATAGGCTCGTGCTTGCCTGACGGGTAGTTCTGGTCGTAGCTGTAAAAATAGCTTGTTGTTCCCTTGCCTGTGCAGACACTGACATGACCGTTGCCGCTCTTTGATGTGAATACTGCGATATCGCCCTTTGCCGGGACAAAGGATGCGGTGTTATCTATCCATGTAAAATTATTTTTAAGATAGCTTGATGTCTTGCGTTTATTATAATACTCAATTGCATTGCCGATTGACTGAGGTGCAACGCCTAAAACATTCTTAACATAATGCTTAATCAAATCAACGCACTGCACACCATACACACCATCATAATCAATGCCCTTGCCCAGATAAACTTTAACCCAATCATCAAACAGAATACCGTCACCTGCACCGCATTCGGTCGGCTTTTCTAAATTCATTACCGCTGCAATTCCTGCCGACAATGCCGATACCGCTAAACCGATTAATGCCGACTTAATGACCTGCTTTTCTGCTGTAAAATCAATCACAACAAGATTTACCGCAAGATATGCTATAATCGCCTGTATGAATGTTCTTGCCGCCCTTTTCACTGTTTCTCTTGTTATTCCTAATGATTTCATAAACTCTTTCATTTTTCCTGCTCCTTTTCTAAATCGTCTATTCTGTGATTTGCGACTTTTTGTTTTTCTGATAAGATATGTACTTCATCTTCAAGACTGTACATTCTCTCCACTAGATTATTATGCTTTTCAACCTGTTTTGTCAGGTTGTCCAGCTTTGCATCATATACTGCCTGATGCCCTGCCTGTGCTTTCTGACTGCCAATATAGTTTCCAAAGAAGGATAACGCCGCAATCACACAGCTTATAATTGCTACTGCAACTGTTGTCATTATTCATCACCGCCCTTTGTATCATCAAGATATTTTTGAGCTGCTGCTCTGATTTTTGCTATTGAATTTGTTTCGGTTGATGAAAGTGTTTCAAAAAATTCTCTTGTTGCATCGTCTCCTGAAGGCTTGACTGTTTCAGAACGTTCAATCTCCTCAAAATCTTCAAGCTCTTCAACCTTTCCGTTTCTGTATACTCTCATATTCATCCCTCCGCATATGCATAAATTTCTATACTGCTTTCACTTGTGAAATAATCTCCGCTTGTAAGCATAAATCTGAAATACGGAATTGACATTGTAGAGGCAGCAGCCTCGTCCCAGCAAGAGGTTATAGCTGTGTCCATTGAATACGATGTAAAATTCGATTCAATCTGATATAACCCGTTATATATTCCTCTTAAAGTCCTGTCAAAGGTACCAAAGGTTTTTACATATCTTTTGTTTATTGATTTAGCTATATCATAACGGCGGCCAGTTGAGCCTAAATACAATCTGAGGTTAGGTGTGCCGGTTAAAGTATTTACAGCGAATCGTCCCCGTATTTTGAACTGTGTGCATTTCTGATAAGCTGCATCAATCGGGATCTCAATTACATTTGCCTCAATATCATTTCCGTCCTCATCCTGCTCATAGGTAATAAAAGTACTTGCAATTTTTACCCATTGACCTGCAGGATCTCCTTTGTCACCTTTTTCGCCCTGAGGACCCTGCAATCCTTGAATACCTTGTTCTCCTTGCGGACCTCTCTCGCCCTGAATGCCCTGTGCTCCGGCAGGACCTTGAATACCTTGTATTCCCTGTTCGCCTTGCGGTCCTTGCAGACCTTGTTCGCCTTTAAGCAAACCATCATCAACAAGTTTCTTAATTAATGCATAATGTGACTCCAGCTCATTTGGAGACGGGTTATCAGCAGGGATATCATTATTATCAAACGAACCTTCATGAACAAATAAGGTTGTCGGTTTTGGAGATACGCATAACTGATACTCACCGTTATCATCAAGTTCGTATCCATATACCCCTAATTTGCAAATTCCTTCATTAAGCTTTGGTGCTTTGCAGACACCGTTTTCAATTTTTCTGAAAACACCGTTAAATGATGCTCTTACTATAAGGTCGCTGAAAACAGGAGCCAAATCAAATTCACAATCAATAAATTCAATATTTCCGGCTGTAATTTTATCCGGCATACTTTCAATTGTTACATCTGTTTCGGTAACCTTAATTTTTACTTTTTCCATAAGCATTCCTCCTTTAACTTGAAAAATTTACCACTTTGTGATATTGTAATGCTGAAAGGATGATAAGAATGAAATCAAAAATTATTACCATTGTTGTTGCAATTGTTCTTGTTGCCGGTGTTGGCACAACTGTTGGTGTGGTTGTAGACAAGCAGCATGATAAAGAAACCGCCAGTATGGTTGATGCAGCCGTTTCCGATGCCGTATCACAGGCACTAGAAACAACTACTACGACAACAACTGAAACAACTGCTACAACTACTGAAGCAACCACTGAAAGTACAACAACTGCCACTGCTGCAAAGCGTATGTCAAGCAGCACAGCCAAAAGCACTACTAAAAAGAAAGTTAAGAAAACTACGACAATAAAATGTACTGACCAAACAACTATTCCAGAAGAGGTATGGCGTAAAAATAGAGAATCAACAGAATCAACGGAAACGACAACAAGACCACAAGTAATATATGAAACTAAACCCTCAGCACCGAATGATTATGATGAATAATAAAGAAGCAGAATTATTCTGCTTCTTTATTATTTTCTAACATTTTAACTCTTTCTGATAAATCATCAATTTGCTGTTTCTGCTCCTGTATCAGTTTAAGCATTGCAGGAATCATTACATGAGCATTCCAGCCTGACACCTGACCTTCCCTGTCATATAACGCTGCGTTTGGATAAATTTCAGCCACATCATCAGCAATAAAACCGATTTGCGTATCACCTTTTATAACATCTTCTTTGTATTCATCTTTGAAGTTGAATTGTTTAATAGATAGTTCATAAAGTTTTTGAGGATTTAAGGATTCATCAAGTTTGGATTTTATATTTTCCTTAAAGCGTAATGCCGAACTGTCTATATGAACAATCTTACCACTCGCATTAATGCCTATTGCGCCTGTATAAGTAAGACCTCCGCCCATTAAATAAAATGACGAGCCTTGCAAATACAATGCATTATCTCCATCATTAGCGGATAGCATTAAAGCGCCGGAAGATAATACATAATCTCTGTTTGCTGTTGAAACAGAAGTTGTCCATGATTTTCTTCCCATTTCAAGAGTATTTGATGAACCTGCATATATTGTAGTGGCTTTTAAAGTACCTTGTACGGTCGTATTCCCTTGCAATGTTGAAGTGCCATGCACTTTAAAATTAGCATATGCATGTGCAGTGTTAGCGTATAGGTACATTGCATTGTTACCTTTATTGGCATCTAACACTAGTGCCCCTGTTGACGAAATTGTCGGGCGATAAGTTGTTGAGGTGTCAACATCCGGAAAAATCCATCCGGCATAATTAAAGTAAAATCTTTTAGTGCCGTCAACAGAGATATTCACGGCATCATCAGTATACAGGGTGATATTACCATTGTTTCCTGCAGAAGAGCCGACAGCAATATTACCGTTGCTTGTATAGCCTATTAAAGGATTTGAATTTTCTTTTGAGCCGTGTCTGATATATTGTCCGTTAGCCAAATATATAGGTTGTTTATGCTCTACGGAACCGTCTGCATAAACAATAAAGGTACCCCCATAATCTCCGACTTCCCCATTTGTAACAGATGCTTTCTGCGTTGAAAACGCCCATGTATTGGCAGCCGTTTTCTGCTCACTATCATAATATGCTGGCTGCATAAACACACGGTATGATACCTGACTGCCTATATAATCCGCAAACAAACCGCCTTGGTAAGTAATAGTGCCGTCATCTATATTGAATGCTCCTATTTTTCCCTTATCAGTAATTATTTCAATTCCTCTCAGCGTTCCTGCTGCAATTACATCTGCAACAAAGCCGTTTGCAGTTCCTGCGGTAGTCCATTGCCAATCCTTGTCGTCCGGTGTTCTTTGATTTGCTATTTGAAAACCTTGTGTACCTATAGACAACGCACCGAATAATTCCGAGTCCGGATCTAAGTCCTCAAACAATATTGCTCTGACCGATTGCTTTTTTGCAGCTGTGTTCTGAATTTTTAACTGAGCATTTGCTGCATTTATAATTCCCTGAATCATATGCGCATTAACAGAGCCATCATCACGAATAGCCTGACTGATTTTATTTGTCGTGAGAGTTGTCTGATTAAAAAAACTATTCTGAAATGAACCTAAAATAACACTTTCAACCCGTTTAGTTAAACTGTTATATGTAATAGAAATTGCCTGTGCATCTGTTTCAATTCCAAGTTTATAATGACTGCAATGAACTGTATCACCTAACGAAATATTTTCTAAATCTTTGAATTTTTCATATTCTGCAGTGTTTTGAAGCAAAATTATATCAATTGCCAGCGTTACACTTTCTACATCAACCTGTTCTTCACTGTATTTAAGATTACTGCGCCGAATCAGTTCCTTCCTTAAATCTTCAAGAGTATCAAAACTTTCTTCATCCCCGTCAGCATCTTCTGTGAGCTTTACATCTTCAAATTCCACTACTTTTGTAAATATAGTAGGGTATGAATTTATCAAGGGCGAATCTACCCAAGGTTCATCACCTTCAAGCATATATCCGTTATATGATTTGGGCACAATCCGTGTGCAAAGAGTCTCCCGGCTTATTGTTTCCTGTATTCCGGTAATATTTTTGCCGTATTCAATTTTAACACCATAGTCACCGCCTGCACGCTGATTAATATATGCCGTGAAGTTGTCATAAACAATCTGACCTCCCCAGCGTTGAGTAAAAGCATTTTCATCTTCACCGTTTATTGCTTCAACTGCATTTTTATTTATGTAGTAAGCGGTATTTGTT
>JBKWUD010000049.1:0-12400 GCA_046989265.1 Eubacterium sp.
AGATTCTTATGGAGGCAGGTCTTGACCCATCGGCAGTAATCGGCGGCAAACTACCTCTTATTGATGCATACGGAAGATACGGTCATTCACAGAACTTTGTTTGCGAAAGCTGCGAATTTAATAATACATTTCTCCATATGAATCCCGATACTGCTGTAATTCTTAACATTGACGAGGATCACCTTGATTTCTTCGGAGATCTTGAAAATATTAAGAAAAGCTTCAGAAAATTTGCAGATCTTACAACGAGGACTATTATATATAACGGTGACGATAAAAATACTGTTGATACCCTTAATGGCATCGAGGGTAAAAAACTTATTTCAATAGGAAAAAATGAAGGCAACGAATGGGTAGCCAAAAATATTATTGTTCCGGGTGGTTTTCACAGTGAATATGATGCTTACCATAATGGTGAATTTGTAACACATGTTGAATTATCTGTTCCGGGCGAGCATAATATACTTAATTCTCTTTGTGCTTTTGTTGCAGCATATGAAAGCGGAGCTGATATTGACAGTATCTGCAAAGGCTTAAAGGCATTCGGCGGTGCTGCAAGGAGATTTGAACTGCTCGGCACATACTGCGGTGTGACATTTGCTGATGACTATGCTCACCACCCTGCAGAAATTAAAGTAACGCTTGAGGCAGCAATGAAGATGGGATACAAGCATGTATGGGCTGTTCACCAACCCTTTACATTTACAAGAACATCACTTTTGCTTGATGATTTTGCAAAAGTACTTCAAATTGCCGATAAATGTGTAATCAGTGATATTATGGGATCCCGTGAAGTTAACACAATCGGAATCAAGGCAACCGATTTATCAAGCAAGATTCCCGGGTCAGTTCAGCTAAACTCATTTGAAGAAATCTGTGACTATGTCTGCGAAAATGCTGAGAAAGGCGATTTGGTAATCACACTTGGCTGCGGCGATGTTTACAAGGTAGCCAGAATGATGTGCAAAAAACTTAAAGATATTGAAGACAAAAAAGACGAATAAAAGGCTCCCGTATGGGAGCCTTTTCGGAGGTACGATGGAATATAAAATTTTTGATAAACTGCCTGATGAAGCAAAATACATAAGGGAAACCGTTTTTATTAAAGAACAGGGCTTTAATGAAGAATTTGACACGACTGACGGCAATGCAAAGCATATAATCATCTACAATAATGGTAAAGCTGCAGCGGTCGGCAGGTATTTTACCGATGATGGTGAAGAATATCATATAGGCAGAGTTGCTGTATTAAAAGATTATCGAAAATTCGGCTACGGGAAAAAAATTATGGAACTTGCTGAGAGCAATATAAAAAAGACAGGCGCAAAAAGAATTGTCCTTTCAGCACAGCTGCAGGCAAAAGGATTTTATGAAAAATGCGGATATACCGCTATTGGCTCTGTTTATCTGGATGAACACTGTGAACATATAAAAATGTATAAAAATATATAGTAAACGGCGAGGACATTTTCGCCGTTTACTATATATCAAATTCTAATATTTCACAATTCTTAATACCGAAGGCTGAATATTCCTCGTTTGTCATATCGGTAAAGTAAGACTTAATCACACGGGATATGCCATTGTGGGCAACAAGAAGATAGACTTTATCGTCATTTTTTAAGTCATCAATGAGGTTATAAATCCTTTGTGCAAGGCGAAGCATTGTTTCGCCGCCCTCATAACTGCTTATAAAATTCATTTTTTCCTTGTGAAATTCAGCACCATCACGTGCTGTTGATTCCCATTTTCCGAAATTCTGCTCCTTAAGCCGTGGCTCAATGCGCATAGGAATACCTGTTACTTCACTAATATGCCTTGCGGTTTCGCTCGCACGGATTAACGGAGAGCAGAGTATTTCGTCAATTTTATAGTTATTTTCTTTTATTAGTTTTCCAAGTTCAATTGCCTGACTGTGTCCAAGGTCGGTTAACTCAATATCAGTTGCACCGCATATTTTATTTTCAACATTCCATATTGTCTGACCATGGCGGGTAAAATATAATTTTTTCATATACAAACCTCAATATTCATTTTTGATATATTATCACATATTTACCTAAAAATCCATATTCATAATTTATTTTCAAGTTCTATTGACAATAACATATAATTGCTGTTATAATATAACAAATTTGGCAGTTCGAAACCATCCTGCCAAACCGATATCAATAGATTTTCGGTAAATCAAAACTAGGGAGATAAGGCATTATTGCGCCCTTAAACCGTTTGATATGGTTTAAGGGTATTTTTAATGTCAACAGTAAAATGGAGAGATACAGTATTATTAAAGAAAAAAATCCACGGGAGATTGTATTGCTGCGTGGTAAGGGATGCGTTTATAAGAAATGCACCTTTTGTGATTATTATACAGACAGCTGCAAAAATGATGCCGATAACTTTGCTTTAAATAAAGCTGTTTTAGAGCGGATTACAGGAAAATACGGCAATATTGAAATCATAAACAGCGGCTCTGTATTTGAGCTTGACAAGAATACTCTTAATTTAATTAAGAATATTTGCAAAAGCAAGGCTATCTCAACAATTCATTTTGAAAGTCATTATTTATTTAACAATCATATCCCTGCCTTTAGAGAAGAATTCAGTGATTTCACTTTAAAAATGAAGCTGGGACTTGAAACCTTTGATTATGATTTCAGAGAGAATGTTCTTAAAAAGGGTATTTCCGAGGAAAATCCCGAAATTATAAGCAAAAATTTCAATGAAGCCAATTTTCTTTTCGGATTAAGCGGTCAGACTGCCGAATCTATGGAAAAAGATATTGAGCTTGGTCTGAAATATTTTGAAAGAATATGTATCAATATAATGTGTGAAAACACAACTGATATCAAGCCTGATAAAAATGTAATAAGGTGTTTTATGGAGCTGCTTTATCCAAAATATAAAGACAATGATAGAATAGATATTTTGATAAATAATACAGATTTTGGGGTAGGTGACTAATATGAATGAATTATTACTTGCAGGCTCTGTTATTCTTATTTTCGGAGCAACACTATTAAGCTATAAACTATTTGGCAAAACAGGACTTTACTGTGTATCGGCAGCAGCAACAATTCTCGCTAATATTGAAGTTGTTATATTAATTAACGCCTTTGGAATGGAGCAAACATTAGGCAATGTGCTTTTTGCTGCAACATTTTTAACAACAGATATATTATCGGAATGTGAAGGCAAAAAAGAGGCTAACAAGGCTGTATGGCTTGGAGTATTCTCCTCACTATTCTTCCTTTTGCTGTCACAAAGCTGGATGCTGTATACACCAAGCGAGAATGATACTTTATTCACATCAATTAAGGCGGTATTTTCAAACACACCGAGAATGGTAATATCATCACTTGTTGTATACGCAATCAGTCAATTTTTTGATGTTTGGCTTTATCACAAATGGTGGGCGTTCACCGAAAAGAGATTCGGAAGCAAAAGAAAATTTTTATGGCTGAGAAATAACGGATCAACCCTGATTTCTCAAATTCTGAACACATTGTTATTCACTCTCTTTGCATTCTGGGGAACATACGATTTCAAAACTCTCGTATCAATTTTCCTTTCAAGCTATGTAATTTATATATTTACAAGTCTTCTTGACACACCTGTTGTATATCTGGCAAGAAAAATCAGTGATAAAAGAAAGAAATAAAATACATAAAAACAGCTGAGTACTTAAAATGTACGCAGCTGTTTTTTACATATAATGATATTTTTTATGTTGTGTAATAAAGAAAAACACAGACACTGCAAGAGTTAAGAGCTCAGATACGGTAATAGACAACCATATTGAGTTTTCAGTAAACAGTACGGGTAATATAAATATTGCTGCAATCTGAAAAATAAATGTTCTCAAAAAAGAAATCAATGCCGATATCAATCCGTTATTAAGAGCAGTGAAAAAAGATGAACTGAAAACATTAAATCCTGAAATGAGATATCTTGTGGAAAACAGTATGAAAGCCATCTTAGTTAATTCAAACAGTTCCTTATCATATCCGACATACATTTCAGACAGAGAATCCGAAAGCAAAACAGCAAGCATTGTCATAGCTAGACCTGAAATACCATTAAACCAAAGACTCTTTTTAAACATATTCTTAAGCTCATAATGATTTTGTGCACCGTAATTATATCCAATAATCGGAGCAACACCGATTGAATAACCAAAAAAGACAGCAGCAAATATAAAGCTGACATACATAATTACACCATATGCCGCTACACCGTTCTGACCGAAAAATTTAATAAGCTGATAATTATATAACATATTTACCAGTGAAACAGACAAATTAGTCATAAGCTCAGAAGAACCGTTAGTACAGGTTTTTAAAAGAGCTTTCCCGTCAAAATGTGTTTTGGATAATTTCAAAAGGCTTTTGTTTTTAGAAAAGAAATATATCAGCGGAACACCGCCGCCAATTATCTCACTTATCATTGTGGCTATTGCAGCACCCGATATTCCCCATTTCATTACACCCACAAAAATAAAATCAAGTGCCATATTTGTAACGCCTGCCATAATTGTAACCATAAGACCAAGATTAGGCTTTTCAGCCGTTACAAAAAAGCTCTGAAAAGCATTTTGCAGCATGAAAAAAGTCAATGATGCAAGTGTAATTCTGCCATACAGAACGCAATAATCCAGCATTGAATCATCTGCACCAAGCAAACTTGATATTTTTCTGAGCATCAGCTGACCGGCAACAGTTAATATAATGCCAAGAATAATAACAAAATAAATAAGCATAGAGAAAATTTCGTTTGCCTTTTTCTTATCACCCTCGCCAAAGGTCTTTGAAACCAAGGCACTGCCTCCTGTACCAACCATAAATCCTATACAGCTGAGCAGCATTATAAACGGCATAATCAAATTCACCGCTGCAAAGGGAGTTTTTCCCGCATAATTTGAAACAAAAAAACCATCAACAACACCATAAATTGATGTAAACATCATCATAACAATTGACGGCAAAGCAAATCTTATTAATTTTTTTGTTGTAAAATGATCTGAAATTTGAATTTTCATAAAAACCTCAAAAAAAGCTCGGTTATTTTTCACAAAATAACCGAGCGCACTCGACATCTTATCAATACAGTAATTCCGATTACAGATTCTCCGATGAACTATATATTTTAAGTATTATATAATAATATATATTATCTGAAAATTAATCATCAAAAAGCGGTGTAGAAAAATAACGCTCCGCCGTATCAGGAAGAACAGTAACAACCGTTTTGCCCTCCCCAAGCTTTTCAGCAAGCTTCAATGCTGCGGCAACATTAGTTCCGCTTGAAATTCCGCACATAATACCTTCCTTATTCGCTAAATCCTTAGCGGTTTGAAGTGCTTCCTCATCAGTTACAATATAAATATTATCATAAATATTCTGATTCAGAATATCCGGAATAATGCCATCACCGATACCCATCTGAAGATGAGTGCCTATTGTGCCTCCGGCAAGAATAGCTGCATGCTCAGGCTCTACAGCCCAAATTTCAATATCCGGATTTTGAGCTTTAAGAGTTTCACCGATACCGGTTATAGTTCCGCCTGTGCCGATTCCGGAGCAAAAGCCGTCAATAGGTCCTGCAACCTGCTCAAGAATTTCAAGTGCAGTATGATGCTTATGTGCCCTTGTATTATTCGGATTCTCAAACTGCTGAGGAACAAAAACATTTTTATCCTCTTCAGCCATTCTGAGAGCTGTTTGAAGACATTCATCTATACATTTACCGATATCACCGTCATCGTGAATAAGAATAACCTCTGCACCGTAATGCTTAACAAGCTTTCTGCGCTCCTCACTGACTGAGTCAGGCATAATAATTATTGTATGATACCCTTTTATTGCACCCACGAGTGCAAGACCTATTCCCTGATTGCCGCTTGTTGGTTCAACAATCACTGTATTTTCATTAATCAGGCCATCCTTTTCAGCCTGCACTATCATATTGTAAGCCGTTCTGGTCTTAATTGAACCGCCGACATTCAGACCCTCAAATTTTACCAGGATTTCTGCACTGCCCGGCTTATTCATTCTGTTAAGTCTGACCATCGGAGTATGCCCGATTGCGTCAAGTAGATTATTATATACCATATGTTCCCTCTTGAATAATAATATTAATTGCCTACGGGCAATTATACCAAATTGCAATTTCGTTTGCAATAATAAAATAAATTCTTATATATTTTATTCTACAAGAAGCGCAATACTTTGCTCAATCAAATCAAAGAAATGCTCAACAATTTTTTTATCCTCTTCATTTCCGCGAACACACATTGAAAGTGTTAATTCTTTTCGCATTGAGGTAGCTGATAAAAGAGCATATGGCTTATATTTTACTGCTCCGCTCATAAAGCCGTCAGTTGGTTCATGGCCGTCAAGCATAAGCTTTTTTGTATCAAGTATACCTATGTTACTCATCGCAAGCAAAGGATTCGCGTAACCGATTTTAATAATTTCCTCAGATGCTGCGTGTGGAAGAATTTTGTAACCGAAAGATAAAAGCGGCAGACCGTGAAGACCCATAAACTTATCCTTTTTAAACTGATTTGAGGAGCGTACAACATAAGTAAGAGTTTCAAAAATATCACTGCCGCGCTGTGGAATTTTGCACTGCATCCAAGCGGTATGATTTGTCACACCGCTTTCGCTGTTGTCCTTAATATGTCTGCGCAGATCAATTGCACAGGAGATTGATATGCCCTCGCTGTTGTCAAAGCCTGCAAGCTCATAAAGGCTGTAAAAATATGCACATAAAAGCATATCATTAATAGTTGCGCCATGCTTTTTGCCTGCTGCACGGATTTTATCAAAAGTTTCTGCAGAAAGCTTACGCCTTGCAATAAATGACTTATCCCTTATATTATCAGGTGTGAACGGAAAGCCGTGGTCATCTGCGGTATTGACATTCTTATATAAATTTTTTGCCATTTTCTTTTCGGTTGCGGTAAAATCCTCATAAACCTGAGTATAGGCACGGGAGCCTGTTCTGAAATCTACAGGACTGATTCTATTTGAAACATAGTCATTATAGTTTTTACAAAGTGCATTAAGGAAGTACTTGAAATCGCCGCCGTCCATACACATATGATTTTCAACGATGCAAAGCGTTGATTTGCCGCCGTGATAAAAAACCGCAACCTTCATTTGTATTTTAGCATCAGGCGGTATATATTGAACGAGAAAATCGTTAATTCTATCATTAAGCTCTGTTTCATCAACCGTATAAGAAGTAACAACCTCATCAATTCTATAATCTTCTACTGTCCAATAAGGATGAATATGATTATCTGTAAAAGATGAATGAAATACCGGAGACTTTTCAAAAAAGCAGATCAGGACAGTTTTAAGTGCTTCTAAATCAATTTCAAAATCATAATGAAGCTCGGCATGAACCATTCTGTCGTTGAAATCTCTGAAGAGATAATGCATTTTATCCCAAAGCTCTGCATTTAATTTTCTTTCCATGAATCAACTACCTCCTGATCATATTTTGAATTTGCTCTGATTGAAGCAGCAATAATTATTAAATCAATTATAAGAGAAAGAGGAATCATTACCCAGCCTGCTGACCAAGCAAAAACACCAAGCGCTCCGAGAACAATATAAAGCATTGCAGAAATTGCAGGGATATAGCAAAGCCAGCTGATAATTGCAAGCTTTTGCTTTGTAACACTGGCAAAGAGACCATCTGCAATAAACACACACATAATTCCGACTATAACAATAACCCAGCTATTCGGAATGTGCAGAACAGCCATACAAATCAAAAAAGCTGCAACCGTAAGAACCATAACCTCAATTCCGAGCATTATCCGTGCAATAAAATGAAAAATGCGTTTCATATCAATGACACGGTTAATACCAAGCGTCAAGAGATAGGCAATCCAAATAAGTATACCGTCAACCATAATAACCCAAGTAGTTGACCATGAATGAGTGCTGAAGCTTATACCAAGGAACATAATAAGTAAAACTAAAATGTAAATAACCGAACCTATTATATTGCCTATGGCAAATCGTCTGCGCCATTGTTTTTCAGCCTTTTCTTTAGCATAAACATTATAATCAGCAACTATATCCTTATACTCACTGATAATCAAATCATTGAGTACATTTTGATCCTTCAATCCCCTTGCGGACAGCTGATTAGCACGCTCAACCATTTCATCAAGAGTTTTCTTTTTAAATTTATAAAGGAACTTATCATTACTGCCGTTTGGCAATGAACTTTCAATAAACTCAAAAAACTTTTCCATAAATTCTCCTTAAAAAAATATATTGTGCTCAAATAATCTTAATTGTATCGAAAATAAAATAATAAGAAATGATCAATCAAAAGTATTGTACACCAAAGACTAATCTAAAACAATAGCTGTAAACTAAAATTATCGTTATAATTATATCATATATATACAAATCGTTCAATTATAAATTTCAAAACAAAATGTATAAAAGCCACCGGAAATCCAGTGGCTTTTACAAGTTCTGTATTATAATCGAAGTTCGTCCTCTTTACGGGCTTTATAAGACGATATTGACAGTGGTATTGCACAGCCGACACCGCCGCCTAATACAACACCGCCAAGCAAAAATGCCCACCACTGAGGATTTTTCTTTTCCTCTTCTTCATCGTCATCCTGCTCAATTACCTTTTCAACAATAGCTGTTGACACTTCTGCCGTTTTTTTATATTCCTTTCCGAATTCATCTTCATACGATATTGTTACTGTGCCTGAGACAGTGCCCAGCTTTTCGGAACTTACACGGAGATTCGCAGTGCCTGCAGTGCTCTCACCTGCAGGTATTTCGCCGATATATGTTGAACCGCCGCTCTCAAGACCTTCTATGTCAAAATCAAGCTTGCAGTTGCGGATATTGCTCTTGCCTGTATTGAGCAGGCTGATTTCCAAAGTAACTGTATCTGCCTGAGTAACTTTGGCAGGAAGCTGAACACCGCTGTAATCCAGTCCTACACTCTGCTTAACATTAACTCTGATAATGTCAGAGGCCGTGTACTGAGTATAATACTTATCCTCATATTCACATGCAACTGTTATTGCATGCTCTCCGATTTCAGCGGTTTTTGATGCAGTCAGCTTTACAGTCCATTTATATGTTTTGCCTGCATTAATTTTTTCAACATACTGAGTGCCTGTGCCGACAGGCTTAATATCACCGCTCTCCTCTGTCAACGACAGTTTGATATTTTTTACTGCTTTTGTTTTGCTGTAGTTTTTAAATGTAATTGTAACCTCAGATTTTTTATTTGGTGTAATACTGCCGCCGTCAACACTGAAATCAGTTACCATAACCCTAGGCATTGAAGCATCCTCAGCCACCATTTCTGCAGGCTCAGGAGCAGCCTCCTCTTTTTCAGCGGCAAGCGCTGTGATGGTAAAAGCAAAGCAAAAAAACACCGTCAATAATATTGATAATACTCTTTTCATTATAACTCCCTTATATTTTCAACAATACTGTTTTTTATTTCTTTACGGATTTTTGACCATACATTTATTGCACAAACGGCAAACAATACAACTGTCATTGCAATTGTTGCCCACGGGCTGAAATAAAGCTCCATAGTTCCACCGGTATAACCGATTACAGCCTTAAATACATAAAAAGCTATAACAAAACCGCCGTATCCTATGGCAATGCCCCAGGTGAACATGGAAAGCATCTGACGAAGATATGATTTGACTAAATCTGCCTCTGCCGCGCCTACTGCACGGAGAGTGCCGATAACCCTTTTATTCTCTCGTATTCTTGCTGATATAGAGTTATTAATTATACTTGCACAAATTACAAAACCGATAATAATAAGTGCGAGCATTGCGGTATACAATGAATTATATGATTTTTGCTGATCACGGATATTCTGATAATTTGAAGATGCATAACCATTATATTTATCAGCATAATGATTGAATTTTTCCATCATCACTGTATCAATACTATCATCTATTTTTTCATCAACATCCACTTCAAGAGATTCATACTTAACTCCCGGACAAATAGAATTCATGCCCTGTGCACTTGTTATAACAGACAAATCATATATATAAAAATCACTATTTCTGCCGCTTGTTTGACATGGACTTACAATTGCACCGATTTTAACCGTTTTATCAGTTTTTTCGGTTATCTCAAATGACTCAGAATATTCTCCTTCTTCATCGCGGCCCACAGTCTCAGAAAATTTTGCTATGGTGATATCAATGGTATCACCTGCTTTATAAGGACATTCAGCCTTTGAAATAGTAGTATATCGCTTATCGGCAGTCTTAAGATCATCATCAAATACAACCTGAGAACCATATCCGTTATTATAGATTCTGGCTCTGTACTCAACCTTTTGCGGAGCAACCAAAATAATTTCTTCACCTGAGGCAAGTTTATTATAATCAATCTCACCCGCAACCAAGCTGTCTTCTAATAAAGACAATTGCTTTTCATCATATGAATACATATTGCTTGGGAACATTTCATCAGTGATTTGGAGTTTATCTTTCATTGTATAGTAATATTCATTCGGATCATCATTAATCCGCTCTTTAATATCATCATAAGAATTGATTTCACTGTCTCTGTTAAAGACAAAATTATCAGCTGATATAGTTCTTAGATAATCATTAAGTGTGTCAGTATGAATTACAGCAGCAATCTTTTTACATCCATATGTTTGTGAAACATAGGGCATTGATTCAATATCAATTCTTTCAGACTCTGTTAAGCCCTGAAAATTCTCATTGTTACTGTATTCATTGAAATCTGAAATATTCAAAGCTTCTAAGCTGTAATCGTGAATATTTTCATAAAAATTATCCTTGGAATATGCCATAAACGAGAAACCGAGACAAGAAAAAAGAATTGTAGCAATGAGCATAACGCTTACGGCAAATCTGCCGCCCTTATAAAACGCCAGATTTCGTTTTGCAAGATGTGATGGAGCGTTGAAAACAGGTTTTGATTTTATTTTTTTAGTTTTTACCTTACGGTTATTCGTGATATTTCTTATTGCCTGCATTGGTGTTATTTTTGATGCTGCAACAAGCGGAACTAACGCAGCAAGCATAACAACAAAAATGTTTAGAACAAACGCAATAGGCAGAACAATAATGCTTTTTGACATAACTGCATCTTCTGAAAAAATTTTAAGCAAAATCTTTACTATAAAGAAGGATACCAGTATACTTACAGGCGATGAAATCAGGCTGATAATAAATGCCTCTCTGCCGAAAATATTGATAATCTGCCGCTTTGTTGCACCCACTGCACGAAGCATACCTATCTGACTTTTGCGTTCCTTAAGATTTGTATTGAATGAATTGATAATTGCAACGCAGGATGCAAAAACAAGAACAATAGCTATAATAACAGCATATTCACCTTTACCTGATATAGTATAACCTCTTGACTCAAAAGAATAATTAGCTTCACAAATATCATATTTAAGATTTTTTGCTGTAAAATAATCATACAACACAGAAGATGAATCCGCATACTCCCCCTTAGCCCTATGAGCTTTAAGAGCATTTTTATAGTAATCATTCTCATCGTCTATAGTTATATAGGCAACTAATTTTTCTTTACCGCCAAGCTCAGTCCGGGTGTTCTGGGCAACAAATATTGCAGGAAGCATTTCTGTGCCGGTGATAATTGATTCTATGTTTTTCTTTTTATCAGATACAATGCCGACAAGCGTATATTCTTTATCAACAGAATCAAGATAATCATTATCACTCTGAACCTTAAGCTTAAGCTTTATTGTGTCACCAAGACTTACATCCTTATATCCAAGCCTTGTGAGAGCATTTTTTTCAATGGCAACTTCATTTTCATTCTTAGGATAGCTGCCCTCAAGAAAAATCTGATATGACAGTTCTTTTGCCTTATCATCAAGCCAAGCCACACTTGCACCAAGATTTTCTTCATCATCAACAGTATATCCATAGCCTATAGTGTGGGCAAAAGCGTAGTCCGAAAAAAGTCCTTCTTTAACACAATTTTTGTAATCCTTCTCACTGAAGCTGTTAACATAGATAATTGAATCCTGAAGACCAATTTGCTTTTGCGCATTTACCTTGCTTGTTTCGGCAGCACTGAACAAAAAGAAAAGTATGCTTGATGAAAACACCATTGCAAGTATGATACCGATAACCATAATACTGTACTGCTTTTTTCTTTGCTTAAGATTGCCGAGTGCAAGGGTGTTAACGGTTAATTTTCTTTTCATAACTATTCCTCCGCTCCTGAAGCAGATGGTATGTCAGAACCTACAGTTGAGTCCTTGGTATCCTTAACAATTTTACCGTCTTCAATTGTAATAACTCTGTCTGCCTGCTCGGCAACATGTAGATCATGGGTAACAAGAATAAGTG
>JBKWUD010000050.1:0-12133 GCA_046989265.1 Eubacterium sp.
GTCGGTAGAGCAGGGGACTGAAAATCCCCGTGTCGATGGTTCGATTCCGTCCGGAAGCACCAAACCTGCGGATTTAGCTCACCCGGTAGAGCGTCACCTTGCCAAGGTGAAGGTAGCGAGTTCGAGTCTCGTAATCCGCTCCACAAATTAATGTAGTGCCTGTTTGGTGCTACATTAATTTTCTAAAGTTAATATGGCACCATAGCCAAGTGGTAAGGCGCGGCTCTGCAAAAGCCTTATGCCCCAGTTCAAATCTGGGTGGTGCCTCCATAAACCGTTTAAGTTTAGCTTAAGCGGTTTTATTTATTAATAATTTTTAAATGATTTTTTTATTTTTTGACTTAAAACTTTCTTAGTAGTATAATACCATCTGAAATTATCTTTACAGGAGTGATATAGTATGTTTAATAAAAAGAAACTGGTTCCTGTTTCATTGTTAACAGGATATCTTGGTGCAGGTAAAACAACCTTGCTGAATCATGTTTTACAGAATCAGGAAGGATATAAAGTTGCCGTTATTGTTAATGATATCGGCGAGGTTAATATTGATGCATCATTGATACAAAAGGGCGGTGCAGTTACTCAAAAAGACGAAAATCTTGTGCCTCTTTCAAACGGCTGTATTTGCTGCACTCTTAAGGTTGATTTAATGAAGCAAATTATCCAGTTGGCCCAAAGTAAAAAATTTGATTACATTTTAATTGAAGCATCGGGAATTTGTGAACCGGGACCCATTGCCGGTTCAATCTGTATGCTTGACGGTACTGACCCAAATGTTAATCTTCCTGCTGTTGCTTATCTTGATAATGTTACTACTGTTGTTGATGCTAAAAGAATGGCAGATGAATTTGGTTCAGGTTCTGCTCTTTTAAATGAAAATATGGATGAAGAAGATATTGAGAATCTCTTAGTTCAGCAAATTGAATATTGCACAACAATTATTCTTAACAAAATTGATGAGGTGACAGCTGAAGAGAAAGCAAATGTTCTTGCTGTAATTAAAGCTCTTCAGCCGCAGGCTAAGATTATAGAAACAACTTTTGGAAAGGTTGATGTTTCTGATATTCTATCTACCGGCCGTTTTGATTATGAAAAAATTCTTGAGAGTGCCGGTTGGATTCAAGCTATGCAAGGTGAGGGTGAAAATTCTGAAGATGATGAAGAAGATCACGAACAACATCATCATGAAGAAGATGATGAGCATGATCATCATCACCATGACGAACACGGCGAAGATCATAATGGTCACCACTATCATCACCATCATCATAATCACGAAGAGGGTGAAGCTGAGGAGTATGGTATAGGTACTTTTGTATATCAGAATGTTAAGCCTTTTTCTAAACAAAAATTTGAGGATTTTGTATTTGGAAAATGGCCGAAAGAAGTTATTCGTGCTAAGGGGCTTTTCTGGATTACTGAGGATCCTCAGACTGCTTATATATTTGAGCAGAGCGGTAAGCAGAAGACTGCTACTGACGATGGCAAGTGGATTGCTGCTTTTCCTGAGAGAGAAAGGAAGCAAATCTTATCAATGAATCCTGACATAGCGGCTGCGTGGCATCCTGTATATGGTGACAGGGTTAATAAAATTGTTTTTATCGGCAAAGGTATGGACAAAAAATCAATTATCAAAGCACTTGATGATTGCATTGCCGATTAATGTAGATTTTGCAGGGTATAAATTTATACCCTGTTTTTTTTATAAAAAAATAAAATTTTTGTTGACAAAAGCAAGAAATTTGATTATAATGTCAGTAGTGGGACAAAGTGTCCCAGACAGATGAGGTGGAAAAATGCCAATTAATGATAACAATCTTTCTGAAATCAAGAGATTTGCAGAGGAATATTATTTTGAATTTAACAGGGCACCTTCTATAAGAGAGATTGCAGCAAATCTTGGAATTGGGAAGTCAACTGTTCAAAGATATATGCAAAAGCTGAAGGAAATAGGAGAGATTGACTATGATGGCAGCCGAAGTATAAGAACTGATGCCATTGATAAGCTTGATTCTTCTACTGTCACGGTTGGTCTTGTTGGTTCAATCGCATGTGGTGGTCCTAAGCTTGCTGAGCAGAATATTACTGAATATTTTAAGTTGCCTACAGCACTTGTCGGCTATGGTGATTTTTTTCTGCTCAGAGCAGACGGAGAGTCAATGATTGATGCAGGTATCGGAAACGGTGATTTAGTCCTTGTTAAAAGACAGAATACTGCTGATGAGGGTCAGATTGTTGTGGCACTTGTTGAAAATGAAGCAACGCTGAAGCGATTCTATATAGACAAAAAAAACAGACGATTCAGGCTTCATCCTGAAAATGAAACTATGGATGATATTTATGTTAATGAGTTGATTATTCAGGGTGTTGCTGTAAAGGTATTGAAAGATTTGGTGTAGATTATGAGAAGTTATTCAAAATTAGCTTGTCCCGTATGCGGCAACGGATTGTGTGAAATTGACGATGAGGAGTTTGATAAGGGCCTTGCAACTGTTTTAATGCACAGTGCAGGCTTTGGTTCAGAAGAGATTATAGCTGATGAGCTTGTTCGTTGTAAAGAATGTGATGCGCTTGTAGGTATTTTATATGAATATGAATTTTTCGATCCTAATCCTGTTAACAGGAGTTTCAGAGTAAGAACCTCCAATATACCTCTTGCGATATAATGGTTATTGAAGATATAAATGTTGAAATCGTCAAAAAGAATATAAAGAATATGCATTTGTATGTTCTTCCGCCTGATGGAAAGATTAGAATTACTGCACCGTATTGGATATCTGACAAGCAAATTATAGATTTTGTTTTATCTAAATATAATTGGATTAAATCACAACAGGTGAAAATGTCCGAAATACCGATGCAAAAAAAGCTATCCTTTGTTGATGGTGAGAAAATATATGTTTGGGGCAAAAAATACATATTTCGTTTTATGATTGCCGATAGTTTGTCTATCAGTTTGGATGATAATAATGTGATTTTCGCAGTTAAAGATGGAACAACTACCATAGAAAAGGAGCGATATTTGAAAGAATGGTATCGTACGCTGCTAAAAGATAAAATTAGTTTTTATCTTCCAAAATGGGAGCAAATAACAGGATTAAAATGTTCCGATTGGCAAACCAAAGATATGAAAACAAGATGGGGTACGTGCAATACTAAAACAAATAAACTCTGGTTCAGTCTCAAATTAGCTAAAAGGCCTGTGAAATATCTTGAATATGTAATTCTTCACGAACTTGCACATACCAGAGTACCGAATCACGGCTCTGACTTTAAAACTATTCTTAATAAACATATGCCTGATTGGAAACAAATTCAAAAGGAATTAAACGAATCATATTTTTATGATTAAAATTTAATATTTTTATTTATTATTTTCATTTTATGCATATATTTACAAAATTCTTATTCCTTGTTATAATAATGATGATTTAAGTGATTTTCAGGAGAATATATATGATTAATGTCAACTGGTCAAAAATTAAGCCATATGAAAAAAAGCCGTTTGCAATTTCAGTAATGATAATTGAGTGTGTGATTTTTTCAGCTTTTCTTCTTATCGGATTTGTTAACCATACGCAGTGTGTTATACTGAAAGATTTTACTGCATTATTTTTTATGATTCTTGTTGCACATTTTGTTCATATTGAGTCAAGAATGCTGCAGATTTATATGCTTTTAGGTATTTTGGATGTTTCTATGATTTTTGCTGCATTTTTGCCGCTGCCAAAGGGATTTGTTACTGCAGTATTTACTATATTCTTAATTCTTGTTTTTGCAACTGCTATTGCAACTATCGTTACAAGAAAGATAGTTACTGATGACACAATGTATAATTGCTCAGAACCTGACAGGGGAAATGTTTTTGCAGGAAAAAATGTTATGATGTTTGCTCCTCATGAAGATGATGAAATTAATCTATATGGAGGAATTATTGAGCAATATGTTAAGAATGGCTCTGCAGTAAGAATTGTATTTTTAACTAACGGTGACTGCTATGGTATTGGTAAAATCAGAATAAAAGAGGCTTTGAATGTTGCTGATGATTATGGAATACCGCGTGAGAATATTATTTTTTTAGGATATAGCGACAGTCTTTTAAATGACGAAGGACTTCATATTTATAATTGTCCTGATAGTGAGTTAGTAACTTCAATTAAAGGTTATACAGAGACATATGGAATTGAAAATCATCCTTCATATACTCGGAATGAATTTACAAGAGAGAATATCATTAATGATTTTAAAAGTGTTATTTTAAATTATAAACCTGACACAATTTTTTGCTGCGATTATGACAGTCATTTGGATCATCGTGCAATTGGACTGTTTTGTGAGGAAGCACTGGATGATATTCTTAAATCCGATTCTTGTTATACACCTGAGGTTTTCAAAGGATTTGCTTATTCTATGGCATGGATTGGCAAACTTGATTATTACAGTGAAAATGCTTGTTCAACTCATCAGCATAAGCCTGCACCATATATGAGTGAAACAAATGTTTACAAGTGGACTGATAGAGTTCGTTTTCCGGTTGCCAAAGAGAGTCTGTCCAGAGTGATGCAAAATGCTTCAAGCTACAAAGCAATGATGAAGTATTCAAGTCAGACTGCTACCGACCACGCTAATGGAATTTTGAATTGTGATAAGGTGTTTTGGCACAGGAGAACTGATAGTTTGCTATATAATGCAAAAATTAAAGCTACAAGTGGTGATGCTTCAAAACTTACACAGTTTAAGCTAGTTGACAGTGAGAATATTAACAGTGGGGATGAATTGCCTGTTAGTAATGCATGGGTTGCTGATGATTTTGACAATAATCGAATAGTTGTGATAAAACTTAATGAGAAGAAATTAGTTTCTTCACTTTCGATATATGACAGCCCTGTACCTGATAATCATATAACTAATGCAACTGTTAAATTAGGTAATGTTCAGTTTGAAACAGGGGAGCTCAAAGAAAACGGCAGTGCTACAGATTTTGATTTCAATCCGGTTGAAACTGATGTTATAGCAATAAGAATTGATGAATTTATAGGTAAATGCTCTTTACTTAAGGTTGAGGCTTTTGAGAAAACGGAATGTAGTAATCCGCAATTTATCAAGCTTGTCAATTCAAATGATGACTTTTGTTACGATTATATGATTGATGAATCAGGTGTTGAGGCATTTAATGTTTATACTTATCCTGTAACAGAAAGTGCTGACTATGATCTTAATACGACCGGAGGGATAGATGCCCGATTGTCTGATGGTAAAATTATTGTTAATTGCCCTGAGGGGGCTCACGGAAAGCTTACTGTTGCATTGAAGAATAATCCGTTTATTTATGATATTATAACTTTTTCTAATCCTGATGAAAAAAAGAGAGCCTTAATTAAGCATAAACAGGAACTTGAGCAAAAACTATGGTCATTTCCGATGCAGTGGGATTATTATTGGGGATTGATTAAAAGGCTTGCAATATATAAATAAACTTATAAAAGGAGACACCATTTGTGTCTCCTTTAAAATTATTGTTTTTCAATATAAATGCTTGATGATGGGTATGCAAACTCTGCACCGTTTCTTTCAATGATTTCTTTAATTTTATAATTAACATTACTGAGTATTTTTAAGTACTCGTTTATATCTGAAGTTGCAGTATAGCATGTGATTGCAATATTCAGTGACGAATCGTCAAGCTTTGAAAAATTTACCCTTATCGGTGATTCAAGAATATTCGCATCGTCTGTGAGATATTTTTCAATATCATCCTGGCATTTTTTCATGAGATCATTAGATGTCGAATATATCAATCCGAATTCAAGATTAATTAGTCTTTTATCCATTCTGCTTATATTGATAATTGCATCGTCTGCAAGCGTTGAATTCGGAATTGTTACAACACTGTCCTCAAGAGTCCTGATCTTTGTTGAACGCATTGTTACCTCTTCTACAACACCTTGAATTGTTGATGTCTGAATCATATCACCTACAATGAATGGCTTTTCAAAGACAATTATAAATCCGCTGATAAGATTTGAAATGGCTTCCTGTGCTGCAAGTGAAACAGCAAGTCCTCCTACTCCCAGTCCTGTAATAAGTCCGTTAATATTGTATCCAAGCTCGCTTATTACCATAACTACTGCGAAGGCGATTACTAAAATTTTAAGTATGTTTGTTATAAATTTTATTGCAGTTGTGTTCATTTTATTGTCTGCATCTTCTCCAAAATGAAATAGCAGAAAGAGATTATTGGAAAGATAGTTAACAGTTGCCCAGCAAATAATCAATATAGTTGCAATTTTAAATGATTTAAGTACAATTGTTATATGAATATTTATATATAAACAAATAAAAATTCCGAGTATTACAAAAAACATAGAGAGTGGTTTTTGAAGTGACTCATTAAGTGACTCTCTTTTATGAGCTTTCTCCTCATGTTTAAATAAGATTTTTCCCGTTACATTTAGTATTCCTTTTGATAGTTTATTCCTTAATGCAGTAAGCAAAATAAGAATAACAACTCCTAAAATAATATTAAATATTTTGTCTTGATGCTTTGTCATTTCGGTTATATAATTTATAATATTATTCAAATTTTATTCTCCTATCTCAATTATTTTTATATATTTATGTTAACTTATGTTTTTTATAATTTCAAGATGCGATTAATAAATTTAACAAAATCCACTACATAATGCGTATTTTTAATAAAAAAAGCACTAATGTTTACAGTTTGTTAACAAATTTTAGTAAATTCCTTTAAATTTGTTGTTGAATTTTTTAATAATTAATGGTATACTTTATCTATACTTATAAGGAGGGGACTGCTTTGAGTAAAGAGAAAAAACTTGCTAAAAAAGAACAAAAGGCTGCAAAAAAAGCAGCAAAATTAGAAAAGAAGCAGGCTGCGGATTACGCAAAACTTGTTAAGGGCATTGATAAAAAGAATGCTAAACTGGAAAAAAAGGCTAATAAAAAAGGTAAGCCTTTTGTTCCGATTGCTGTACCGTCACAAGAAGAGGCATTTGCTGCAGCAACAGGAAGCAAACCGAAAAAGATTATCCTTACGGTTATTTTAGTTCTTCTGATTTGGTTATTAGTATATTTCTTGGTAATGTGGTTTAGTTATGTTGCTCCTATAAAGGGTGCTGATGAGGATGCTCCTTCATCTACTCCTGCTACATATGAGAGATACTCAAATCCTCATGAAATCACTACTACACCTGATTACAGCGTTTCTGAAGCACAGGCTTTATTAAAGCAAGTTCTCCATGATAATTGGAAAGTGCTTGGTTATGGCAGTGATCCTTCTTCAGGCTCAATTAATTATACTTCAAATATTGTTAATGTTAACAATCAGGATTGTTATGTATTTACTGCCGGAAGTAAAACTTATGCAGTATCTGTAAAGCTTTCTGCGGTATATTTAAGCCAAAATGGTACATATACACCAATTACGTTTGAAGATATAGATATTTTATTCAACTAATTTCTAAAGGCTCGATTAAAATCGAGCCTTTAATTTTATATATAAGGAGCAGATGTATGTATAAGTATATATTATTTGATTTAGACGGCACCTTAACTGATTCACAGGAGGGGATAATTAATTCTATAAAATATGCTCTCAAAAAATTCGATATAATTGAAACTGATTTTTACAAATTAAAAAAGTTTCTTGGCCCTCCTTTAATTGATTCTTTCAAAATTTATTATGACTTTTCTGATGAAGCTGCCAATGAAGCTGTCTCTTTTTATCGTGAATACTTTAATTCAAAGGGAATCTATGAAAATAAAATATATAATGGAATAATAGATTTGCTTGAAAAATTATGTGACTACGGCTGTAAATTAATTGTTGCAACATCAAAGCCTGAGCCTTTTACATTTAAAATTCTTGATTATTTTGATCTTTTAAAATACTTTACTTTTGTCGCAGGTTCCAATATGGATAATACACGAAAGGATAAAGAAGAAATAATTAAATATGTACTAAAAAATTGTGATATAAACGATTTATCTGAAACAGTTATGATAGGCGACAGAAAGCATGATATAATTGGTGCAGGCAAAGCTGGAATTGATTCAATAGGCGTATTATACGGATATGGCAATGTTAAAGAACTTAATGAGGCCGGAGCCACTCACATTGCAGTGAATACAGATGAAATTTATAATATAATAACAAAAGGATAAATTATGAAAACCTTATATGTTTCTGATTTAGATGGGACACTTTTTGGCTTAACTTGTATGAATTCCGGGGATTCTCTTGAATTATTCTGTAAAAAATATTGTAATAAATTTCATTGCATATTGCACGAAGAAATTTATACTAAGGATTATTGGCTTGATTTTATTCTCCTAAAAGCCTCTAAAGCTAATTCAATAATGCAGCTTGAAAAATTTTTGAATTGTGATAAAGTGATTGTGTTTGGTGATGGCAAAAATGATATTGATGTGTTTAGATCAGCAGATGAGTGCTATGCAGTTGATAACGCTGTAGATGAACTGAAGCAAATTGCAACGGATGTTATTGGCAGCAATGATGATGACGGCGTTGCAAAATGGCTTGATGATAATATATTTAAGATGCCCTAGATAAAAAATTAGCTTTCTCTTTAAAAGAGAAAGCTAATTTTTTACTAGTTTTTGAGAGAATGCAGCGGTGCCGGAATTTTTCCGCCTCTGTTAATAAATTTTGCCGGGGATTTTGTATTTACTTTCATTACGGGACCGCTGCCAAGCAATCCGCCGAATTCAAGTTCTTCACCGATAGTTTTTCCTATTGCAGGAATAACACGAACCGCCGTAGTTTTTCCGTTAACCATACCTATTGCAGCCTCATCTGCAATTATACCGCTAATGACCTCGGGAGTTGTATCACCTTGAATTACAATCATATCAAGACCTACAGAGCAAACAGCGGTCATAGCCTCAAGCTTTTCAATGGAGAGTGCTCCGCTTCTTGCTGCTGCAATCATTCCTGCATCTTCGGAAACAGGGATGAAAGCACCTGAGAGTCCGCCGACACTTGATGAAGCCATGACACCGCCCTTTTTTACTGCATCATTAAGCATTGCGAGGCATGCGGTGGTTCCGGCAGAACCGCATTGCTCAAGACCGATTTCTTCAAGAATATGAGCAACTGAATCACCAACTGCAGGAGTAGGAGCAAGCGATAAATCAACAATACCAAATGGAACACCGAGCCTTTCGCTGGCAACTGTACCGACCAGCTGACCCATACGGGTAACTTTAAAAGCAGTCTTTTTTATAAGCTCGGCAATTTCATTGATAGAATAATCAGGATATTTGGATACTGCTGCTCTTACAACACCGGGACCGGATACGCCTACATTTATTACGCAGTCAGGCTCGGAAACACCGTGGAATGCGCCTGCCATAAATGGATTATCCTCAGGAGCATTGCAAAATACAACCAGTTTACCTGCAGCAATGCAGTCCTTATCTTTAGTGAGTTCGGCAGCTTCTTTAACTTTTTGACCCATAATTTTAACAGCATCCAAATTTATACCTGCCTTTGTAGAGCCGATATTGACGGAGGAGCAGAGATGTTCTGTTTGTGAAAGAGCTTCCGGAATAGAATTAATGAGTTCCAAGTCGCCTGCTGCAAATCCTTTTTGAACAAGTGCAGAATAGCCACCGATAAAATTAACTCCGATTGTTTGTGCAGCTTTTTCAAGTGTCAAAGCATATTTAACCGGATCACCACCGCTGATTCCTGCAAGAATTGCGATAGGTGTTACGCTGACACGCTTATTTATAATAGGAATACCATATTCCTTTTCAATATCCTCGCCTGTTTTTACAAGATTTTCGGCTTTGGCGCAGATTTTATCATAGACTTTTTGACAGGATTTATCTATATCGCTGTCGCCGCAGTCAAGGAGAGAAATACCCATCGTTGTTGTACGAATATCCAGGCATTCGTCCTGAATCATTCTTATTGTTTCCAATATATCATAAGTATTAATCAAGCCGTTTACCTCCTATATTCTGTGCATTGAATTAAAAAGATCTTCGTGCATTGCATGTATTGCAAGACCGTTTTCTTTACCATATGTTACTAGTTTATCTGAAAATTCAGCAAATTCAACATTGCATTTTGAAGTATCTGCCATCATAATCATACAAAATGTATCCTGTAATATTGACTGTGATACATCCATAATATTTACATTGCAATCGGCACAAATATTTGATACACTTGCGAGAATACCAACCATATCCTTACCTATAACTGTAATAACTGCTCTCATTAGTGTTACCTCCAATAATTCATTGCTAAATATTATATCAAAGAAGATAGGTTTTTTCAATAAATGTATAAAATTATTATTAAATATATTTGAAAAAATTATATTCTGTGGTATTATACTATAAACAAATATTTGATATAACGCTCAGGAGATGTTAATGAAATATAGAAATATTGTTGATATGCATACTCATTCGGATAATTCTTTTGACGGTAATCATTCCTGCATTCTGATGTGCGAAGGTGTTATTGCAAACGGCGGTATGGGTATTGCTATTACTGATCATTGCGATATTGATGCAGTTGATTATGATTTTCGGGCATTTGCAACAAATCAATATGTTCAAACTTATACCGCCAAAAAAGCGTTTGAGGGTGATTTGCTGGTTCTTCAGGGAATCGAACTCGGGCAGGGTATATTCAGAAAAGAAAAAGCCGTTGAATTAATGAATAATTTTAGTTATGACTTTGTTCTGGGCTCTATACATAATCTTGAAAATATGCAGGATTTTTATTTTTTGGATTATAAACAATATGATATAGACAATTTATTAAAAAAATACTTTATTGCGGAATTAGAGCTTGCTCAGTGGAATAAAACCGACTCACTGGCTCATCTTACATATCCATTAAGATACATTGTTGCCAGAGAGCATATTGATGTCGATATAACAAAATATTATGATATAATTGATTCAATATTTGAAACTCTGATTAAGAATAATAAAGCTCTGGAACTTAACGTATCTGGTCTTTTTATGGATATGAATGACACGCTGCCGAATATGCAGCTTATCAAACGCTTTCATGATATGGGCGGTCAATATGTCACAGTTGGTACAGATTCGCATTATTATAATAAAGTTTGTATAGGAATTGACAAGGGTTTAGATATTCTTAAGCAATGCGGCTATGATTGCTTTACAATTTTTCAAAAAAGAGAACCGATTCTAATACCTATTGAATAAGGAGTACACTATGGATAGATTATTATATTTATTGGAAACAAATCCCAGACTTTCTAATTCTGAACTGGCAGTAATGCTCGGTGTTACTGAAAAGGAAGTTTCGGACCAGATAAGATTATATGAGGAATCAGGTGTTATTAAGGGATACAGGGCACTTATTGATAAGGAAAAAGCACATGCACAGACTGTAACTGCACTGATTGAGATTAAAGTTCAGCCTAAATTCGGTCATGGCTTTGACAAGGTTGCTGAGCGTATTGCCCGTCTTGAAGAGGTTGAGAGTGTTTATCTTATCAGCGGTGGATATGACCTTTGCTGCATTGTTGAGGATAAATCATTTGAGGAAGTTGCTATGTTTGTTGTAAAACGGCTTTCTCCGCTTGAGGATGTTGTTTCAACTGCTACTAATTTTATCTTAAAAAAATATAAAGAGCAGGGTGTACCTTTTACTCAAAAGCCACGAGATGACAGGGGGACAATCTCACTGTGATTAATTATGATAAATTTTTAAACAAAAGACTCACTCGTGTTAAACCCTCCGGTATAAGAAAGTTTTTTGCCATTGCCGAAGAGATGGATAACGTAATTTCTCTTGGTGTTGGTGAGCCTGATTTTTTGACACCATGGCACATTCGTCAGTATGGTATAGATTATCTTGAGCAGGGTATTACACGATACACAGCAAACGCAGGTCTAATTGAACTCAGAAAAGAAATATCAAGCTTTTATGCACGCAAATATCTTGTAAAGTATGATCCAAAAAGTGAAATTCTTGTAACTGTCGGTGGCTCTGAGGGTATTGATATGGCAATTCGTTCCATCTTAGAGCCCGGTGATGAGGTTCTTGTTGTTGAACCCTCTTTTGTCTGCTATAAGCCTATTGTTGAGGTGTGCG
>JBKWUD010000051.1:0-12057 GCA_046989265.1 Eubacterium sp.
GGTGTCTGGACCTATGATAACTATTGGTATTGGGGTTCTGGCTCAGGTCAGGTTAACGGTGTTCCGTTTGGATTTAATCTCGGCTATGGCTTTGGAAATACGTCAGCTGCATCTGAAAATGTGATTTTTTATGACGGCAAGGCGCATAAGTTTGACGATATAATATTCAATATCAGTGATAATTATATTGACCCGTGGACTTTCAAATCATCAGACGGAAGATTTGATATGTATTTTGAGCCGATTATTGACAGAAGCGACTATACAAGTGTTGCAAATGTTATTGTTACCGATCAACATCAGGTTTTTGGCAGAATGACGGGAACTGCCGTTCTTGATGACGG
Organism: Eubacterium sp.; assembly: GCA_046989265.1. GTDB lineage: Bacteria > Bacillota > Clostridia > Oscillospirales > Acutalibacteraceae > Eubacterium_R. Next base: position 345 of record JBKWUD010000051.1, read on the forward strand.
AACCAAAATAGAAATTAAAGATTTTCTTTGCTTCGCAGAGAAGGTGCATAATAAATATTAAAATATGAATAAACGAAAGCTATTTGCTAAAAAAATTGAAGATGAACTTGATTTTGATTTTCACGCTGATATCGAGAAAATTGAAACTATTGAAGATTTTGAGTTAAGGCTGCTTAATCCGTTTGAGCAAGGAAAGCAGATTTATTATCGCGGTGAACGGAAAAACAGTATTGCAAGACCTCTTTTGCCTACTATTTACAGAGAAAGAGAATTTTTGTTTAACAGTAATAAAACTGTAGCTTTGGTTGACAATCAGGCGCTTTATAATTATTATCAAAGGCAAACCTCATATTTTGAATTGTTTGAAAAAATTATCGGAGTAGTTGATAAAAATAAGATGTATTCATTTCTTGCTTTTTCACAGCATTATTTTGGTATCAGTCCGCTGCTTGATTTTTCAAAAAGCCTTTATGTTGCTTTGTCATTTGCTCTTAAAGACAGAAAAAAATATGATAATGATATTTTAATTTATACACTTGAAATCAAGGATAAAGAGGACTATACTGACTCTATTGAGGTCGCCGATAAGTGGATAGAGAATTACAGTGTTTTGGTTTTCAGAGATTTAACCAAACGTGAGCTTGAAAGTCCGCTTGACTCACTTTCGGATTACAGAATGATTGCCGATAAATTCAGGGGACACAATTTTCTTGATATGAACACTCCTCACGCAAAGCTGATTGATGTGCCTGCTAATGATTTAATCAGATATCAGCAGGGTGTATTCCTTTTGCTTGATGATTTCAGCCTGATGGGCAAATCATATCTTACTAAAAAAATAAGAGATGATTTTAAAATTAAAAAATGGCTTATTAATAAGGATATATGTCCCGAACTGCTTGATATGCTCTTGAGCAGTCATCCGTATTATGCATATAAGTATATTATGGATTTATCCGGTGTTGTTTCTCAAATCAGAAAAAATTCTAATTTATAAGGAGATTCAAAATGTTTTTTGACTCATTTTATTCTAATCATTTATCAATAACATTTTTTGTTATTGCAATTGTTTTGGCTATTGTTTTCAGAATAATGATTATGCTTGCAGTTGGTTTTGACTGCAAGGCGGCAGGTGTTAAAAGCAGATCGGCTTGGATGGCACTTGCATTCTTTGTCCCCATTTCTGCAATTGTTTATGTGTGCATAAGAAAAAGTCTTGATAAGACTGTTCCTAAGCATTGTAATTCCTGCGGAGCAATGATGCCGCCGGGTACGGCAGTTTGCAGTAACTGCGGCAGTGCGAGATTATCCGATTATGTTGTTGCAGACAGTGCGAAAAAGAAAAAATCAGCTTTGGTCTGTTTGATTATCGGACTGATTATGTATGTTGCCTGTTCGGTATTTTACTGCTTGGGCGCAGTTTCTATGATACGCCCGCTTGTAGAAGACTATTATAATAACGGAAACGGTTATTATGATAACTTTGACGATTATGGTAATTATGACGATTATGACGATTTCTTTGATTATTATGACGAAGATGATTATTTTGATGATTATTCAGATTATTTCTCTCAATTGCCTTAATGAAAAGCAGCAGAGTTTGTTTGGAATGAAACTCTGTTGCTTATTTTTTATTTTAATTATATTGTAACTTGACATTTATTATAATATAATTAATAATATATATGTGAAAAATTGGGTTTTTCTATTTTTTGCTATGCATAAATTAAAGAGGTAGAATATGGGAATTACTAATATAATTAATCTTCTCGGAGGTTTAGGGCTGTTCCTTTTCGGAATGAAATATATGAGTGACGGTCTTAATCAGGTTGCCGGAAATAAAATGAAAAACCTGCTTGAAAAGCTTACGAGAAATCGTTTTAAGGGATTTCTGCTTGGTGTGCTTGTAACTGCAGTTATTCAGTCGTCATCTGCAACAACTGTTATGCTTATGGGTTTTCTCAATGCCGGTATAATGGATTTAGCACAGGCAACAGGCGTTATTATCGGTGCAAATATCGGTACTACCATTACTGCCGTACTTATTGCTATTGATGTTTCGGCAATTGCACCTGTGTGCATTTTTCTCGGTGCAGCAATGGCACTGTTTTCAAAAAAACAGACTCAAAAGTATGTAGGTCAGATTATTTTAGGCTTTGGTATTCTCTTCTTTGGACTTAAATATATGAGCGGTGATGCCGCTATGGGTGCTTTGAAAACAAGTACTGCTTTTCAAAACTTTATTATGAGTGCAAATAATCCGTTCCTCGGTATTATTATCGGTATTCTTATCTGCTCTGTTCTTCAGTCGTCAAGTGCTTCAATCGGTGTTCTGCAGGTGCTTGCTCTTCAGGGCTTAATGCCAATGAACTTTGCGATGTATCTTATAATCGGTATTAATGTCGGCTCCGCAACTCCGTTATTCTTATCCTCAATCGGTGCTAAGACAAATGCTAAGCGTGCCGCATGGATTTACTTTATTTTTGATTTTGTAGGTATGCTGTTATTTACGCCTATCTCTCTTCTGACACCTTATACAAGCTGGATTTCTTCATTGTCCGATAACGGTTCTGTTCAGGTTGCGGCAGGTCATATTGTATTTAAGATTGTAACTGCTTTGTTCCTGCTTCCTTTTGTTCCCGTTATAGTTAAAATTTCCGAAAAAATAGTCAAACCTAAAGAGCATGAAACGGTTCAGCGTTTTACATACATTGATAAAAAGATTAATGACAATACCTTCACTGCATCAATTCAGATAGGCCGTGAGGTTGAGCGTATGGCAATGGTTGTTCGTAAAAATTTCGTTATTGCCTGCGAGGGTTTCATGGCAAATGATACATCATCAAAGCGTGATATTGAAGATAATGAGGAGCTTATAAATTGGCTTAATCATAACATTGCTGATTATATGGTAACTGTTACTTCTCAGGAGCTTAACGGAGATGTTTCCGAATATATCGGTAAGCTGTTTCATGTAATAACCGACCTTGAAAGAATTGGTGATCATGCCGTTAATATTCTTCAGCGCACTGAGCTTGCAAAGGAAAATGATTTTGGCTTTACAGAAGATGGTCTGAAAGAATTTAAACATATCTATGAAAAGGATTTAGAGTTGTTTGACAGGGCAATCGGTGCATTTGTCAATAAGCGCCTTACGGATGATGAGGAGCATCAGCTGCATTTCCTCGAGGATACTATTGACAGCCTTACTCTTAAAGCACAGGATAATCATGTTCAGCGTCTCCGTGATAAAAAGTGTCATACTGCATCAGGCGTGTTGTTTACAAAGGTTCTTCAGGATCTTGAGCGTGTCGGTGATCATTCGTATAATATCGCATGGGCAGCCAGAAAAGATAAGGATTTAATAAGACAGATTTAGTTATGAAAGACAGACGAAACGCAGCAGATAAGCTGAAAACTCTGATTTTCGGCAAGGATTTGAGAATTACAAAAGGTGATGTATTTTCAACAGTATATCCTTTTGATTATTCATCGTATTATCCCGAGGATAATTATATCAGTTATCAAAAAGCACCTGAGGACAATGTTTTTGACATTAGGGCCTTTGGTGCTGATGTCCATTTAGAGGATAATGCTGTGTTTATAAATCAGGCAGTCGATGAGGCGGCGAGGGTTGGCGGTACTGTGCTGGTTTCGGGCGGTGATTATGTGACCACAACCGTTTTCCTTAAATCAAATGTTACTCTTTTTATTGAGCGTGGCTCGGCACTTTGTTCAAATAAGACGGGAGAAGGCTATAATCACCTTGGCATTATCCATGCGGATAAGGCAGATAATATTACTTTAACTGGCGGCGGCAAGATTAAGGGCAACGGTGAATATTTCGGCAGAAAGCCGCTTTTGGATTCCAATATAACCGAGCATCCCGAGGTTATTGATGTAATACAGATGCGCCGTGATAACCGTGCTCAGCTGCGTTTTGCACATGAGAGCAAATACGGCGGACCTGTTTATTTGAAAGAATGCACCAATATCAAGGCTCATAATTTCATAATTGAAAATTCGGCACACTGGTCTTTCAGAATAGAAAACTGTAATGGTGTTGATATATCCGATTTTGTAATAAATAACAACCGTCATACGGCAAATGCGGACGGCTTTGATATTGCAGGAACAAGCAATATAAGTATTAATCATTGCTTCGTTTCTACTGCTGATGACGGAATATGCATAAAAAATGCCATCTGGCTTGGCAATAATAAGACTATGGAGAATATTACGGTGAAAAACTGTGAGGTGATCTCCTGCACTAATTCGTTTAAAATCGGCACTGAAACTACATATGATATTAAAAATGTACTTGTAGAGGATTGTTCCTTTATGATGACTGATATTTATCCCGGTTCTGTAAGCGGGATTGCAATTGAATCGGCAGACGGCTCTGTTGTCAGTGATGTCACTGTTCGCAATATTAAAATGAATCGTGTGACTTGTCCGGTATTTCTTCGCCTTTGCAATCGCAACAGGGCGGCAGAGGTAACTGCCGAGAGTGCCAATGCAGTTGAGTTTGGCAAAAGAAAAAATAAAGGCGGCACGGTTAACAAAAATTCATTTGATATGCTCGGTGAGGTAAAAAACATTTATATTGAAAATATTTTTGCCTGCGGTGTTGAGCTGCCGTGCATTATTGCCGGCTTTACACAGAAAGGAATGACAAAGTGCATTGAAAATGTAACTCTGAAAAATATAGATATGCATTATGCTCCTTATAAAGAGGTTTATGATAAGCGTGCTTTTATCCCCGAATACAGTGATGTTTATCCCGAAAGCTGGCGGTTCAGGAATCTGCCTGCTTACGGAATATGGGCAAGGCATGTCCGCTCACTTAAGCTGCTTGATTTTAATTGTACTCCTCCGCGCAGCACTTGGAAAGATGAATATAGTATGGAAGATGTAAAATAAATCATAAATCTGACTTTTCTGTTATAATAATTATTAGAAATATTTGAGGTGATATATTATGTTTAAAGAAATAGCTTTTACGGATGTTAAGGAAAATGTTGTTGATTTGCTTAAAAATCAGTGGGGACTTGTAACCGCAGGCGATAAAAACGGCCTTAATACCATGACTGTGTCGTGGGGTGCTGTAGGTGAGCTCTGGGCAATGGATATGGCAACCATATATATTCGTCCTCAGAGGCACACAGTTAATTATCTTGAAAACAATGAATACTTTACACTCAGCTTTTATCCTGAAGAATGTCATAAGACGCTTGCATTCTGCGGCTCAAAGAGCGGCAAGGATGTCGATAAGGTAAAAGAAACAGGATTAACCCCTGTATTCTCCGAATCTGCACCATATTTTGAAGAGGCTAAGCTTGTGCTTATCTGCAAAAAGGTCGCAAAGGGCAGCTTTGACCCTGAACAGTTTATTGATAAGTCAATTATTGATAAGCAATATCCGGCACACGATTATCATTATATCTATTACGGCGCAATTGAGAAGGTATTTATTAAAGCGTAATTATTTTCTTCATCTCTGTTGCAACCGCAAAAAAGCTCCCTCTTTCGAGGGAGCCCTGTCTTTTTTGTAAAAATACAAATTCCTATTTTGCTTTATGTTCAATTGTTTGCAACTTATGTAATTGTATTTTGTGCAGTCATTGCCACTTTTGACTGCACATTTTTGACATAGATTATCACCTCCTGATAAAAAAGCGCAGCATAAGCTGCGCAAAAAACGCAGACTTCAAAGTCGCAAAACAAAAACTAAACCTACTTCCATTAAATCAAAGTGTGTTTAATAAGAGCCTGCATTTTTATCAGAAGATAAAAATACACACCTATCTTAATGGAATTATAAAGTTTTTGTTTTGCAAAACTATTGTATCAGAATTTAAATAATAAGTCAATTAATAATTCTGATAATAAAAAAAGCGCAGCATAAGCTGCGCAAAAAACGCAGACTTCAGAGTCGCAAAACAAAAAACAAACATTGACTATTGGATCATAGTGTGTGTTTAAAAGAAGCCTGCATTTTTATCAGAAGATAAAAACGCACACTATAATCCGTATAATCTTATTTTGTTTTTTGTTTTGCAGAGTTATTGTATCATAATTTGAATAATATGTCAATTAATTTAAATTAAAATAACTATTGATTTTAAAATAATATTATAGTATAATATTTGCAAAACAAGTGCTTTTACACCTTTTATGTAGCATGCGGGCCCTGTGCGACGGGATGCTACGAACCTTGTCAGGCGGGGAACCGAGCAGCAATAAGTGGATTATTCTGTGTGCCTCAGACAAGTCTGTATGCTACATAAAGGGCGTAATGGCACTTTTTAATTAAATAATAACAGGAGGATAACTTATGTATCAGGTTTTATACAGAAAATACAGACCTAAGGTTTTTGCCGATGTTTACGGTCAGGATCATGTTACCTCCACTTTGAAAAACGAGATAAAAAACGGCAGAGTTTCTCACGCATATCTGTTTACAGGTTCCAGAGGTACGGGCAAAACCACCTGTGCAAAAATTCTTGCAAAAGCAGTTAACTGTGAAAACAGTATTGACGGCGAGCCTTGTAATGAGTGTGAAGTATGCAGGGGTCTTGATAATGGCTCTATTTATGATGTTGTTGAAATAGATGCGGCATCAAATAATGGTGTTGACAATATCCGTGACCTCCGTGAAGATGCGAATTATACCCCGTCAAGAGGCAAGTACAGAGTTTATATTATTGATGAGGTTCATATGCTTTCAACGGGTGCGTTCAATGCTCTTCTCAAAACGCTTGAGGAGCCGCCGGCTCATGTAATTTTCATTCTTGCTACTACTGAGGTGCATAAGCTCCCTGCAACAATTCTTTCACGCTGTCAGCGTTTTGATTTTAAGCGTATTCAGCCGGAAACAATGGCTGTTCGTTTAAAGCAGGTTGCAGCTTCAGAGGGTATGACTATTGATGACGATGCAGCAGTACTTATTGCCAGAATTGCCGATGGTGCACTGCGTGACGGGCTTTCTATTCTTGATCAGTGTGCCGGCAGGAGCAAGAGCATTACAAGTACTCTTGTGTCCGAAGTTGCCGGTCTTGCAGGCAGAGAGGCTATGTATAATCTTTCTGACTGCATTTCATCTAATAACAGCAGTTGTGCAATGTCAATAATCAGTGACCTTTATCAAAACAGCTTTGATATGGAGAGGCTTTGTGTTGAAATGATTAATCATTTCAGGGATTTTCTTGTTGTTAAAACAGTTAAAAAAAGCCGTGAACTTATCATTTGCACAGATGATGAATATAATAGTATTCTTGATTCTGCCAAAAAGTTCACACTTGAGAATATCATTTTTGCACTTGATTTGTTCCAGAATACTTTAGTTACCATTAAGGGCGGAGCAAATGCAAGAATTGAAGTTGAAATGGCATTCATCAAACTTTGCGAGCCAAAGCTTGATGAATCAATGAATGCACTGCTGGACAGAATTTCTTTAGTTGAAAGGGCAGTTAAAAATGGTGTGGCGGTGAGTGCACAGCCTGTGACGGTTATGCCAGACCCTGTTAAGAGTGTAAAGCCTGAGACTGATGAAAAATCTATCGTTAAGGCAATTGAGCCGGAAAAACAGGAGGTATCAGCACCTTTACCTGAAACGGCTCCTGTCCCCGAACCTGAACCGGATCCAATACCTGCACCTGTACCGCAGTCTGCTCCTGCTGAGCCGGCAACTCAGGAGGAATTTATGCAGTGGGGTGATTTTATGGATGTTCTCCATAAGGAGGATATCGCATTGTTCGGTGTTCTGAGCGGTGCAAGAGGCTTTACAAGAGGGGATATATTCCTGATTGACAGTCCTAATGCTACTGTAAGTGAATTTATTAAGGTACAGACTCATTCAAGAGCGATTAAAAAAGCACTGTATGAAATTACAGGCAAAAAATACAGGCTTGGCATATTTAAAAATACATCAGGCAAAACAACTGCTAAGCGAGATCCGCTTGAGGATTTAATCAGTCAGGTGCAGGGCAGTATAAATATTGATTTAAAATAACATAATATTAAGGAGAATTACTATGAAGGCAAGACTTCCAAAGGGATACGGCGGCGGAGGACCGCAAAATATGCAGGCAATGCTCAAGCAGGCTCAAAAGATGCAGGAGCAGATTGAGCAGAAAAAGGCAGAGCTTGAAGAAAAGGAATATGTTGTTTCCTCAGGTGGCGGAATGGTAGAGGTCACCATGACAGGCAAGCACGAGGTTAAGGCAATCGGCATTAATCCTGAGGTCGTTGACCCTGAAGATGTTGAAATGCTTGAGGATATGCTTGTTGCAGCACTTAACGAGGCAGCCCGTCAGATTGATGAGGAATCAGAAAGAGAGCTTGAGGGTGTAACAGGCGGTCTCAATATTCCGGGACTGTAAATAATATTTTTACAAAAATCTTTTAATTTTTTAGAGGTAGAATAATGGCATATAATCTTGCACCGCTCCAAAATTTAATAGATCAGTTTGAGCGAATGCAGGGCATAGGTCATAAAACTGCCCAGAGAATGGCTTTCTATGTTCTCGGTCTTTCAGACAGTGAGGCAAATCAGTTTGCTCAGGCAATAACAGATGCGCACACTAAAATAAAGCAGTGCAAAATCTGCTGTGATTTGGCTGATGATGAGCTTTGTCCGATTTGCAAGGCTGATAACCGTGACAAAAGTATTATCTGTGTTGTGGAGGATCCCCGTGATGTTGCTGCTATTGAGCGCACTCATGAATATAAGGGAACTTATCATGTTCTTCACGGTGCGATTTCACCAATGGATAATATCGGACCTGACCAAATCAGAATTAAGGAGCTTATCGCAAGGCTTGGCGATGGCACTGTTGATGAGGTGATTATGGCGACCAATCCTACAGTCGAAGGCGAGGCAACTGCAATGTATATTTCAAGACTGCTTAAGCCAATGGGAATAACAGTCAGCCGTCTTGCATATGGGGTGCCTGTTGGTGCAGATCTTGAGTATGCGGATGAGGTAACACTCAGCCGTGCTATTGAGGGCAGGAGCTTAATATAGATATGATTTATTGAAAGGAGTGATAGGCAGTGCCTGATGAATTTCAAGTAATAGCAAGGAACAAAAAAGCCTATCACGACTATTTTGTTCTGGACACCTATGAGGCAGGGATTGAGCTTTTCGGTACAGAGATTAAATCAATCCGTGCAGGCAGAGTTAATCTTAAGGATTCTTTCTGCTCAGTTGATGACGGAGAAATGTTTGCAATCGGTATGCATATTTCACCGTATGAAATGGGTAACCGTTTTAATCGTGACCCAATGCGTAAAAAAAAGCTTTTACTTCATAAAAAAGAAATAATGAAGCTTTTTGGTGAGTCACAGCAGCAGGGTCTTTCAATTGTTCCGCTTGAGCTTTATATCAAAAAGGGAAGAGCCAAACTGCAAATAGGCTTATGTAAGGGTAAAAAGCTTTATGATAAGCGTGCTGTTGAGGCAAAAAAATCAGCCAACAGAACGATTGAACGGGAATTTAAAGAAAGATATTAATTAAATCTCAAAATGCCTTAGGCATTTTAATATGGGGATGAAAGGATTTCGACAGGGTTGTTGAACCTTGGTCAGCGAGTAGCGGAGTTGCACCGCTTTAAAAGTAACAACTTAAAATTAACTGACAATAATCGTACAGTTCTTAAGGCTGCCTAAGCGCGCCTTCGTTCTCTTACAGTAGTGCCACGGATTGTTTGAGAGCGTCGACTTAGTGGCGAACATGAACGGGAGAGTGTCTTGGCTCCCGTCAGGTATTAAAGACTACCGCAGCCTGAAGGCTGTTTGCCGCCGTCAGGTGAGGGGAATCTTAAATGACAAACTACACTCGTAGAGCCCTTGGCAAGATGATTTTGGACGCGAGTTCGACTCTCGCCATCTCCACCACAAAAATATAAAACAAAACCCTTTTACTACTTTGGCGGCTTCGCCGTTACCGTTTGGTTGTAGTAAAACAAAAGGTCCAGAGAGCGGTTGCTTTCTGGACTTTTTGTATATATAATACATTTGATATTTACAAAGCTGTTAGTTATCAGTAGTCTAACAGCTTTACTTTTTTTGAGGAAATGCTCCTGTATAATCTAATTTATTATCAGAGGGTAAATTATCAAATGGTTGATTGCAAAGGTTATCTATTAAATCTTCAAATACCCTACTCAGCCCATATCTTGAAACCTCAGCATCTATTTCTGCTCTTGAATTATTCAGACAAGACAGATAGACAGAAAGTTTTTCGCCTAAGATTTCCCAAAAGTCATAGTTTTCTAAAACCATATTTACCAAGTTTGAAGAAAGTTCGCCTTTTGATTCAGGTTTAAGGTTGTTAATTTTACTTAGGTTTTCCATAGCTTTATCGGAAAGACCAAAGTCTTGCCTTACCCTTTCAGCAGATGGTTCTTGTCGCTTTGTGTCTTTAAAACCTAAAAAATAATCAGCAGAAACACCTGTGTAATTACAAACGCTATATAAGCTTTCTACTTTCATACCTTTATTTTTTCTTGATGTTCTTTCTGCCTTTACAAATGAAGAATATGAATAATAAGTTTGCTTAGTAAACGGAAAATTTTCCATTAGTCTTAAATTATTAAGAAAATCGGCTTTATGTGGTTTCCTCTTTTCATATGATTTTGGTTTTATGGTTTCTTCTATTTTTATATCTAATTCATTTATAATTCTATTTAATGTATCTTTTATTTCAAAATTTTTAATATTATTCAACGCATTATACCTCAATATTTATATTGTAATACAAAATTCTTGATGAATATTTAAAAAGATAGGGATTATATTGTATCGCAATAAAAATTATATGTGATATCATTCTTAAAGTCAAGATGATTTTGAAAGAGAGGTGTCACAAATATGGATTTATCTGATTTTAAAATTAGTAAAGCTCAAGCAAAAGAAATTGCATTGACTATATTTGCTGACATTTCGAACTACATAGAAACCAATCGGCAAGAATATGATGAGTTTTTAAAGAACCTTGACGATTAAGGTGTGAAAATCACTCTTGATAATAAATCGTATGGGAGGTGTTTGACTTACTTTTTAAATACGATTTTGTAGAACTTTTGAAAGGAGAAATGCAAAATGAATGGGCAACCGTGTGCTGCTTCTGACACTAATGGAAATTGGTTTGATATTGATTTCAAATCAGCAGAAAATAGTGTGAAAAAGCTGCAAAAGCGTATTTATATGGCATACAGCAATAATGACATTGATAAAGTCAACTATTTGCAACATCGAATAATACATTCGTTTTATGCAAAAGCATTAGCAATTAAAATTGTAACTTCAAATCGAGGTGCATATACGCCAGGTGTAGATAATATTATATGGACAACTCCAGAGGAAAAATATAATGCTATATTTACTTTATCTCGTAGAGGATATACACCCAAAGCATTAAAAAAGGTATATATCCCAAAGCTTGATGGTAGTAATCGCATAATAAGTATTCCTACGATAAAAGACAGAGCTATGCAGACATTATATAAATTTGCATTAGAACCTATTGCCGAGGCAACTGCAGATAGTTGTTCTTTTGGCTTTCGTAAAGGGAAATCTTCGAGGGACGCTGTTGTTAGATGTAAGAATATATTGACAGAATTACCAAATAGGCAATATGTTTTGAAAACAGATATTAAATCTTGTTTTGATAATATAAGTCATTCTTCGATTATGAATACTATAT
>JBKWUD010000052.1:0-11795 GCA_046989265.1 Eubacterium sp.
CTCATGGTCACGGTACAGGTGATTTACTTGATGAAGTAATAAAATATTTTCCTGAAAACATTGAAGATGATTATGAAGATGACGAAATCATAAATGTTGCTATAATCGGAAAGCCCAATGTCGGTAAATCCTCGCTTGTAAATAAAATCAGCGGGACGCAGCGTGCAATTGTTTCTAATATTGCAGGAACAACGCGCGATACCACTGATACTTACATTGAAAATGAATATGGCAAATTCAATTTCATTGATACTGCAGGTCTGAGAAGAAAAAGCCGTGTTAGTGATGAAATTGAAAAATATTCTATCATCCGTGCACGCATGGCTGTCGAAAGAGCTAATGTTTGCGTTATTATGATTGATGCAACAGAAGGCTTTACCGAACAGGACTCAAAAGTTGCCGGAATAGCAATTGAGCAGGGTAAGGCATGTATTATTGCGGTAAATAAATGGGATGCCGTTGAAAAAGATGGGAATACTATGAAAGAGTTCAGAGACAAGCTTGCCGTTGACTTTTCATTTATGTCTTATGCACCTATAATGTTTATATCGGCAAAAACAGGTCAAAGAATTGATAAGCTTTATGAAATGATTGTTTTTGTTCATTCTCAAAATTCAATGCGTATTTCTACAGGTAAGCTTAATGAGGTTCTTGCTGCAGCAACAGCAAGAGTTCAGCCTCCTACTGATAAGGGCAAGCGGCTAAAGATATATTATATGACCCAGGCTTCCACAAGACCTCCTACATTTGTTTTCTTTGTAAACAAAATGGATTTATTTCATTTCTCATATCAAAGATATCTTGAAAATCAGATTCGTGAAATTTTTGGTCTGGACGGAACTCCTGTCAGATTTATCATCAGAGAGAGGGGAGAGGGCAGCAAATGATAGCAGTTAAGCTCATTATTGTTGCAGTTCTTTCGTATCTGCTGGGAAGCCTGAATTTCGGCGTTATACTTTCAAAGCATTTGCAAAAGGATGATGTCAGAAATCATGGCAGCGGCAACGCAGGTACAACAAATATGCTCAGAAATTACGGCAAAGGAATGGGCGCCTTGACTATTATAGGCGATATGCTTAAGGTTATGGTAGCAATCATAATTGCAAAGCTTATAATTCCCATTGACGAAATGTCTGCTTACCAAATATTTTCAGATAACACTAACATCATTCTGAAATCATTTGCAGGCTTTTTTGCTGTGCTTGGGCACATATTTCCTTGCTTCTTTAAATTTAAAGGAGGTAAGGGCGTTGCTACAAGCGGCGGAATGGTATTCATGATTGACTGGCGAATTGCTTTAATTTTGTTGGCTATGTTCATTATAATTCTTATTATAACTAAGTATGTCAGTCTTGGTTCAATAGTAATGGCAGTATTTTATCCAATATTTATATTTATTTTCTATAAAAGCCTGCCACTTACAATTATAGCAATAGTTTTTGCATTGATTGTAATAATAGCTCACAGAGAAAATGTGAAAAAGCTATTAAATCATACTGAAAACAAAATAACAGATAAAAAGACTTCAAAATAATTCTGCAATTATTTGCTGTTAGAAAAATGAAGGGTACGCCTGAAAGTGTACTCATCTGTTATAAAAAAAAATAAAACCGCCTTAACGACGGTTTTTCTTTTTGTAATCTGATTACGCTCTCTCTACCTTACCTGAACGAAGGCATCTTGTGCAAACATAAACTCTCTTAGGTGAGCCGTTAACGACAGCCTTTACCTTCTTGATATTTGGTTTCCAGGTTCTGTTAGATCTTCTGTGTGAGTGTGATACCTTAATGCCGAATGACATTCCTTTTCCACAGTATTCACATTTAGCCATTTGCGAACACCTCCTTAAAATTTTAGAACGCATATATATTAACAGAAAGTATTACAAAATGCAAGTGTTTTTTTAATTTTATTTAACAAAGTGTAAAATAATGTGCAAATTAGTATAATTTCTTGATTTTAAATACTATATTTAGTATAATATATGAGAATTGTAAAATTGATATTTATTTATGGAGGATAATTTTTTATGGCAGTAGCAAAAAATGCTGCAAATGATAAAAAAGCAGCGCTTGAATCTGCAATGAAACAGATTGAAAAGCAATATGGTCAGGGAGCAATTATGCGCCTTGGTGAAAACAGCAAGCTTAAGGTCGATGCTATATCTACAGGCTCGCTCACTCTTGATATAGCAACAGGTATCGGCGGTTTGCCAAAGGGAAGAATTATTGAAGTTTACGGTCCTGAATCATCAGGTAAAACTACTCTTGCTCTGCATTGCGTTGCAGAAGCTCAAAAGAATGGGGGAGAAGCTGCATTTATTGACGCTGAACATGCACTTGATCCTGCATATGCAGCAAACCTTGGTGTAGATGTTGATTCTTTGCTTGTATCTCAGCCTGATAATGGTGAACAAGCCCTTGAAATCACTGAGCAGCTAGTCCGTTCTGGTGCTATCGATATAATCGTAGTTGACTCAGTTGCCGCTTTAGTACCTCGTTCAGAGATTGAAGGTGATATGGGTGATTCTCATGTCGGCCTTCATGCAAGACTTATGTCACAGGCTTTGAGAAAACTTGCCGGTGCAATCAATAAATCAAATTGTATAATTATTTTTATTAACCAGCTTCGTGAAAAAGTTGGTGTAATGTATGGTAATCCGGAGGTTACCACTGGAGGAAGAGCACTTAAATTCTATGCATCAATGAGAATTGATGTAAGAAAAATCGAGCAGATTAAAGCACCCGGCAATGAGTTTGTAGGCTCACGCACTCGTGCTAAAATTGTTAAAAATAAGGTTGCACCTCCGTTTAAAAGTGCCGAATTTGACATTATGTATGGCACAGGTATTGATAAAGACGGTGAAATATGCGACTTGGCTGTTCAGCTTGGTGTTATCAAAAAGAGCGGCTCGTGGTTTTCATATGGTGACGAACGTTTCCAGGGCCGTGACAAGGTTAAGGATTTAATTAAGAACGATAAAGAGTTTTCTTCTGAGGTAGAGAAAAAGGTTCTTGATATTATTAAGGCTCAAAGCGAGACTGAAAAATTTCAGGCAAACATTGCCCAAAAGGCAGTTTTAGAAGATAGTCCGGCAGCATCTAAGAAAGTTTCACAAACCAGAGCGGCCGCTAAGGCAAAACTCGACATTGCAATTGATGACGACGAAGACTGATGATAATTTCTCATAAACAGGGCAGGGGGAAAAAAATACACCTGTTCATAGATGATGAATATCAGATAACAACCAATCTTGACTTCTGGGCAGAGCATTATTACAAGGATGGAACTCAGATTGATGAAGAACAATGGCAGGAGTTAGTTGATGCAATAAACTATAAAAAAGCAGTTGACAAATGTTATGATTTGCTATCCCGCCGTGATCACTCAGTTAAGGAACTAAAAACAAAGCTTCTTAGAACTGTTACTGAGATTTATGCGGATCAGGCAATTGATAAAATGCTTGATTTGGGTTATCTTGATGATGAAAAATATGCTTTAACGCTTTTAAATCACCTTATTGAAAATAAAAAAATGTCAAAAGCATTTATCAAGCAGGAAATGTATAAAAGAGGACTTACATCAGAAATAATTAACAGTACACTTGACGGTATTAAAATTGATAATGCATCAAGCTGTGCTGAACTGATTTTGACAAAATATAAGAATAAATTAAGAATTGAGGGCGGCAAGGACAAAGTTATTGCAGCATTAATGCGCAAGGGCTTTTCCTACTCAGATATTAAAGACGCTTTCAATATGATTGAGAATGAAGAATATGTATAAAGTTGGTATGATTTCTCTCGGCTGTCCTAAGAATCAGGTGGACGGAGAAATGCTGCTTCAAAAGCTTGCCGATGCAGGCTTTGAAATCGTAGCTGAAATTCAAGACAGCGATGTAATGATTGTCAATACCTGTGGATTTATCGAGGATGCAAAAAGAGAGGCAATTGAAACGATTCTTGAGGTGGCTGAATATAAAAATGCCGGATTAATTTCTGCAATAGTAGTCACGGGCTGTCTTGCTGAACGCTATCAGGATGAAATTATTAAAGAAATGCCTGAGGTTGATGCAGTTATCGGTATAGGCGGTAACAAGGATATTGTTAAGGTTTGCCAGAAGGCACTGCTTGGCATAGAAACAACAAATTTTCCTAACAAGTGTTACTTGCCTATTGATGATAAAAGAATGCTTTCTACGCCGTCTCACTGGGCTTATTTAAAAATTGCCGAGGGATGCGATAACAGATGTGCTTACTGTGCAATTCCTTCAATACGCGGCAAATTCCGTTCAAGAACGATTGAATCAATCGTCAAAGAAGCGAATCAGTTAGCAGTATTGGGAGTAAAAGAGGTTATTTTAATTGCACAAGATACAACTAAATACGGTCAAGATTTATACGGTGAGTACAAGCTTGATGAACTGTTAAAACAATTAGTATTAATTGACGGAATCGAATGGATTAGATTATTTTATTGCTATCCTCATAGAATAACAGATTCTCTTATTGATGTAATTGCAAATGAGGCTAAAATTTGTAAATACATAGACATTCCGCTGCAGCACGCAAATGCTGATGTATTGCATTCAATGAATCGTATCGGTGATGGTTATGATTACGGAAATCTTATCACTAAAATGAGAAACAGGATTGATAATCTTGCACTCAGAACTACTTTTATGGTTGGTTTTCCCGGTGAAACTGAGGAACAGTTTGAAGAATTATGCGAATTTGTCAAAGAAATTAAGTTTGATAAATTAGGTTGCTTTACATTCTCACCCGAGGAAGACACACCTGCATATGATATGCCTGAGCAAATTGATGATGAAATCAAGCAGCGCCGTCAGGAAGTCCTGATGAATATTCAATATTATATTACCGAGGAGAGCAATAAAAACAGAGTTGGTAATACATATAAGGTAATCATTGATGAATTTGACGGCGAAAAATATATCGGACGCTCATATTTGGATTCACCTGAAATTGACAGCGGAATAATTTTTACATCTGATACAAAACTTGAAATCGGCACGTTTGTAAATGTTAAAATCACAGACTTTGACGGATATGATTTAATAGGGGAGAGAGTAGAATGAATTTACCTAATAAAATAACTGTGTTTCGCTTTTGTTGTATTCCGTTCCTGTTTGCAGCATCGTTAATTCAGTTCAAATATCACTGGGTTGTTGCTCTTATTATCTATTTTATTGCTTGTATGAGCGATAAGGCGGATGGAATAATTGCAAGAAAGCAAGGCTTGGTTACTGATTTCGGCAAGCTTATGGATCCACTTTCCGACAAATCACTTGTTTTAGCTGCATTTATAATTCAAATTAACCTTGGTGTCAGAACCGATTTGGTAATAATGATAATGATGGCTCGCGAATTTCTTGTTGCAGGCATGCGGATGGCTGCAACGGTTGAGGGAGAGGTTATTGCAGCAAATGCTTTCGGAAAGGCAAAAACCTTCCTTCAAATGGCAACAACCGGAATGACATTCCTGATTCTAGCTATATTGGAAAAGGATGGAGAAATCATTATTGCCACAAACGGATATAATGCACCGGATTGGCTGAATATTTATTGTACGATAGCTTTTTGGATTGTGGCAGTTGTAACACTTTTAAGCGGACTTAAATATACTAAAGATGGTTGGCATCTGATTAAAACAAAATAATTGTTGATTTTTTTCTAAAATCGTATATAATGTTAGTAGAATATTAAAAGGCGTTGATTGGGATAAGTAATTATCTAAGGCTTATTATAGAGAGCAGACGGATGCTGAAAAGTCTGCATAAGCTATTTAATGAAATGCACCCATGAGCTTCTTGAAGGAATTACAGTATTTCAAGACGGTATGCTCCGTTAACGGCAAAGGCTATATCAGGTAGTCAAGTATAAAACGGAGTGGAACCGCAGTAATGATTTATTGCCTCTGTCGAGAAATCGACGGAGGCTTTTTTATTGGAGTTGAATTGAATGAATATATTTAAGGAGTATAAAGAAGATATTCAAAGTTTTATTGATCATGACCCTGCAGCACACGGACCTTTGGAGATTATTTTGCTTTATCCGGGATTCAAAGCATTAAGATCACATAAAAAAGCTAATTGGTTTTTACGCCATAATATGCCGTTTATTGCAAGGGCAATCAGCCAGCGCTCAGCTCATAAAACAGGTATAGAGATTCATCCGGGTGCTACAATCGGCAGAAGAGTTTGTATAGACCATGGTCATGGTGTAGTAATTGGTGAAACTACTGAAATCGGCGACGATGTTATGATTTATCAGGGTGTAACACTTGGCGGTACGGGTAAAGATGTCGGAAAACGGCATCCCACCATAGAAAGCGGTGTTATGATTGGTTCCGGAGCAAAGGTGCTTGGCCCGATAACAATAGGAAGAAATTCAAAAGTTGCTGCAGGAGCTGTTGTAGTTAAAGATGTTGAACCTAACTGCACTGTTGTAGGTGTTCCCGGTGAGGTTGTAAGGATTGACGGGGAAAGAGTTGATGATTTAGATCAAATCCATATTCCTGACCCGCTTATGACTGCAATACGCAAAAATGAAGCAAAAATATCTGAACTTTCAGAGGAAATTGAGCTATTAAAGCGATCTATCAGTAATACTTGATATTTTTTTGGAATATTGATAATAGGCAGAATTAATACTGGAGGATTTAAAAATGAAGATTTATAATACTTTATCAAGAACTAAAGAGGAATTTGTACCGGTTGATAAAAATGAGGTAAAAGTTTATGCTTGCGGACCGACGGTTTATAACTATATTCATATAGGCAACGCAAGACCTCTATGTGTTTTTGATGTTCTCAGAAGATACCTTGAGTACAGAGGCTATAATGTTAAGTTTGTTCAGAATTTTACTGATGTTGATGATAAAATTATTAAAAGAGCAATTGAAGAGAACAGTACTTTTGAGGAAATAAGCAAAAAATATATTAACGAATTTTGGACAGATGCTCACGGGTTAAATTTTAAAGATGCAACTGTTCATCCTAAAGCGACTGAAAATATTGATGAAATAATTGATATTATTAAATCGCTTGAAGAAAAGGGTTATGCCTATGCAGTTGACGGTGATGTTTATTATAGGACATTAAAGTTTAACGGCTATGGAAAGCTTTCTCATCAGCCTATTGACGACTTGCAAAGCGGTGCAAGAATTGCAGTAGGAGAGAAGAAAGAAGATCCGCTTGATTTTGCTCTCTGGAAAGCTGCAAAAGAGGGGGAGCCATACTGGGATTCACCTTGGGGAAAGGGCAGACCGGGCTGGCACATTGAATGTTCGGCCATGAACAGAAAATATCTCGGCAAAACCATTGATATTCACTGCGGCGGTCAGGATTTGATATTTCCGCATCATGAAAATGAGATTGCTCAGTCAGAAGCAGCAAATGGCTGCATGTTCTCTAAATATTGGATGCATAATGGCTATATTAATGTTGATAATGTAAAAATGAGCAAGTCACTCGGTAATTTTAAAACCGTGCGAGAAATTGCTGAAGTATACGGATACGAGGTAATAAGATATTTTCTTATCTCATCTCATTACCGTTCACCAATTAATTATAATCTTGATATAATTGAACAGTGCAAAGCAGCGCTTGAAAGACTTTATACCTGCCGTGAATCGCTTGATTTTGCTATCAAGAATGCATCGGATGATGTTTCGGATAATGCTGAACTTCTAAAGTGCATTGAAAATCACAGAGAACAGTTCATAACAGCAATGGATGATGACCTCAATACTGCGGATGGTATTGCTGCTGTATTTGATTTGGTTAAAGATATTAACACTAATATTCTTGATCATAATGTATCAAAAAGTGTTTGTAAGGCTGCTGCAGACCTTTTTGACGAGCTTTGCGATGTTTTAGGAATTCTTTACAACCGTAAATCAAATGACCTTGACAGCGAAATTGAGGCACTTATAGAGCAACGGCAGGAAGCACGCAAGAATAAGGACTGGGCAACTGCTGATAAAATCCGTGATGACTTGAAGGCCAAGGGGATTATTCTTAAAGACACTCCTCAAGGTGTTACCTGGACAATGGAATAAAATAAAAATAGCTCCTGATTTCAGGGGTTTATTTTTTACTATACATCTTTTGAATTAGCATATATTTCATGCATTCGTTCATCAGTATAATGTTTATCCAAAAATTCATCGACTGTGTTCTGTGCCGGAATGCCTGCATTTCTCTGATCCATTCTCAATGCAGCGGAGGCTGAAATAATACAGTCAAAAATAAAGAATATAATAAATACGCGAGTTATAACTAAACTCATTTTATGGGGACATTTTTCAATAACCTTACATAATAACGGGTAGCATAATTTTATCCAAGCAATTCCCAAAACGCCCCAAAACAAAGAATAAAGCAAACATACCCGTCCGTTAATATTAAGCGGAACATTACTGTAATCCCATGCGACTGAACCAAATATTATTTCCTGTCCCAATGACGCTATGTATTCAGTTACTGTACCTACTAAGAACGATATTAAAAATATAATATGCAGCTTTGAGTTTCTGATTTTATAAAGCGACAAGGTTAATACAACTGCACCCATTCCATAAACAACAGATAATGGACCATATATAAGTGATTGTCTGGATTCAAAATATCCCAGTTTTATAAAGCACCAAATTTCTTCAACAATATATCCTGTAATGCAGCTAATCAAAAATATCCAAACCAACTTATTGAAACTAAGCTCATCAATTGATTTATTTTTCTCATTTACTTTATTATTCATATTCAACACCTCTTTATAAATATTATAATAACAGGTAAATAAGATTTTAATATACAAATATTATACAAGTGTAAAAAATATTATAAACAAAAAATAAACTATTGAGTATAAATACCCAATAGTTTATTTTATACAGCTTTATTTAACTAACTCACCCATATCATACATACCAGCACTCTTACCGGTCATGAACACAGCCGCATTAACTGCACCTACTGCAAAAACCTCTTTTGAGCGGGCTGAGTGTGAAAGGATAATATTTTCATCTCTGCCTGCAAAAATAATCTCGTGTTCACCTACAATTGTGCCGCCTCTGATTGAATGAATACCAATCTCATTCTTGGTTCTTTTTTCTCTCTTTGAATGTCTGTCATATTCATATTTCATAGGCTTTTCAATCTCTTCAGTAATTGCATCTGCAAGCATCAAAGCAGTGCCTGACGGGGCATCAATCTTTTGATTGTGATGCTGCTCAACAATTTCAATATCAAACTCATCTCCAAGAACCTGAACTGCCTTTTTGGCAAGATTAGCTAAAAGATTGATACCTATACTCATATTATATGTGAAAAATACAGGACATTTTGCTGACGAATCCTTAATCTTTTTCTTTTGACATTCATCAAAGCCTGTAGTTGCAATGACCAGTGCTGTATTTTTGCTTTCACCATATGTAAGAAGACTGTCAAGCAGAGATGGATTTGAAAAATCAATAACAACATCAGCCTTTTCTGTTACATCATCAATTTTCTCATAAACAGGGAAGGGGCAGTTACCATCATTGTACTTATCAACACCTGCAACAATTTCACAATCTTCACGCGCAGAAACAACACTTTGAATAACCTTACCCATTTTGCCGCAGGCACCTGTAAGAATAATTTTAGTCATTTATACATCCTCTTAATCAATCAATTATTTAATGAGACCATACTTATCAAGAACACCCTTAAGATATTCAGTATGTTCATCAGTCATATCGCAAAGCGGCATTTTGCAAGGTCCTGCATTCCATCCAACCATATTGCAGGCTGCCTTAACAGGAATAGGGTTAACCTCAACAAAAAGAGCGTTAGCAAGTTCAAGATACTCAGCCATCATATCTGTGCACTTGTTAGCATCACCATCAAGATAAGCCTGAACCATATCGTGTGTTTCCTGCGGGCAGATATTTGCAAGAACGGAAATAACGCCCTTGCCTCCGCATGACATTACAGCAGGAATCTGGTCATCATTGCCGCTCCAGATATTGAGTTCATCACCGCAAAGAGCATGAATTTTCATAACTTGACTTATATTTCCTGAAGCTTCTTTAACACCGTTTATTCTCGGCAGCTTAGAAAGCTCCTTAAGTGTTTCAGGCTGAATATTTACACCTGTTCTTGAAGGAACATTATAAAGAATAATCGGCACATTTGTAACATCATGATACATTGTATAATGCTTAATTAAGCCTTTTTGTGTGCACTTATTATAATAAGGTGTAACCAGAAGAAGTGCATCAACTCCATACTCACAGGCTTTAACAGCAAGATCAATACCACACTCGGTATTGTTTGAGCCTGCACCTGCAATTACAGGAACTCTGCCGTTAACATAATCAACACAGAATTTAATTGCCTCAAGATGGTGAACTGTTTTAAGAGTAGACGACTCACCTGTAGTTCCGCAAATAACAATTGCATCTGTGCCATTTTCAATCTGATAATCAATAAATTTCTTAAATTCGTCGTAGTTTACTGAAAAATCATCATTCATAGGAGTGATGATAGCAACTGCGGATCCGGTAAAAACTGGTTCTTTCATAGTGTATTCTCCTTATATAATTAAATGTTAGTCCATATAGCCTTCAGCTGCAAGAAGCTCGGCAAGTAATACTGCACCGCCGGCTGCACCGCGAAGTGTATTGTGTGAAAGACAAACAAATTTGTAATCATATTGTGTATCTTCTCTTAATCTGCCGATTGAAACAGCCATACCGTTTTCAAGCATTCTTTCAGTATGAATCTGCGGTCTGTCATCTTCAGTAAAATAATGTAAGAATTGCTTAGGAGCAGAAGGAAGATTAAGTTCTTGAGCTCTGCCTGAATAATTCTCCCAAATTTCAATCATTTCATCTTTAGAAGGCTTTTTATCAAAATTTACAAATACTGCACCGAGATGACCATTTGATACAGGTACTCTTATGCACTGAGCAGTAAAGTTCGGCTTGTCAGCAAGCTTAATTTCAGCGCCTTCAATTTTACCCCAAAGCTTGAGAGGCTCTTTTTCACTCTTTTCTTCCTCACCGCCGATATAAGGGATAACATTATCAATCATTTCAGGCCAAGTTTCAAAGGTTTTGCCTGCACCGCTGATTGCCTGATACGTACATACAAGAACATCCTTAACCCCGAATTTTTCGTGAAGAGGGAAGAGAGCCGGAACATATGACTGAAGTGAGCAATTTGATTTAACAGCAATAAATCCGCGCTTAGTACCAAGTCTTTTTCTTTGAGCAGGAATAATATTAATGTGCTCAGCATTAATCTCAGGAACTACCATAGGAACATCAGGAGTAAAGCGGTTAGCTGAGTTATTTGAAACTACAGGGCATTCATGCTTTGCATATTCTTCTTCAAGTGCCTTGATTTCGTCCTTTTTCATATTAACTGCACAGAAAACAAAATCAACCATTGATGTGATTTCGTCAATGTCGTTTGTTGCATCTTTAACGATCATATCCTTGTATTTTTCAGGGATATCAACATCCATACACCATTTATTTCCTATAGCATCTGCATACAGCTTTCCTGCACTTCTCGATGAGGCGGCAAGAACAGTAACATTAAACCAAGGATGGTCTGCAAGTAATGTCATAAATCGCTGACCAACCATACCTGTTGCACCAACAATACCAACATTATAAGTTTTCATAAAATATTTTCTCCTTAGACTTGTTTTATATTTGATTTTGCAATATAATAGTTGAGCAATTAAAGCTTAGCCGCAATATTGCATAGTAATATATTA
>JBKWUD010000053.1:0-11496 GCA_046989265.1 Eubacterium sp.
TGCACAAAAGAACTTGACCCTATGACAGAGGGAATGATTAAAATGATGGGTGTATACAGCGAGTTTGAAAGAAATATCATAAGCCAGCGAATTAAGAGTGGTATGGAAAACGCAAAGTCAAAGGGTAAAGTTATCGGAAGGCACAAAACAACCATTGATGATATTCCAAAAGTGTTTTTCAGACATTATGAAAAATATAAAAAAGGCGAAATTAATAAGACTGATTTGTCACGCTTATGTGAAATATCTTATCCGACTGTTTATAAGTATATTTCAATCGTGGAGGCTTAAATATGAAAGTTAGTATTTATTCAAGAGCTGAAATTGAAAAGCTGATTGATAACGATTTTCCAAAGAATACAGCCGTTATCAGCTTCTATGACCCAAAAGGCATAAGAAGTGATAATCTTTCCCCTATCGATTATAAAAATAAAGCAGAAATGGTTTATCAGGTTGCTGTATATGATATTGATATTGATGTTTTAGATAAATACAATTTGACATTTGATACATATTTGCCTGAGGCTAAAGAAATCGCAGAATTCATATACAAGGCGAAAGAAAAAGAACTTGATATTATCTGTCAATGCCAATATGGTCAAAGCAGGAGTGCGGGTTGTGCTGCTGCCATACTTGAACATTTTGAAAAGAACGGTATCAGCATATTTTCTGATTATAGGTATTACCCCAATCAGCTTGTGTTTAACAAGGTTTTACAAGCCTTGAAAGATAATTATTAATCTAAGAAAGAAAAAGGGTGTATATAATATGAATGCTGTAATTTATGCAAGATATAGTTCAAGCTCACAAAGAGAGGCAAGTATTGAGGAACAAGTTAAAGTCTGTAAGAATTATGCAGAAAGGAAAGGTTATAATATTGTAGAAATTTATAAAGACCTAGCATTAACCGGGCGAAATGACAATCGACCAAATTTTCAAAAATTATTGTCAGATAGTTCAAAAGGATTATTCAAATATGTATTAGTTTATTCAATAGACCGTTTTGGTAGGGATTTACTGCAAAATCTATTAAACGAAGCACGGTTAAGCGAAAATAATGTTGATATAGAATCTGCCACGGAACATTTCTCTAAGGATTCATTTGGTAGATTTACTAAATACTTACAAATGGCAAATGCTCAATATTATAGTGAAGAATTGTCCGATAAAATTAACAGAGGATTAAAGCATAATGCTGAAAATGGTATATATAATGGTGGTGGAGTTCCTCTTGGATATCAAATAAATAAAGAACAACAATTCGAGATAAATCTTGAAACGGCACCAATTGTGCAAAGTATATATGAAATGTATGCAAGTGGAAAAACTGTTGCCGAAATAATAAGAGAATTGAATGCACAAGGTTATAAGACCTCAATGGGAAATAGTTTTAATCAAAATTCACTGCATACTATTTTGAAAAATAAAAGATATTTAGGGTATTACATATATCGTGATTATGAAATCCCCAATGCAATTCCACAAATAATTGATAATAATTTATTTAATAAAGTTCAAGCCATTATGAATAGAAATCGCAAAGCACCTGCAAGCTCAAAAGCAAAAGTGCAATATTTACTTACAACAAAATTGTTTTGCGGTTGTTGTAAAGAAATGATGACAGGATATTCAGCCAGAGGAAAACAGGGGAAGGTGTATCATTATTATATTTGTAATGGAAGGAAGAAAAAGTCTTGTGATAAGAAGTTAGTAGATAAAGATTATATTGAAAATCTTGTAGTAAATGAATGTCGAAGATTACTTACTAAGGCAAACATAAATCGTATTGTTAAAGAGGTAATTAAAATATGTAATCAAGAAAAGAATACCGAAATATTAAAAAGGTTAAAAAAGCAGTTAACTGATAATGAACGAAAACAACAAAACACAATAAATGCTATTACTGAAAGTGAAATATCAAGTGTTAGAAAAGCACTTGGTGAAAAAATACAGGTTTTAGAAAATCAACATAAAGAATTAGAGAAGAAAATAGAAAATGAAGAAGCCAGTATGCCAATACTTTCAGAAGAAAGTATGTTATTTTTCTTAACTAAGCTAAAAAAGGGAAATGTAAATGATTTTAAGTACCGCAAAATGTTGGTGAATGTATTTGTAAATAAAATATTCCTTTATGATGATAGATTTACTATTACTTTCAATACTGACGACAAAGCTGTTACGATTACCGATAAATTATTGTCACAAATACAAGAAGACAGGGAAAGAGCAAGGGTTTTGTTTTTAGATGATAGTGGTCCACCAAAATGAAAAGCCACCCAAAGGGGTGGTTATTCATTTTCATAGCATAAAGCGAGAGTCGAAAAGGGCAATCGCATAGCGATAGCACAGTCCGGTGGACTGTGCGTTGCCCGGGTGCGTGTGGGCGAGCGCAGAAGCGAGCCCAGCGACTCTCGCCATCTCCACCAGCAAAGAATAATCCGAAACTAGTTATTATAGGTAACTGTTTCGGATTTTTTTGTTGGACTTTTATTAATCTGTATGATATTATTAAATTGATATTGCGATTGATAGGTGAGATTATGGATAGATATATAAATCATTCAGATATGCTAGCTTTGCATTAAAGAAAAGAGATACAGTGAATTTGCAAGTGATTGTGATATGGAAAATATTGCAAGCCGTAAAATGCACGAGAATAACAACTTTAGTGAAGTATCAAAGCTTGTTCATTGTATTAAGAAATTGAATTGAGTTAAATATGAAATACTTTAGGTATAGTTTGTGTGATATTTGTAATATTATCGAAAAATCATGAAGAGGAGAAAACTCTTTTTTGTAAAGAATTTAAAACATGAAAACTATACTTTTAAAAGACTTGGATAAATATGAAACATTATTTTAATCTTAAAGATTCGCCATTTGAGAAAATAGCAAATGGAACAAAAACAATAGAACTAAGACTTTATGATGAAAAACGCCAAAAGATAAATGTCGGCGATGAAATTGTCTTTTTTAATAGCAAAGGAAATACATTGCCGGCAATAGTTACTGCTTTACATAGGTTTTACAGTTTCAGAGAACTATATAATAATTTGGACTTGCTTAAATGCGGTTATGATAAAAGTAATATCACAAATGCGAGTTACACCGATATGGAAGAATATTACTCTGCTGATGACATTAAAAAGTATGGCGTTGTAGGAATTGAAATTAATAGAAAATGATTATTTGGAGAAGTTTGATGAAAAGAGAATTAGGAATTGCAAGATGTGGGTTGGCTTGCTGTTTGTGTTCTGAAAATGAGAAGTGCCAAGGTTGTAATTCAGGCAACTGCCCCGACAAGGAATGGTGTGAAAACAGAAAATGTTTAATTTTAAAGGGGTTGGATCATTGTTATATGTGTGATGAAAATTGCAGAAAAGGATTGCTCAATAAAATTAAACCTTATGCATTTTCTTTATTTGCCAAAAGATATGGCGAAAATCAATTGTTAGACTGCCTTGAAAGAAACGAAAAAAATGGTATTGTGTATCATCGTCAAGGAATTAATGGTGATTATGATAATTTTGATGATGTGGATGAGTTAATTGATTTTATAAAAAACGGGGATAAAATTATAAAGAGATAAGATGGAAGATTATATAAAAAAATTACGCAAAAAGATAGGTCACGACAAGGTTATACTAAACTATGCAGGTTGTGTTTTCTTCAATGAAGAAGAGAAAATTGTTCTGCAAAAGCGAAGTAATTGTAACGAATGGGGATTTTTTCGGTGGTCTTGTTGAGTTGGGAGAATCACTTGAAGAAGCAGCTATCCTAGAGGTAAAAGAGGAAAGTGGATATAATGTTGAAATAACATCATTATACGGAATTTACTCAAAATATTTTGCTATATATTCAAATGGTGACGAGGCACAAACAGTATGCACATTGTTCAGGGCTAAAATTGTTGGTGGCGAGCCGATTGCTTCAAATAGCGAAACGAACGAAATCGGATATTTTGATTTATCCAACCCACCAAGAATGTTTTGCAAACAACATCAGGATGTTTTAGATGATATCATTAATGGCAGAGAATATGTTTACAGATAGCTGTGGAGAGTTTTATGGGCTATATTTCAGAATTGAGAAAGTATATCGGTCATAAACCGATGCTTTCAGCAGGAGCAACTGTGGTTGTAATTAGAGACAATAAAATCCTTTTGAATTTAAGATCAGATACAAACACTTGGGGAATACCCGGCGGAGCAATAGAGCTTGGAGAAACTTTAGAAGAAACAGCTTCAAGAGAACTTAAGGAAGAAACGAATTTGCAAGCAGAATCGTTTACTTTGCTGAATGTGTTTTCAGGTGAAGATTTTTATTTTAAATATCCTAATGAAGATGAGTTATATTCTGTTGTTGTATTGTATTTAGCAAATGATGTTTCGGGTGATTTAAAAATTACGGATGGTGAGAGCTTTAAACTTGAATATTTTTCAAAGAACGATTTGCCAATTCTCGAAAACAGGGCAAAAGCAATATTAGACTGGCTTGTTAAAAGTAATTATTTGAAATAGTGAACAGGATGTTTATGGCGAAAGTAATTGCAATTTGCGATAAAACCTACAACGGCAAATTTTACTATGCAACGCAAAAAATTAATACGGTTATATTGTCAACAGAAGATAGATAAGCAAAACAAAAGAATCAAAAACTGATATGGCATTCCTGCTAGCATTTATAGAGATGTGTTTGATAAAGTTAAGGATAGCTTGCAATAACAAAAAAAGCACCATTATGGTGCTTTTTTATCATAATAATTGTGAAAGAAATAATTCTTTTTCATCAACCTCGGTATCAGCGTTAAGTTTTATTAAATTAAAACTATTTATACTATCAGGGGTTGTAATTTTTTCTTGCTTGTATTGTGTGTTTTTTTCCTTTTTTGCATTTATTAATTTGTTTTCGAGTTCTTTTGTTACACCGTTATTATATGTGTAAATATAGCCATAAAAGGTTTGTCCGTAATGGGATTGCATATTTGAGTATGTTTTAGTATCAAAATATGTTCCTCCCCAGTGAGATTCGGAAACTGTAACAGCTCCGTTTTCACTGATTGCTTCTACAATTGCAACGTGGTTGCTCCAGCAGGCAACTGCACCGAGCTTTGGTTCAGAGCCGTAATCATAGTAGCCGTTTGATTTGTTGATGAAATACCAGTCACCTGCACTGCCGTGGGTGATAAGCGGTGCTTCACCGTTCATTTCATATATTCTGCCGTATGCATAAGCTACACAGTTCGGCATTGGAGTGCCTGTTTTAAAATATCTGTTAAGCTTATTTGAATAATATGAAATGCTTGAATTTGGAGCCGTTAATCTCGGCTCATAGTTATCATCGTCTGCATAAGCACATATTGGTGTGATTGCAGATATAATTATTGTCATTAAAATGACAATAGGAATGATAAGCAGGGTTTTCTTCTTAGCCATAAAATACCTTCCTTTTTCTTGAGCAGCAGCTTTGCTTTTCAGCAATTCCCCTCTAACTGCTGCTATGGGATGATTACGAATTGATTTTTCTGTTTTCGATTGAACTCGCTTATTTAGTTTTTGGGTTAAAAGGCATTCTTTTAACCACTTTTGGCATTATATCAAATTAACACTTTTGTAATCTATGGCAAAATATCACAAGCATTTTGTTACTTTTTTGTAACCTTTGTGTAATATTTACAAAAAATCTATTTTTGCTTGACAATTTTCGCGACAATAGTCTATTAAAAGAAAAGCCATTAATAAAACAATGTCAGATTAACAAATAAAACCACCTTGACATACTATGTGTTGAGGTGGTTTTTATGTTTCTCTCAGATATGAAGGAAGGGCAGACCGGTGTTATATCGGCTGTTAATTTCGATAATTCCTTTAAAACCAGACTTAATGATATGGGTTTTTGCGATGGAGAGTCTGTAATATGTATTAAAAGGTCTGTTATGTCATCGCCTATTTTATATAGAGTCAAGGGCGCAGGTGTTGCCCTTAGAAAATCCGATGCAAAGCATATTGAGGTGGTACTTTGAGCAATAGGGTAGTAGCACTTGCCGGAAATCCAAATGTCGGCAAAAGCACTGTATTTAATGAACTTACAGGAATGCATCAGCATACAGGCAACTGGATAGGAAAAACGGTTGACACTTCATCATCGCATTTTTATTATAAATTCAATGATTATACTGTAGTTGATTTGCCGGGTACATATTCACTGAACACAGCCTCTGAGGAGGAAAGAATAGCAAAAGATTTTTTGATGAGTGAAAAAGCTGACTGTACGGTTTGTGTTATAGATTCAACTGTACTGGAACGCTCGCTGTCTTTAGTATTTCAGATTATGCAAATTACAAGCAATATTATTGTGCTGCTGAATTTATGCGATGAGGCAAAGAAAAAAGGAATATCTATTGACAGTGAACAGCTCTCTGAGCTGTTAGGAGTCCCTGTTGTTAAGGCAACAGCACGCTCGGGTAAGGGTATCAACAATCTTTTGGAGCAAATACATCTTGTAACAACAAAAGCAGTAAAACCGCAGCCGATTATTGCAGGGGAGAGTAATGAACTGATATACCTTAAGGCAAAGTCTATTGCGAGCCAGGTTGTTAAGGCTGAAGGACAGCAAAAGCAAAGCCTCCTTGATAAATTTATGCTCGGTAAGTTTACCTCATTTATATCAATGGCGGTAATATTTGCAATTGTTCTTTGGATTACAATAAGTGCGTCAAATTATCCGTCAGAATTGTTGAAGTCGGCTTTTGACAGTTTTGAAATCTGGTTGGCAGATTTTATGCGTGGAATAGGTATTTCCGAGGTAATAATCAGTCTGCTGGTATTCGGCATAATTCGTGTTCTTTTGTGGGTAGTTTCGGTAATGCTCCCACCTATGGCAATTTTCTTTCCGTTATTTGCACTTATGGAGGATTTTGGTATTTTGCCTCGTCTTGCATTTAATCTTGATTATTGTTTTGAAAAATGCGGAGCATGCGGTAAGCAGGCTCTAACCTGCTGTATGGGTATGGGGTGCAATGCCGTTGGTGTTACTGGTGCGAGAATAATCGATTCCCCCCGCGAAAGGCTAATTGCTATAATTACAAACTCCTTAATCCCTTGCAATGGCAGATTCCCTCTCTTAATTGCAATAATAAGTATGTTTTTCAGCGAAAACAGTGGTGTGGCTGCTTTAATATTGTTGGCATTTTTATGTCTTTCACTTGCTATGACAATGATTTCGTCTAAAATACTGAGTAGAACGGTACTGAAGGGTGTCAGCAGCTCATTTGTAATGGAGATGCCCCCATATCGTAAGCCGCAGTTCATAAAAACAATTTGGATAAGTATTAAAGAGAAGGTTCTGTTTGTACTGCTTCGTGCAGTTTGTGTTGCTGCACCTGCAGGTCTGATTATTTGGCTGTTTTCCAATATAAACATAGGAGATGCAAGCATGCTTTCCAATATGTCAGATGCTCTTGATCCTATAGGCAGGCTGATGGGACTTGACGGAGTTTTGCTCCTCGCTTTCATACTCGGCTTTCCTGCAAATGAAATAGTTATACCTGTTGCTTTGATGGCATATCTCTCAAGCGGAACACTCAGTGATTATTCTTCTCTTGATTCATTGAAACAGATTTTTATAGATAATGGCTGGACAGTAACAACTGCAATTTGTACCTGTGTTTTTTCTCTGTTCCATTTTCCTTGCTCTACAGCTCTTCTTACTATTTATAAGGAAACAAAATCTTTTAAATGGACTGCACTCAGCGTGGCTGTTCCACTTATAATCGGTTTTGTGTTGTGTACTCTTATTAATTTAATATTTTGATAGATTTGGATATTTTATATAAAAACACCTTGTAATAAACTCGGTTTTCTGTTAAAATGTATTATAGTTTAAAATGAAGGAGAGGTTTAGTATGGGCGAAAAACGCACATATACAAAAAAAGAACTCGGCGGCTATCTTGTCGGTATGTTTGGACAGAATATGATTTACAATATAGTTGCAACCGGACTTGTAAGTACTTATCTTCAGTTCTATTTAAAAATACCGGTTGCTGCTATCGGTGTAATTGTTGCAATTGCAAGAGTTTGGGATGCAATTAATGATCCGATGATGGGTACAATTGTTGACAGAACAAGAAGCAAATGGGGAAAATGCAGACCGTATTTGATAATATTTCCGGCAATTATCGGCGCTATAACCATACTGTGTTTTGTTAACGGCATTTATACCGAGGCAGAAACAAGTATTCAAAGAGTTCTTATTGTTGGCTGGGCGGCACTTGCATATATCCTTTGGGGTATGTGCTTTACAGTTTGCGATATTCCTCTTTGGGGGATAACCTCTCTTATGACAGAGGATGAAAATGACCGTTCAAAAATTCTTGGTCTTGCCCGTATATTTGCAGGCATTGGCGGTATCGGTGTTCTTGTTGTTCAAATCGGTCAAATCTTTGGTGGAATTTTCACTAATGGTCTTGATCCGATTGCTGATGTTAAGCAATATAATGCCGGTAATCAAAAAGGATTTATATTAGCCGTTGTTATTCTTACAGTTATCAGCACTGTGATGTTTGAATTTGCGGGAATTTCCACTAGAGAAAAGGTAGAGGTTAACGAGAAAAAATATACTTTCAAAGAAAACTTCAAAATTATGTGGAAATGCAAGCCGTTCAGACAGATTCTTATTTCCGGAATACTTCGTTCACCGATTCAGTTGCTTATGCTGATAGCAATGCCTTTTGTTACATATTATTTTGCCAACGGCGATATAATGAATATCATAGGTGATGATGGCATTAATTTCGGTATGCTGATTAATATTGGAATTATAGCAGTAGGAATTTTTGCCGGTCAGTTTATTGCTATGGCTATTACTCCTTCTCTGTGTAAAAAGTTTGAGAATAAAACGTTGTATAATTTCTTTTCTATTGCAGGTGCTGTTCCGTTTGCACTCCTTTTTGTTGTTTATAAAATAGCAGGAGGAGATGTAACACCAATCGGTTGGATTATAATTGTAGGTGTTTTGCTTATGCTTGCAAGTGCAGGTATGGGCGGAATTAATGTTATGCAATCTGTTATGATTGCTGACTGCGTTGACTATGAAGAATACCATAACGGAATAAGACCCGATGGAGTCTTTTTCTCGGGTCAGTCATTTATAACAAAACTTTCAGGTGGTATTGCTGCCATTATTCAGTCTTATGTTTATGGGGTAGTCAATTTTTCCGACAGTGCTATTGAAGATATGCAGGCAGTTCTTGCAACCGGTCAGCAGACCTTTGCCGAATACAATGACGGAAAGTTTGCCTCTGTAATGTTTTTGCTCATTTCTATTCCTCCTGCAATCGGTATGCTGCTTTCAGCTCTCCCAACTCTGAAGTATGCACTTACTGATAAAGAGCATGCAAGAATTCTTGATGAATTAGTAAGCAAAAGAATTGCCGAAAATTCGGAACAGGGAAGTGCTGAGATTGACGAAAATGCGCAGGCTCTTCAGGACAATATGGAACAAATTGCTGACGAAATTAATAAACTCAGTTAATTTAATAAGATATTTAAAGGCAGGTATTCAACCTGCCTTTTTGCTTGATATGAATATTTTTTTAAGATATAATGAAATTGAAATACAATTATAAAAAGCGGTGTTTTAACATAAAATGAAAATAATTGATGATATTACTGACTTTATTTTTATTAATAGTGAACCTGAAAAGGCAGATGCAGCCTTTGTAGTTGGAGGCTCATTTCCTGAGGCGGCTGAAATTGCAGCCGATTTATGGAAGAAAGAGATTGTTAAATATGTAATTATTGGTGGAGGAGTCAGTATAAAAACAGGTTGTTTTCCGGGACCAAAGAGTAAACAGAATATTTACAATAAGCAATATGAAACCGAATTTGAATTTTACAAAGATGTTTTATTGATTAATGGTGTTGATGAGAATTCAATTTTTGGTGAAAATTGTTCAGCATATACAAAGCAAAATGCTGAGTTTGCAAAGCGTGTTGTAATTGAAAATAATTTAATTATCGGCAATGCTATTATAATATGCAAATCATTTCACGCACGGCGTTGTTTAATGTTTTATCAGTCATATTTTCCTAATATTGATTTTTCAGTTATCACTTTTGATGGATTTGGAATCAGTAAAGATAATTGGTTTAAATCAGACTATGGAATTCAGAGAGTAGTTGGCGAGTTGAAACGATGCGGCGAGCAAATAAGCATTGATGATATAAATGCAGTAATAAAAAGCAATAATGAGGAGTTATCAGGTTGTATTGACTAATCCTTTAAGAGATGTTGATAACCTGTTAAATGAAATAAAAAATATTATTCTTGCAAATTCAAAAAAGAAAAGCGGTGGCATAGCCACCGCTTTTCTGTAGTATAATTATTTCTTTGTAGTGATTGACTTAGCTTTACTCCAAGAAGAATAATATTTTGTTCCGCTTACTGTTTTGTATGTACGAATACGAACATAATATTTTTTCTTGCTCTTAAGCTTTGAAATGGTTTTGCTTGTAGTCTTGTTTTTGCTTATTGTTACGGTCTTATTATTCTTTTTGAAATTCTTATCAGTTGAATATTGAATCTGGTAACCGGTTGTCTGTGTAGCTTGCTTTTTCCATTTAACAGTAAAGCCCTTCTTTTTTGCTGTAAGCTTTGAAATACTTGTTGACTTAGGATTAATCTTGAAGGTCTTTTTCATTTCGCCTTCATATTTGCTGCCCTTGAATGTAACTTTTACTGTTGCCTTTCCAACCTTTGTGTTGTTTGAATATTTTACAGTATAGTTTGATGCAGGGATAACCTTGCCCTTTTTATCCTTGATAGTAACAGAAGGTTTCTTTGCTTTTCCGTTATATGTATATGATGTTGTAGAAAGGCTCATTGTTTTCGGTGCATAATACATTTCAACTATTTTGTAATAGTCACAGTATTCGCAATATTGAAGCTTTCCGCCATCTTCAATGTAATCGTAATCTTTATAATAGACTGCAGGAGTTGCATATGTACCATATTTATGGCTGTGCTTATTGATTGTAACATTTGTCTTGTATGTTCCGCATCGTTCAGCATACATAACAAAGTAATATGTTTTCTTTGCTGTAAGCTTTGCAGCAACAGTCGGTGCCTCAGGGAATTCCTCATCGGCAAAATTGTACATAACATCCTGACCCTTATCATCAACAATTGATGTTTCAACAGTGCCGCTGATTTTGCCAACATTTGTATCAAGTGTGAACTCATAGTAAGCACTGGTCTCAGGAATAAATTTAGCGTAATAAATATAGTCATTATTTGTAACAGAATTATATTCTGCTGTAAAGGTATCGCCAAGCTTGTACTCAGGAACCGCTGACAGGTCTTGCGCAAGGACATTGAAAGAGCCTATTGCAAGTGTGCTGATGAGCATTATAAAAGATAATGCTACTGATAAAATTTTTTTCATAATTTTACTCCTTTAAATTATTTTATTTTCAATTAAATAGTAACATATTTTT
>JBKWUD010000054.1:0-10709 GCA_046989265.1 Eubacterium sp.
ACCATGAGTTGATGAAACAGCAATTGGATCGCCTAGACCAAGATTATAAAATTCATAAAATTCGGGCTCCGGATCGCCGATTCTATCACATTTATTTACACAAAGAACAATAGGCTTGCCGCTTTTTATGAGCATTGAAGCAACATCCTGGTCAGATGCAACAACACCGCAACGAATATCCGTTACTAGAATTATAACGTCAGCAGTATCAATTGCTATTTGAGCCTGTGATCGCATTTGAGTGAGGATAATATCGTCACTGTAGGGTTCAATACCTCCTGTATCAACTAAAAGAAAATGACGGTTCAGCCATTCACAATCGCCGTAAATTCTGTCTCGGGTAACACCGGGAGTATCGTCAACAATTGATAATCTGCTTCCGATTAACTTGTTAAAAAGTGTTGATTTACCGACATTCGGTCTGCCAACAATTGCCACAACAGGTTTTGCCATAAAAATCACCTTCTGAATATAACAAGAAAGGCGGCTGATAAAAGCCGCCTGATGCTTGTAAAATTAGTCTTTGCTGACTACTTCTTTGCCGTTATAATAACCACAGCTAGCACATACCTTGTGAGGTACTGTGTATTCTGAGCAATTAGGGCACTTAACAAGTGTTGGAGCACTGAGCTTCCAAACGCTTGAGCGTCTCTTATTCTTTCTTGCTTTTGAAGTTCTTCTTGCTGGTACTGCCATTTTAATTTCCTCCTTATTATAAAAACAGGTTAGTTTAATTACTCATCGTCGAGCAGCTGTAAAAGCGCCGCCATTCTTGGGTCAACCTCTTTTTTACAATTACACTGCTCATTGTTAAGATTTTTACCGCATTTTGGACATAAGCCCTTACAATCCTCTTTGCAAAGCATTTTTTGCGGCAAAAACAATTGGATTTCCTGATAAATCAAGTTATCTAAATCAAGAATATTGTTTTCAACGACTATATAGTTATCATAATCATCGTTTTCATTTTCCATTCTCGGAACGATAATCTTGTTAAGTTCAAAGGAATAATGTCTTTCAAATTCATCGGCACATCTGTCACAGATACCGAAGAAATCAAAATCAATAACAAGGTTCATATAAACAACATCAGCCTTGCAGAAAGCCCTCCCTTTAACATAGGCACCATTTTTGAGTGGTTTATAGGTGCTGTATCTGAAATCATCAAATTCGACATTGTAGTCAATATGAATAACTTCATTACAGGAATTAAACAAATTTGTAAAGTCGAGCTGCATATAATTCACCTCAAAGGGGTTCAGGGCATAGCAATCCCTAAACTTCTTACCTCAAGTATTATATATATAAGCAACTGTTTTGTCAATAGCAAAATTCAAAAAAATAAGCACACAAGAATTACCAAGTGTGCTTAAATTACCAAAACTAAAGGATTAAGATTAAGCCTCTTCGCAGTAATCAAAGATTTCTACCGGCAAATCCTCTTTATCACAGCTGAGTGTGAAGAAGAAATCAACATCAGAAGCCTCGCTGAGATGAGAAAGCATATCAAAAAATTGAATAAGCTTTTCATAATCCCTGCCGACAATCTTAAATGTAGCATCTACAAGAATATCGGTTACATCATAGTTACCGGCACAGATACCTGCAAGAAAACCGTAAAAAGCCTTGTGGCCGTTGATTGCATATGTATCTGTTTCCAAAAGACGAGCCTTTGAAGATACATCATAAGTGAGCTTTGGCTCCTTTTCAATGCAAACAATGTTTCCATCTGATTTCTCAACGCAGGAATTAACTAAATCAATAAGTCTTTTTGTTTTACCTGAGCCTTTGTTACCAATGATAATTTTAATCATTTTTATTCCTCCTGAATAGGTAATAATACTTTTTACAACTATATAGTATCATAAACCTAATTGATTTTCAAGTTTTTCTTTTTCACTTTCATAACCCGGTTTACCAAGAAGTGCAAACATATTCTTTTTATAGCTTTCTACACCCGGCTGATTGAAAGGATTTACACCAAGAATATAGCCTGAAATCGCACAAGTTTTTTCAAAGAAATAAATTAAATATCCAATCTCCTCTTCGCCTAATTTATCAGCTTCAATTAGCAGATTGCCAACTCCTCCTTCGGTATGAGCAAGGAGTGTTCCCTGACGGGCTTTATCATTGACATAGCTCATTTTCTTTCCGGCAAGGAAATTGAGTCCGTCAATATTACCTTCAAGCTCCTTAATTACATAGTCATTAACAGTGTTATTGAATTTAACAACTGTTTCAAACATTAAAGAAGCACCTGATTCCTGAATATATTGACCGAGTGAATGCAAATCGGTTGAAAAAATGCAAGATGTAAGGAATAATCCCTTTCCGTCTTTACCTTCACTTTCACC
This sequence comes from Eubacterium sp., assembly GCA_046989265.1. Classification (GTDB taxonomy): domain Bacteria; phylum Bacillota; class Clostridia; order Oscillospirales; family Acutalibacteraceae; genus Eubacterium_R. The sequence continues at coordinate 2,355 of JBKWUD010000054.1, forward strand.
GAATAACTGTTTTAACCACTCATTAAACATTGCCATAGAAGGCTCATAAGATACAAAGCATTCAAGCTTTTTGCCCTTATTGTATAAACAATTGCGCACAGCTGCATATTTGAGACAAGGATTCTCACTGATATCAGCAGAGCAAAGCTCATTTTGAGCATCTCTTGCTCCCTTCATAAGGGCATCAATATCTATACCGGCAGCTGCAATAGGAAGAAGTCCCACAGCAGTGAGAACAGAAAATCTGCCGCCTACATCATCGGGAACTACAAAAGTTTCATAGCCTTCAGAATCTGCAAGACTCTTAAGCGTTCCCTTAGCTTTATCTGTTGTGCAGAAAATTCTTTTTGCGGCTTCCTCTTTAGAATACTTGTTGTATACAAGCTCTCTGAATACTCTGAAAGCAATTGCAGGCTCTGTGGTTGTACCGCTCTTTGAAATAACATTTACACAGATATCCTTACCCTCGCAAAGAGCAACAATTTCATTCAGTGATGAAGGGCTGATAGAATTTCCAATATAGAAAATTTGCGGAGTATCCTTTGAAATGAGGTTATAGTTTTGTGACTTTAAAGCTTCAATAACGGCTCTTGCACCAAGATATGACCCGCCAATACCGATAACAATTAAAACATCTGCGTTAGCCTTGATAAACTCAGCAGCTTTTTTTATTCTTTCAAATTCATCTTTATCATAATTAGTGGGAAGGTCAATCCAACCTAAAAAGTCATTGCCTTCACCTGTTTTATTCATAAGTGTATTCATTGCCTCAAGTGCTTTAGGAGCCATTGCTTCAATATCAGCAGGAGAAACAATGCCTTCTGAATACTTTGATGTAAACTTAATTGACATATTTTGGACCTCTTTTACAAATATAATATTTATGTATTCTACAACACATCGACAAAAAAATCAATATTTTGTTAAATATTTATCATTATATTGTGCCAAATTGTCTTCAATGTTACCTGTGCTATACTGTTTGGCGATACTAATTTGATTGTTCCTATTTCTTTTTTATTGCTTAATATTTTAATTTCACCGACTTTGTCACCTTTTTTAACAGGTGCATTAACACTTTCATTAATTACGTATTTATATGAAATATCCTCTGTTCCCTTTTTTACAACTATTTTTGATGTGCTGCCAATATCGGGTGTTAATTCCTTGAAAACGCCGTTAATGACTTTCACGGGAGTTATTTTGCTGTCATCTATTTCAGGCGTAATAACCTGATAGTTAGCAAATCCCCAGTCAAGTAAGTATGAAGCTGTATCAAAACGCTCGTCACTTGTATCGGCACCCAAAACAACAGCAACTAAATTCATATTATCCCTGCAGGCAGTTGCAGCAACACAAAAACCTGCATTAGATGTTGTACCCGTTTTTAGTCCTGTTATACCTTCGTAAGTGTTTACAAGCTTGTTGGTGTTATTAAGTTCAGTTTCACCGTTTCTCAGAGAATCCAGCCAAATTGTCGTGTAATCGGTTATAATATCATGTTTCATAACCTCCGAAGCAATAAGCGCTAAATCATAAGCACATGAATAATGATTTTTGACTGTATCATCAAGACCGGTGCAGTTTTCAAAATTAGTGTTTGCTAATCCAAGTTCGGCTGCTCTGTCATTCATCATTTTAACGAATCCTGTTGTTGATCCGCCGATGAATTCTCCAAGTGCCGTGCAGGCATCATTTGCGCTTGCTACTACAACTGCTTTAAGAAGCTCTTCAACAGTCATTTGCTCGCCAACTTCCAACCAGATTTGAGAACCGCCCATTGATACAGCGTCCTTGGAGGCGGTTACAGTATCTGTAAGTGCAATATCTCCATTGTCAAGAGCTTCAAGCATCAATAATATTGACATTATTTTAGTGACAGATGCAGGTGATAAATGCTCGTATTCATTTTCCTGGTATAATACTTCACCTGTGTCAATACTCATAAGCACAACAGCCTTAGCATTTATATTTTCATTTTTATTTTCACTGTTTTCTTCTGCACAGCATTGAATTGGAATACTTAAGCAAATTGCTGCAGAAAGTATAAAGGTTATTATCTTTTTCATAATCATCACCACTTATTAATATTCTTTAGCGGTTGTAATAATGATAAATTTTTGCTATAATATCAAATATTTTTAAATATATTAGGTTATGAGGAAATTTTATGAGAGCTGCATTTTACACGCTTGGATGCAAGGTTAATCAATATGAAAGTGAATATATGAGTGAATTGCTCAAAAATGCAGGCTTTGAAATAGTCGGCCATAATGAGGAGGCAGATTATTATATTATCAATTCCTGCACCGTTACTGCAACTGCTGACCAAAAAACAAGGCAAAATATCAGAAAATTTAAAAGAAAGCATCCCGAAGCAACTGTAATTCTGACCGGATGTATGCCACAGGCTTTTCCTGAAAAAGCTGTTGAATTAGATGAGGCTGATATAGTATTAAGCAACAAAAGCAATGATGACATTTTATCTCTGATTAATCAGCACAATACTGAGCATAACAGAATAGTAAAAATAGAAAAGCATAAAACCGGAGACAGCTTTGCTAAATGCTCAATCAAACAATTCAGTGAGAGAATAAGAGCTTTTGTAAAAATAGAAGACGGGTGTGACCGCTTTTGTTCTTACTGCATTATTCCTATTTCACGAGGAAGGGTCCGTTCCAAAAGTCTTAAGGATTTGAGAGATGAAATCGAAACTCTTGGTAATAATGGTGTAAGAGAAATTGTTCTTGTGGGAATAAACCTTTCGTCTTATGGTAAGGGCTTGAATTTTGATATAGTAGACGCAGTAAAAATTTGTAATGAAAATCAAAATATTAAGCGTGTTCGTCTCGGCTCACTTGAACCTGATCATATTACAGATGATGTAATTGAAGGTTTGTCAAAATGTGAAAAATTCTGCCCGCAGTTCCATATATCGCTGCAAAGCGGTTGTGACAAAACGCTTAAGAGTATGAACAGACATTATAACAGTGCAGAATATAAGCAGCTTTGTGATAAACTCCGCAAAACTTTTGATGATGCAACAATTACGACTGATGTGATGGTTGGATTTAATGACGAAACCGAAGATGATTTTATTGAGTCACTTGAGTTTGTAAAGAATATTGGCTTTGAAAAGGTGCATGTATTCCCCTACTCACAACGCTCAGGCACTGCAGCTTCTAGACAAGGCGATAATGTATCTAAAGAGGAAAAAGAGCGCAGAGCCGCTATTATGATTAACGAAACGCAAAAAATAAGAATTGCTTATTTTGAAAGCCTTATTAACACAAAAGTAAATGTATTATTTGAAAATAAGCTGAACGACGGCTATTATCAGGGTTATACAAAAAATTATATCCCTGTCAGAATGAAATCCGACAAGGATATTATAGGCAATGAAATCAGGGTTACAATTAAATCGGTTGATATTAATCAGGACTGCTGTTTTGCATAACCGAAAGCATATTTTCAACCTCTGTTTTGCAATTCTCATCAAATAGAAAGCTATATGAAAATATATAAAAGCCATTTACCTCATCAAGCTTAGATAAATATGTAATCTGACGGGAAATAATATCCGAATGATTCACAAATTCATTTATTCGTTCCTTTTCGTTTTCAGCGGCATACTTATCTGCTTTTGAGCACTTATAAAGAGGAAGACCAACATATAAATTGCAGTTTGTAATTGATATCCATTTTTTTGTTGTGAACATAAATGGTTGATAAACATTTTTAAATCCGAAATAAATTTGAGGACAAATATAATCAACATATCCCTCTTCACTTGCCCATTTTTCAACATCAGCATAAAGCTTTGAGTAATCATTATCAATATCAGATGCTGGACTTATTCCAAACCTGACATCGCTTTTTGTCTTTTTGACTGCATTATAAACAGCTTTTACCATTTCGTCAATATTGTTTCTCCTCCAATTGCCAAGGCTTAATTCTCCGCCTTTTTTTGTGTAATTACTGTACTGTGTTTTATCAATTTCTTTGCTGGTTGTTGGATAGAAATAATCATCAAAATGAATTGCTGAGATATTGTATTTTTCAACTAATTCTTTTACTCCATTAACAATTAAGTCTGTAACATCTTTAACGGCAGGATTAAAATATATTGAAGATTTATCTATATAAACATAAGATTTTGTTCTTTTATTATTATACCATTTTTTTGCAATATTCTCGTCACAAAGATTATCAATTATATTATCCTGACTGACTCTGTACGGATTTATCCATGCTTCAATTTTAAGTCCCTGCTTTTCTGCAATGTCACACATAATTTGCAGCGGATCATATGGCATATCGCTTCCCTGTTCTCCAAAACAATATTTACTTGAGGGAAAGTAGTCTGATATATAAAAAGCATCTGCACAGGGTCTGACTTGAACAGTAACGGTGTTAAATCCCATATCTGTTAATTTTTTGAATGCGGATTCTATTTTTTTCTTAAATTCATCATCTGTATCAGCAATCAAATTCTGCAGTTCATAATATGAAATCCAAATCGATTTAACATAGAAGGTGCCGTTTTCTGCCGGTTTGATAGTTTCGGCTTTAATATTACTTTGATTATCTGATAATGAGCATCCGCTCAATAAAATTATTACTGACAAAAATAAAATAATTATTTTTTTCACTCTTGAACACTTCTTTTTAATGTAGTATCATAGATAATATAAATCAATTGAGGTAATCAATATGGAATACAGACTGGGTAATTCTGATAGAATTTTTGAACATGGTGAAACAACTGAAATTATTTGCCCGCACTGCAAAAAGCAGGTGGAATTTTCAGTTTTTACAAATTTTGAAACAAGATTAACTGCAAAGCTTCCGTTTTTGAAAGCAGGCGATGTATATTTTCTTGTTTGTCCTGAATGTGCGACAGTGTATACTGTAGATAAAGATCAGGGTGATGCTTTTGTTAATGACTCAAAGCTTGCTATTCTTACAGGTGATTTGAAGGAGCTTGAGCCTTTTGATGTATAAGTATATTCTTATCTATTTTATATCTGTCAATTTTTTCGGAATACTTATTAATCTTGCTGACAAGAATAGAGCAAAGCACAATAAATGGCGCATTCGTGAAAGCACTCTGTGGCTTATCGGTATAATTGGAGGTGCATCCGGAACATATATAACTATGAAGACTATCAGGCATAAAACCAAGCATAAAAGTTTTATGATAGGAATGCCGATGCTTATGGTTATACAAACGGCATTAATTATTTTATTATATTTCTATATATAACAGTATTATGGGCGGATACTAATCCGCCCAGTTTTATTATAGTATTATACAGATTAAGCCTGAACAGCCTTCGTTAATAACACGCTCTATTGTTTCTCTAAACTTGTTTCTTGCATCCTCAGGCATACGATATAACTTGTTATTGAGACCTTCATTGACAAGAGAATGCAGTGATTTTCCAAAAATATTAGTATCCCATATCTCATTTGGATTGCTCTCAAACTCTTTAAGAAGATACATAACCAGCTCTTCACTTTGCGATTCACTTCCAACAATTGGAGCAACCTCGGTATAAGTATTGCATTTAATCATATGAATTGACGGAGCATGAGCTTTAAGGCGAACGCCGTATTTTCCACCCTGTTTCATAATTTCAGGCTCTTCAAGAGAGAGCTCCTCTGTAGTCGGCATAACAATTCCGTATCCTGTTTCATCGACCTGCTTCAGAGCCGCCTCGATGCGCAAATATCTTGTTTTTATTGAAGAAAGAGTTGTTATTTCTCTTAACAAATCTTCTTCATTATTAATTGTTATACCGCATTTTTGTGACATCAGATAATAGAAATATGAATTATCTATGCTTATTTTCATTTTAACTTTGCCGTTTGACAAATCAACATCTGATATTTTTGTTCCCTCAATATCATCATTGCTATTTAAATTTCCGGCAAATTTGTATGCGGATCTAATGCTTGTAACTTCTGCAGAGCATTCTCTTATGCTGGAAATAACCGATTTGCGTATTTTATCATCACTTTCAAGCCCCTTAAACCAACTTGGAAGTTCAATACCGATTGAAGATACCGGAAACTCATATAATACATTTATAAGTATTTCTTTAATTTCATCCTCAGTAAGTTCGAGACAGTTAACTGGCAAAACCGGAACATCATATTTATCCTGCATCGACTGAGCCAGCTGCTTAACGCTGTCATTGTTTGGTTCAATTGTATTCATGAGAACAACGAAAGGTTTATTCAGCTCTTTTAACTCAGTTATGACCCTTTCTTCAGCTTCCTCATATTCATCACGCGGAATAGAACTTATAGAACCGTCTGTAGTTATTACAAGGCCTATTGTTGAGTGCTCTTCAATTACTTTACGTGTACCTATTTCAGCCGCCATATTAAACGGTATTTCCTCATCATACCACGGAGTCATAACCATTCTCGGCTGTTCATCTTCAATATAACCCTCGCTGCTCGGTACAATGTATCCAACACAGTCTATCATTCTAACCTTAAGGTGCAAATTATCCTGCATTGAGATCTCAATGGAATCTTCGGGAATAAACTTTGGCTCTGTTGTCATTATTGTTCTGCCTGCAGCAGATTGTGGAAGCTCATCCCTTGCGCGTTCTTTTTGGAAGTCACCTTCAATATTCGGAATTACAAGAGTGTCCATAAATCGTTTAATAAATGTTGATTTTCCTGTACGAACAGGGCCTACTACTCCAATATAGATATCTCCTCCCGTTCTTGTGGAGATATCTGCATAAATATTTTTATTCATAACTTACCTCCTACACACCGGGAATAATTAAAATTTTGTTTGAGTCAAGAATTTCACTGTTTAAGTCGTTTTCACTAATAATTAAATCAATATCAGATGAAAAGCTTTTTGCAATACTCCAAATTGATTCATTCTGCTTACCGAAATAAACCGTCAGTGTCGGATATTTTATCTCGTCATCATCAGCATTGATTTCACTTAAAATTCTGATATTTGTTTCTTCATAAATATATGCGAACAATCCAATAGATAATCTGACATCAACTTTTCCGTTTGACTGCATAGTATAGTCATATGACCGGAGTGTTAGCGCACTTATGGCACTTTGACAATTTTCAATCTCTATTTCTAAATCAGAAGTACTTGAAAAGGTTGCAAGGCTCCCGGCGGTTGTCATGCACATTGCGTTTGCTGCAGCTTTAGATATTATCTTTCCGTTTCGCACATAACTTTCCGATAAAGTAATATTAAGCTCTTTGATTTCAGTAACTTCAGCAGATAAATCAAATGAAATGTTTTGCATTTTTGTATCGCTTATTTGCCTGCCGTTTCTGCTACATGAAAAGTCAGAATATGAACAGTCTGATTTGTGATTAAGTACATAGCCGTCAGTAACTAATTCCTCTTCCCTTTCACGAATAAAGGTTGAGTTGATAAGCACATCACCGAATGCCTCAATAACGCATAGCTTATCATTTGAAGCGCTTTTTGCTTTAAAAAATATATTTCCTACACTAAGGTTTGAAATTATTATATCGTCGTCATCGATGCCTGTTACATCAATTATTTTGGATATATTAAATGAATACTCACACTTTAAGAGTTGTTCTTCTTCCTCATCGGTTGTATACAACACAGCAAGACTCACAACAGCCTTTATTAGTGCTTTATCCTTTATTATCTTTGTTTCACCGAGTGTTACAAAAGAAGATGAGCTTATAATTCTTTTTATAGGCTTTGAGTCCCCGGGAACAGAAAACTCCTCATCAAATTCTGCCCGGCATATATTTGTATTTATAACAGAAGCTGTTTTTTGTGTTTCAATTTTAAGTTTTGAATTATCACAGGAGCTTATGCAGGGGCATTTAATTTTATCATAAACGCATACATTTACAGCTGAAGAAGCATGAATATCAATTCTTCTTTGATTAATTACTCTGAAATTAGTATATTTGTTATTAACTACGGCATTTGCAAATGCGCTTTCGGAGATATTGTCAATATCAATCAGTTTTGTAAATTCCTCTTCAAAATCAGCATAGCACAGGCAAGAGCTTTCATTAAAATATGTAATACAAATTTCTGTCTTGCCAAAGAGCTTGACCTCGTTATAATTTGTGTCCATAGATGTAATATAAGTGCGGGAAACGCATTTTACCACTCTGTAAATATCATCACAATACTGAGGCAAAGCCTCCTGATAATCCTCATCCATATCAATGCATTTTTGATAAACTTTGCAATTTCGCTCCAAACAAGAATATTCTTTTTCAATGTCCATAGCTTTTCTCCTTTCTGTTTCAATAAAACGATATGCTGAAATAAATGAGGATATAACATAAATATGATTAATTTTT
>JBKWUD010000055.1:0-8801 GCA_046989265.1 Eubacterium sp.
CTGTAAACAGATGCGCCTGCTTCGCTGACAACCATATATGTGATACCGCAATTAAGCTCTTTTATCACTTCGGCTGCAAAAACCTCAGTTTCGTGTGATGCGGTGCCGTTTCCTATTGCAAACATTTTTACATTGTATTTTTCTACAAACGCCTTGATGATTTTTTTTGCCTCATCAATTTTATTATGCGGTGGAGCAGGGTAGATAACACCTGTTTCAAGAACCTTTCCGGTTTCATCAACAACTGCTACCTTGCATCCTGTTCTGTAACCGGGATCAAGACCAATAGTGACTTTGCCTTTAACAGGGGGCTGCATTAGAAGCTGTCGGGTATTCTCGCTGAACACTTTAATTGAACTTATGCAAGCATTATCTGTTAAATCATTTCTTATTTCACGTTCAATGGAGGGGAAGATAAGGCGTGAGAATGAGTCATTTATTGCATTTATTACTTCGTCAGTTGCAGCAGTATTGTTTTTACAATAAATATTATAAAGTAAATCTGTTGCAATTGTTTTGTCAAAATCAATAGACACTTTCAGGAATCCTTCCTTCTCTCCTCGATTTATTGCCAAAACTCTATGTCTTGCAACGCTGCTTACAGACTCGCTGTATTCCTTGTACATCTCATATACACCAAGGTCTTCCTTAGCTCCTTTTACAGTTAAAATACCATTGCTTTTTATTGCATAACGCAGCAGTTTTCTGCAGTTAGGATCATCGGAAACAATTTCAGCAATAATATCCCTCGCTCCCTGAAGGGCGTCTTGTATGGTTTCAACCTCATCAGTCAAAAAGTCCTTAGCAAGTGTTTCAGGAGAAGCATCTCCCGGTTTCTGAGCTAAAATGGTTTCTGCCAGTCTGCCGAGTCCTTTAGCCTTTGCTGCAGATGCCCTTGTTTTTCTTTTAGGTCTGAAAGGTCTGTATATATCCTCAAGCTCGGTCATTGTTTGTGCAGCATCAATTGACCTTTGTATTTCATCAGTCATTAATTCCTGCTCGGTTATTGAATTAATAATTTTTTCTTTTTGTTCTTCCAAATTACGAAGATAATTAAGTCTGTCATTTAGCTCTCTAAGGAGCTGGTCATCAAGTGAGCCTGTGACCTCTTTTCTGTATCTTGCAATAAATGGTATGGTGTTTCCGTCATCAATTAGTTCAATTGTGTGTTCAATCTGCCAAGGTTTTAATGAAAATTCGTTTTCAAGCTGTTTTGCAATATTCATAGACATATCCTTTATAAAAATATTATATAATATATTACCAAAAAACAAACAGTTTTTCAATATTAGGTTTAAACCGGATAAAAAACAAGTTAAAGATTGACAAAATTACAACAATATGTTAATAATTATTCATTGGGAAATTTTTTTATGATTTCTCAAACCGAACCTTGAAAATTTAATTGATAATTGAACATAGTTCTTCTTTAAAATAAGCCGACAGTTTAGTTGTCGGTTAGCGCCGGAGCCTATAAGGCTGACGAGGTGTGAGGTTATCGAAATATTCGGCGGATGCTTCACCGTACACTTTGGTGCGTTATGAAAAGGCAAAACTAATCGGTAACGATTACGACAAATTCTTTTCAGCAAAGGAATTATTTTTAATTTAGAGCCATAATACATAATAGAAGGTATTGGCTAATCTTATATATAAAGTGAGGAAATAACTATGTGTGGAATTATCGGATATACCGGTTACAGCGAAGCCAGAGGAAAGCTTATAAAAGGTCTAAAAACTCTTGAATATCGAGGATACGACAGTGCGGGAATTGCAGTTTATCATCCTGATTTTAAAGAGGTGCTTGTTACAAAGTGTAAGGGCAGAGTTGAGAATCTTAATGAAAAATGCAACGATGTCAGGGGAACTGCAGGAATAGGACATACACGTTGGGCTACTCATGGAGGTGTTAGTGATATAAATTCACATCCTCATAAGTTCGGCAGGGTTACTCTTGTTCATAATGGTATTATTGAGAATTACGATGCTGTAAAAAATCAGATTGGTGTAAGCGGAAAGCTTATGTCACAAACTGATTCAGAGGTTGTAGCTGCTCTTATTGACAGGTATTATACAGGTGATGCAACCGAGTCGATTGTAAAAGCTGTTCGTGAGCTCAGAGGAACTTTTGGCCTTGCAATTATGTTTGATGACAAACCTGATACTATTTATGCAGTTCGTAATGTCAGTCCCATTATTTGCTGCACAAATGATGATGGCTCTTATATAGCATCAGATATTATAGCAATTGGTGAATATAGTGATAATTACTTTGTTCTGCCTGAGTTTTCAGTCGCAGAAATTACTCCAAAGGGTATTGATATTTGTGATTTTTCAGGTAATAAGGTAGCGCCTAAAATGCTTAAGCTTGATTGGGATATTAAAAACAGCGGTAAGTGCGGATATCCTTTTTATATGGAAAAGGAGATTATGGAGCAGCCTGAAGTTATCAAAAAGACTATTGCTTCGAGAATAAAAAATGACTTTCCTGATTTCAGCGGAGAGCATGTCGATGACAGCATCTTTACAGAATGCGATAATATCACTGTTATTGCCTGCGGTACGGCTATGCATGCGGGACTTATCGGTAAGCATTTGATTGAAAAAACCTGTGCTGTTCCGGTTACTGTAAATATGGCAAGCGAGTATATGTATAATGAACCAATAATAAATGAAAAGACTCTTGTTATCTGCGTTTCACAGAGCGGTGAAACTATTGATACCCTTGAAGCTTTGAAATATGCAAGAAAAAATGGTGCAAGATCTCTTTCAATTGTTAATGTTAAAGGTTCAACAATTGCAAGGGAAAGCGAAAATGTTATATATACAAATGCAGGACCTGAGATAGCTGTTGCATCTACAAAAGCGTATACAACTCAGGTTGCGGTATTTTATCTTATTACTGCTAAAATGGCTTATCTCAGAGGAATGCTGAATGATGAGGGTGTTACAAAATTCATTCGTGAACTTAAGAAAGTTCCTGAGTCTGTTCAGAATGTGCTTGAACGTAGACGTGATATCCATTTGCTTTCCAAGCAACTGACTACTGCTGAGCATACCTTTATGATAGGCAGGGGTCTTGACTATCCGACTCTTTTGGAGGCATCGCTTAAGCTTAAGGAAATCTCATATATTCATTCTGAAGCATTTGCATCAGGTGAGCTGAAGCATGGCACTATTGCTTTAATTACGAAGAAAACGCCTGTTATAGCTCTTCTGACTCAGGAAAATTTACTCTCAAAGCAGGTAAGCAATATAAGAGAAGTTCAGTCGCGCGGAGCTAATGTTATTACTTTTGTAAGGAGTTCTTTAAAGACCAAGGATGTTGGCTGCTCTTTTGAATTGCCTGATTTGGAAGATGATTTTATGGCGGTTCCTGCAATTACAGCAATGCAGTTGCTTGCTTATTATGTTTCTTCAGATAAAGGACTTGATGTTGATAAGCCACGCAATCTTGCAAAGGTTGTTACTGTAGAATAAATTATTTATGTTCAATTATCATTAAATTTATAAGTTTACGCAAGTCGAATATGTTTGCAGTGTAAGTCTTTGTTTGCTTGCACTGCTTTTTATTTTTAGAAGATTATATTATGAATATGAGAATATATTAAAAAGTATTTAAAACCAAGTGCAAAATACTTGAAATAGGTGCAGGTACTGGCAGAGCTTCAACTGTTCTTGCTGTAAAGTTAATGCGACCGAATTATATTTTCTGCCAAGTGATACTTAATGATATAACTTTGCTGTTACTACCTATGTGTCATCCTTTCGGAAAGTGTAAAATAATAATTATCAAAAAATAAAAATATATATTGTAATATCCATTATCATTTGGTAAAATCAATTTTGGTGATAACATGGAAAATAATTTTACTAAATATTTGTTTTGCTATTTTACAGGCAATGAACCAGAAAGAGAACGTATATGCTTTGCCGTGTCTGATGACGGATATAAGTTTACTCCGATTAATAAGGGTGAGCCTGTTATTGAGCAAAAAACGGGAACTCTTTGTATGCGTGATCCATTTCTTTTAAGAGGCGAGAATGGTAATTTCTATATTATTGCAACCGATATGAAATCATCTCTCGGATGGGATTCAAACCACGGTATGGTGTCGTGGAAATCGGATGACTTAATCAATTGGTATGAAGAAACCGCAATTGATTTTCACGATTTCAAAGAAACTGAAACTGCTGATAAAATCTGGGCCCCTGAGGCACTGTATGATAGTGAAAAAGGAAAATATTTTGTATATTATTCCGTACATAATGCAAACAGCGACAAGGCTCTTTCAATTTGGTATTCATATACAGACGATTTTAAAAAATTTTCAAATCCCAAAGAGCTTTTTGCACCTGCAAACGGTATGGATGCAATAGATGCTGATATTGTCAAAATCGGTGAAAAATATTATATGTGCTATAAGGATGAATGTGCCAAAACCATTTGCGAAGTCGTATCCGATAAGCTGACAGGACCGTATTATGAATATCCGAATAATGTAATTGCCTGCACGGATAGACATGTTGAGGGCAATTGTATGTATAAGCTGATTAATCAGAATAAATATGTAATGATTATGGATATGTATTGTGATAACAGGTATTTTATGCAGGAAACTGACGATATGATGAATTTTAATCCTGTTCCCGAGGAGCGGTTTTCGCTTAATTTCACACCTCGTCATGGTTCGGTTATTACAATTACAGATAAAGAATATAATAAGCTGATTAACCATTTTGGATTTTAAGGAGAGAATAATGAAAGCAAAAATCACACTAGCAAAGGAATTTAAAATCGGTGATATTGACCGCAGAATATACGGCTCATTTATTGAACATCTTGGCAGGGCAGTTTACGGCGGAATTTATGAGCCTGATCACCCCAGTGCTGATGAGGATGGATTCAGGACCGATGTAATCAATTTGGTAAGGGAGCTGAATGTACCTGTTGTTCGATACCCGGGCGGTAATTTTGTTTCGGGCTATAACTGGGAAGATGGTGTCGGTCCTTTAGAAAACAGACCTAATCGTCTTGATCTTGCATGGGGGACAACAGAACCAAATATCTTTGGAACAAATGAATTCATGAAATGGTGCAAAAAGGTGAACTCGGATTGTATGATGGCAGTTAATTTGGGAACCAGAGGACCTGAAGAAGCAAGAAATCTTGTCGAATATATGAATCATCCGGGAAATTCAGCATGGTCTGATTTAAGGAAGTCACACGGCTACAATGATCCTTGGAATGTTAAATTGTGGTGCCTTGGTAACGAAATGGACGGCAGATGGCAAATGGGAGCAAAAACAGCTTCCGACTATGGTAAAATTGCAAACGAAGCGTCTAAAATGATGAAATGGACTGATAACTCAATTGAAACTGTACTTTGCGGTTCATCAAGCAGAAATTCACCAACCTTCGGTGAATGGGAGGCTACTGCTCTTGATATTGCATATGACAGCATTGATTATGTGTCGCTTCATCAGTACTATGGTAATCACGATGATGATACACCGTCATTTCTTGCCAGAACTCTTGAACTTGAGGAATTCATATATACGGTAATATGTGTTTGTGATTATGTTAAGGCTAAAAAGCGAAGCAAAAAAATAATTAATCTGTCCTTTGATGAATGGAATGTTTGGTATCACAGCAATAATGCTCCTTATGAACGCTGGAGTTATTCACCGCCAAGACTTGAGGATATATATAATTTTGAAGATGCTCTCCTTGTCGGTTCAATGCTCATAACACTATTAAGGCATTCGGATAGAATTAAGATTGCATGTCTGGCGCAGCTGGTTAATGTTATTGCTCCTATTTTTACTCAGACTGGCGGAGGAATATTTAAGCAGACAATTTTCTATCCTTTTGAGCATCTTTCAAACTACGGCAGGGGTGTTGCTCTAAATCCGATTATTGACTGTCCAAAATATGACTGCAAAGATTATACAGATGTACCTTATATTGAATCTATTGCTACATATGATGAAGAAAATGAAGAGATGACTTTATTCTGTGTTAATAAATCGCTTGATGACAGTGTAATTCTTGATATAAACCTTATGGATTTTGATGGCATGAAACCTGCAGAGTTCATATCTATGGACGGATATGATAAAAAAGATGAAAATAGTTTCGACAATCCTTTTGTTAAGCCTCATATAAATCCGTTGCCGAATGCGGATGATAAATTGGTTACAGCAGAATTTAAACCGTTTTCATGGAATGTAATCAGATTTAAAAAGTAAAATCAATTTTATGATAATTTATTGACAGAATATTGTCGAAAGATTATAATAAAATAATAATATTATGGAGGAAATAATTATGAAAAGTATTAAAAAATTTTTAGCAGTTGTGCTTTCTGTCCTTTTAATTGTTGCTGCATTTGCGGGATGTTCAGCAGGTAAAGACACTAATAATGAAGCGGAATCTAAAGCTGACGGTGAAAAGAAGGTTGCTATCCTTCAATACATGCCTCATACAAGTCTTGATAACTGTACTCAGGGTGTTAAAAATGCTCTTGACAAAGCAGGTATAGCTTATGATGTTCAGATAGGTTCAAGCGGCAGTGCAGATACCGATTGTGAAAGTTATGCTCAGCAAATGGTAGCAAGCGGCTATGATGCTATTATCGCAGTTGCTACTCCTGCAGCTATGAGCGCTTATTCAGCAGTTCAGAATGCATCTTCATCAACTCCTGTTATCTTCTGCGCAGTTTCAGATCCTGTAGCAGCAGGTCTTGTTGATTCCATGGAAACACCCGGCAAAAACTGCACAGGTACAGCAGATGCGATTGACATTGACGGACAGGTAGCTCTTATTAAGCAATTGCAGCCGGAAATCAAGTCTCTCGGTGTACTTTATACAACAAGCGAAGCTAACTCAATCAGCCAGCTTAAAACTCTTCAGGCTGAATGTGACAAAGCAGGTATTGAACTCGTTTCACAGGGTATTGCTGAGGCATCAGAGCTTGCATCAGCCGCTGCGGCACTTATTCCTAAAGTTGACGCACTCACAAACCTTACAGATAATAATGTTGTAGATAATATGAGTGTTTTCCTTGAGCAGGCAGATGCAGCAGGAATTCCTGTTTACGGCTCTGAGATTGAGCAGGTAAAGAAGGGTTGTCTTGCATCCGCTTCAATCGATTATGTTGCTCTTGGTGAAAAAACAGGCGAAATGGCAATTGATGTTATAGGCGGTAAGGATGCTGCATCATATCCTGCCGTAACAGTAACAGACTCCTTCCTTGTTGTTAATACAGATGTTGCTTCTAAGCTTAATATTACAATTCCTGCTTCAATGAACGATGTTGAAAAGGTAACAACACAGGCTGAGTAATACTTATTGAATTTGAGCAGAACTTCTGTTCTGCTCTTTTTGTGTGATATGGATGTGATTGAATGGAAACTTTAAACATAATCAAGGTCGTATTTGAGGAGGGCTTTAAATATGCAATCCTCGCTTTGGGTGTGTATTTAACATATAGTATTCTTGATTTTCCTGATTTATCAGTAGACGGAACAATGCCTCTTGGAGCCATTGTTTCAAGTGTGTTGATTTTGCGCGGGGTTAATCCGTGGCTTAGCCTTATAGTTGCATTTGCCAGCGGCTTGGCTGCAGGATGTGTTACCGGAATTTTGCATATTAAGCTTAAACTTGAACCACTGCTTTCTGGTATTTTGGTATATACTTCGCTTCTTACGATTAATCTTGTATTAATAAAAGCCGGAACCGGGGGACAGTCAATAGCATCAATTTTCGGAAAAAAGACTATATTTAACAGTGGTGTTGCAAACATTCTTCCTACAAGCATTAACGGATTGAATGTAAGAAAAATTATCGTTCTTGCAATACTTGTGATTGTTTTGAAAGTTATTATTGATTTGTATCTTAAAACAAAGTCCGGTATGCTCCTCCGTGCTACAGGCTCAAATCAGCAGTATGTTGTTATGCTTGCAAAAAATCCCGGAGCGTCTAAAATATTAGGTCTTGCAATCGGTAACGGTCTTGCTGCAATCAGCGGTGCAGTTATTGCGCAGAGCACTGAAACTGCAAATACAACAATGGGTGTTGGTATGGTTGTATTCGGACTTTCAAGCGTTATTATCGGCCTTTCCGTATTCAAGCGTGTTGGTTTTATGAAAGCAACCACAATGGTTATATTAGGCACGATAATTTATAAAGCTTGCCTGCAGATTGCCGTTGTAATCGGATTACCGAGTGAATATAACAAGATTTTGATGGCGATACTCTTTGTTCTTGCTCTTGTTTTCAGCGGAACTCTCAAAGAAAAGGTTGGAAAAAGGAGAGAGAAAAATGCTTGAATTAAATAATATAACCAAACGTTTTAATGTTGGCACAGTTGATGAATCAACTGTTTTTGATAACTTTAATTTTAAGGTGGACAAGGGCGAATTCGTTTCAATAATAGGTTCTAACGGCAGTGGTAAAACAACTCTTCTGAATCTTGTCTGCGGTTCATTAAAGCCGGATGACGGAAAAATTATATTTAATGGAAATGATATAACAAATGTATCTGAATTCAAAAGAGCTAAAATTATTGGCAGGGTTTTTCAGGAGCCAAAAATCGGCACCTGTGCGGATTTAACTATTCTTGAAAATATGGCACTTGCCGACAATAAGAACAGCCATTTCGGATTGGGTAAATGTGTTAATAAAAAGCGAATTGATTATTATAAAACCCTTCTTGAACAGTGCAACATGGGTCTTGAAAACAGGCTCGGCATTCAAGTTGGAACGCTCTCCGGCGGTCAGCGTCAGGCGCTTGCAC
>JBKWUD010000056.1:0-8694 GCA_046989265.1 Eubacterium sp.
GCTTAAAATTCTTATGAAGGATTACAGTGCTGATAAAGGTTTTTTAAAATTCGGCTCAATGGTTCAGACCGGATATTTTGATCAGGTTCAGTCTAAGCTTGATTTGAGCAAAACAGTTCTTGAAGAGGTTTGGTCAAATTTTCCCGCAATGACCGAAACTTCAATTCGCTCTGCTCTTGCGGCTTTTTTATTCAAGGGTGATGATGTTTATAAAAAGCTCGAAGAATGCTCCGGCGGTGAACGGGCAAGAGTTGCTTTGCTTAAACTTATGCTCGGAAGATTTAACTTTTTGCTGCTTGATGAGCCTACCAACCATCTTGATGCGTTTTCTCGTGAGGAACTTGAAAATACACTCCTTGATTATGACGGTACAATGCTTGTTGTATCTCATGACAGATATTTTATTAATAAGCTTGCTACCAGAATTATTGAACTTAATTCAGACGGAGTTAATGTGTATCACGGAAATTATGACGAATATATAGAAAAAAAGAATAATTTTTCACCGATCATACAATCTAAGATTGATGAAAAGCAAAAAAAGCCAAATGAATACAAGTTGAAAAAGGAGCGACAATCCCAACTTAGAAAATCAAAAACACGCCTTGCAAAATGCGAGGAAGAAATAGAAACAATTGAACTTGAAATTGACGAAATAAATGAAAAGCTTTCAAATTCCGATTATGAGGAGCTTGTCAGACTTACTGCTGAGCTTGAAGAAAAAACAGCCGCCCGTGATTCACTGTATGATGAATGGGAGCAGCTTTCTGAGCTCCTTCAGGATTTGACAGACGAAGATTAATAATTTATAATATGAAATTATGGATAAGAAAAAAGTAATTATCATTGGCGGCGGTGCAGCCGGATTAATGGCAAGTGCTGAAAGTGCAAAACTCGGCAATGATGTAACGGTGATTGAAAAAATGCCAAGACCAGCCCGTAAGATTATAATTACCGGCAAGGGACGTTGCAATGTAACAAATGCCTGTTTTGATATTGAAGATTTGATTTCCAATGTGCCGACTAATCCTCGTTTTCTGTATTCTGCATTTTCGGCCTTTATGCCTTATGATACAATTGCATTTTTTGAGGATATGGGTGTGCCTTTGAAAACAGAACGGGGCGGCCGTGTTTTTCCTGTATCTGACAAAGCCGTTGATATAGTTGATGCACTGATAAAAAATGCTGTCAGTAACGGCGTGAAGATAATTCAGGGAACAGTTAAAGCATTTGAACTTGACAGCAGCAGAATTAAATATGTCATACTTGATAACAATAGAAAAATAGAGTGTGACAGTGTTGCTGTCTGCACAGGCGGTAAAAGTTATCCCCGCACAGGCTCAACAGGTGACGGATATACTCTTGCCAAAAGTGTAGGTCATACTGTAACATCTCTCGAGCCCTCTCTTATTCCTTTGGTCTGCAGTAATAATTTTATTCCCAGACTTCAGGGTTTGTCACTTAAAAATATTGCCGTTAAGCTTTTTGATGGTGATAAGCAGATATATTATGACTTCGGTGAAATGCTGTTTACACATTACGGGGTCAGTGGACCTGTAATACTCTCCGCATCATCACATATGAAGAATCCCAAAGCGCATAGCTATAAATTAGTTATTGATTTAAAGCCTGCTCTTGATAACAAAACACTTGATAAGCGCATACAAAGAGATTTTTCTGACAGCAATAATAAGGATTTTATTAATTCACTTTCAAGGCTTTTGCCGAATAAATTAATTCCTGTTATTGTTTCTCTTTCCGGCATTAATCCTTCAGTAAAATGCAATCAGATTACTAAGGAGCAGCGAATTAATTTAGGTAATTTACTGAAGAATCTTGTTCTTGATGTAGTTGATTTCAGACCGATTGAAGAGGCCGTTATTACATCAGGAGGCGTAAATATTAAGGAAATTAACCCCAAAACAATGCAGTCAAAAATTATTGATAATTTATATTTTGCCGGTGAGGTTATTGATATTGATGCCTACACCGGCGGATTTAATCTGCAAATTGCCTTTTCCACAGGCTATCTTTGCGGTCGGAATATGTAAGGAGTTTATGTATGATAAATGTAGCAATTGACGGACCTGCAGGTGCAGGTAAAAGCACTATTGCAAAGGCTGCCGCTAAGGCACTCGGCTATATATATGTTGATACGGGTGCGCTGTACAGAACGGTTGCACTGAATGCTGTAAGAACTAAAGCTATTGATGATAATGAAAAGATTGTTGCAATGCTTAATGATACTTTGGTTGAACTTAAATATGTCGATGGTGCTCAGGCCGTTTTTTTGAATGGTGAAGATGTTTCAGGATTAATTCGTACTCCTGAAATTTCAATGGGCGCTAGCGTTGTTTCTGCTATTCCCGAGGTCCGTGCTTTTCTTTTGGATTTACAAAGAGATATTGCAAAGAAGAATAATGTTATTATGGACGGACGGGATATTGCAACTGTTGTGCTTCCTGATGCCCGGGTTAAAATTTTTCTTTTTGCTTCTCCTGAATGCAGAGCGAAAAGAAGATATAAGGAACTAATTGAAAATGGTCAAAAGGTTAAATATGAGGATGTACTTGCTGATGTTAACCAGCGTGATTATCAGGATTCTCATCGTGAGATTGCACCGCTAAAACCAAGTAAAGACTCCATTATGGCGGATACCTCTTTGCTTAACCTTGATGAGTCAATTGCTTTGATTATAAATACAATTAAGGAGCATATTTAATGAAAGATTTTGATTATACGCAAGTAAGGCATTATAAACTCTATGATTTTGTTAAAGCTTTTTTCAGACCTCTTGTAAAAATTGTTTATAAAATGGAGTTCAAAGGGCTTGAAAATCTTCCGGAAAAAGGAAGTCGTTACATAGTTGCAATAAATCATACCTGTGCATTAGACCCTGTTTTTGTTGCAATGCCAAAGCAGGTTCCTCCGCTGCACTTTATGGCGAAAGCAGAGCTTTTTGAAAATCCTGTTGTAGGTTGGTTTATTAAACATTTATACGGATTTCCTGTAAGGCGCGGAAAAGGCGATAATTCCGCAATTGAATATGGTGAAAAGATTGTTCAGGAAGGTCATATTATGGCAATTTGTCCTGAAGGTAAGCGTATAAAGGATAAGAACGGTGTTCCGCAAAGAGCAAAATCAGGTGTTGCAATAATTGCAAAAGCTACTAATGCGGCGGTTCTTCCTGTTGCAATTTGCTGCAATGGACCCATTAAAGCAGGCAAAAAACTTACCGTATCTTACGGTAAGCTGATAACGCCTGAGCAGATGGGCTTTGATAAAGAAAATTTCGGTCCGCACGATATTAAGAATGCAGCTAATATGGTAATGGATAACATAACAGCACTTTGGGAGGCTGAAATTCATTGAGCAAAACTATAAATCTTGCAAAAACTGCCGGTTTTTGTTTTGGTGTTGACAGAGCGGTTAATCTTGTTTATGACCTTGTAGAACATGGTGAGAAGGTATGTACACTCGGTCCGATTATTCATAATGCTCAGGTTGTTGATGATTTGGAAAAAAAGGGTGTTAAGATAATCAATTCTATTTCCGAATGTCCTGACGGATACAAAATTGTCATCAGAACTCACGGTGTTGAGAAACAGGTTATTGATGATATTGAGTCCAATAAATTAGACTATGTTAATGCAACCTGCCCATTCGTTACTAAAATTCATAACATTGTAAAAAAAGAGGATAAATCTGTTGATGTTTTAATTGCCGGGGATAAAAATCATCCGGAGGTTTTGGGAATCAGATCCTATTGTAAAGGCAATTCTTTTGTGTTTAAAAATGTAGAAGAATTGCAAAAAATTATACAAAACAACGAATTTGACGAAAAATCAGATTTGATTTGTGTTTCTCAGACTACATTTTCACTAAAAGAATGGAAAAAATGCGAGAAAATAATAAAAAAGGTATGTACAAATTGTAAAATTTTTGATACAATATGTAATGCGACATCTGATAGGCAAAATGAGGCGTTTGAACTTTCCAAGAAGTCTGATGCTGTGATTGTTATCGGCGGTCGTCACTCATCAAATACTTGCAAGCTTAAAGAAGTTAGTTCTGCCAACTGTCCGTCATATCTTATTGAAACTGCGGACGAGCTTAAAGATATTGACCTTAATGGCTGTAATGTAATTGGTGTTACTGCCGGGGCTTCGACACCCTCGGTAATTATCAAGGAGGTACTCAAATCCATGTCCGAAGAAAT
The DNA here is from genome assembly GCA_046989265.1 of Eubacterium sp. GTDB lineage: Bacteria > Bacillota > Clostridia > Oscillospirales > Acutalibacteraceae > Eubacterium_R. The sequence continues at coordinate 4,220 of JBKWUD010000056.1, forward strand.
TAAAGAAAAGGAAGTTGAAACAACTTCAGCCGTAACTGAAGAAGTTGTGGAGACAGCAGAAACCGCTGATAAGGCTGCTACTGAGCCTGCTGTCGAAGCATCTGCTGATGGTGAGGCATCCTTCGAAGAATTACTTAATGAGTCTTTTAAGGAAAATGAAAACAGCAAGGTAGTCAAAGGTACAGTTGTAAGAATTACTCCTACAGAGGTATATGTTGATGTGCCTGGCAGAAAGCAAACAGGTGTTGTAGCATTCGACGATCTTTCATCTGAACAAATTACTAAGTGTGAAGATGTTGTTGCAATCGGTGATAAAATTGATCTCATGATTATGAAAACTGATGATCAAGACGGCGTTCTTAAGCTTTCAAAGCGTCTTATTGATGCTACCAAGGGCTGGGACGATGTTGTTGCAGCAAAAGAGTCTGACGAGGTTCTCGAAGGTGTTGTAACACAGGTTATCCGCGGTGGTGTTCTTGTTTCAACAAAAGGAACAAGAATCTTTGTTCCTGCATCACTTTCAGGTATTCCTCGTAATCAGGAACTTGATATTCTTAAAGGAACAACCGTTAAATTCAAGATTATTGATATTGACAGCAAGAGAAGAAGAGCTGTTGGCTCAATCAAGGTTGTTGCCGATGCTGAAAGAAAGGCTCAGCAGGAAGCTGCATGGGCAACTCTTGAAGAGGGTAAGAAGATTACCGGTACTGTAAAGTCACTCACATCATACGGTGCATTTGTTGATCTTGGCGGAATTGATGGTATGATTCATATCTCAGAGCTTTCATGGTCAAGAATCAAGCACCCCTCAGAGGTTGTTAAGGTTGGCGATACCGTTGAGGTTACTGTAAAGGCTCTTGATGAGGAAACAAGAAAAATCAGTTTAGGCTTTAAAAATATTGAGGACAGTCCATGGGAGGTTCTCAAGAGAGATTATCCTGTTGGCTCAGTAGTTGATGCAAGAATTGTAAGTTTTGCAACATTCGGTGCATTTGCTAACATTCTTCCTACAGTTGACGGCCTTATTCATATCAGCCAAATCTCTTGGGATAGAATTAAGACTCCGCAGGATGTTCTTAAGGTCGGCGATGTTGTAAAGGCTAAGATTATTGATATCGATTTTGATAAGAAGAGAGTTTCTCTTTCAATGAAAGAGCTTCTTGAAAAGCCTGAGGAAACTATTGCAGAGCTTTCAGATGAAGGCGAGGAATAATACTAAAATACATAAGGCAGTTCAGTGGAATCCATTGAACTGCCTTTTATAATTATTGAATAATTTTTAATTGTTAAATATTGATTCAATTAATGTATCATAGACTTTAATCGGGTTTGATATAAATTTTTCTTTTAACATTTCTGCCTGTTCTTCACTGCCTGCATATAATGTAAGCGTCATAAAATCAGTATCTCTGTCACTGATATGAAGAGTTACATTGTATCCCTTATCCGATTTATTTATTTCAACCTTATTTTCACGCTTATATGATTCCTTGGCAATAATTTTTTGACAAATGTTTATGCTTTTTTCACGGATTGTCAGCGGTAAATCCTTTTCTATCAAATCAATGTCTGCCTTGTTCATATCAATCAGAGTTAAAGCACCGTTTTCATTTTCTGTAACTGTTCCGCTTTTGATTAACTTTGAGATCGCATCAGCAACCTCAAAATGGTTGGCAAGCATTCCTTCATCAATTGTATTTATAATATTCTCGGCAGTTACTTTACCGTTGATATTTGCAATAATATAGCATACAAGAATGTTTATGGAACTTACTGAGCGCAAGCCTCCGTTTTTAACTCCGCCCATAAATGCGTCAAATCTAAGCCTTGGATCAATTTCATTTTCTGATTTATTGTTTATATCATTTAATTCTTCATTAGTCATTAAATCACTCTCTTTAAATGTGTTTCAAATATATTAACATATAATTACTTAACTTGCAAACTATAATTATTTATTATATAATAATTAAAATAAACGTATTAGGTAATTTTATGATAAAACTTTCAAACAGATTAAATGCTGCTGCCTCTATGGTACGGAAAGGCTCAAAAATTTGCGATGTGGGTACCGACCACGGATATATACCTGTTTATCTTGTTGAGCATGGAATAATTAAATCAGCCGTTGCCTGTGATATTAATATTGGTCCGCTTAATTCCTGTATCTCACTTGTTAATGAGCGTGGATTGCAGGATAAAATAAAATGTGTCCTGTCAAACGGGCTTGACAATGTTTTGCCTGATGATGTTGATGATATTCTCATTGCAGGAATGGGTGGCGAACTGATAGCTGATATTCTAAGCAGATGCGATTATGTTAAACACAAGCATTTGATATTGAATCCTATGACTCATGCTGAAACTGTCAGAAAATGGTTGTATTCCAACGGATTTATCATTAATAATGATATGATTGTTGCTGACGGTTTTCATCATTATAATGTTATGGATGCTGTATATACAGGTGAAATAACTAAAAAAACTAAGACTGATTATTATATTGGAAACATCAAGGATTTCAGCGATAAGGAATATTTTGAGCATTTGCTGAATTATCTTAACAACAAACAAAAGGGCGGCGATGACTTTGCCGATGTAATTAAAGAAATTGAGGAAAGAATATGACTACTGTAAAAAATATTTATGATTATATTAATTCCATTGCACCTTACGAAACGCAGGAGGAGTGGGATAATTCCGGTCACCTTGTAGGTGATTTCAGGCAAGAGGTTAAAAAGGTTGTTATGGCACTTGATGCTACAAAAGAGGTTTGCACCTTTGCAGGAGACATAGGTGCCGATTTGGTTTTAACCCATCATCCTGTTATTTTCGGTGGTATTACTAATGTTAAATCGGATTCAGCCGTATACATTCTTGCAAATAAAGGTATTTCACATTTATGTGCTCATACAAATTTTGATAAGGCTGTTGCTGGTATAAATGATAACCTTGCTGAAATTCTGGGTCTTAGCAATACAGTACGCCTTGATGATTCAATTACTGTAGTTGGAGAGCTTGACTGCGAAATGAGTATGGACGATTTTGCAGAGTTAGTAAGTGATAGGCTATGTGTTTCGGGAATAAGATATACCGATACAGATAAAATGATAAAAAAGGTATCTGTCTGCGGCGGTGCTGGCGGAGATTTTATTCGTTCTGCTTGTGAAAACAGCGATTGCTATGTGACAGGTGATTTAAAATATCATGAGTTTCTTGATGCACAGCAGGAAGGCTTTGCTGTCATTTCTGCAGGGCATTTTGAAACTGAAAATAAGCCGTTTTTAATGCTTAAGGACAGACTTAAAAAAATATTTACAGATGTTGAATTTATAATAGCACCAACGGAAAACCCGGTGCTGTCAGTATAGGAAATAACAAATGGCACTTGACGGAATATATTTATATTTATTAAAAAATGAGATAAAAGAAAAACTGCTCGGATTTCGTGTTGATAAGATTTATCAACCATCAAGAGAAGAAATACTTTTTACCTTTCGCACTTATGATGGTATGGTCAAATTGTTGCTTTCAGCTAAGGCTGATTGCCCCAGAATTCAGTTAACAACACATAATGGTGAAAATCCTAAAAAACCTCCCATGCTTACAATGCTGTTGAGAAAGCATCTGGGAGGGGCAAAGCTTGTTGACATTCAGCAGGAGGGGTTTGAGAGAATTTTAACTCTTGTGTTTGATGCTAAAAATGACCTTGGTGATCCTGTAACATTTAGGTTGATTATTGAAATTATGGGGCGTTACAGCAACATAATACTTGTTGATAATAAAGGCAGAATTGTTGAATGTATTAAGCGTATTGATTCTCTTAAATCATCTGTGCGTGAGATTTTGCCCGGTCTCGAATACAAATTGCCTCCGCAGCAAAATAAAATGAATATATTAACTGATGATATCAGAGATATTGCTTTTGCAATAAATTCGCTTAATATGAAGAAGTCAAAGGCTGTTCAGGAGGTGATGCAGGGTGTTTCACCGATTGTTGCACGAGAGATTGAAAACGGAATGACTTTAGAGGATTTAAAAGCTAAAATAGCGAATCCAAAGCCGACTATAGTAATCCTTGATAAGCCAAAGGACTTTACTTTCTTTGAGCCAAAGCAATACGGTGATTTATGTAAGTATAAAAACTTTGATAGTTTTTCTGAGCTTATTGATTATTTTTATTATGAACAGGTTAGAATTGACAGAATAAGACAGCGGTCAAATGATTTGTTTCACCACCTTACAACCTTGCAGGAGAGAGCGCTCAGAAAATCATTTAATCGTCAGCGTGAGCTTGATGAATGTAAGGACAAGGAAAAACTCAGAATTAATGGAGATTTGATTAATGCCAATCTTCACCGGCTCAAAAAGGGTGCAGTATTTTATGATTTAGAGAATTTTTATGACAATAATTTGATTATCAAAATATCTGCTGACCCTACTCTGACTCCTGTTCAGAATGCACAGAAATATTA
>JBKWUD010000057.1:0-8494 GCA_046989265.1 Eubacterium sp.
CAATAAAAGTTAAGAGTAATAATATTATGAGAGTTCGGCAATGCCTTACTCTCTTATGTGCTTTATATAGGCGTTGAAAAATGCCTGAATTTGTAGAAAATGAGGTGATGACATGGCAGTTGAATTCAAGAAAAAAATGCTTAAGCGTATAGGAATACTTGCTCTTGTTGTCGCTTTTTTATTTGCTATTGACGGTGTCAGACTATTGTATTTGCAGCTTATTAATGGTGATGAGCTTGCAGCAAAAGCAGAATCACAGCAGCTTTCTGATACTGAAATCCAGGCAATGCGAGGAACTATTTATGATTGTGAGGGCAATGTGCTTGCACAATCTGCAACAGTTTGGAATATATTTATTGACCCGTCAAATATTAAAAATGAGGAAAAAAGAACACTTGTTGTTGATGGACTTTCCGATATTCTTGAATTTGACGAGGAAGAAAAGGCTGAATTGCTTGAAAAAAGCAAAAAGGACACAAAATATGCTGTTGTTGCTGAAAAGGTGGAGAATGATATTAAGGAAAAGCTTTCTGCTTTTGTTTCTGAAAACAAGCTTGGTACAATTATAGGTACTGAGCAGGCGACAAGGCGTTATTATCCTTATGAGTCTTTTGCATCGTCGGTTCTTGGATTTACGGGCGATGATAATCAAGGTCTATCAGGATTGGAAGCATACTATGATGACGAACTTACAGGAACTAACGGCAGAATAATTACTGTTAAGGATGCTAACTCAAACAAGCTGCCTACTGATTATGAAACCTCAATTGACGCAATTGACGGCAATTCGCTTGTTCTGACACTTAATCAGACAATTCAGTATTATCTTGAAAAGGGACTCCGTTCAACTATGGAGGAATATCAGTGTAAGGGTGCGTATGGAATTGTTATGGACTGCAATACAGGTGCTGTTCTGGCAATGTCATCTCTTCCTGATTATGATTGCAATGACCCATATAAAATTACTTATGATAAGACAGAAAAGGCTCTTGATAAAATTACTGACAAGGATGAATATTCGGCTGCTTTAAGTACTGCAATTCAAAATCAGTGGAGAAATTTCACCGTATCTGATACATATGTTCCCGGCTCTGTTTTCAAGACATTTATAGCAAGTGCAGCTCTTGAGGAAAATATTGTAAATCTTGATACTACATTTACCTGCACCGGTTCAATTCAGGTCGAGAATTATAAGATGAATTGCCATTATCATGCGGGACACGGTACGCAGACTCTTACTCAGGGTCTTGAAAATTCATGCAATCCGTTTTTTATAACAATCGGTCAGAAGCTGGGTGTTCATAACTATTTCAAATACTTTGACGCATTTGGATTTACGGAAAAAACAAGCATTGATCTTCCGGGTGAGGCAGCACCCCAGTATTATGAAGAAAATCAATATGGAATTGTTGAGCTTTCATCAGCTTCATTCGGTCAGACAAACTCATTAACCCCTATTCAGGTATGCACAGGTCTTTGTGCAATAGCAAACGGCGGCACTCTTCTCAAACCGTATATAGTTGCTGAGATTAAGGATGAAAACGGAAATACCGTTTCAAAAACTCAGTCAACAGAAATCAGACGGGTAATCAGTGAGGAGACTTCTGAAAAAGTCCGCACAATGATGAAATCCGTAGTTGATGAAGGTACAGGTAAAAACGGTTATGTTGCAGGCTATCGTGTTGGAGGAAAAACGGGAACATCAACAAAACTCGGTGAATCGGCTGCAGGTGAAAAAGATAAGTATATCGTATCTTTTGCAGCAATTGCTCCTTCAGACGATCCTCAGATTGCAATGCTTATAATATGTGATGAACCTAATCAGGACTTGGGCGGAGGTGCTCTTTGTGCTCCTATTGCTGCTGAGGTAGTTGAGCAGGCAATGAGTGTTCTTAATGTAGAGCCTAAGTATGATGATGAAGAACTTGAAAATCTTTCAATTAATACACCAAATGTAGTAGGTAAAAAGATTTCATCTGCAAAATCAATTCTTTCAGGTGAAGGTCTTAATTATAAAATTGTCGGTGACGGCGATACTGTAATCAGTCAGACTCCAAATTCCAGCTTGACAATTCCAAGCGAAGGAGTAGTTGTGCTGTATACTGAAAAGGATTCAAAGAAAACCGTTAAGGTTCCTGATTTTACGGGAATGACAGTCAGTGAAGCAAATGCCGCAGCGGCTGAATATAATCTGAATATTGAAATCGGCGGTAATGATCTTTCTGCCTCAAGTGTAGTTGCATACAGACAATCTTCAGATGCTGGTTCCGAGGTAGAAATAGGCTCGGTAATCACAGTAACCTTTAAGAATACAATATCTGTTTTAGACTAAATATATTGGAGGAATGTAAAATGAAGCTTTCAGAAATTTTGAATGGACTGATTGTTAAAAATGAATATGTGGACAGGGAGGTTAAAGATATAACCGCTGATTCACGACTTGTAGAAGAAGGCTTCCTTTTTGTATGCATTAAAGGCGCTTCGTTTGATGGTCACTCCGTTGCACAGGAAATGCTTGAAAAGGGTGCAGCGGCAGTAGTAACTGAGCGTGATTTAGGGATTGAAAACCAGATTATTGTTGATGATACAAGAGCGGCATATTCTCCTATTTGTGCAAATTATTACGGTAATCCGGCTAAAAAACTAAAACTTATAGGATTAACCGGAACTAACGGTAAAACAACAACCACATTTTTGATTAAACAGATTCTTGAGAATGTAGGAAAAAAGGTTGGTTTGATAGGTACTGTTCAAAATATGGTAGGCGATGAGATTTATCCTGCTCATTACACAACTCCGGACCCGCACGAACTGCAGTCACTTTTCAGAAAAATGGTAGATGCTGATTGTGAATACTGCGTTATGGAGGTAAGCTCTCAGGCTCTTGCACAGGGAAGAGTAGAGGGTATACATTTTCTTATTGGTGCATTTACAAATCTTACGCAGGACCATCTTGATTATCATAAAACATGGGAGAATTACTTTAACTCCAAAAGAATCCTTTTTGAAAACTGCGATATTGCAATTACAAATGTGGATGATAAAAACGGACTTGAAATTGTTAAGAATTTGCCTTGTAAGGTGGTAACCTATGCAGTTGATAACATTCAGTCCGATTTTACCGCAAAGAATGTTGTATTTTCATCAAAAGGTGTTAAATATGAATTGGTAGGCGAAAAAATCGGCAGAGTTGACTGCCCGATTCCGGGTCGTTTCAGTGTATATAATTCACTTTGTGCCGCATCTGTTGCTCTTTCACTCGGTATTGATTTTGAAAGCACTTTAATTGCAATAAGTAAATCTCAGGGTGTTAAAGGCAGAATTGAGGTCGTTCCTACAGAAACAGATTACACAGTCATTATTGACTATGCCCATTCACCAGACGGACTTGAAAACATAATTTCATCACTTAAGGAGATAGCTGAGGGCAGAGTGGTTACTTTGTTCGGCTGCGGCGGTGACCGTGACAGAACAAAGAGACCTAAAATGGGCAAAATTGCTGCAGATCTGTCTGATTTCTGTGTTGTGACATCAGATAATCCGCGCTCCGAAAATCCTTCAAAGATAATTGAAGATATTCTTGAAGGTATGAAAGATTCAAAAACGCCTTACACAGTTGTTGAAAACCGTAAAGAGGCTATCGCATGGGCAATGAATAATGCCCGGCCTAAGGATATTATTCTTCTGGCAGGCAAGGGTCATGAAACATATCAGATTCTTCCTACAGGAACAATTCATTTTGATGAACGAGAGGTAATTGCAGAAGTATTGTCAAATACTAAAGCATAGGAAATATAATGGAACTTTTAACACTGTCTGAAATTGCAAAAGCCTGCGGCGGTAAAAGCTTCGGGGATGCCAAGATTAATGCAGTATGTATAGATACGCGGAAGATTACTGGAGGCTGTCTTTTTATATGTATTAAGGGTGCACGCTATGATGCTCATGAATTTGCAGATGAGGCACTTGAAAAGGGTGCCGCTGCGGTTATGATAGATGAGGATATAACGCCGAACGGCGCTTATGTTAAAGTTGAAAATACCGCAAAGTCACTTCTTAAACTTAGTGGCTATTATCGCTCAAAATTTGATATTCCTGTTGTTGCACTGACCGGTTCTGTCGGTAAAACAACTACCAAGGAATTCACTTATCTTGTTGTTAATGCTAAATATAACGCTATTAAAACGCAGGGCAATCTGAATAATGAAATCGGACTGCCTCAAATGCTGTTTCAGATTGATAACAGTATAGAGGCTGCTGTTATTGAAATGGGAATGAACCATTTCGGTGAAATAAGCCGTCTTGTTTTGGCAACAAAGCCTACTGTGGGTCTCATTACCAATATCGGTGTTTCTCATATTGAAAATCTCGGATCCCGTGACGGTATACTCAAAGCTAAGCTTGAAATAACTGATGGTCTTAAAGAGGGCGCTCCGCTAATTCTTAATGGTGATGACGATAAGCTTTCAACAGTTAAGGATGATAAACACGAAATTTATTTTTATGGAATTCATAACGGTGACTTTAAGGCTGATAATATAGTTGAGAATGATGGCTCCACAACCTTTGTAATAAATTATTTCGGTAAATCACAATCAGTCACTATTCCGACAATAGGTATTCACAATGTATATAATGCATTGGCAGCATTTGCAGTTGGATATTTTCTTGATGTTGATTCTCATTCTGCAGCCAAAGCACTTTCGGGTTATGTGCCAGCAGGTATGCGCCAAAAGGTTGTAAGGGTTGGCAAAATCACTTCAATTGAGGATTGCTATAACGCTTCACCGGATTCCATGAGAGCCGCACTTAAAACGCTTCACGATACTAAGGGTAACAAAAAAATTGCAGTTTTGGGAGATATGCTTGAACTAGGTGATTATTCCGAAGAAGCACATACTTCAGTCGGCAAAATGGTTGCAGAAAATACTATTGATTATCTGCTTGCTTATGGCAGCGATGCAAAGTATTATGTTAGAGCAGCAAAAGAAAAAGGCTGTGCTAATGCATATTTATTTGATAATAAAGATGCTTTATCCGAAAAGCTTTTGGAAATTGCAGATGATAATGATGCAGTTATTTTTAAAGGCTCCAGAGGAATGAAGCTTGAGGATATTATAAATACAGTGTATAAAAGGTGGGAGAAATAATGAGTACAGTATCAGTTATAATCAGTATTATTGTTGCTTTTGCATTAACTGCAGGTCTTGGGTTTGTAATCATTCCTTGGTTAAGAAAGCTGAAATTCGGTCAAACTATTCTTGATATAGGTCCATCGTGGCATAAGGCAAAACAGGGCACACCAAATATGGGTGGCATAATGTTTATTATCGGCATAATTGCGGCTTTTGTTGTTGGTGCATTAACTCTTCATTTTTCAGGCGGCAGCCTTGAATCAGACTATGCTGCTGCTTTGGTCGGCAGAGATAATGTTCTGCTGATTGCCGGTCTTTGCCTGGCACTTGGCTGCGGTATCGTTGGTTTCACTGATGACTTTATCAAGATTAAGCTTAAGAGAAATGAAGGATTGTCAGCCAAGCAAAAGACATTTGGTCAGCTTATTATGACTGTTGGCTATACGCTTACACTTTGGCTTTCACACAATACTGTATGGAATATTCCTTTTATCGGTACAATAAATTTTGAAAAAAATATTTTTACAGGTGTTATTTTCTGGCTTGTTTCAATATTTATTATTTATGGATGCGTTAATTCGGTTAATTTAACAGACGGTATTGACGGTCTCTGCTCATCGGTTACCTCAACAGTGGCAATTACATTTATTATTGCTGCAGTGCTTTTAAAATTTACAGGTCTTGCAATTCTTGCAGGTGCACTTTTAGGCGGAGTTCTGGGTTTTCTTTGCTGGAATTGGAATCCTGCAAAAACTTTTATGGGCGACACAGGCTCATTATTCCTCGGCGGTATGGTTGCAGCAATGGGATTTGCTGTTAAATGCCCGATTTTACTTCTGCCAATCGGTATTGTTTATGTATGTGAAACCATGAGCGATATTATTCAGATTGGTTATTTTAAAATAACTCACGGAAAAAGAATTTTCAAAATGGCGCCTATCCATCATCATTTTGAGATGTGCGGATGGAAGGAAAAGAAAATCTGCGTTGTATTTTCACTTGTAAACGCAGTCGGTTGTGCGATTGCATTACTGCTTATGTATTTCGGATAATAAAATAAAATTTCAGAAGGGAGTGTTAATATGTCTGACCGTTTGGAGCCGCCGAGAAAAAAACTCAGCGAGCAGATGAATGAACCCAAAATTGTAAAAAAGAACAGCAAGTCGTTGACAAAGTCTGATATATTTACACTCGGCGGTATGGATATTCCTTTTTTTGCACTGACTATTGCACTTTTGACAATCGGTCTTGTAATGCTTTTTTCGGCATCATACCCATATGCCCTTCAAAAATATGATGATTCTTACTATTTTTTCAAGCGTCAGCTGGTTTTTGCCATTGCAGGAGTAGTCGTTATGCTGATAGTGTCAAAGCTTAACTACAGGCTTTTAAAGGTTATTGAAAAACCGCTGTTTGTTGTTACAATCATATTGCTTATTGTAGTTTTGTTCTGGCATACGGATGTAGAGGATTTCAAGCGATGGATACCTTTGGGACCTTTTACACTTCAGCCTTCAGACATTGCTAAATTTACCATAATATTAACTATGGCAACATATGTGTCAAAGAATTACGGGAAAATGAAGAGACCTGTATATGGTATTGTGGTTCCTATTTTAATCATTGCAATTTTTTGCGGACTCATTTATCTTGAGCACCATCTGTCATGCACAATCGTTATGTTCTGCATTGGTGCATCAATTATGTTCAGCGGCGGAACGGATTGGCGCTTATTTGCAGTAGGTGTCGGCGTTGTTGCCGCAGTGGTAATTCTGGTTGTTTTAAATCCTAATGTTCTTATGGAGTATGCCGGAGACAGAATCACAGCATGGCTTGATAAAACTTATGAACCGCTCGGTGCACGCTGGCAGACAAATAACTCTCTTTATGCTATAGGCTCTGGCGGGTTGTTTGGTGTTGGCTTGGGAAATTCAAAGCAAAAGTATTTGTATGTATCCGAACCGCAAAATGACTTTATCTTTTCAATTGTTTGTGAAGAGCTTGGATTTATCGGTGCATTAGCAATTGTTGTTTTGTTTGCTTTGCTGTTCATAAGAGGAATTAAAATAGCTCTTCGATGTGATGATAAGTTTGCATCCTTTATAGTAATCGGAATTGTTTCACAGGTTGCGATACAAACTATATTTAACATTATGGTTGTTACAGATACTATTCCGAACACAGGTATTTCGCTTCCGTTTTTCTCATACGGAGGTACAGCTCTTCTGATGCTTTTGTTTGAAATGGGCGTAGTTTTGTCAATATCGCGAAAGGCAAATCAAAAGAAGGTTTGACGGGTGAATTTTATGAAGTTTTTATTTGCAACAGGCGGAACAGCAGGGCATATTAATCCTGCTCTTGCCGTAGCTTCTTATATAAGAGAGAATTATTCCGATGCTGAAATTTTGTTTATCGGAACTAAAGACCATATGGAATCACGCCTTGTGCCTAATGCAGGGTTTGAATTCAAAACAATTGAGATTAATGGCTTTAAACGTTCATTTTCTCCTAAGGCGATTGCCGATAATGTGAAGACGGTATTCAAACTTATTAAGTCTGAACACGATAGCAAAAAAATTATTGAAGAGTTTAAGCCTGATGTTGTAATCGGTTTTGGCGGTTATGTTTCAGGACCCGTTCTTGAGGAGGCTGCAAAGCTAAATATTCCTTGCTGTATTCACGAGCAAAACGCATATCCGGGTATTACAAACAAACAGCTTGCTAAGCAGGTTGACAGGGTAATGCTTACTGTTGAGGATGCGAAAAAGCATTTAGAGCCAAAGAATGATGTTGAAGTTACAGGCTTGCCTGTCAGGGGTGAACTGCTCAAAAAGTCTAAAACAGTTGCCAGAGCAGAGCTTAATATTCCCGAGGGAAAGACTCTTATTTTATCGTTTGGCGGCTCACTTGGTGCAGCACCTCTTAATGATGCTATGTTTGAAATACTATTAACGCATGCTGATGACGGGTCTGTATATCATATCCATTCAGTCGGAACAAACGGTACTGATTATCTGGACAAGTTTATTCAAAAAGGCTTTGAAAAAGTATCTGATTCAATAGTCAGGAAGGGAACCGTTGAGGTCAGACAATATATAGATAATATGGACGTTTGCATGGCAGCTGCTGATTTAGTAATCGGCAGGGCAGGCGCATCATCATTATCTGAAATTGAGGCAATGGGTAAAGCATCTATTTTGATTCCTTCACCATATGTTGCTGAAAATCATCAGTATCACAATGCAATGGCGCTTGTCAATCGCAATGCTGCCAGAATAATTGAGGAGAAGGATTTGACATCCGAAAGTCTCGGTGCCATGATTGATAAATTGATTTCTTCATCGGAAACCCTTTTTGAG
>JBKWUD010000058.1:0-8019 GCA_046989265.1 Eubacterium sp.
CTCCATTGCAGAGATTACGGATAAGCTTTTGTATGTGTTGTAACAATCATACAAAAGCTTATCCGTAATCTCTGCAATGGAGTCAACCGTTCCGGCAATATCAATTCTTACAGGGTGCTTATGATAGAAACAGCGCAAAAGATTGAAGGTACTCATCCAACCTGCAACATCAAGATACATTGTAATTTCCTGACCGATTATGCCCTGCTCTTTTTGAACTGTCTGCTCGGTAAAATACGGGTTTTGAACAAAATCGAGAAGAATTTTCAGGCTTTCTTTAAAATTATCACTGCACTGAAAAAGATAACAGGTTTTATCAAAAGAGGTATAAGCATTAGCACTGGCACCCGTTTTAGCATATCTTTCAAATGCATCCAAATCCTCGCTTTCAAAAAGCTTGTGCTCCAAGAAATGAGCAATTCCCTCGGGAACCTCTGTCCAAGTATCGCTGTCGCTGCGTTTAAAACGGGTGTCTATTGAACCGTATTTTGTTCCGAAAATAGCATAGGCTGACTTATAATTATCTTTTGGAAAAACATAAATTTTAAGGCCTGTGGGATGATTCATTTCAAAATATTTTTCATCTAAAATATCTGACTTGATTTCTTTAATATCCATTATTCACACTCCTTTATGCCAACAAGCTTATAGACAGTATCAAGACTTAAAAGTGATGCACATTCCTGCACCTGCTCCTTGGTTACATTATTATTCTGCTCAGCAGATTCAGACGGTGACAATATAACATCATCACTAATTTGACTTGCATACCAGTTTGAAAGAGAAAGTGAATCATCATTAACACCATTAATTGTGTCTGTAAGGCCCATTTTTGAGGAAGCAAGTTCTTCATCAAAATTGCCCTTTTTTATTTCTTCAAGCTGATTGAGTATTTCCTGAACAGCCTTGTCCATATTTTCTTCCTCACAGCCGCACTGAATAATAAGAACACTTTTTCGCCTGTCATATCTTGCAGAGCAGTAATAGCATAAAGACAGCTTTTCACGGACATTAGCAAATAACTTGGAATAAGGACCTCCGCCGAAAACATCGCTGAATGAGCGCATTTCAGGATCGCCGTTTTGCTGAGTTTCTCTGTTAACTCTGAATCCAAGAACAAGCTTGCCCTGCTTAACCTCAATTCTTTCAGTAACTGTATTCACCCTTTCAGCCTTTTGAATAATAACTGCTTTCTTAGGCTGAACATATTCCCTGCTGACCGGTGAAAAATATTTTTTTGCAATTTTTGATATTTCATCAATCGCAGCATTACCAACAACAGTAATCTGGATTTTTGCATTTTGCTTAAGATATGAAAGTGCATCCTTCAAATCTTTATTTGTTAATGAATGAATGTCATCAATCGTTCCGTATCTGTTAACAGCATAAGGCTCACCATTGAACATATTTTTTTCAAGCTGACGAAGAGAATAAATGCGTTTTTCATTCTCTTCACTTTCCAGCTTTTCAATAAGCAGGCGTTTTTCACGTCTGATATCATCCGCATAAAAGCATCCGTTTTCATCAACATTAGCATCAAATAAAAGAGACATTAAAAGCTCAAAGCTTTCTGTACTGATTTTGGAGCTTTCAAGTGAAAACCGATCATCAAGGCTTGACAATGCAAGGGTAAGCATTTGATTTTCGCCGAGTTTTGTTATAATCGGCTCAAGTGATGCACCGTAAAGCATTGCAAGCCTTTGGTTAAATGAGTTCAAAGTCGGGTAACGCTTGGTTGTGCTTGAAATAAGGTTAAGACAAAGTGCATTTCTTGCTGCGGTATCCGAACTTAACGGGGTCAAAAAACTAATTGATATTTCATTTGTTTTAAAACGATTTGCAGGGACATTGATTATTTCAATACCATCTGCAATTTTTATTGATTCAAATTCCTTCAATTTAATCACCATTATTTTTATATTTCATTAGACAAAGTTTATACCTAATATAACATATTATTCCTTAAAATTCCATATTTAATTATAATAAAATATAAAGCAGAGCTAAAATTAACATATTATCTGCTTTTTCATGAGATAGGATAAGTATTAATGCAAGAATTATTGCCTTTGAATTGTCCTCACCGGAGAAAAGTGAACCGAGTATATCAAATACACCTGATGACGAATTGCCGCCATGCCCATTTCCCTGTTTTGGAGGAGGCTCAGTTTTAGTTGATTCTTCCTTTGGCTCGGCAGCATTCTGCCCATCATCCACAAACACCTTGGAACGCTCACGCATTTGCTGAACGCGTTTTTTTGCCTCATTAATGTCCGATGCTGAAACATCTGCCATCAAAACAACTCCTTAAGATAAGGCAAAACCTCAAACAGCTTTAAAATTCTTATTGCCTGGTCTGCCTTCTGCCGTGACGATTCATTAAGATGCGGCTTTAATGCATTTATCAAATCAGCATTTTTAGATGAAGCCGAATTCATTTTATCAATTATTGTCTTAGCTTTCATCATCATCTTAAAATCATCCTGATTGAGACCAAGAGAACCCAAAGGATTCCCGCTGCCGAGCATATTGGCAAGACCGGAAGAATTATTAACAGCACTTAAAGCATTTGCCGTGTTTGTTGTGTTTGTTGTATTTCTTGTATTAACTTTATCAGACATATTGCTCTGCGGAGCTTGTGCATCATCACCTAAAATTGAACTGGCAACACCCTTTAGCATTTCAATATCATCAGCAGACAGCGATGATATAATATCATTAATATTATCCATTATCTATCCCTCTCACATCTTTATTTATTCATTAGTTTATTTAAAAGCTCCTTAGCCTCCGGAGTTGAAAGAAGTTTTTCAGTTGCAGACTTATCGTTTAAAATGCTTTTAAGCTTTTGCGAAGCTTCCTTTGACATATTTTTGTTTATAAAGTCTTCAACATGACCGCTTTCGGCTGCCTGTTTAAATTCATTTATATTAATATTTGCCTTCTTTGCAGCATTTTCTACAGACCTGTTATTGATATTTTTCATTGAATATTCTCTCTCCTTGTAATATAATTATATTAATGAATATGAATCATAAAGGAGTTTTATGAATGAGAATAGTTGTAACCTCCGATTCTCACGCAAGGCAGGGAAATTTGTTTGAGGTTTTTGAAAGGCATTTGAAAAATGCGGATTTATTCATAAATCTCGGAGATGGTGAAGATGATGTGGATAATGTGCTTATGCTTTATCCTAATATAAAAATTGAGAGAGTTGCCGGAAACTGTGACTTTTATTCAAACTATCCTGCTAAAAAAGTGATAAGTATAGGCGGTAAGAAGATATTTTTTACACATGGTCATCCATTCGGTGTAAAACACGGATATGACGAAATACAGGATTATGCAAAAGAAATCGGGGCAGATATTTGCCTGTTCGGTCACACTCATATTCCATATACTGAATATAAGGACGGCATATATTTTATGAATCCGGGTGCTGTCTGTAACGGTGTTTACGGCATTATTGATATTACAGAGCAAGGTACTATAGCTTATAATGCTAAAATTTAAAATTTATACACTTGTATAAGCAGCGGAATAGTGTTATAATGAATGGAAATTAAGGGGTGGTGATGATTATGGCACAAAATTTATCCTGTTCTGAAAAGACAAAGGTTAAAATGGCTCATGCTCTCAAAGAACTTATGCAAACAAATACTTTTGAAAAAATTACTGTTTCGGATATTACAAATACATGTAAAATTCATCGTCAGACCTTTTATTATCATTTTCAGGACAGATATGAGCTGCTTGACTGGCTGATTCATAATGAATTGATTGTCCCGTTTATTGATAATTTCAATCTTGATAATATGTATGACCGGCTTTACAATATGTTTGATGCAATGCTCAAGGACAAAAAATTCTATCAAAATGCATTGAAAATCAACAGTGATGACTTAACACGCTATATAAGCAGAGTTGCATCAGAGCAATTCACCGAAGTAATAAGAAATCTTGCTAAACAAAACGGAATTGAAAACTCAGATAAAGATGCTGCTGTAATTATTGCTGAATTTTTCGGTCACGGCATTTCAGGGGTAGTTATAAGCTGGGCTCAAAAAGGAATGAAGGAAACGCCGAAAGAAATGACAGACAGGATTGAATATCTTGTTGAGGCATGCCAGCAGATTGCTACAAAAAGAAAATAAGCACTAAAAAAACAGCCTAAGGGAATGATTATTTCCTTAGGCTTAAATTAATTATTCAAACACAAAGTCATTATCTCTGTAATCAACAGTGCATTTGGTATTTGGTTTTATCTTTTGCTCAAGGATGAGCTCTGAAAGTCTGTCCTCAATTTTTGACTGAATTGCACGGCGAAGAGGTCTTGCACCGTATACTTTATCAAATCCTGCCTCTGCAAGTGCTGAAATTGCAGCATCTGTAAATTCAAGCTGAATATCCATATCAGCAACACGCTTGATAAGAGTTTTTAACATTCTGCGTGCAATCTCCTCAATGTCATTCTTTTCAAGCTGATTAAAAACAATAATCTCATCAAGTCTGTTAAGAAACTCAGGCTTAAAGGTTTTCTTTAAGTCGCCCATAACAAGTTCCTCAATGGTTTTATTGCTGTCGCCGCTTTCGCCAAATCCCAGTGACTGCCTTTGCTCAGTAATCTTCGAGGCACCGACATTTGAAGTCATTATAATAATAGAATTCTTAAATGATACCTTTCTTCCCTGAGAATCAGTAAGAACACCATCCTCTAAGATTTGAAGCAACATATTGAACACATCGGGATGAGCTTTTTCAATTTCATCAAAAAGGACTACGCTGTAAGGCTTGCGTCGTATTTTTTCTGTTAACTGACCACCCTCATCAAATCCGACATAACCCGGAGGCGAGCCAATGAGCTTAGATACGGTATGCTTTTCCATATATTCCGACATATCAAGCTTTATAATCGCACTTTCGTCACCGAACATTGCCTCGGCAAGGGTTTTGCAAAGCTCTGTTTTACCTACACCTGTCGGTCCTAAGAATATAAATGAGCCTATAGGTCTGTTCGGATTTTTAAGACCTACCCTGCCGCGGCGGATTGCCTTTGCAATAGATGATACTGCCTTATCCTGTCCAACAATTCTTTCATGAAGAATTTGCTCCATATTAAGCAGTCTTTCACTTTCTTCCTTAGTAAGCTGATTAACAGGTATTCCTGTCCATCCCGATACAACAGATGCAATTTCTTCAGTAGTAACTGATTTGACCTCATGTGATGATGCGTTTTTCCATTTATCCTTTTCACCGTCAAGTAAATCCTGCAGCTGCTTTTGCTTATCACGAAGCTTAGCTGCATTTTCAAAATCCTGCTCAGCTATGGCAGACTGTTTTTCCTGCTCAAGCCGCTTAATCTCATCCTCCATATCTTTGAGATTTTGAGGAGCAGTCTGAGCATTAAGCCGAACAACTGATGCGGCCTCATCAATGAGGTCAATTGCCTTATCGGGCAAATATCTGTCTGCAATATAGCGTGAGGACATTTTTACAGCATTCTCAATTGCCTCATCAGTGATTTTAACCTTATGGTGTGCTTCATAACGGTCACGCAGACCTTTAAGAATTTCAACAGCCTCCTCCTCAGTAGGCTCACCTACTGTAACCGGCTGAAAACGGCGTTCTAATGCTGCATCTTTTTCAATATTTTTTCTGTATTCATCAATAGTGGTTGCACCTATTACCTGAATTTCTCCCCTGGCAAGTGAAGGTTTTAATATATTTGCTGCATCGACTGCACCCTCTGCTGCTCCGGCGCCCATAATAGTATGAACTTCGTCAATAAAGAGGATAACATCTTTAGCATCACGGACCTCATCCATTGCTTTTTTTATTCTCTCCTCAAAATCGCCTCTGTATTTTGTACCTGCAACCATTGAGGTTAAATCAAGTGCAACAATTTTCTTGTCTTTTAATAATTCAGGCACCTCATCCTGAACTATTTTCAGAGCCAATCCTTCTGCAATAGCGGTTTTTCCCACGCCAGGCTCACCAATCAGGCAGGGATTATTTTTATTACGGCGTGAAAGAATCTGAATAACTCTTTGGATCTCCTTTTCTCTTCCGATTACAGGGTCAATTTTTCCCTGCTTTGCCTGAGCAGTCAAATCCTTACCGAATTCATCAAGAACCGGGGTTTTGCTCTTGCCCCTCTTGCCGTTTTTGCTGCCCTGGCGAGAATCTGACGAGTTATTATTTATTGACTGTACAAGATCCTCAAGCACCTGCTGCTCGTCAACACCTAAATCGTTTAAAAACTTAACAGCATATGAATCGCTCTCTTTAATTAGTGATATTAGCAGATGCTCTGTGCCTACAAAGGAATGCATCATTCCTCTTGCAATCTGAAATGAAATTTCAATAATTCTTTTTGAACGAGGTGTAAAATCATCAGGAGACAAACGGGTAGGAATACCTGTGCCTATCTCTTTTTTGATAAGAGTCTCAACATCATCGAGTGTAATGCCCTTATCGCTCAATACCTGAGCACCTATTCCGGAGCCTTCTTTTAACAGACCTACTAAAATATGCTCACTGCCTACATAGTTATGCCCATAATTTTCTGCCGCTTTAATTGCGAGGTTAAGAACCTCATTTGCCTTTTGTGTGAAAGAATTAAATCTATACATATCAAATTCCCTCCTAATTTTTGTTAACAGGCGGAATTATATCCGCATTATTCCAATTTTTCTCTTACTATCTGTGCTCTCAGCTTTGCGCACATAAGTTCAGTTAAATCTGCCTGAGCAGAGTCTAAAAGCGTTGCATTTTGCAAGGTGTAAAGCATATCGCCTATTACCTTATATTCAAGATCAAAATATCCAAGTGAAATACCAAGACGTACCAATGAAAGATTATCTAAAAATTCATTAAGTTCGAGCCTTCTTGCTGATTTCAGTATGCCCAAGGTACGATAGATTTTATCCTCAAAATCAATATTTTCCTTGAGCTCCTCACGAGCTGCACGCTCCTGCTTAACAATCTGGTCGCAAATCGCATTAACATTATCAATTGCACTTTTTTCACTTATTCCGAGTGAAACCTGATTTGAGAGGACATAAATATCTCCTGCCCCGTTTGGATAAAGCTCACGCAGCGACAGTCCAAGTTTGCCTACCATTGACGAAAGTCTGTAAAGTGCATTTTTCTGTGAAAGTGCAGGCAGATGCAGAGCAAACGAGGCTTTTAATCCGGTACCCAAATTGATAGGTGATGATGTCAAAAATCCCAGATTATCTGTATAGGCAAGATGCAAACCGTAAATGAAAATATCATCAAGCTTATTTGCTTTTTTGTATGCCTCATTCAAATCCTGACCTGCAGCAAATGAATTTATTTTGATATGATCCTCTTCGCAAAGCATTATTGAAACGCTTTCATCTTTAGACAGCATAAAAGATGACTGCTCCCTGCTCTTTGCAAATTCATTGCTGATAAGCTGCTTTTCGGCATATGAAAATGCCTTTGCCTTGCTTACATCTGCCAAATTAATCATATCAAATTCATTTGCTAAATCCGAGCTTTTAATTGTTGCATATATTTTTTTTGACACAGTCCTGCGAATATCCTTATTCATTCTGTTTGGAAATGGAGAATCTGCAAGATTCCGTGCAAGACGGACTCTTGAATACAAAACGACATCTGAATTTTTACCTTCGCCCTGATACCACTTGCTCATTGATTAGTCCTCCTTGCTCAGATCATTGATTTTATCTCTTATTACCGCAGCATCTTCAAAACGCTGCTCTTTAATTGCATTTTGCAAATCAGCCTTAAGTTTGTCAATTTCGGATATTGGCGAAGACTTTTCCTGATTACTATTAGAATTTTCCTCAGCCTTGTCTGCTTCCTCGGTATAGGTTACATGCTTTCCGACATGCTTCGTTCTGCCGTGCAGTTTTTCAATACTCGGTGCGAGCTTATCCTCAAACCTGTCATAACAGTTTGCACAGCCAACCTTGCCGGAATTAATAATATCGTTGAATGATGAGCCACAGTATGTGCATCGCTCAATAC
>JBKWUD010000059.1:0-7452 GCA_046989265.1 Eubacterium sp.
GTGATGTATCTGCTTATATTCCGACAAATGTTATTTCCATCACAGACGGACAGATTTATCTTGAGTCGGATTTATTCTTCAGCGGTCAAAGACCTGCTGTTAATGTAGGTCTTTCGGTATCCCGTGTAGGCGGTGCAGCACAGACTAAGGCTATGAAGAAGGCTGCAGGTTCTCTTCGTGTAGATCTTGCACAGTTCCGTGAAATGGAGGTATTCACCCAGTTTTCATCAGACCTTGATGAAGAAACAAAGGCAAGTCTTGAATACGGAAAGGGACTTATGGAGCTTTTAAAGCAGCCGCTTGGCAATCCAATGTCGCTTTCACAGCAGGTAGTAACACTTGTAGGTGCAATTGGCAGAAAATTTGTTTTTGTTCCTGTTAAGGAGCTTAAGAAATATCAGGGTATGCTGCTTGAATATTTTGATCAGGAACAGTCTGATATTATGGGTGAGATTGAATCACTGAAGGTGCTTGATGATAATCTTAAGGAAAATATTCTTAAGGCTATTGATACCTTTAATGATAAATATAAGGATAAATTATAATGGCTAATGCGAGAGAAATCCAGAGCCGTATGAAGTCTATCAAGGACACAATGAAGATAACCAATGCTATGTATATGGTATCCTCGTCAAAGCTTCAGAAGGCTCGCAGAGATTTAAAAAATACAGAGCCTTATTTCTATTTAATCCAAGACTCTCTTGCAAAAATTCTTGATGCTGCTCCCGAAGCAGGAAACCGTTTTTTTGACAAGCGTACCAATAAAACAGGTAAGTCAAGAACAGTTGGTTACCTTGTGATTACTGCTGATAAGGGTCTTGCAGGAGCATATAACCATAATGTTATTAAACTTGCAGAAAATATAGCTGAAAATGAAGAGTCTGATATGCTCTTTGTTGTCGGTCAGCTTGGCAGACATTATTTTGAAAAAAAAGATATCCCGATTGATATCAATTTTAGTTATACAGCTCAAAACCCTACTATGAACAGGGCAAGGCATATTGCAGGAAGAGTAACTGATTTATTTTTGGAAGAAAAAATAGATGAGCTCTATATTATATACACAAAAATGGTCAACTCAATGACTGTTGAGGCTGTCAGTAAAAAGATACTTCCGTTAAAGGCGGATGATATTGAAAAGCAGGATACACATTTGGCAGAGCGTTATGAAAATGCCTCTTTTTTACCTGATGCGAAAACTGTTTTTCAAAAAATCGTTCCGGATTATATTACAGGATTTATTTACGGTGCACTTGTTGAATCATATTGCAGCGAGCATAATTCCCGTATGATGGCAATGCAGACTGCAACTGACAGTGCTACAACTATGATAAGAGAGCTGAGCATTCAATACAACCGTGCTCGTCAGGCTGCTATTACTCAGGAAATTACTGAGGTTGTTGGCGGCTGCAGAGCATCAAAAGATAATTAACCCTATGTATAGATAGGAGATAAACATATGAATTATGGTAAAATAGTTCAGGTAATGGGACCGGTTATTGATGTTGAGTTTGAAGGTGCTCTCCCCAGAATCAAGGATGCACTTGAGGTCCGTAATGAAGGCAGAAAGGCTGTTATGGAGGTTGCTCAGCACATTGGCAGCAATACGGTACGGTGTATTATGCTTGCTGCATCCGAAGGACTTTATAAGGATATGCAGGTTGAGGCAACAGGTGATTCAATCAAGGTTCCTATAGGTGAAAAAACACTTGGCAGACTTTTCAATGTAGTCGGTGAAACAATTGATGATTTGGAAAGCCTTGATAATGAGGAGCACTGGTCAATTCACCGTAAGCCGCCTGCATTTGATGAGCAGTCGTCACAGGTAGAAATACTTGAAACAGGCATTAAGGTAATAGACCTTTTAACCCCTTATCAAAAGGGCGGAAAAATCGGCCTTTTCGGCGGTGCCGGTGTTGGTAAAACAGTTCTTATTCAGGAGCTTATAACTAATGTAGCAACTCAGCACGGCGGATATTCAATATTTACCGGTGTCGGTGAGCGTTCCCGTGAAGGCAATGACCTTTGGAATGAAATGAAGGAATCAGGCGTTATTAATAAAACCGCTCTTGTTTTCGGTCAGATGAATGAGCCTCCCGGAGCCCGTATGAGGGTTGCTGAAACAGGTCTTACTATGGCAGAGTATTTTCGTGATAAAGAGCATCAGGATGTACTTTTGTTTATTGATAATATATTCCGATTTATTCAGGCAGGTTCAGAGGTTTCTGCTCTTCTTGGCAGAATGCCGTCTGCTGTTGGATATCAGCCGACTCTTGCAACTGATGTCGGCGAGCTTCAGGAGCGTATTACATCAACTAAAAACGGCTCTATCACTTCGGTTCAGGCTGTTTATGTTCCCGCCGATGACCTTACAGACCCTGCACCGGCAACAACTTTTGCTCATTTGGATGCTACAACAGTACTTTCCCGTAAAATTGTTGAAAAGGGTATCTATCCTGCAGTTGATCCTCTTGAGTCAAACTCCCGTATTCTTGAGGCAGATGTGGTAGGTGAGGAACATTATGAGGTTGCGCGCAAGGTTCAGGAATATCTTCAAAAGTATAAGGAACTGCAGGATATCATTGCGATCCTCGGCATGGAAGAACTTTCTGATGAGGATAAGCTTGCTGTATACCGTGCAAGAAAGCTTGAAAAGTTTTTATCTCAGCCATTCCATGTTGCCGAAACCTTTACAGGTCTAAAGGGTGTCTATGTTCCGCTTAAGGAATCAATACGCGGATTTAAGGCGATTGTTGACGGTGAAGTGGATGATTTGCCTGAGATGGCATTCTTCAATGTCGGTACAATTGATGATGCAATTGAAAAGGCGAAAACACTTTAATGAGGTGATTTTATGAATACATTCAAGCTTAAAGTCGTTGCCTCAAACAAGGTGTTTTTTGATGGGGAATGTCAGCAGCTTGTTCTCCCTTTAGCTGACGGCGGATTGAAGGGTTTTCTTGCCAATCATGAAAATGTAGTTGCACCAATTGAATTCGGTGAAATGAAAATAACGCCTGCTGATGGCGAAATAATTGAGGCTTTTATCGGCAGCGGATTTATTGAATATTTTGATAATGAGGCAAATGTTGTTTGTATATCAGCTGAACTTCCTGATGAAATTGATGCACGAAGAGCGCATGAAGCAAAGGAAAGAGCACAGGAAAAGCTGCGCCAAAAGCAGTCGATTTATGAATACCATCAATCTCAAGCCGACCTTTCAAGGGCAATGGAGCGGCTTAAAGTTAAAAGCCGCCATGAAATATGATTTAAGAGCATCTTTTGATGCTCTTATTTTTTATAATATTTTTATTTGTAATATTGCAATCAACAAAATACTATGATAAAATAAATCCGATAGTGTGAGGTTGTTAAAATCACACATAAAAACATTGTGAGGTAATTAATTTATGGAAAAGCTTAAAGTAGGTATAATCGGTGCAGGCCGCATCGGTCAGGTACACGCAAAATCAATTACATACCATATTCCTCAGGCTGAAATCGTTGCAATTTCCGACATTTATGTTGACGGTGCAAAGAAGGTCGCAGCTGAGCTTGGTATTCCAAATGCATATCAGGATTATCATGAGATTTTAAACAATCCTGAAATTAATGCAGTTCTCATTTGCTCATCAACTGATACTCATGCTGATATTGCTTGCGAAGCTGCTGAGGCAGGCAAAAACATTTTCTGTGAAAAGCCCGTTGATTTAACAATTGCTAAGATTAAGAAAGTTATTGCTGCTGTTGAAAAAGCTGGCGTTAAACTTCAAATCGGATTTAACAGAAGATATGATCACAATTTTGCAGCCATTAAGGCTATGGCAAATGATGGCAGACTTGGCAATCTTCAGACAATAAAAATCACATCACGTGACCCTGAACCGCCTTCAATTGATTATGTTAAGGTATCAGGCGGTATTTTCCTTGATATGACTGTTCATGATTTTGATATGGCTCGTTTCATCGGCGGCGAGGTTGAAGAGGTTTATGCTAACGCAACCGTTATGGTTGATCCTGCAATCGGCGAAGCAGGCGATGTTGATACTGCACTTGTTGCTCTTAAATTCAAGAGCGGTGCAATCGGTGTTATAGACAACTGCCGTAAGGCTTGCTATGGATATGATCAAAGACTTGAGGTATTCGGCTCAGCAGGTCAGGCTTCTGCTGCAAATGATACTCCTACAAATGTTTCATATATTAATGAAAACGGTAATGTAACTGACAAACCTCTCTATTTCTTCCTTGAGAGATACATGCAGTCATTTACAGATGAGATGACAGAATTCATTAATGCGGTTCAGAACGATGTTCCTACAAAGACTACTGTTAACGATGGTCTTGAAGCACTCCGTCTCGGTCTTGCTGCAAAGCTTTCTGTTGCAGAGCACAGACCTGTTAAGCTTTCAGAAATTGAGGCATAATTTTACATATTAACGAGGTACTTAAATGAAGAGAGAAAGACTTACAATGTCACAGGCACTTGTTAAGTTCCTTGACAATCAGTATATCGAGGTTGACGGAGTTGAAACAAAGTTCGTTTCCGGTATGTTCGGTATCTTTGGTCACGGCTGTGTTGTAGGTGTCGGTCAGGCACTTGAACAGGGTGGTCATAATCTTAAATTTTATCAGGGTAAGAATGAGATAGGCTCTTGCCGCACGCTATGCTAAGCAAATGGACAGAAAAGCCATAATTCCATGCGTGTCATCAATCGGCCCCGGTGCTACAAATATGGTAACAGCTTGCGGCTGTGCAACTGCCAACAGAATACCGCTTCTTGTTCTTCCGGGTGATACTTTCGCTTGCCGTCAGCCTGACCCTGTTCTTCAGCAGGCAGAATTCTTTGATAATTACGGCAGAACAGTAACAGATGCTTTCAAGGGCGTTTGCCACTATTTTGACAGAATTCTCCGTCCGGAGCAGCTTATGACTGCTTGCCTTAATGCTATGCGTGTTCTTACTGATCCTGCAGATACAGGTGCAGTTTGTCTTGCTATGCCTCAGGATGTTGAGGGTGAGGCTTATGATTATCCTGAGCATTTTCTCCAAAAGAGAGTATGGCATATTGACAGAAGACCTGTCAGCACTTCACAGCTTGATCGTGCTACAGAGCTTATTAAATCAGCTGAAAAGCCTATAATTGTTTGCGGCGGCGGTGTAAGATATTCAGGTGCTGAAAAGCAGCTTCTTGAATTTGCAGAAAAATATAATATTCCTATCACTGAAACACAGGCTGGCAGAAGTATGGTCAATTGGGATCATCCTCTCAATCTCGGCGGTATTGGTGTAACAGGCGGCAAAGCTGCTAATGTTATAGGAAGAGATGCGGATCTTGTAATAGGTGTAGGTACAAGATTTTCTGACTTTACAACATCATCAAAGTGGCTGTTTAATGAGAACAGAAAGGTTCTCGGTATTAATATCTGCCCGTTTGATGCTTATAAAATGGATGCTGAGGCAATTGTTGCCGATGCAAGAGAAACTCTCACTGCACTTATTGATTCCTGTGAGGGATACAAGACTGAATATACTGATGAAATCGCAGCAGCCAAGAAAGAATGGGATGCTATTGTTGATGATTATTATTCAACAGAGCTGGAAGGCGGTTTGAACCAGACTCTTGCTCTCGGAATCATAAACGAGTTTATGGATGATGAGGATATTGCTCTCGGTTCAGCAGGCTCACTCCCGGGCGATATGCAAAGATTATTCAGACCTAAGGCTCGCGGAACATATCATATGGAATATGGTTATTCAAACATGGGTTATGAGGTTAACGGTGCTTTAGGTGCCAAGCTTGCAAAGCCTGATGCAGAGGTCTATACTTTCTGTGGTGACGGCTCATTCTTAATGGGTCACAGTGAGCTTTATACTGCTCTCCAAGAGGGCTTGAAGATAAATGTTTGCCTGTTTGATAATATGGGCTGGGGTTGTATTGAAAACCTTCAGAACAATCAGGGAACTGATACATTCGGCACAGTATTCCGTGCAAGAAATCCTGTAACAGGAATGCTTGACGGTGATGAAATTGATGTTGACTTTGCAAAAATTGCAGAGGGTTACGGTGCAAAAGGCTATACTATCAGAACATCCGATGAACTCAAAGCAGCACTTGAGGATGCGAAGAAGCAGACCAAGTCTGTGCTGTTTGATATTAAAGTTCTTCCAAAGACTATGACTCCGGGATTTGAGTCGTGGTGGAGAGTCGGCGTTGCAGAGGTTTCAAAGAGTGAAACTGTTGCCGCAGCTTATGATGATATGCAAGCGCATATTAAAGAAACATTTGATTATTAATATAAAATGAAAAGATAAGATTATGGCTTTGCAGACAGCATTTTATTATACATGCGTAAGCACCATAAATTATTAATTTTCAATTTTTTGACTGAAAGGAATAAATCATGCTTGATCCAAATAAAGTAAAACTTGCTATTGCTCCAATCGGTTGGACGAATGATGATATGCCTGACCTTGGTGCAGAAAATACATTTGAGCAGTGCATTTCCGAAATGGCACTTGCAGGCTTTAAAGGCTCAGAAATCGGTAACAAATATCCTGCTGATCCTGATGTTTTAAAGCCTTATCTTGATATCAGGGGACTTCAGATTTGTAACGCTTGGTTCTCATCTTATCTTACTTCAAAGCCTTATGAGGAAACAATTGAGGCTTTTAAGGCTCACTGTGATAAGCTTTATAAGCTGGGTGCAAAGGTTATCGGTGCATCTGAGCAGGGCAATTCAATTCAGGGAGATCTTACCAAGTCAATCCTTGATGAAAAGCCATATTATACTGATGAAGAATGGGCTGTAGTTGCTAAGGGCTTTAATGAAATGGGTGCTTATGCTAAGTCAAAGGGTATGTATTTTACAGTTCATCATCATATGGGTACAGGTGTTCAGACTGTTGAAGAAATTGATAAGCTTATGGAGCTTACTGACCCTGACCTTGTTTATCTTCTTTTCGACTCAGGTCATCTTACCTTCGCAGGTATTGACCCTGTTCCTGTTCTTAAGAAATATGTTAACAGAGTTAAGCATGTTCACCTTAAGGATGTCCGCCTTGATGTTTATAATAATCAGGTAGTTCCTGAGCATATGAGCTTTCTTGATGCAGTCCGTGCAGGTGTATTCACAGTTCCCGGTGACGGCGATGTTGATTTCAAGCCTATCTTTGATATTCTTGCTGAGAATAACTATGAGGGCTGGGTTGTAGTTGAAGCTGAGCAGGATCCTGCTAAGGCTAACCCGTTTGAATATGCCGTTAAAGCAAGAAAGTATATTGCAGAAAAAGCAGGACTTTAATCGTATTCATAATAAAAACAGCATGGCTACTGATATGCACCCCAAAAGTTAGACAACTTTTGGAGGTGCATATTTTTTATGGGAAAAACAGGAAGAAAAAATAAAATGGCATGTTTTTTGATTGATTATGAAAACGAATGCGGCAGACCG
>JBKWUD010000060.1:0-7434 GCA_046989265.1 Eubacterium sp.
ACTAATAGATTTTGTCTACTTTCGGTAGAAATTTCTAAAATTAAGTACGATTAACCTTTAAGTTATTCTCATTATAAATTTTAACCCCGGGTAAAAGTCAATAGTTTTTTATTTTGAAAGCTTTTTTATTTTAGGGATTATTTTAGCAGTAATAAAATATATTACTGCTCCTATGCATCCTCCGGTAAAATTAAGTATAACATCATCAATATCCGTGCTTCTGCCAATGAATATCTGAAAAAATTCAATAAATACCGTTAAGGCAAGACATAGGGGGAGCAGCAGTGTGATTTTTTGAGCTTTCTTCCACAATAGCGGCAGACCGAAACCCCATGGAATAAAAATTATTATATTACAAGTAACATTGATAAAAAACACTTCCGGATTATTCCACCTGGTGAATCCTATTATCATTTCAAACGGCTTGAGATGAATACCGTTCGGAGTTTGAATTTTTTCTATTCCTCTTTGAATCATAACAGACGGAACATCGTATGTACCTTTAAGCGTGAGAGATAATAAGCATATTAAATAGATAATAAATACACCGAGCACCCATTCTCTTTTATCTTTAAAGCGCCATGGTCTGCGTATTATCAAATATATAGGGATAGCAATTGCGGCAGTAACCAAAAATTGTTTTATAAAATAAATCATATTTACTATACCTCTAACCATTGAGCCCAGACTCCGAATACTTCTCTTGTATAGAAAGTAGGCAGAGAATAAAAGCTGCTTTTTGCAGGAATAGAGGCAGCTTTAAGACCGTTCTTTTCGCAGATCATTTCAGCACGCTTTAAGTGATATTCAGAACTGACAACTACAATATCAGTACTTAGTCTGTTCTTATCAATTATCTGTTTACTGAATTTAATGTTTTCGTCAGTGCTGGTTGAACTGTTTTCAATGTAAAGCCGGCTGCTTTCAATACCTTCTTTTGTTATGAGATTATACATACATTCAGCTTCACTGATGTTTTCATCAGGACCCTGACCGCCTGCCAGTATTGCAACTGCATCAGGATGCTCGTTCAGATATTTTGCAGCCTCACTGCATCTTTTACTGAGCTGCAGACTTGGCACATCACCGCGGACACGGCAGCCAAGCACAACTACTGTCGTCTGATTTTCAGCACTGTATTTTGAAGAACTTACTATGCCGGACAAAGTTGCAAAAAATACAACTGCAAAAGCCAGTGCGGCTATTAATACTGCAATTAAAACAGGCTTTACAGCGTTATGAACTGATATATACTCGGTAAGCCTGTTATATATAATACCGATTAAGATAAATATTGCACCAACACCCATACCGAATAAATTGCCTGCATTGAGTATTCCGGCAATGAGCGGACATGCATATATTATGAATACGATTATTCCTATAATAATAAGTAAGGTTTTCATAAATGGTTTAATCACCCTAA
Organism: Eubacterium sp.; assembly: GCA_046989265.1. Lineage (GTDB taxonomy): Bacteria > Bacillota > Clostridia > Oscillospirales > Acutalibacteraceae > Eubacterium_R. The sequence goes on from JBKWUD010000060.1 coordinate 1,427, forward strand.
TCATTGTTTGACTCTCTGTATTCTAAAAGGTCCCCCGGCTGGCAATCAAGTGCTTTGCAAAGCTTTGCAAGAGTTGATACCTTAATTGCTTTTGCCTTTCCGTTTTTTAGTATGGATATGTTTGCCATGGTTATTCCAACTCTTTCCGAAAGCTCAGTTACGCTCATTTTGCGTTTGGCAAGCATAACATCTATATTGAAAATAATTTTATCTTCCATTTAATTTACCTGCCTTATCTTATATTGTTAAATCGCTTTGATCCTGAAGCTCGCTTGCGTTTCTGATTAGAGATGAAAGTGCAAAGGCACAAACGGATATTGAAAAGAATATTGCAAATATTAAGAAAAATGCAACAAATAATGCGGGAAATGACATTTTGAGTATATAAAAAACAATGTTCATAACAAAAACTAATATTGTATCAATTGTCATTAGTATGCCGATTTCCTTCATATGCTTAACGTTTGAAAGACAGAATGATTTGCCGTCACGGATATTGCTTGAAATAATCCATGCAGGTATGAGTGCACAAAAGCAGGGAACTGCACAGGTGATTATGAAAATCAGCCAGCAGTAATGAGTAGTACCACTGAAACCGGGAAGAATATAGTTGATTATTCTATTCATCATAATGCAGCAGGCAATACCTGTAAGCACAAGCAATACAATCATTGACTTAACTGAAATTGATATAGATTTTTTACTCATAATATATGTAACCTCCGATTGGATTATTTTGTAACCTTTCTGACTATAATGTAACATAAATATAACAATATGTCAATAAAAATATATCGTAATTCGATAAAAATATTATTCAATCCATACAGATAATCTTATGAAAATGTAATTTTTTACATTTTTTATGAAAATTTATAAAAATATATCGACAAGAAAAAGATTTTGTGGTATCATTATTTACAGTTTTTTCAAAACTAAATAAACTATAAAAGAGGGAAAAGTATGTCATATGTAGATGAGGTATTGGAATATCTCAACAAAAAAGATTACAATGAGACTGAGTTTTTACAGGCTGTTAATGAAGTTTTAAATTCACTCAGACCTGTAATTGAAAAGAACGAGGAAAAGTACCGTAGAGTAGCTCTTCTTGAAAGACTTACTGAGCCTGAAAGAATTCTCCGTTTCCGTGTTCCATGGATTGATGACAAGGGTCAGGTTCATGTAAACCGCGGATACCGTGTTCAGTTTAACTCTGCAATCGGTCCATACAAGGGCGGTCTCAGACTCCACCCAAGCGTTAATTTAGGTATTGTTAAATTTTTAGGCTTTGAGCAAATCTTCAAAAACTCACTTACAGGTCTTCCTATTGGCGGCGGTAAAGGCGGATCTGACTTTGACCCTAAGGGTAAGAGCGACAGAGAGATTATGATGTTCTGCCAGAGCTTTATGACAGAGCTTTGCAAGATTATCGGTGCTGATACTGATGTACCTGCAGGTGATATCGGTACAGGCTCAAGAGAAATCGGCTATATGTTCGGTCAATATAAGAGAATTCAGGGCAGATATGAGGGCGTTCTCACAGGTAAAGGTTTGTCATTCGGCGGTTCTCTTACAAGAACAGAGGCTACCGGCTATGGTCTTCTTTATCTTACTGATGAAATGCTCAGATCAAATGGTTATGATATTAAGGGTATGACCGTTTGTATTTCCGGTTCAGGTAATGTTGCTATTTATGCTGCAGAGAAAGCACAGATGCTTGGTGCAAAAGTAGTTACTGTTTCTGATTCAACAGGCTGGATTTATGATAAAGAGGGCATTGATATTGCTCTTCTTAAGGAGATAAAAGAGGTTAAGAGAGCAAGACTTACAGAGTATGCTGCTGCTCGTCCGAGTGCTGAATATCACGAGGGCAGAGGAGTATGGCAGATTAAGTGTGATGTGGCTCTTCCTTGCGCAACTCAGAACGAGCTTACTATAGATGATGCAAAAATGCTTGTTGAAAACGGTGTTATTGCAGTTGCTGAGGGTGCTAATATGCCAACTACTCTTGAAGCTACAAAATATCTCCAGCAAAATGGTATTCTCTTTGCTCCTGGTAAGGCTGCAAATGCAGGCGGTGTTGCAACATCAGCGCTTGAGATGAGCCAGAACAGTGTAAGGAGCTCTTGGACTTTTGAGCAGGTAGATTCAAGACTTAAAGAGATTATGCAAAACATCTATCATAATATGGATGCTGCTGCTAAGCGTTATGGCATGAATGGCGATTTCGTTGCCGGTGCAAATATTGCAGGCTTTGAAAAAGTTGCAGATGCTATGATGGCTCAAGGTATTGTATAAGCTGTCTATTGGTAATATTTAAAGGGTGTCCTAAAGGACACCCTTTATTTGTGTTTATTAATTATATTCATAGTAAAATGCATTGGCAATATTCATTGGCTTTAGGCGGTAAAGGAATCTGCTTAAAGCCTTTTTTATTTTATTGCCCTTGAACTCAATATTGTTTTCACATTTTACACTTATATTTTCAATACTGCTGTTATAGCGAATAAATTTTTCCTCATTCGGCAAAATACAGAAATAATTATCTTCAAGCAAATCATCACAATCTATAAATATATTCCTTGCATATTTGCTTGATTTTAATATGATTCCGTTTTCAGCAGGAAAAATTTTGATTTCTGCAGGTTCAAGCTTTTTAACATTATCAAAGTAATATGAGTTACCATTGAAAGATGCTTTCAGTACATCACCGTTATCAAGTGTGTGATTCGCAAACTGAACTGTGCTGTCAGCCTTGACGCTCACGTTTTTGATAATATCAAGCTTAACCTTTTCACCGTTCATAATAATAATCCTGATTTTAAGCTGCTTGTCATACATAGTGTCGTTATGAATATATAATTTACCGTCACTATAGCTTATTGCAACGGGAGCAAAAAATTGCTTTGCTTTAAACATCAAAGCTTTCGGAACACCCGTAAAATCAACAGATGACCAGCTGGGACAGCACCATACATCGTTTAATTGCCAGAATAAGGCTCCGTTGCATTGCCCTTTGTTTTGCCTGAAATGTTCTGCAGCATTTTCAACGCATTCTGCCTGCACAATTCCGGTAAGGTATGGCAAATCGTTGAAATGCTTTGGTTCATCAAATCGTTCTTTTAAATAAAAGAGCATTTTTTGATTACCGCCTGCACATTTTTGATGGCTCATAAATGCGTCGGATTTTAAATCAAAATCCTTATCCTCTGCAAATTCCCGGATGGCATTTATAGATGGAAGTGATTCTAATCCGAATTCGGATAAAAAGCGTGTGTAACGCTTTCTGTAATAATCCAGAGGTTTTAATCCGTGCCATACATTCCACATATGGGTGTCGCCTACACTGTCAGCTGTATTTTTGCTGAAAGGCTTTTCACCGAGCGGAGAGGTAGGTATGTAGTCAACATCTGTAAGTCCATCTATACATTCCGGTAATTGTTTATAAAAAAATTCAGTATATGCTTTCATTATTTTACTATTCTTCGGAAGATATGAAAACATTGCCTCAAGCTCGTTGTTACCGCACCACAATGCAAGGCATGGATGAGCGGTCATTCGTTTTACCTGATATTCAGCCTCTTTCAAACAATTTTGCAGGAAATCCGTTTCATAAAACGGATACATTAAGCAAGCGTAGCAAAAGTCCTGCCATACTAAAATACCAAGCTCATCGCAGCGGCTCAGCAAATATTCACTCGCATAATCACCGCCGCCCCAGATTCTCAGCATATTAAAATTAGATTTAACGCATAAATCAAGGTAGTAGTCAACGGTGCTGTCGTTTGCATCCTCGGGTATTGCGGCAAAGGGAATTACATTTGCTCCTTTTGCAAATATTCTTTTGCCATTCAGAACAAATTGAAAATTAGTTCCGTATTCATCCTTTGACTGATTAAGCTTAATAGTGCGAAGTCCGATTTTTTTCTCAACAGTCATCTCGTCATTTTTTATTATAACAGTATACAGCGGCTGAGTATTTGTTTCGCTTAAATCACGGGTGTACCATAACTTTGGATTATTAATTTTGAATGTAAAATCATCAGAAACAAATTTGTCACCATCAGGAGAAATAATATAGCATTCATTCATATTTTCTGCATAAACGGATACACATACACAGCCGTTTTTAAATTCCTGTTTAATTGATATGTCCTCGATTTTTGTGTTATAGCACTGTATTTCAACATTGCCTATGTATTTATAGGGTACGCACGGTCCCCAGTCCCAACCGAAATGGCAGGCAGGCTTGCGTATATATGCGGCCCCGTCAATACCATTGTTGTTTTTTATTAAGGGATTATCTTTTTGCTTTCTTTGAATATAGCTGACTGCACCGGCAAGCTCAAAACGGATTTTATTTGTTTCTGCAATCAGCAGCGGTTTAACCTCGGTTTTAACAGGAATATATGCATTGCTGCTTTCGAATGCAAGTTTGCCGTTAATGTAGCATTTGCATAGAGTATCAATTTTATCACAGCAAAGCATAATATGCTCATATTCCATTTCTTCACCGCTAAGTACAAATTCACTTTCAAAAAAGTAATCGCTGTTCCCGATATTTTCAACAATCTTTTCGGGATTTTTACAAACCAATGGATTGTCATAGCTACAGTACTTAATTAGTGCTCCAAAGTCAGAACAGGGGAGGTCTGTACAGCAAAGCCATCCATCATTTGCAGACATAGTGTAGTTGCTGTTTAACGATATTTTTTTCATTATTAAACTCCGGTTTGGTATTTTTCTGCCTGCAGATTAAACATATATGCATATGTTCCGTTCTGTGCCATGAGCTCATCGTGCGAGCCTTGTTCAATGATTTCACCGTTTTCCATAACATATATTTTATCTGCATTAACGGTTGTTGAAAGTCTGTGCGAAATAAATACAACGGTTTTATCCTGCGCTGCCTCAATCATTGCCTGATTAAGCTTGTATTCTGCAATAGGGTCAAGATTTGCAGAAGGCTCATCAAGAATTACATACGGACAATTTTTGTAAAAAGCTCTTGCTATTGCTACCTTCTGGCTTTCACCGCCTGACATCATTATGCCGTTGTCATCAAATTCACGAAGCAGCTGAGAATCCATTCCGTTTGCCGCTTTTTTTTCATAGCCGCTGTGTTTTAATGCACTTTCAGCCCTTTTATAATCGAAGTCAAGGTCAAGTGCAACATTTTCACCCAGTGATGCCGAGAAAATCTGAAAGTCCTGAAATACTGCAGCAAATCTGTTACGGTGTGATTGAACGGTTACATCTCTGATATCCGTACCATCAATTGTGATTTTGCCGCCGGTTACATCATATAGTCTGAGTAAAAGATTTGTTAGTGTGGTTTTGCCTGCTCCATTGTAGCCAACAAGGGCAATTTTTTCTTTAGGATGCAGAGTAATATTAATGTTTTTTAGGGTCGGCTCGTCATTGCCCGGGTATGTGAAGCCTACATTCTCAAGTTTAATTTCCTTTGGCTCGGTTATTTCGGCAATGCTTTCACCATCAAGAATTTTTTTATCTCTGTGTAAAAATTCTCTGTATTTTTCAATCAGCTTTGCACGCTCAGAGAAAGTACGCACTACACCGACAGTAAGAAATGAAAATGAACTTGCAATTGAGAATGCACCGTTGAAGGTAGCAACAAAATCGCCTGCACTCAGGGTATGTGTTTTTAATACGCAGTATCCAAGATAAAGCGGAAGTATAAACATAAAGCCTAAAATCTGAACACCCGTTTCCTGGAAGAAATATATGAAATCTATCTTTCCAACATACTTTTTTTGGTTTTCAATTACATCATCGGCAGCTTCATTATATCTGTCAATAAGCAGTGGCTTAATATCATTCATTCTGATTTCTTTGCAGTAATCCTGAAGATAGAATATACGAGCGAAGTAATCGGCTCTTCTGTGAAGACGGTTGTTATCAATCTGTCTTTTAGCCTGCAGCTCGCCGATTTTTTTGCTTATAGGTGTAAAAATTACAACAATTACTGCAACAATTAAAAGACATAC
>JBKWUD010000061.1:0-6650 GCA_046989265.1 Eubacterium sp.
GTGTACCCGTTAAAACAAAGGTCATACCTTCAAAGCGGTTATCTTTTATCACAGTCTTTGACTGCATATTAACACCGGCAGCCTTTAGCTCATTAATAAGCTCTTTTGCACTTTCATTTTTAAAGAAATCAACTACAGACTCAGCCATGATTCTGCCATATCCGTCAATTTCAAGAATCGCATCTGCAGAAGCATTCATAATATTATCAATATTTTTAAAATTATCACTTAGCAGCTTTGCAGCTTTGGCGCCGATATGACGAATACCAAGAGCAAACACAAGCTTTCCCAAATCATTGTTTTTACTGTTTTCTACTGAGGTAACAATATTGTTTGCACTTGTTTCTTTAAAGCCGTCAAGCTGTGCTATAGCCTGTTTATCCAGATGATAAATATCTGTAACCTTTTCAATCATACCTTCATTTACAAAGGTTTCAATTATTGACGGACCTAACCCTTCAATATCCATAGCATCACGGGAACAGAAATGGATTAAATTTCTAAGCAGCTGTGCAGGGCATTCAGGATTAATGCATCTTATCGCTGCCTCACCCTCCTCACGGACAACACTTTCGCCGCATGACGGACATACATCAGGGTATTCAAATATACCAAGGCTTCCTTTCTGATTAACACAAAGCACCTCCGGGATAATATCCCCTGCCTTTCTGACAGTCACGGTATCGCCTATATTAATCCCCTTTTCATTAATAAAATCCTGGTTATGAAGAGTTGCTCTGGATACAGTAGTACCTGCCAGGTGAACAGGCTCAAGAACTGCCGTAGGAGTCAACACGCCTGTTCTGCCTACAGCAATTTCAATATCTATAAGTCTTGTTTGCTTTTCTTCAGGAGGATATTTAAAGGCAACAGCCCATTTTGGGAATTTTGAGGTTGAGCCAAGTCTGTCACGAGCAGCAAAATTATCGACCTTGATTACTGCACCGTCAATATCAAATTCAAGATCTCCACGCATATCACCGATTTTTTCCACAAACTCAAATGCCTTTTCAATGCTTTCTGCCCTTTCATAGAAAGGAACTGTATTAAAACCTAATTCCTTGAGAAAATCAAGACTCTGCTTGTGAGAATCAAGCTGAACTCCCTCAATTTGCTGAATGTTAAAGACAAATATATCAAGACCACGGGTTGCAGTTACAGCACTATCCTTTTGTCTGAGTGATCCTGCAGCCGCATTCCTTGGATTTTTAAATGGTTTTTCGTTATTAATCAGTTGTCGGTCAACTACTCTGTCAAAACTCTTTTTCGGCATATAGACCTCTCCCCTTACTTCAATAAAAGGAATAGGTCTGCTAAGTTTAAGCGGAATGTTATGAATTACTCTGAGATTTCCTGAAACATCCTCACCTGTATCACCGTCACCGCGGGTAGAGCCCCTACTGAATACACCGTCAACATATTCAAGGCTTACTGAAAGACCATCAATTTTTGGCTCAACAACATATTCAATATTATCTTCAGTTTCATTAACTCTCTTATCAAAATCAAAAATTTCTTCTTTTGAAAATGCATCCTGCAAAGATTCCATACGAACAGCATGGACTACACTTTCAAATGAATTATCTGCCTTGCCGCCCACTCGCTTGGTGGGACTGTCGGGTGTGTCATACTCAGGATGCTCATCCTCAAGTCTTTTGAGTTCACGCATCATCATATCATATTCGTAATCCTCAATTTCAGGAGCATCATCGTTATAATATCGTTCAGAGTGATAACGGAGCGTTTCTCTTAGATTATTAATTTTATCTTCAATATTTGTCATACTATCACCAATAAACATTATTAAAATTAGTTTATCACATATATTGTAATTAATCAACAAAAATGAAACCGGGAAATTCCCGGTTTTAATAAACATAAAATAGTTTTTTCAAATTTATTATAATGTGAACTTGTGGAATACCTTTTTGCCTTTTTTAATAATTACTGAATTTGCAAGGTCTTCCTCAGATACTGCAGTAAATACGTCATTGATTTTATTATCGTTAACACTGATACCGCCCTGCTGAATAAGGCGTCTGCCCTCACCGTTTGACTTGATCATACCTGCTTTAATCATCAAAGCAAGAACAGTGATTTTTCCATCCTCAAGGTCGCTTTCATCAATTGCAGTCGAAGGCATATTGCTGTCATCGGCTCCGCCTGCAAAAAGTGCTTTAGCAGCGGTTTCAGCTTTAAGTGCTTCCTCCTCGCCGTGAACTAGCTTAGTAAGCTCAAATGCAAGAACTTCCTTAGCTTTATTCAATTCAGCTCCCTCAAGCTTTGCATACTCGTTAATTGTTTCAAGAGGAAGAAATGTAAGAAGCTTCATACACTTAATTACATCACCATCAGCAACATTTCTCCAGTACTGATAAAATTCATATGGGCTGGTCTTTTCAGGATCAAGCCAAACAGCTCCCTTTTCGGTCTTACCCATCTTCTTGCCCTCTGAGTTAAGAAGAAGAGTGATTGTCATAGCGTTTGCATCACCGCCCAGTTTTCTTCTGACAAGTTCCATACCACCTATCATGTTACTCCACTGATCGTCACCGCCAAATTGAAGATTACAGCCGTATTTCTGATACAAGGTGTAGAAGTCATAGCTTTGCATAATCATATAGTTGAATTCCAAGAAAGACAACCCTCTTTCCATTCTCTGCTTATAGCATTCAGCAGAGAGCATACGATTAACAGAAAAGCATGCTCCAACCTCGCGGAGAACATCAACATACTTCAAATCAAGCAGCCAGTCGGCGTTGTTAACCATAAGTGCTTTATCATCACTGAAGTCAATAAATTTAGACATCTGCTTTTTAAAACATTTACAGTTATGCTCAATTGTTTCTCTGGTCATCATCTTGCGCATATCGGTTTTGCCTGATGGATCACCAATCATAGCTGTACCGCCGCCGATAAGTGCAATAGGCTTATTGCCCGCCTCCTGCAGTCGTTTCATAAGGGTAAGAGCCATAAAGTGACCAACATGGAGTGAATCGGCAGTAGGATCAAAACCAATATAAAATACTGCCTTGCCGTTATTCACCAAATCACGAATCTGATCTTCATCAGTAACCTGAGCAATCAGTCCACGCTCAATTAATTCTTCATATACACCCATTTATATATCCTCCAATAGCTTAGTTTTCATTTAATAATTCTTCTGCAGATTTCAGCAGAGTATCAGTAATCTCAAGTCCGCCCATTATGCGTGCCAGTTCATATTTGCGTGCATCAAAATCAAGAGTCCGGACATTAGTGTAAGTTCTTTCATCTTTATATTGTTTCTTTATGAGAAGATGGTTATCAGCAGCTGCTGCAATTTGAGCAGAATGTGTAACACAAATAACCTGCGTATGTTCGGAAACACTTTTCAGCTTTAAGCCTATTTTGCGGCTTGCCCTGCCTGAAACACCTGTATCCACTTCGTCGAAAATAAGCGTGTCAACACTGTCATGCTTCGCAATAATATTTTTGATAGCCAGCATTATTCGGCTTAATTCACCCCCGGACGCTATTTTTGCCAGCGGCTTCGGAGGCTCTCCAACATTAGTTGATATAAGAAATTCCACTTTATCATATCCATTTGAAGAAAGATTGCCTTTTTCAAACAGAGCGATAAACTGAATTTTCGGCATGTCCAAAAATTCCAGCTGCTCCTTAACATCACTTTCAAGCTGAGCGGCAAGACTCTTTCGATAAGAAGATAAAGCATCCGCAGACTCAATTGTTTTTTCAAGTGCTTTGTCATATTCGAGATTAAGATATTCAAGCTCTTCATCTGAATTAACTATAGAATTGCGGCGGCAAACTGCATCGTCAAGATAGTTTAACATATCCTGCTCTGTTTCGCCATACTTATTTGAAAAATAATAAAGTAATTCAAGTCTTTCTTCAATTTTTTCCAATTCGTCTGGGATAAAATCAATGCTGTCAAGCTTTTTGCTTAACATATCTTTTAAAACTTCTAACTGCTCTATAATTTCATCCAGCTTATCAAAAATTGCTTTTATGTCATCATCCATGCTTTTAATATTTTCGATTTCACGGGAAGATGATGCAAGTATTGTCTGAATTCCTGACTCTTCGTCATTTCCGTTAATAACGGAAAGAGTTGAATTCAAAGCATTAATAATTGACTGGGAATTTAAAACAATATTTTTGCGTGTTTTAAGCTCGTCCCATTCGCCCGGTTTAATTTCAGCCTGTGTAAGTTCATTAATCTGATAATCAAGAAGCTCTAATTGCTTATCTTTTGTATCTGCATCAGCAGTAAGTGTTTTTAGTCTGCGGCGAATGGAAAGCAGTTCTTTAAAATTTTCTTTATAATCTTTATAAATTTTATCATTATTGCCAAGCATGTCTACAAACATATAATGATAGTCAGGGTTTAAAAGTGCCTGATTATCGTGCTGACCATGGATATTAACCAGATTAGCACCAAGTTCTTTAAGCATTGAAACGGTACATACTGTTCCATTGATTCTGCACACGGATTTACCTTGTGAACTGATTCGTCTTGACAAAACTAAGCTGCTGTCTTCTTCAGCTTCAATGCCTATTTCTTTTAATTTATTGACAATATTTTCATTAATTTCATCAAACAGTGCTGTAACCATAGCATTATCTGCACCATGACGGACAATATCCTTTGAAGTCCTTTCACCCAAAACAGCATTAATTGCGTCAACAACAATAGACTTACCTGCACCGGTCTCACCGGTCATAACATTCAGTCCGTCTGAAAATTCAATATCCGCTTTTTCGATTACAGCTATATTTTCTATATTTAGTGATTTAAGCATCGAGCATTGCCCTCAATTTTTCTGTAAAGTTCATAGCAGCAGACTCTGTTCTGCAAAGAACAAAAATTGTATCGTCACCTGCAATAGTACCTAAAACCTCAGTAATATCCATAGAGTCGATAGCAGCACAAGCAGCATTAGCCATACCTGAAAAGCACTTAATCACAACAGTATTAAGTGCATAATCAATACTGATAATGCTCTCTGCAAAAATACCTCCTGCTCTATGTGTAATATTTTCAGTGTGAACTTTGCCTGTAGAATACACATATCTGCCCTTAGAGGATAAATCCTTTACCAGTCTAAGTTCTTTTATATCCCTTGATATTGTAGCCTGAGTAACTTCATAGCCATTATCAAGCAATAAGGACTGAAGTTCTTCCTGAGTTTCTATATCATGTGAAGAAATTAATTCAAGTATTTTTGCCTGTCGTCTTTTTTTCATAAGTTAATTTCTCCTCTCTAAAATCTTTTTATTAAGTATTTCATAAAAGTTGTCCGGCTTAATCTTAATAAGCTTTGCGTTATACTGAGACTTTGAGATTACAATATTTGTATCTGCATTAATTGGTATAGATTGCTCACCGTCAATAGACAAAAAGGATTTATTGTTCTTATCATTGCCAACTGATAAAGTTATAATTTTGTCACTTGAAAAAACAATACTCCTGTTAATAAGCGAATGCGGGCAAATAGGTGTAACAACAAAGCATTTATTATCCGGGCTCAAAACCGGTCCGCCTGCAGCCATTGAGTAAGCTGTTGAACCTGTAGGAGTTGAAACAATCATTCCGTCAGCACGGGTCTTAGTAACCTCTCTTCCCTCACTGGTTACATTAATATCTATCAGCCTTGCAAGGTCGCCACGGGAAATTACTGCATCATTTAAGTAATGATATGTACTGAGGAGATTGCCGTTTTCTATTATTTCTGTTTTAAGCATCATTCGCTCTGTAACGGAATATTTATTTTCAACAAGACATTCCAAAAGATTAAGTTCATTCTTTTCAAGACCGCTCATAAAGCCCAATCTTCCTGCATTTATTCCCAGTGTTGCCTTACCTAAAATCGATGCTTTTTTAGCAACATTGAGAGTAGTTCCGTCACCGCCGACCGCAATGGCAATATCGCAGTAAGAAAACAATTCATTTTCATTTCCAAATGAAAACGGATCTGCATTACAATTCGCAACTTTAACTTCAACACCAAATGTATTTAGTGTGCTTACTATACTTTCAGTAAGTTCACTGATTCCATCATTATTTATATTTGGAAAAACTGATATTTTCATTTTATTTGTCCAATTCAGAATGTGATTTGTCTACCAAAGCCTTTGCATCTACATAAGATGAAACCTTTGGTTCGTTTGATTTTTTAATATAAATTAGATATTCTATATTGCCTTCAGGACCTTTAATGGGAGAAAACTGAAGTCCATTAACATCAAAACCATTTTCAACAGCAAGATGAATAATTTTTTCAACAACCTCTAAATGAACCGTCAAATCTCTGACTACACCTTTCTTACCAACCTTGTCCTTACCGGCCTCAAACTGCGGCTTTATGAGACATACAGCCTCACCATCATCAGAAAGCATTTGATTTAATACGGGCAAAATATGATAAAGAGATATGAAACTTACATCAACTGATGCAAAATCAATCTCATCAGGAACCTGCTCCTTAGTAACATAGCGAAAGTTCGTACGCTCAAGATTTATAACCCGTTCATCTGTTCTGAGTTTCCACGCCAGCTGTCCATATCCAACATCAATAGCATAAACCTTTACGGCTCCGTTTTGGAGCATGCAATCAGTAAATCCTCCTGTTGAAGCTCCAATATCC
>JBKWUD010000062.1:0-6581 GCA_046989265.1 Eubacterium sp.
GGATTGTAAGAATGTTCCTGTCGATATAGAGAATTCACCTGAACCGGAGCGATGGGTTAATGCAAGCTGGGATGGCAATATTAAAGTCGAGGCACGCTCAACTCTTAATGTTTATGCTATTGACCGTGACGGTGTCGTTCTTGATATAACTACCGCAATGGCAGGTGCTCATGTTAAAATTCATTCTATAAATGCAAGACCAATTAATGACGGCAATTGCCTTACTACAATGACAATAGCCGTAAACGGCAAGGAGCATCTTGATGCTATAATAAAAATGCTGAACAGAATTCAAGGTGTTTATTTAATTGAAAGGTCAGATTTATAAATCAAAATCTGAAGGGATTTTATATGAAAGCTGTTATTCAGAGAGTCAAGTACTCTAATGTGAAAATAGATGGTGAAATTGTCGGCAGCTGCAGGCGGGGTTTAATGATTTTGCTGGGGGTATGGAAGGGCGATACTTGTGCTGATGCTGATAAGCTCATAAAAAAAATTCCTAATCTTCGTATATTTGAGGATGAAAACGGTAAAATGAATTTGAGCTGCCTTGATATTGATGGCGAAATGCTTGTCGTGTCACAATTCACTCTTTGTGCAGACTGCTCACACGGCAGGCGCCCTTCGTTTACGGATTCTGCTCCTCCTGACGAGGCGAATGCGCTTTATGAATATTTGATTCAGGAGCTTAGAGCAGCCGGCGTGAAAAGTGTAGAATCCGGCAGATTTGGTGCAGATATGCAGGTTGAGATTTTGAATGACGGACCTGTAACCATAATTCTTGACAGTAAGGAATTGAAATGATGATTGTTAAAAACGCAGTTTTTGGCAGTATGAATAATAACTGCTATCTTATAATTGATGAGAAAACTAATAAATCCGCCCTCGTTGATTGCCCTGAGTATAATGATAAAATGCATGATTTAATCGGTGATACTGATTTAGAGTATATCCTTTTAACTCATGGTCACTTTGATCATATCGGCGGTGTAAAGTCGGTAAAAGAAAAATACGGCTGCAGTATTGTCATCTCGGCTGAGGATGCGCCGATGCTTGCGTCCTCAAAGCTTTCTCTTGCAGTTTTCTGCGGTGCACCTCATAACAATACCGAGGCAGATATCATCGTTTCTGACGGTGATATAATTGAATTTGGTGATATAAAAATTAAGGTTATTTCAACTCCCGGTCATACCAAGGGCAGTGTTTGCTATGCTGCAGATAATTATCTTTTTACAGGTGATACTTTATTTTATTGCTCCTGCGGAAGAACTGATTTCCCGGGCGGCTCTGACACTGAAATAGTTCGTTCATTAAAAAGGCTTAAAGAACTTGACGGTAACTATAAAGTAATGACCGGTCACGACAGCCAATCAGTTTTAGATTTTGAACGCAAAAATAATCCATATATGCAATTATGATTTTAAGAAACATAAACCACAGTTTTGGTTATCACACTCAAAAAATAGCTACAATGTTCTTCCCGCTTGAAAAAATTAAGGTTGATGTTGATGGCGAGGATAACAAAATTGTTGATACTATAAAGAAGAATAATAAACTGACAGTAAGTGCAAAGGTGTATTCAAAAAGCACATTAAAAAGCATTTATGCTGATGAAAATGAGGATATGGCTCACGCTATGTCCCTTTTGCTGTATAATGTTTTAGCTGATATTACAGGCTTTTATCCATCGTGGGGTATACTCTATGGTGTGAGACCTGCAAGACTGATGCATGCAACTGTTGAAAAATTTGGTGAGAAAAAGGCGAAAGAACGCTTTATCAGCGACCTGGTTCAGCCTGAAAAAGTTGAATTGGCTCTTGAGGTTATGAGACATGAAAATGAAATAATTAAGCTTTCCGGCACAAATTCATTTTCTCTTTATGTATCAATTCCGTTTTGTCCTACAAGATGTTCATACTGTTCTTTTGTTTCACACAGTATTCAAAATGCGAAAAATTTGATTGAGCCTTATGTTGATTTGCTTTGCAGGGAACTTATAGCTAATGGCAGGATTGCAAAAGAATTAAATTTAAGGCTTGAAACAATCTATTTTGGCGGAGGAACACCAACCACGCTGAGTGATGAGCAGCTTGACAGAATACTTTCAGTAATTGAATACAGTTTTGATTTGTCAGCTTTACGGGAATACACTGTTGAGGCCGGCAGACCTGATACCGTTACAAAAGCTAAACTTGATACACTAAAAGCTCACGATGTAGGCAGAATAAGCATTAACCCTCAAACTTTTAATGACAGAGTTCTTGCACATATAGGGAGAAAACATTCAAGCAAGCAGACAATTGCTGCATATGAACTTGCAAGGGATTGCGGTTTTGATAATATAAATATGGATTTTATTGCAGGCTTAAATAGCGATACGCTTAATTCATTCAAAGCGAGTATTGATAAAGCGGTTGAGTTAGGTGCAGAGTCAATTACCGTACATAATCTGGCACTTAAAAGCGGTGCTTATCTTGTTACTGAAAATGAATATTATGACTTGTCACTGAAAAATACGGCTTCAGATATGATTAATTATTCATATGAGGCACTGAAAAACGGCGGATATTATCCGTATTATATGTACCGTCAGAGCAAGTCGCTCGGTAATCTTGAAAATGTCGGTTGGTGCAGAAAAGGTTATGATTGTCTTTATAATGTATATATGATGGATGAGACTCACACTGTTTTTGCAGCAGGTGCCGGGGCTGTCACCAAGCTTAAAAATCAATCAACAGGTCATATTGAAAGAATTTATAATTATAAATATCCATATGAATATATAGACAATTTTGATGAAATGTTAAAGCGCAAACAGCGAATTTTGGATTTTTATCAGATGTAATTGTAATATGCTATTGCAAAAGAATACAGTTTGTAATATAATGTTATTACAAAGAGGTGATAACAGTGGGTTTATTTTCAGGAGTAGATGAGGTTCTTAACAGCGCAAAGCAGGGCAATTTTGAAGAAGTTTTGACTAAAACCAGAATTTATGCAGAAGATGCTGCAAAGAAAAGTGCTGAAAGACTTGAAATTTCCAAAAAGAAAATTGAATTATTAGATTCTAAGACTAAGCTTGTTAAGGCTTATGAGCATTATGGAAAGCTTCAATATGCGATTTATGAGGGCGAGCAGGTTGATCAGGATGAACTCCGTGCCTGCGTTGAGGAAATCCAGCTGCAAAAGAGCAGAGCTGATTTGCTTGATGCTGAAATTGAAGAGATGAAGGCAGTTTTTATTGAGCCTTTGTCAAAGAGGGAAGCTAAGCAGTATGAAAAAGCAGCCCGACGCAATGAGCGCCGTAACGATACCGGGAATAAGGAAAACGATATTGAGGTTACCGTTGCAGGTTCAGATGAGTAATAAATCAGTTTAATATTTAATATTATTTAAAGCAATGCTTTATGCATTGCTTTATTTTTTTGTTAGGTGATAATATGAGCCTTAAATCAAAATACTTGTCTTCAGCTTTTTTGCTGCTCATTACATCTGTTATAGTAAAAATTATCGGCGCCGTATATAAAATACCGCTTACAGCTTTTATAGGTGCAGTTGGGCGAGGTTATTTTGCCGCTGCGTACAATTTATGTATGCCGATTCATGCTATTACTATGGGTGCGTTTCCCGTCGCATTGTCACGTCTTGTCAGCAAATATAATGCAAAAAGCAATTCACATATGATATTAAGCCTTAAAAAAGGTTCAGGAAGATTGTTTGCAGTTGTAGGTTTAATAGGTATGTGCATAATGCTTGCAGTTTCAAGAGTTTATTCTGTTTATATTGCATCTTCACCAAAGAGTATTTATACTATTTTAGTCCTTGCACCAAGTATACTGTTTTCCTGTATGGCAGCATCATATCGCGGATATTATGAGGGCTTTATGAACATGGTCCCTACATCTGTTTCGCAAATGCTTGAGGCCGTATTTAAGCTTGTTTTTGGATTGATTTTTGCAAGGTTAGCTATGGTTTATCTTTATAATTCATACATTGAAACGGGTGAAATTATGGGTGTCTGTATCAGCAGTGATGAACAGGCTCTCAGTATGATATATCCTATAACCTCAGCAGCGGCAATGCTTGGAGTAACTCTGGGCTCACTTGTAAGCTTGATATATTTGTTTGTATATTATTTGATAAACAGAGAAAAAGGCATAAAATATTCTAATTTTGCAGTCCATGATGCTCAAAAAGAGCTGCTGTCTTTTTCATTCCCGATTATGATAAGCTGTGCTGTACAAAGTGTGTTTCAGTTCCTTGATACAGCTACAGTTCAATATGCTTTGGGTAATATAGATAAGGATATTTTGTATACAGCTTATGCTGAATGTCTATCATCTGCCAAAATTTCATCTTCTGATTTCGTTACATATGTTTATGGTCTGCTAAGCACAGCACTTGATTTTAAGAATCTCATTCCGGGCGTTACTATGGCTCTTGGTGTTTGTGCTGTCCCTGCAATCAGTTCAGCTTGTGAAATGAAGAATAATGAGCGACTTTGTACACTTATTAATTCAATTTATAAATATACTGCACTGCTGTCTGCACTGGGCGGTATTTTTCTTGCACTGTGCAGCAGTGACATCCTTTCTGTTTTTTATGGGGCATCATCGCCTGATATAGTAATCGGATGTGATTCTTTGGTAAAGTATTTTGCTTTAACTGTTCCGTTTTATTCACTTGCAGGCACGGCTGTTTTTGCCGTTCAGGCAATAGGCTGTCCGCAAAAATCAATTAAACCTTATGTTGTTTCAGGTGCAATCAGAGTCGTTTTAAATTTAATACTTGTAAGCAGGAAAGAATTTGTTTTGATCGGCTCGGTTATATCCGGAGCAGCAGGTTATTTTGTTATGTGGATATGGAATGTCAGAATAGTATGTAAGGTTACTAAAACTAAGTTTGACATATTAAATGTAGTTATTAAACCGCTTATGGTAGCCGTTGTTACATATTTTTGCTCAAATATTATTTATTCTAATATTTCATTAAATTGTAATATATTAATCAAGTTATTGATTGAAATTGCTATTTACTGCACGATTTTCTGTATTTTGTGTTTTATGTGCAAGGTGCTGAAAATTTCTGAGATTTTTTCTACCATTAATTTCAAAAAAAATGCTTGAAACTATTGAAAATCGGACAAAAATATAGTATCATTTCTAAGTAAACATTTATTGAGGTAGGGCAGTTATGTCTGTTGATTTTGAATTAAAAGATAAATATGATATCAATGATTTAGTGTCAATTGTAACTGCACTGCGTGCTCCGGGTGGCTGTCCTTGGGACAGAGAGCAAACTCACGAATCAATAAAAAAGAACTTTATTGAAGAAACTTATGAGGTTATTGAGGCAATAAATAAAGATGATTCTGAGGCTTTGAAGGAAGAACTTGGTGATGTTCTCTTGCAGGTAGCACTCCATGCTGAAATGGAGCGTGAAAAGGGAACATTTGACTTCAGCGATATCGCAAATGATATTGTTAAAAAGCTTGTTATTCGCCATCCCCATGTTTTTGGTGAGGTTGTTGCAAATAATACTGCCGAGGCTTTGGACAGCTGGGATGCGGTTAAGCTTAAAACCAAGGGTATCAAATCACAGAGTGAGTCAATGATAAAGGTACCCCGTGAATTTCCTGCACTTATGAGGGCACAGAAAATACAGCATAAGGCTGCAAAAATCGGATTTGATTGGGATAATGTTGATGGCGCACTGGACAAGCTGTATGAAGAAATAAATGAGTTAAAAATAGCAATGTCCCACAGCGATAAGTCTGAAATTGAAGATGAATTCGGCGATGTATTGTTTTCTTGTGTTAATATTGCCCGCTTTATCAATGTTGACAGTGAGGAGGCACTTACCGGTGCTACCGATAAATTTATGTCAAGATTTATAGAGGTTGAGCGTTTAGCCAAGGAACAGGATATTGATATGAAATCAGCTTCAATTGACGAGCTTAATTCCTTGTGGGATGAGGCTAAGAAAATAAAAAATGCCGAGTAATCGGCAATGGAGGAACTATTTATGAATAAAACAGAACTCGTAGCAGCTGTAGCTGCAAAGGCAGAACTCTCAAAGAAAGATGCTGAAGCAGCTGTAACAGCAACTGTAGAAGCTATTACTGAAGCTCTTACTGAAGGCGAAAAAGTTGCTCTTGTTGGCTTTGGTACATTTGATGTTAAAGAGCGTGCAGCTCGTACAGGTCTTAACCCTCGCACTAAAGAAAAGATTGAAATTCCTGCATCAAAGGCTCCTGCATTCAAGGCAGGTAAGGCTCTTAAGGATGCTATCAATAAGTAATTGAATTTTAACTTTTCAAGGGGCTATCTGATGGATAGTCCCTGATTTTTTAGATTGGAAATGTTTATATGCGACTTGATAAATATTTAAAAGTATCACGAATTATAAAACGCCGCACCGTAGCTAATGAAGCCTGTGATGCCGGCAGGGTTGAGGTTAACGGCAAGCCTGCCCGTGCATCATATGATGTCAAAATAGGTGATGTTATTAAAGTATCACTCGGTCAGGGTGAGCGCAGCTTTGAGGTGCTGGAAATAAATGAACATGCACTTAAAGAAGAT
>JBKWUD010000063.1:0-6424 GCA_046989265.1 Eubacterium sp.
GTCTTTATGTATTCTGCTATTTTCTGAGCATCGCTTTCATTTACTCTGACAAGACGGATTAATTCGTCGTTATCATCATAAATATCAACAATAGGCTCTAGATAACACATACCGATACATCCGGCTATAGTAAGCTCTGCACCGCATAAATCATAATTTAGGAGTGCATTGTGCACTTTTTCAGCACCTGCCGCAATTCCGCAGGAGCCTTGACCGATAACTATTTTCATTGTGCAGCCTCCTTTAATTCCTTAAGAATTTTCTTTGTCTTGTCCGGAGTTAGATTGCCGTATGTATCATCGTTAATCATCATAACAGGTGAAAGTGAGCAGCAGCCGAGACATGCTACACATTTAAGTGAAAACAAACCGTCTTCAGTTGTTTGACCATCATCAATGTGAAGCTCATCTTTAATCGTTTCAAGAATAAGTTCTGATGAATTTACATGGCATGCTGTTCCCTGACAAAGCATAATGAGATATTTGCCTACAGGTTCAAAACGAAATTGTGTATAGAATGTGCCGACACCCATAATTTCAGATGCTGCAATCCCTGTTTTATCAGATATCAATTCAATTGCTTCCTTAGGCAAATAGCCGTAAATATCCTGTGTGTGCTGCAAAATAGTTATAAGACTGCCCTTAACCTGAGCATATTCGTCAAGAACACTGTCAAGCAATGACAAATCAACTTTTTGCTGTCTATTCATTTAATTCCCTCCCAATAATTTTAAATTATCTATTTAATAATACTAAATTTATGAGGTAATTGCAAGACAAATGCAAGCATAACAATGTTACAGATAATCTTAGAATGAATTATTGTAAATTTTTGAGATTTGATATATAATAACTATGTGAACTTAAAAAGGAGATAGAATGAATGAAAAGGACTAAAAAGCTTTTGGCATTATTTTTATCTGTGGTTATGCTTGTGTCAGCAATACCGATTACTGCATATTCAGCAACCAAGGCTCCGGCAAAGCCAAAATCTGTATCTGCCGCAAGTACTGTTTCATCTGTTACGGTTAAATGGAAAAAAGTAAGCGGTGCAACCGGTTATGCAATTTATAAGTATAATACATCAACTAAAAAATATTCAAAGGTTGCTTCGACTAAGAAAGTTTCTTATAAAGTCAGCAAACTGAAAGCTGGAACTACATATGTCTATGCCGTAAAGGCATATAAGACTGTGAAAAAGAAGAATTACTATTCGGGTTATTCTTCAAAGGTAACGGTTTCTACTCTGCCTTCAAAGCCGACAGGACTTAAGAAAACCGCAGCTTCAGCTAACAGTATTTCTGTTTCGTGGTCAAAGGTCAGCGGTGCAACCGGTTATGCAATCTATAGTTATAATACATCAAGCAAGAAATATTCAAAGATTGCTTCAACAAAGAATTTATCTTATAAGGTAGGCAATCTAAAGGCGGGAACAACATATGTATACGCTGTCAGAGCTTACAGAACTGTAAGTAAAAAGACTTATTATTCTGATTATTCTTCAAGAATTACTCTTTCAACTCTTCCTGCAAAGGTTACAGGTCTGAAAAAAATTGCGGTAACTGCTAACAGTATCTCTGTTTCATGGTCAAAGGTTACCGGCGCAACAGGCTATAAGCTTCAGTATTCAACAAACAAAAATTTCAGCAGCGGTGTAAAAACTATAAATCAGACTGCTGTCAGCAAAACAATTACATCTCTTAATTCAAATACAACATATTATTTTAGAGTTTATGCTTATAGAACAGTTAATAAGCTTACTTATACTTCAACAGCCTCTGCTGTTCTTTCTGCTGCAACTCAGGAGCTTTTTTATGCTACAAAGTCGGAAATTGATGAGTCAGCAACCTATCAGACAATTGAGGGCTTTGGTGCCTCAGGAGCATGGTGGGCTCAGCGAATCGGAAGATGGAGCGAAGATGGCTTGACAAAGCTTGATGACGGAGATGCTGTATGGACTAAGCCGCAAACAGAAAAAGCCATTAAGTATTTGTATGATCCTGTTGACGGTATCGGTCTTAACATTTATCGTTATAATTTAGGCACTGATTCATATAAGGATGAACACATTACCAATAAGTGGGAGCGCACAGAGGGCTTTGTTGAGTCTGTAAATGAGCAAACAGGTGAAATCACTTATGATTGGTCAAAGGATGCTGCTGCCCAAAATACACTTTCCGTTGTAAAACAATTCGCAGGTGATGATTTAAAGCTTACTCTTTTCTGTAACTCACCACCTACTCAGTTAACGGATAACGGCAAGGCATATTGTTCTTATAACAGCCCGAGTGCTACGAGTATTTTTACTCAGAATACAAACCTGTCGGCAGATAAATTCACTATGTTTGCTGATTTTCTTGTTGATGCGGCAGACCATTTTCAAGATCAGGGATATAATGTTAAAGATATTTCTCCTGTCAATGAGCCTCAATACTCCTGGTCCTGCGACGAAAACGGATATATGAATCAGGAGGGCAGTCACTATACTCCTTCTCAGCTTGCTTCACTTTTAGCTGTATGTGCTCAGGCAGGAGAGGGCAGGGATTATAAATTCTCCATGTTTGAGTCAGGCGGTGCAGATGCCATCTCTTTTGAACAGTATGTTCCGGTTGTTATGAAAAACAGTATTAATGCTGCATATTATGATTCAGTTTCAACGCATTCGTATTGGCAGGATAAAGCAGCAAAGCAGGAAACCTTCAATTATGTTAAGTCTAATAACTGGAATTTAAAATTTGCCTGTACAGAGTATTGCCAGATGACTAATGATACAAACACAGGGGTATTTGATATTTCATCAGTGATTGAATGGTGGGATCCCGCAAGAAACGGCTTAACAATAGAATACGGAGTTCAGCTGGCGAGAACGGTTTTAGAGGATTTAACAGTCCTCAATGCTACTGAATGGGACTGGTGGACAGGATGTTCAGGCGGATATTATCCTGATGGACTTGTTTATTTGAATTACAGCAATCCTGATGATATTCAGACCTCCAAGCGGTTATGGTGCCTTGGCAATTTTTCAAAGTTCATTGACGAAGGTGCAGTAAGAGTTAAGGTTACAGAGGCTCAATCAGAGCTTATGTCCTGTGCATTTAAAAATCCTGACGGCTCACTTGCTGTTGTCTATGTTAACCAGAATAATAAAAATATAACAACTAATATCAAGGCTTCAGGATATAAATCATATGAAACATATGTAACAAATTCCGATAAGGATTTGGAATTAAACCAATCAGGCTCTTATGCATATGCAAACAGTATTTCGGTTCCTGCTCAGTCTGTTGTTACTGTAGTTCTAAAATAATTTAAATTATCATAGTTATAGAGGATATCATTTCGGTATCCTCTATTTTTTAAAATAATGTTAAAATTAACAAAAACTGTTGACAGTGGTTTAAAATTATTATACAATTTTACTAAAGGTGTAATTAGAAAGGAAGTATTCTATGAATATTATAAAAAATGTTGCAATTGTCGGTCATGCTTCTAAGGGCAAAACATCGCTTGCAGAGGCTATGCTGAATGTTGCAGGAGTAACAGAAAGAATGGGTAAGGTTGCAGACGGCAATACTGTATCAGACAGTGATGCTGAGGAGAAAAAAAGAGGAGTAAGTATCTCTTCATCAGTTCTTCAGTTTAGTTATAGTAATGCAAAGATCAATATTATTGATACTCCCGGTCTGTTTGATTTTGCAATAGGTGCAAATGAGGGTCTGCGTGCTGCTGATTCGGCAATTGTTGTTGTATCTGCCCGTTCAGGCTTGGCGGCAGGTGCTGAAAAGGCTTTTCGCAATGCAGGGAAAAAAGGTATGGCCCGCATAATTGTAACATCAAAAATGGATGATGACAGAGCGGATTTTTATAAGGCTTTTAACGGTCTTGTTGCAAAGTTCGGAACTGCTATGTGTCCGGTTGTCGTTCCTGTTATCAGCGGCGGTAAGGTTGTCGGATACTATAATATGATTGATGATAAATCATATACATATGACGGTGTTCATAAAAAAGAATCAGATATTACTCATGATGATGCATCCAGGTTTGAAGCAATCAAGGAGGTCTTTGCCGAAGCAGTTGCCGGTGCCGATGATGACTTAATGGAAAAATATTTTGAGGGTGAGCCTTTAACCTCAGAAGATAAACTCAAAGGTTTAAAAATCGGCATTGCGGATGGTTCAATAGTCCCTGTATTTGCACTTTCAGGTTTATCAGGAGTGGGTGTAGATATGCTCCTTGATTTTATCAGGGACTGCTGCCCCGAACCAAAGAGTGAGTATGCTGTCGATTCAGACGGAGAGCCTGTTGAGCTCGCTGTTGATGACAGTGCACCGCTTGCTGCAATTTGCTTTAAAACAGTTGCAGATCCTTTTATCGGAAAGCTAAATTATTTCAAGGTAATCAGCGGTAAAATTACACAGGGCGCAACTGTTGTTAATTCAAGAACAGGCGAGGAGGAAAGAATCAGTAAACTTGTAAACACTCTCGGTGCAAAGCAGAATGACATAAAGGAAGCTGCGGCCGGTGATATATGTGCAGTTGCCAAGCTTTCAACCTTTAAAACAGGTGATACTATGTGTACGCAGAGCAAGGTCGTTTCACTAGACAGCGTTGTAATTCCTGATGCCTCATATTCAATGGCAATCGTTGCCGATAAAAAAGGTGATGAAGAGAAGATTGCCAATGCAGCTTATAAGATGATTGAGGAAGACCCGTCTCTTGTATACAAAATTAATAATGAAACCCATCAGACTATTATTTCAGGTCTGGGTGAACAACAGCTTGATGTATGTTTGGCAAAACTTAAGGCAAAATATAATGTATCTGCTTCTTTAGTTCAGCCTCGTGTTGCATACAGAGAAACCATTTCAAAGAAAGTTACTGCACAGGGAAGGCATAAAAAGCAATCAGGCGGTCACGGTCAGTTCGGCGATGTATTCATTGAATTTGAACCGTATGATACCGATGAGCTGATTTTTGAAGAAAGAATTGTAGGCGGCTCTGTTCCTAAGAATTTCTTCCCGGCAGTAGAAAAAGGACTCAAGGAGTCTATGGAAAAAGGCGTGCTTGCCGGATATCCTATGGTTGGAGTAAAAGCAACTTTGTTTGATGGTTCATATCATCCTGTTGATTCAAGTGAAATGAGTTTTAAAATGGCTGCTTCTCTTGCATTTAAGAATGGAATTCCTAATGCAAATCCGGTTATTCTTGAGCCTATTGTTACTTTAAATGCTACTTGTAATGATGAGGTTATGGGTGATGTAATCGGTGATATCAATAAGCGCCGTGGCCGTGTTTTGGGTATGACTCCTAATGCAGACGGTATGCAGGATATTATAGCTGAGGTACCTGAGGCAGAAATGACGACTTTCTCGACCGCTATGCGCCAGATTACGCAAGGCAGAGGCAGCTTTACCACTGCATTTGCACGCTATGAAAGATGTCCTGAACATATTGCTCAGAAGGTCATTGCAGAAAGTTCAGTTGATTAATAATTGAATTTTACGGAAATCCGATGATTATGATTTCCAATTAAAGGTAGTTAAAATAAAATGGGATTTTTAAATCAGGTAAAAAAATATTCTATAATTGCTATTGCAGTATCGTTAATAAGCGGTATATTATTTGTTGCATATCCGGATAAGTGCATTAAATATATGTCGATTGCAATAGGCGTTTTGCTCATAGGTATGGGTGCTGCAGGTATAATCAGTTATTTTATTAATAAATCTTCCGGTTTTACTTTAGCGTTGAGTATAATAATACTGATAGTCGGCATTATTGTGTGTGCAAAATATAGGGCAATTATCTCTATAATTGTTGCGATTTTCGGTATATTTATCCTTGCTACAGGATTGTTTAATTTTGCAACAAGCATTAAGATTATAACATCCAGCCTTGTATCCGGATGGATAACTCTCGTTCTCTCCATTGCAACATCAGTATTTGGTATTGTTGCTATAACAAAGTCAACAGAGCTTACTCAAACAATTGTACAGTTCATCGGAATTGCGCTTATCGTTTATGCCGTTCTTGATATTATAGCTTACATTCAGGTTAGACGGCTCGGTAAAACAGTAAAAACAGCAATTGATAATTCAGGAGATATAGAAACTGAAGGAACAATTATTGAAGAATCTGATGAATAGTCTAAAGTAAATAATTTAACTAAACACCTCACTTTTGCATAGTATGCATTAAGAGAAAAGTGAGGTGTTTTTTATGTATTTTGCGATTAAGGTCGGTTCAATAACAAATGCTCAAAGAGCAAGGAACGTTTTGAGAAGCAAAGGTTATAAGCCGAGCCTTAGCAGAATTGAAAATCCTCTTCCCGGCGATGGCTGCGGTTATGTTATTAAAGTAGCTGCAGATGACCAAAACAAGCTTCTGAGAATTTTAAGAAGCTCAGGAATCACAGTTCTCGGGGT
>JBKWUD010000064.1:0-6146 GCA_046989265.1 Eubacterium sp.
GATCCATACCTGAATCAATTCCTCTCTTCTTATAATCTTTAGCAACGCCAATCATGCCCATTTTCATAACGATTGGAGGTACGCCGACAATCTTTCTGTCATCGCCCATTCCGCGAGCAGCATAAACAATCTTAAGGAATTTATCCCACTTATAGTTATACATTCCAATTGGGAATGCTTCAAAACCGGGAACGGTTCTTTCAGCAGCACCGCAGATAGTCTCACCAACCTGACGGCAGGTAAGCATTGCAGTACCTCCCTTTGGGTACATTGTGAATGGCCATGAATCCATCATCTTGGTTTGCTCGATAAGGATAGTCCAAACAGGCTTTCTGCCGGGCTGAGTACCAAAAATGTAAGGGAGCTCAAGAACCTTACAGCTGAAATTCTCATCGCACATACCGCGGCAAACCTCTTCCTGCTGAAGTCTAGCTGCGAAATATTTGTTCTTCTTTTGGAAACCTTTCTCAGGATAAGCCTTTGCAAGCCAAGAGAAATAAGAGCCGAGAACAACAGCATTTCTCATACCAACCTTTTTACAAATAGGAAGAATTCTCTTAAGAGGTGCGATGTTGAACTTATAATAATAGTCCTCTACAGGTGCAGGGAATTCAACTCTTTCGTCAACGCCTGCTGCAAAGATGAAAACATCATTGCCCTTAAGAAGCTCTTCAAGCTCTTCATCTGAGCGCTTATTGATATCACCGAAAATAATTTCCATTTCCTCAGGAATAGGAGCTCCTTCAGGAAGCGGAGGGAGGGCAACTGTTGTTACCTTGTGACCGTGAGCAATAAGCTGCTTTGCGGCTTCACAGCCTAAAAGACCTGTACCGCCAATCATCATAACATTCATAAAATTTACTCCTTCGTCAAAATTTTTGATTTACATATACAGTATAAAACAAATGGAAGAGAAAATCAAATATATTTGTAAAATTTATGAAAAAATAAATAGACGGGTTTAAACTCGTCTATTATCTTCCTCTCTCAAAGCTGCGAAGAACGAAAATCGCACCGAGATTCTCGCAAATCCGCCTTGACTTTTCAATATTTTCCTTACTTATAACATCAACAACCGTCATATGGACCTCATTGCCGCAGTCAACACATTCTTTGGTGAACTTCAGCATAGCGTCAAAAGCTTTGCCCTTAAATATATTACGTGTAATTTTGTCATACTGCTCGGAATCGGGATTATTCAGCGACACTGATATAATATCTATATTTTCGCAAATCTCCTTAGCAGTGGGCTTTTCATTTATCAAATCGGAAAGACCGTTTGTATTGAGTCTAAGTCTGATTGACGGCTTAATACTCTTAATATACTTAGCTGTGGCGATAAGATTATCATAAGCATTCGTGGGCTCACCATATCCGCAGAATACTGCCTCATCCACATCTGAAAAATCATAAGAATCAACAGCAGCCTTGATATCATCAAGAGTCGGTTCATTATCAAACCAAAGTCTGCTCGCATCGCCTACTGCATCACCCTTTGAACGAATACAAAAAGCACAGTTACAGGGGCATTTATTGGTTATATTAAAATAAGTTCCTCCCTCAAGAGTATAAATTATATCAGCCATTTTTGTTCCTCAATCAATTTAACTTTATTTTCGACTTAAGCTTTGCAGCATCAAATGCAGCTGCAATAACTATAAACAGAACTGCACTGCCGACTGCCTGTATTACATTGCCGGGAATGTCTACTATAGCATAATTCTTATCAATTATCAAGTCGGCAATATAATATCCGCCGACGGTGATTATACCTGACGGAATAGTCATCAAAGCGGTTATCGGAGTAAGGAATTTTTCCTTCTTTGTTGCAGTCAGAATAAAAGGTACTGCAATAAGTGCCTTAATAATTATTGTTGCAGGAGCATAAATTGCATATCCGCCTATCAAATCGGCTAATCCTTCGCCTATCGCACCTGCAAGAATTGCCCACGGTCCGCCGAGAACTCCCGCACAAATGTAAATCAGCGCATCACCAAAATGAACATATCCTGATGCAGCAATAGGAACTTTAACAAAATATGTAAGTACAAAAATCATGGCTGCAAAAAGTGCAGCAGTTACCATTTTTCTAAGATTTTTATTCATTATCAATACCTCTTTTCAAAATGTAATTAATTTAAACTTGCTAATTCGTATTATAGAGTATATAATAAATCTGAACTGAATAAAATGCACAATTTTAATTATTTTTAAAGGTACAGTTATGAAAAAATATATTGAAATATATAATTATTACAAAGATTTGATAACGGCAAAGCAATTAAAAAGCGGTGACAAAATGCCATCTGTCCGCAAGGCAACGGATATTTTTAATGCAAGCAAAACAACAATTCAAAACGCTTATTTTGCCCTTCAGGCAGACGGATACATTATTGCCGTGCCCAAAAGCGGATACTATATATCAGACTTTAATGCTGAAAGCAGAATTGAACATAAAATACAAAATAATAAAAGAGTAATCAAATATGATTTGAAAAGCGGCGATGCCGACAAGGACAGCTTTGATATTAATCTTTGGCAAAGATACATAAAAAACGCACTGCGCCAGCAGGACAGACTTTTATCTTACAGTGAGGTGCAAGGTGAACGGGATTTGCGTGAGGCACTCTCAGATTATATCCGTGAAAAAAGGAATGTAACAGCTTCTCCTGACAGAATTGTTGTTGGTGCAGGAGTTCAATGTCTTTTAAATATTCTCTGTTCGCTCATAAAAGAGCGTAAAACCGTTTCTTTCCCTGACAGCAGCTTTTATCAGGGAATGTCACTATTTAAGGACTACGGGTTTGAGGTTCATACAAGGGACAAGGATGCAAAAATCATTTATGTATCACCATCTCATATGACCTCTTACGGTGATGTTATGCCGATAAAGCGCAGAGTTGAATTAGTTCGTTACAGTCAGCAAAACAACAGTCTTGTAATTGAGGATGACTATGACAATGACTTTTTATATCAGACTAAACCTACACCCTCTCTCTATGCTTTATCGGGCTGCGGAAATGTTATATATATGGGTTCTTTCTCAAATGTACTTATTCCGGGTATTCGCATATCATTTATGGTATTGACAAAAGATCTGGCAGAAGAATTTGAGCGCAACAAGGAGAAATATGCACAAACCGCAAGCAAAACTGAACAGATTGCTCTTTGTCAATATATCCGTGACGGTCACATAAAATCACAAACAAGAAAAGTGCGCAGGCTTTACACTACCAAGACAAAGGTGTTTTATGAAACAATAAAAAATAATATACCAAATGCAAAGTGTGAAATCGGTGAAAACGGCTTACAGATAAAACTCAGCATAAGCTTTGACAAGGACATATCAGTGTTTGAAAAAAATTCGCTGAGCGTTCACATCAAGAAATATGAAAATAACACCATACAATTAATACTTAGTCCATCGGCATTGAACAGCGATGATATTTATGATGCAGTAAATGCGTTAAAATCCGCACTACTATAGTCCTATTTTACGGACTGTGCTAATTTAACCTATTGATTATTGTTTCTCCTTGAATTACAATGCAATTGTAGCATTAAGTTATGTAATCAAGGAGGAATTTATATGAAAAAGTTTTTAAAAGGTTTAGCATTATCTATGACAGCACTGATAGTCGGATTTTTTGCAATCTCTCTGCCGTTTCACCTTTTTGACGAATTAAGCCAAGGGGCAATGAGTGTTGTTTTCATTGCAGAAATCATTATTTATCTGGCAATAGGTTTGGGGTTTCTTGTAATAAAAGATAAAAAGCAGCAACAAAAAATCAAGGCAGAAAAACGCCGCATCAAAAGAATGCAGCAAATTAAAGAATATCAGGAAAACTGGATAAACATTGCTGCATAAAAATCAGGAGCAGAATACATCATAAAATAAAAAAACTTTGTTAAAAATCATATTGCCATTGAAATAAAAAATATGATAAAATAAAAAATACAAAATATTTTATAAAGGGTGTATATAATGAAAATCAGGAAACTACTATGCATTATACTTACATTAATCATTCTGGTTACATTATCTGTAATACCGGGAACTGCAAATGCAGCAGCAAGCAAAAATCCTGTCATTAACGGTTCATATGCTGATCCTGATATTGACTGGTTTGACTGCAAATTCTGGTTATTCCCTACTACAGACGGAATAATTGACGAGCGTGACGGCTGGTGGGGATCAAAGCAATTCAAGGCATTTTCGTCTGAAGATATGGTTAACTGGACTGATCACGGTGTCATACTTGATGTTGAGGCGGATACCGCCGAAGAGGCAGGAGTAAACAAAAACGGAGTGCAGATAGCATATTCACCATGGTCATACGGTCACGCATGGGCACCGTCAATTGAAAAAGTCGGAGATAAGTATTATTTTTACTATGTCGCTGCTATTAAACCTGAGTATATGGATAAATATGCTGCTTTGGTTGACACTTTGGATGAAAACGGAAATCCTGTATTGGATGAAGACGGAAATGCAGTTCAGCATTATGTGGATGACAAGGCAATCGGTGTTGCATACGCTTCAAGCCCTACAGGACCTTATACAGCCCTGGAAGAACCGATTGTTTATCCGAAAATGGTTCAGGATGCATTTGATGAAGGAGCAACAATTCCAAGTGTTATTGACCCTTCAATATTCATAGATGACGATGGTACTCCGTATATGACCTTCGGCAACTGGGTGCCATGCATTGTCAAGCTTAGCAATGATATGCTGCGTGCTGACACAAGTACTTTAAAAGAAGTATCAGGAATTCCCAATGGCTGGTGGTCAACTGATGGATTTATGGAATCTCTTGTTATATTTAAGAGAAACGGAAAATATTATTTTACATGGTCTGTTGATGGCACTGCAAGCGAAGATTATCGTGTATGCTATGCAACTGCATCCAAAATCGGATACCGTGTTTCATATCAGGGTACGCTTCTAAAAAAGGACACTTCAAAAGGAATTTACGGTACAGGTCATCAATCAATACTGTATTTGCCGACAAATGACACATATTATATATCATATGGCAGACTCCAAGCAAATTCAGACGGTTCACTGACTGACAATGCCGACCGTGGAAATTACAGAGAGGTATGCATTGATAAAATAAATTTTGATTCCTACGGTAATGCAAGTGCAGTACCAACCAACACAGGTGTTGGCTCAGTTTCAGCACACACTGTTTCTGCTTCGCCTAAATCAACAACCACAAAGCGAGCAACCCTGTCAGCAAACGGCAGCATCACTAAAAACTATTACTGCACGGAATGCGGCAAGCTGTTTCCAAAAAGCACAACGATTAAAAAGATTTCTGCAGTCAAGCTGTCTACAACAAGCTACACTTATAACGGCAAGGCTAAAAAACCGAGCGTTAAAGTAACTGACAGTTCAGGGAAAACAATTTCATCGGGCAATTATACTGTTAAATATTCAAGCAATACCAATCCGGGTAAAGCAAAAGCCGTAATTACGTTTAAAGGCAATTACAGCGGGAGCAAAACTTTATATTATACTATAAAACCTGCTAAAACAAGTATTACAAAACTGACCGCAGGCAAAAAATGTTTTACTGTGAAATGGAGCAAAAAGACCGCACAGGTTACCGGTTATCAGATACAATACAGCACCAACAGCAAATTCAGCAAAGCAAAAACTGTGACGATTACAAAAAATAAAACTGTATCTAAAAAGATAAGCAAATTATCTGCTAAGAAAAAATACTATGTTCGCATCAGAACCTACAAAACAGTCAGCGGCAAAAAATACTACTCTGACTGGTCTGCTGCTAAATCAGTTACAACTAAAAAATGATGAAAAAATCCTAAAACCTGAAAAGGTTTTAGGATTTTTATCTGGTGGCTCATCCGGGAGTCGAACCCGGGACACCTTGATTAAAAGTCAAGTGCTCTGCCATCTGAGCTAATGAACCGTTTTTATTTAATTTATACTGGCTGGGGAGGCGGGATTCGAACCCACGCATGACGGAGTCAAAGTCCGTTGCCTTACCGCTTGGCTACATCCCAATAAACAGGCTTTATAATCATATCAAGCGTGGGGAAAAATGTCAAGGTTTATTCCGGCGAATCCATGCTTAAGCAGGCAGGCGGCGTCGAGAACTGCGGCGCGGTCGCCGCCG
>JBKWUD010000065.1:0-5927 GCA_046989265.1 Eubacterium sp.
GCTTCAATCAATGTTAATAAGGGTGACACTGTTGATGCAGGTCAGACTCTTGTAACATTAGCTTAATTAAAGAGGTGCTATAGATGGCTAAAATCGGAATTACTGAAACAGTTCTCCGTGATGCACATCAGTCATTGATTGCAACTCGTATGAGAACGGATGAATTTATTGATATTCTAGAAAAAATGGATAAAATCGGGTTTCATTCACTTGAATGCTGGGGCGGAGCTACATTTGATTCATGTCTTCGTTTTTTGGATGAAGACCCTTGGAACAGACTTCGCTTAATCCGTGAAAAATGCCCTAACACAAAGCTTCAGATGCTTTTCAGAGGTCAGAATATGCTCGGCTATCGTCACTACAGTGATGAGGTTGTTGATTATTTTGTTAAAAAGAGTATCGATAACGGTATTGATATTCTCAGAATTTTTGATGCTCTCAATGATGTCCGCAACCTTCAGACTGCAATTAATGCAGCAAATAAGTACGGCGGTCATGTTCAGGCAGCAATTTCATATACAACAGGTCCTGTTTTCACAACAGAGTATTACTGTAATTATGCAAAGCAGCTTGAAGAAGCTGGTGCTGCTTCAATTTGTATTAAGGATATGGCAGGTCTTTTAACTCCTTACGGAACCTATGACCTTGTTAAGGCTCTTAAGGAAACAGTTAAAATTCCTATTCAGCTTCATACTCACTATACTTCAGGTCTTGCTTCAATGGTTCTTCTTAAAGGTATTGAGGCAGGCGTTGATGTAATTGATACTGCAATGTCACCGCTCGCTATGGGCACATCACACCCTGCAACTGAGTCAATGGTTGCGGCTCTTCAAGGCACAGAATATGACACAGGTCTTGATCTTAAGTCTTTGACTGAAATTCGCGATCATTTTGCACCACTTCGTCAAAAATATCTTGATTCAGGTCTGCTTGATCCCAAAATGCTCGGTGTTGACGCAAATACTCTCTTATATCAGGTTCCTGGTGGTATGCTTTCAAACCTCAATAGTCAGCTTAAACAGGCAGGCAAGGAAGATAAGCTTGAGGAAGTTCTTGCCGAAGTTCCTCGTGTTCGTGAGGATTCAGGTTATCCGCCTCTTGTAACGCCTACATCCCAGATTGTCGGTACTCAGGCAGTGTTTAACATCATTATGGGTGAGCGGTACAAGATGGTAACTAAGGAATTCAAGGATATGGTTGCAGGAAAATATGGTAAAACACCTTGTGAGATCGACCCTGAGTTTCAAAAGAAGATATGCGGTGACGAGGATATTATTACTTGCCGCCCTGCTGATCTTCTTACTGATACAGTAGAACAGTTTAAGAGTGAGATTGCTGAGTTCTATGAGCAAGAGGAGGATATTCTTTCTTATGCTCAGTTTGGCCAGGTTGCTACTAAGTTCTTTGAGAACAGAAGAGACAAAAAGTATGGACTTGACGGAAAGCATGACGATATTACAAATAAGGTTCATCCTGTTTAATTAAATTAATATAAAAATTAAAGCGGTGCATTGCACCGCTTCTTCTTTGTTTTCTATTATTATAATTTACTAAGAGGGACTACCTCAATTGAGTTGTCATCAAAGGCTTTATTAAGTGCTTTAACAAATTCAAGAGCTTTTATCCCATCACCGTGAACACAAACAGAATGTGCCTCAATGTCGACATCCTCACCTGTATAAGTCTTGACCTTACCTTCTTTAATCATTCTGATTACCCGCTGGATTGCCTCGTTTTCGTCCTCAATCATTGCTCCGTCAAGACTTCTGGGTCTGAGCGTTCCGTCTGCCTCATAAGCTCTGTCAGCAAAAACCTCACTCGCATACCGGATACCTTTAGCCTTTGCTGAATTAATCATTTCAGAGCCTGACAGTGCAAGCAGTATTAAGCTGCTGTCGAAATCAAAGATTGCATTCACAATAGCATCTGACAGTTTTTTGCTTTTGGCTGCCATATTATACATAGCACCGTGCGGTTTAATGTGCTGCAGACTGATACCCTTTGCCTTTGCAATTGCTGACAGGGCACCAAGCTGATAAAGCGTATAATCATATACTTGCTTTGGTGTTATATCCATATTTGTTCTTCCAAAATTTTCCTTGTCAGGATATCCGGGATGAGCACCGATTGAAACTTTGTTATCTCGACAAAGTTCAGCCGTACAGTCCATTATTTCGCTGTTACCTGCATGAAAGCCGCAGGCAATGTTTGCGCTTGATATCAGCGGGATAATTTCACTGTCGAATTTTGCCCCCTCGCCTAAATCACAATTCAAATCTACCTTATACATAAAATCACCATTAATACTTTAAATCAACGTTTTTAACGTCAGTAATAAACATATGACCCGGTGCGTGTGTTATTGCAATCGGCGGCTTGGTAGCCATAACAGCATTCTGAGGTGTTACACCGCAGGCCCAGAATACGGGTACCTCACCGTCATTGATTGTAACACGGTCACCATAGTCGGGTTTGTTTATATCTTCTATACCGATTGCATTAGGATTGCCTATCTGGACAGGTGCTCCGTGTACTCTGGGCATTGCTGCTGTAACATTTACTGCCTTGACTACTAAATCATTAGGAATAGGGCGCATTGATACAACCATATTGCCGTGGAAAGCACCTGCAGGTGTAAGCTCAATATTTGTATTAAACATAGGTACATTTCTGCCTTCTTCAATATGGCGTACAGGTACACTTGCTTCTAAAAGCTCTGATTCAAAGGAGAAGGAACAGCCTATAAGAA
The DNA here is from genome assembly GCA_046989265.1 of Eubacterium sp. Classification (GTDB taxonomy): domain Bacteria; phylum Bacillota; class Clostridia; order Oscillospirales; family Acutalibacteraceae; genus Eubacterium_R. Next base: position 2,750 of record JBKWUD010000065.1, read on the forward strand.
AGTAAACAAAATCCTCCTGCCAGTAATCAGTAATATCAGTTACCTCTTTTTCCAGCTGACCGTTTCTCCATATCCTGTATTTTGGAAAATCCTTGCAAACATCACCTTCAGCTGCCATAAATCTGAATTCTTTTGATCCGACATCTCCAACCTCTAAAACAGGGCAGGGCTTAGGATTTCTCATACAAAAAAGTAAAAAGTCAAAAGCATAATCCTTTGGAAGGATACAAAGATTTGCCTGAGCATAACCATTGCACATACCTGAGGTCTGAGTTGTGATTTGTCCTGCTCTTATAAGTTTTTTCACTTCTTGGGGATGCATATTTGAATAGTCCATATTTTCTCCTTAATCAAATTTAAGCTTTTCAAAAAATCTTTTTTGCTTTTTTGCAAGCCTTTCAGCTTCTTTCACACTGACTGTGCTGAAATGTATTTTGTCATAAGGCTTGACCTGTGCAAGCTTTGGCAAATCAACGCTTATTACCGTTGCTATTTTAGCATAGCCGCCGGTGGTCTGATGATCGGCCATAAGTATAATCGGCATTCCCGATCTTGCTATCTGAACAGAGCCGAAGGTGATAGCATCTGATATAATATCCATTCCATTCTTTCCGTGCAGTGCAATACCATTAAGCCTGATACCCATTCTGTCAAGATTAGGTGTTACAGTGTACTGCTGCTCAGTGAAAAATGCTAAGTCTGTTTCTGTAAACATATTGTCCTGCGGTCCTAAAACAACTCTTATATTTATGTCGCTCCCATATTCATTTTCAGGTAATTGATGGCTTTCGATTGATGATAAACTATTTTTAAATTCATATGTTCTCAGAATATCACCGCATCTGAGTTTTCTGCCCTCAAAACCGCCGATACCGAGCTTAATGTTAGTAGATGCACTTCCCATAACCTTGTCAACCTTGAAACCGCCGCCGATTGCGAGATAGCATCTCATTCCGGAGACTGCACAGCCAATGCTCAGTATATCACCCTTATCTGCTTTATACGCCTTATTAGTCAAAATGGGCTTGTTATTCAGTTTTGCATTGAAATGACCGCCTGAAAGAGCAAAAATGTGCTCATCAATAAATTTTGCAGTTATGCCGAGCATTGTCATTTCTATGACAGGTGCATTAACATCATTTGAACAGAGCTTGTTAGCAAGCTTCATTGAGTAGCTGTCCATTGCACCGCCTTGAGTAAAACCGTTTCGCATAACCCCGAATCGGCCTGAATCCTGAATTGAGGATAGCATACCGCCGTTCATAATTTCTATCACAGTGATACCTCCTGATATGAGGGTATATATGTGCCGTTTTTTACCTGCTTGTCAATATCATAAAACTCCTGCTGCGTAATGTTTTGAAATTTTATATAATCTCCTGCCTTATACAGGATTGGATTTTCCTTAGAGCTGTCATATACTTTTACAGGGGTTTTGCCTATTAACTGCCATCCGCCGGGGGAGGCTATCGGGTATATGCCTGTTTGTTCTCCACCTATACCGACTGCCCCTTCGAATATTTCAAGTCTTGGAGTTTCAAGCCTTGGGGTAAACAACCTTTCATCCATACCGCCGAGATATGCGAAACCGGGGAGAAAGCCAAGCATGTATATCAGATATGGTTTAGCGGTGTGCAGTTCAATTACCTGCTCTCTGCTTAGTCCTGTATGATTGCATACATTTTTCATATCCGGTGCAAATTCTTCATCATAGCATACGGGAATATTATATACTAACGAATTAACTGCAGTGGTATTGTTTACAGATTTTATTAGCCTTGCGATCTTTTTCTTAAGTCTGTCAGCAGAAATTACAGTGCAGTCATATAAAACAGTAACAGAAGCAAAGGTTGGTATAATCTCAATTATTCCCTTAATGTTTTTACACTCTATTAAAGAGGTCAGTGCTGTTACATAACTGTTGACTTGTTTGCTTATTTCTTTTTTAAACTGAATGGTTACTGCTGCATCTCCGTTTTGCAAAAAAGTATATGTCATCTTGTGAAAAATCCTTTTTTTATTGTGTTTTCAAACCAAGCAGAAGTTTTTTCCTCGACTGTATGCGGATAATCTATAAGAGCACCCATCAATGAAACAAGCGGCAGATTGATGTTTTTTCCTATTCCGTCAATAAATGGTCTGGGAAGTCCGTACATATCAAGCATACCGCTGGCTGCAGCAGCGTCCATAGCTGTTGCCTGATCCTCTGCATCGTGAAAAAGCTCAGGCTTTTTTAAAAGAAATGCTGTTGCCGCCATAAGTGCATTGCAACCCCAGTCAGATACCGTAGCAGTAATTATATTGTCTGCGCTTGTATCTGCGAGAATACCAAAGCCCGTGCCTGCCTTGCATCCGCCTTTCTCGGCATAGGGAATATATGTTCGTATTTGTTCTTCAATTGCTGCCATACCTATTTCATTCCCTAAATCACCGATAGAAAGATTATATACTCCGAGCTTCTGGCATTTTTTAAACAGTACATCGTATTTTGCCTCAACATTTGTCGTATTCACACCTACGGCATTATGATAATAGCCGTTTTTATTTCTGCCGGGAGCCTCATTAGTCAATATTGCACAAGGCAGACCGTGAGATAAAATCTCTTCTGCCTGTTCGTCAGCCTCTTCAAGCTCTTTCGTATATTCAACAACACAGACAGTGTTATCGGGAATATTGTCTAAATCCGTTGTAACGCCAAATGACAATACATTGCTTATTGCCTTAATCGCCTTGACGCATTGGTTGGGTACAAGCATAACAGGTTTTGCACCGAAGGCTCTCATAACAAACCTTGCAAAAAGTGTTGAAGATATAATACCGTCTGTTTCTGCCTCCTCCCACGGAAGGAGAACAAAGCCTGTCAGAATAAATACTTTTTCATCTTTTTTTATATTTTCCACGAGTCCCTTCGCTCCGTGCAGAGAAAGCGGTTCTCCTGTATATTTGACAGCCCCGTCATAAAGTATTCTGCACACACCGTATCCGCGCGGATCAAGATTCATTAATGTGTCAAGATTGTATCCAACATTCAGCTGTGTTAATTCTTCTCTATTCATAAAAGCTACCTCGATATAACTTATTCAGCCTTGCATTGCTCCTCAAAATCAGCAACCAAAGCATCCTGAATTTTCTTTAACATCTCTGGTGCTTTTCCACCGACAGGCTTGCCGTCTACAGT
>JBKWUD010000066.1:0-5868 GCA_046989265.1 Eubacterium sp.
CAGAATAGTTAAATGAAATTGGTGCTCTGTATCATCATGAAACCATTCATATTTATCATTATTTTTTAATTGTTTTGTTTGTACTAATTCAATCCGTAAGAGTTAGGTAACAGATTTCAAAGGCTTTGCTTGGTGTTGGAAGAATGGGAACAGCCTCTCAGGCGACAGTCAATTGCATTGATGAATAGATATAATTCATAACATAACAAAAGCAGTAGGAAGGCATTTTCCTACTGCTTGTCAGTTGACTTAAAGAGTGAAAAATAATCCTCAAGTCAATTGATTTAGGTTGACTGTTAATACATAGTGCTGTTTCTTGTGTGGCCTTAACATGCTTGTTTTAATGATTACAAATTAAAATTAATCTATTAATTTTGTAAAAATAAAAGTGAAAGAAAGTATAATAAAACTTTGTTAATATTAATAAAGTGTATTCAGTTTATATCATATATAAAATTATTATATAAGTTATTTGAAAAATAAATAATATTTTTATATCCTTTCTAAAAAATCACTCAGAAAAATTGTATTTGAATTTTTTTTTAACAAATTTTTCCATAAATTTATTATTTTCATTATCGTCTATTGAACATAGTGTATCTCTATCTGTATCAACATATGACAAATATGCAATTTTATGAAGATTACTATTAGTTGCTACCATATCAATATAATTTGGATATGCATCACTTAATATAATCTTAAAATTCCAATCTCCAATAGAAAAACTTGATGAAGGTATTATATAATAATTATTGTCATCATACAGTAATGGATTTTCTAAATAATTATAATTTTTATTTAAGTTTTTTATATTATTAGAAAATGAGCTTTCACTGTAACTTGTAATTATAAGACAAGTTTGTTCTGGGAACAAAAGAGTACCTGACTTAGTTTCTTGACAATAAATACTTTCATAATTTCCAAAATCTTCTGTTGAAAAATTGCTTACAGTATTATGTTCAAAATCAATTATTTTTTTATTATTGCAATAGAAATACAGGCATAAGGAAATAATCAATACAGTGGTTATTAATAATGTAATTTTACACTTATTATTCATTAAAGTTTACCTTTCACTTGATTTGCGTACTTTTTAATGGTTGCTGTATTGCCTTTTTTCATCTCGCTAACAGCATTTGGTATAGCTGCTATTGCCTCAAAGTATTTTGCATTTTTATCAACACCATTTCCCTTGTCTCCAATTTCTGTAGTCTTTGTTTTTGCTTCTCTTAAAATATACATAGAGTAAAGAGCATAATGGAGGATAAGTTCAACAAAAACGCCATTTACGGTGCGCTCAGAAAATTTTGATTTTCCATATCTAAGTGTTATTTCTGAATAAATTGCTTGAGCTAATGGATAAAATAGACAATAATCTGAAGTCTTTTTTGCATAAGATTTTCGGTTGTCAAATTGTGTCATACATCCCTTAAATTTATCCTTACTAGGAGATTTCCAAAATCCAAATCTTGCTTCAGTAATTTTGCTTCCGTTATAGTATAAATACACAATTGCAATATCGGGATTGCTTTTGGTTGTATTGCCCCAAATATACCCATATTTTTTATATGTTTTAGAAGTCGCATTACCGAATGAATCACTATTATTTATAGGAAAATTACAGCAATACGCAAACAAATTAACTCCAGCATATATACAATTTTGAATTTGTGCATATTCTAGTAAATCTGCATTAATAAATCTGCAAATACTTGCATCATAGTATCTTGACTGAAGATAGTAATAGCCTGTTTCATTATCATAGTAATATCCACGATAACGCAAAGGATTGACATTTGCAATAGCTTTTTCCTCATCAGTATCATTTGTGGTGCTTACAGAACCTAATGCGCCCCACTCGTCATACTCATATTGAACAAGCTCATTACCCTGGGCATCTGTTATGGATATAACATCACCCATTTGGTTTGTCATATAGAAATACTGAGTATCGTTATAGATAAACCCTAAAGGGATTCCGTTAATGTCATACTGAAAGTACATTGCGTTTGTTCCATCACTTTGGGAAAGAATAACACCATCTTTTGTATTATAGTATGTAGTTACACCGTTTACTGTTTTCGATGTTCTGATACCGCTTTCATCATAGGTATAAGAATAGGTGTTATTACCATCTGTAATTTTTGCAAGATTTCTGCCGCTTGACCAAGTAAATGATTTATTTCCATATGTAAGTACATTACCGTTTGAATCATAAGTTAATTCATCATTATTAACCTTTACAAGCTGATCTTTCCATCCATTATTTGCATATGTGAAAGTTGTTTGTTCTGTTGGTGAAGATGTAATATTATCACTTCTTGTATACTTATACTTGTTTTTTGATAAAATATTACCCCTGTTATCATATGTGAATGTTGATGAATAATTTAACACACCATTGTCAGAACGAATGATTTGACCATTATTATCATAAGAATAGTATACTTGCGGCTCATCATAACCTGTTGTAGCTATTCTACTCTCACTGTCGTAAGTGTTTTTAACAGAAATAGTACCATCATAAGACAGTGACTTTGAAGTTATATTATTATTTGAATCATACACATAATTTGAAGTAATAGCAGTATTGCCATTATACTTAACTGAATCTGATACAATGTTTTCGTTATAACCTTCATAACTGTATCCAATCACATTATTTCCAACAGTATATGAAACCGAATTGTTTTTTATAACTGATGAATATGTTGTACCAAAATGATTTTCTGTGACTTCTGTTTTAGCTTCAATGTTGTTTTCCTCATCTGCTTTTGTTACAGATTCAGCATATGATTGAACAAGAGTGTTATCAGATATTTTGTAAACAGATATGCTATTATTTTCGTCATATACATATTTTAGTCCCGTATCAGTATTCACCTTTTGGGTAAGCTCGTTATCTTTGTTATATGAATATGTTACATATGGTAATGTATCGCTATTATGATACTGCTTTAAAAGATTTCTGTTATCATCATATTCATAACGAATTTTCTGACCGTTAGCATAAACCTCACTAGTTAATTTGTAATCCTCATCATAATTATAACTTAAGGTATTAACACCGTCAACGAAAACCTTGGTCAAATTGCCTTTGATATTATAATCATATCTATAAATGTCAAAAGATTCGCTTTTCTTTTCACCTGTATCATAATATGTGTATGTGGTTTTGACACCAAGGCGGTTGGTTTCGCTATCGAGATTGCCTGTTGTTTCGTTATATACATATCTGTGACCAATATTAGCGTCAGAATATGTATTAGCGTTCGGCAAACCATCCTTTGTGCTGTCATAATCTTCAGGACCAATTTCCTGGATTATTCTGCCTTGATTATCATAAATTGTTCGGGTACATTCACCATTCTCATTTGCAAGAAGAGTTCTGCCTGCAGCATCATAAATGTATGATGAATTATTATTATCTGTTGATGAGGTTAAGAGATTGCCAAAGGAATCATAGGTATAACTTACAATTCCTGTTTTAGTTTCACCATTATTTGCAATTACCGTTGTTTTCTTTGTAACATTACCCTTATTGTCATATTCGTATGATAATAAACTACCATCACTATATACTTCACTCGTAATTCTACCCATGCTATCATAAGTGTAAATTGTAGTGTCAAAACAATTTAGCCCCGAATCATAGAGAGTAGGAATATTTCCTTTGTAACCTTCTTTAAGTGTCGCATAAATGAGATTGTTACCTTTATTATCATATGTATAATATGTGTAATCATTACCTGTCTGTTCTCTGACTACTCTTTTATTAGAATCATAGGTATAATATGTGTTGCTTTCTGTATCACCTGTTACATAAGATATAAGATTACCGTTAGTGTCATAATTATAGGCTATTGACTCTGTTCCACAGGTTTCTGTCAATACACGATAATGACTGTCATAGGTATATGCAGTTTTTGTACCTGATTCATCAGTATATTCAACAGTCTTAAATGCATCATTATATACCGTTTTTGTAGCTTCACCTGATGATGTTAATGTAGCATATGTCATATTAGCATCATCATATGTATACTGAATCCAAGAGCCGTTATCATATGTGATTTTTTTCAGTCTGCCGTTTGAATAATACTCAATAGACTTATCGTTACTTCTGATAAGAGTATGGTCGGTTGTATCACTTGAGTATTCATATTTTCCGAGATATACTCCAGCCTGATCCTTTACTTCAATATATGATCTGAGCTTTGTTGTGTATTCAATCTTATTGCCGTTCGGATCGGTTATTTCCTTAACGCTGTAGTATTGTGCATCACTTCCGTCAGGTGCATCAATAACATGAAAATCAGTCAGAGCAAAAGTTCTTCCCGTACCATCTGAAATAGACATTTCATTAGTGTTTGTAGTTCTGTTAAGATTAAGACGGTTGCCGTTGTAATCCTCAATTGCACCTAAAAAAGCAACACTGTTTGCTGCTTTTATAGCAAAATAATATTTATATTGTCCGTCATCAAATACATAGTTGCTGCTCGTTTTTGTGAGTGTGTATCCGTTAAGCTCGTCAACATAAGTACTTGCATCCTTTCGTATCATCGGATACTTAGAGCCATCAGGAAGTGTAACCTCAAGTCTGCTGTTGGTAACAAGAACCTTACTGTATATTGCTTCAAACCAATCCTTATCGGCACTGTTGTATGTTCTTGTATATCCGAAATCAATGCCATTATATGAAAACTCAAAATCGGTATTGCTTTCGGTATATACGCCGATAGCCTGATCGGTGTTTGAGAAATTCATATATGTAGTCTTGCCGTTTGTTCCGATACGAGCATATACTTTTGTTGTTTTATGTGCCGGAATAGCAAAAGGAACAGAGTAATCCTGCCAAGTGCCGTTATCACCGATTTTATATTGCAACTTGGTTTTATCTGTGTAATTTACACGATAAATGCCAACAAGCTCACCATGTCTGTAAAATACCGGTACAGGTGATAAAGATGTTGCAGCAAATGCTTCTCTGACATCAATCCAATCAGACAATGGAATATTGCTGAAGGTCATTGTTACAAATGTACCAAACGCAATAATGATTGACAAAAAGGTACACATAACTTTTTTCCATAGCTTAATGTGAACATTGTTATTTGTATTTTCCATTTTATTCTCCTTTTTTTGAAATTTTATATAATATCAATCGAAATAGTCGATTTTTATATGAACGATATTTTTTTCTGCATACAGGCAGATGTGCATAGATACTGCACCGTCAGACAATTCCCAATACTCTTTTCCAAAGCTTGCGTAGCGAATAACACCGTCAAATGCATTTCCAATTATTATATTTTCAAGTTCAGACAGAAAAAGCTGTAACTCATTATTAGTCAATGCATCACTTTCATAGCATACAGAGCATAATTTACCGTCATCAAAGCAATAATATGCTGTTGAAATCAGAGCGTGCACCTTTCTTTTATATTCAAGTGTAGTCTGATTACCGCACTTTTCTGTACTTACAGGCTTACCGATTTTTTGTTTAACGCCTGATATACTGTCTGAAAAATATATTTCATTTTCAAGGATTGTGTTGTATTCGACCGTTTTCTGATTCGGAAAACAATTAAGAATTGGCATAAACAGTTTCATCTCCGTAACTTAGTTTTAGATAAAATATTGGTAGTATGCTTCATTAAAACTAATAAGTCATAGTTATTCCTCCATGTAATTAATTTGATAGTTATTGGTAGTTTAATCTTAATAAAAAAGTAAAAATAATTTCAATAAAAATGCAAAACTATGCTATGAAAACGACAAAAAAATCAGGCACAGCATTATGCCGTACCTGATTTTGTATCTTTTTGAAACAGAATAGTTAAATGAAATCGGTGCTCTGTATCA
>JBKWUD010000067.1:0-5857 GCA_046989265.1 Eubacterium sp.
ACCGAAACTGAAGAGTAATTATGTATTTGCCGATTGAATGCAGTATTGTCCTTCAGTCGGCTATTTTTATAGGAGTAAAGCTATGAATAGAATTCAACAAAGGGAACAGGCATTTTTTCTTATCTTTCAGAACCAGTTTAAGGCAAATCTTGAAGAGGACAGTGTATCTCTGTACAGTGAAAATGTAGAAGAAGTCGGAGAATATGCAAAAGAGCTTTATGATGGGGTTACGAAAAGTACAGATGAAATTGATGAAATAATTTCTTCATATTCAAATGGATGGAAGCTTAGCAGAATTCCTAAGGTTAACCTTTCGATACTAAGGCTGGCAGTATATGAAATGAAATATGTTGAGAGCGTTCCCGATTCAGTTGCCATAAATGAAGCTGTAGAGCTTGCAAAAAAATATTCAGGCAAGGAGGATGCATCTTTTATTAATGGTATCCTCGGTTCATTTTCAAGGAGCAGGGTTTAGATGTTTCTCGGATTTGACACAAGTAATTACACAACCTCAGTAGCAGTGTATGATAATGAGATCAGTCAGGCTAAACAGGTGCTCTCTGTTAAACCCGGCGAACGGGGACTGCGGCAGAGTGATGCGGTTTTTCAGCACACGGTTAATCTGCCAAGGCTGCTCGAAAAGCTTAATTTCAGCAGAATAGAGGCAGTTGGCGTAAGCGCCAGACCAAGAAATATCAGCGGCAGCTATATGCCGTGCTTTCTTGTTGGAGAGGCGGCTGCTGAAACAGCAGCAAAAACTAATAATGTTCCTCTTTTTAAGACTTCTCATCAGGTTGGGCACATATTAGCTGCTCTTTACAGTGCAGAAAGATTAGACTTAATAAATAACAAATTCGTTGCTTTCCATTTGAGCGGCGGAACGACTGAGGCTCTTTTGGTAACACCTGATAAGGATGAAATTATAAAAGCTGAAATAATTGCTGAAAGCACCGATTTAAAGGCAGGACAGGCTATAGACAGAACAGGGGTAATGCTTGGTTTATCTTTTCCATGCGGCAAAGAGCTTGACAGATTGTCTGTATTAAGTGACAGTGTATATAGAATAAAGCCGTCAATGCAGGGACTTAACTGCTCATTAAGCGGTGTTGAGAATAAAGCAAAGGCCATGATTGATAAAGGATATTCTCCGGAGGATATATCAAAGTTTGTTCTTACATATATAACTAATACTGTTTGCGCAATGCTTGACGGTATAATAAATGAATACGGCAAAATGCCGGTGCTGTTTTCAGGCGGAGTATCATCAAACAGCATGATTAGAAATACAATTAAGAGTAAGTATGGTGCATATTTTGCAGAGCCTGAATTTTCGCTTGATAATGCGGCTGGCATTGCGATTTATGCAAAACTTAAATCAAATTTATAATTATGAATGTTTTAACAGTTTCACAAGTTAATATTTATATAAAAGCTGTTCTGGACGAAATACCGCATATAAGAAATGTTTACATCAGTGGTGAAATTTCAAATTTTAAGCATTATTATAACAGCGGACACATGTATTTTACATTAAAGGACAGCAAATCCCAGCTTAAATGTGTTATGTTTTCGAGCGACAATTATAAGCTTAAATTTGCACCTAAAGATGGTATGAAAGTTATATGCTTCGGTCAAATAGGAGTATATGAAAGAGACGGTGTGTATCAATTATATGTTCGTGATATGCATTCTGACGGTGCCGGTGATTTAACAATAGCATTTGAACAGCTTAAAGCAAAGCTGGAAGAGGAAGGGCTTTTCAATGAAAGCAATAAAAAGCCTATTCCGAAATATCCAAAAAAGATTGGTGTTGCAACCTCAAAAATGGGTGCAGCAGTTGAGGACATAAAAAATGTTATATCTCGTCGTTACCCGTTATGTGATATCATTATAGTACCTACCGTCGTTCAGGGAGATGCAGCTGCTTCGGATATAGTTAAATCAATTATGTTTCTTGACGAAATGGGAGACATTGATACAATAATTGTAGGCAGAGGCGGAGGATCTATAGAAGACTTATGGGCATTTAATACTGAGCTTGTTGCAAGGGCTGTATATAATTGCAAAACCCCTATAATTTCTGCAGTTGGTCATGAAACTGATTTTACAATCTGTGATTTTGTTGCAGATTTAAGAGCACCGACTCCTAGTGCAGCTGCTGAGCTTGCTGTGCCTGACATAAAAGCTCTGATGTTTAATGTTAATAATTACAGCATTTCAATTGAAAAAGCTATGGATTATAAGATTGAAACGTCAGAGAACAGGCTTAATAACATAAAAAATAACAGTGCGCTTTCAAATAAATCAAAACTGTTTGATTCAATTCAGTCAAAAATAGATGCTTATAATAAATCAATAAGTAATGCATATTTAAATAAGCTTGAAAAAGCGGATAATTGTGTTCGCAGCTTTGCAGCAACGCTTAACGCATTAAGTCCTCTTAATATAATTTCACGGGGTTATTTGATTGCATCAAACGACAAAGGAATAATTAAAAGAACTGATGATACTGAACTTAATGACAAAATAATTCTTACTCTTGCAGACGGTAAAATTTCTGCATCAGTAACAGAGGTGAATAAGAATGAGTAATAAGGAAATGACTTATGAGCAGGCGATTGAGCGCCTTGAAGAAATAACCTCAAAGCTAAATGATAGTGAAACCACGCTTGATGAATCCCTTGCATTATTTGAAGAGGGAACAAGGCTTACCGCTTTTTGTACAAAAAAGCTTGAATCTGCAAAGCAAAAGATTATTGAGATTGAAAAGGATTGATATTGATGTACACAATTGATATGAAGAAAAAAATGCAGGAATATATTGAGATTGTAAACAAGGAACTTATGTCTTATCTTCCTGCAGCAGATGACGGTCAGCGTGATGTAGTGCGTGCTATGAAGTACTCTCTTTCAAACGGAGGTAAAAGACTTCGTCCGATATTGGTTCTTGAATTCTGCAGAATATGCGGCGGTAATATAAGGGATGCTTTGCCGTTTGCCTGTGCTATTGAGTATATTCATACATATTCGTTGATTCATGATGATTTACCATGTATGGATGATGATGATTTGAGAAGAGGCAGTCCATCCTGCCATAAAATGTATGGTGAGGCAACTGCACTTCTTGCCGGTGACGCACTTTTAACGCATGCATTTGAAATAATTTCAAGTGCAGAACTGAGTGACAGCCAAATTTCTTCTGCAGTCTGCCTTCTTGCTCAAAATTCCGGTGTAGGCGGAATGATTGGCGGTCAGGTTCTGGATCTTAAGTATGAAAAACAGGACCCCAGTATCTCAGAACTTTTAACTGTACATAAGCTCAAGACAGGAGCTCTTATTTCTGCTGCTTGTCTTTTAGGCTGTATTGCGGCAGGTGCTTCAGAAGAACAAATAGCAGCAGCGTCTAAGTATGCATATAATATTGGCATTGCTTTTCAGATTAAAGATGATTTGCTTGATGTATTTGGTGATGAAAAAAAGCTTGGCAAGCCAATAGGATCTGATGCTGAAAACGATAAAGTTACATATGTTACATTGGTCGGTCAGGATAAAGCTCAAAAGGATGTTGAGAGATTAACTGAAGCAGCAATTAAGCAGCTTATTCATTTTCATGATGTTGATTTTATGGAGAGTCTTTCACTTTATTTGATATCAAGAGAAAGCTGATTTTTAAACATCTGCTGCGTTTACACAATTAATGTTTTTTGAATGCGGGAGCAGCTATGTAAGGGCATTATTTTTAATTGAAAAGAGTTGAGTTTATGTCGTATCTTGAGAATGTAAATTCTCCAAAGGATATTAAAAAACTTAATATTAATGAATTAAATGAGCTTTGCTCTGAAATCAGAGAGCTTATGATTGAAACCGTGTCAAATACGGGAGGTCACTTGGCATCAAATTTAGGCGTTGTTGAGCTCACTGTAGCACTTCACAAGGTTTTTAATTCGCCAACTGACCAAATTATTTTCGATGTCGGTCATCAATGCTATACTCATAAAATATTGACCGGAAGAAAGGATAATTTCAGCACTTTAAGAACTGAAGGCGGAATAAGCGGCTTTACTCGCCCTGTTGAAAGTGAACATGATATATTCTCATCGGGACATTCGTCAACATCAATTTCGCAGGCAATCGGTCTTGCAAAAGCAAAATCTTTGAAAGGCGATAAAGGTAAGGTAATCGCTGTTATAGGAGATGGTGCTCTTACAGGCGGTCTTGCTTATGAAGCACTTAATAATTCAGGAAATGAGCATAATAATCTTGTTGTAATACTGAATGATAACAATATGTCTATCAGTCCTAATGTAGGATCAATGGCAAAAAATCTGACCACTATCAGGACAAGTCCCAAGTATTTTACATTTAAAAGTAAGGTAACCAGAGCTCTTGCAAGAATTCCAAGACTGGGCGGTCAGATTGCACGAACAATTACGCTTATTAACTCAAATATCCGTAAAAAAGTATATAAAAATACCTTTTTTGAGGATTTAGGCTTTAGATATTACGGACCCATCGACGGTCATGATTTAGAGTCACTTGTTGATGCTCTGAATGTTGCAAAGGCACATAGCCATTCTGTTTTAATTCATATTAACACAGTCAAAGGAAATGGTTATAAGCCTGCTGAAGATAATCCTTCAAGATTTCATGGAATTGGAAAATTTAATGTGAATACAGGTGAACCAATAAGCAGCGGTGATACCTTTTCTTCAGTATTTGGTTCAACACTTTGTTCATTTGCCGAAAAAGACAGTCGTATTTGTGCAGTAACTGCTGCTATGTCAACCGGAACCGGTCTGGTTGAGTTCAGCGAAAAATATCCGTCACGCTTCTTTGATGTCGGTATTGCTGAGCAGCATGCGGTAACCTTTTCATCCGGACTTGCAAAAAATGGTATGATACCCGTCTTTGCAGTTTACTCAACATTTTTGCAGCGTTCATATGACCAGCTTATACATGATGTTGCAATGCAGAATTTAAAAGTGATTTTCTGTATTGACAGGGCAGGCTTTGTAGGAGAAGACGGTGAAAGTCACCAGGGTCTTTTTGATACTGCCTATCTTATGAGTGTGCCGAATCTCACTGTATTTTCTCCAAGCAGTTTTAATGAGCTTTCATCAATGCTATACCAGGCAGTTTATAAAGAAAACAGTGCTGTAGCCATTCGTTATCCGAGAGGCAGCGAAGGCGATATGCCTGATGGATATGAATACGATAAATCAGAATTCACCGTATTCGGAAATTCTGACAATGAAAAATGTATTGTAACTTATGGAAGAGAATTCTTTTCGTGTTATGCTGCTATGAAGGAAATGGATAATACTTTTATTATCAAACTCAACAGGATTAAGCCTATCAGTCAAGAGGTATGTGAGCTGTTGACTGATACAAAGCATATCTATTTCTTTGAAGAAGGTATTAAAACCGGAGGAGTAGGTGAGTGCTTTGGAGCAATGCTTCAAAGTAATGGTATAAAAGCAGATTTCCATCATATTTGTGTAGAAGATGAATTTGTAAAACAGGCTAGTGTTAAAAGCCAGTTAAAGCATTATAGGCTTGATAAAGAATCAATAATTAACGAGGTAAATAACACCCATGGCAAATAAAATCAGACTTGATGTTGCTGTATTTGAGTCAGGCTATGCCCCTTCAAGGGAGAAAGCCAAAGCAATTATTATGGCGGGTCAGGTATATGTTAACAATCAAAAGGTAGATAAGGCAGGCACAGAAATAAAGCTTGATGATAAACTTGAAGTAAGAGGGTCTGCCTTAAAATATGTTTCAAGAGGCGGATTAAAGCTTGAAAAGGCTATCCAGGAATTCCCTATAACGCTTGAAAATAAAACCTGTATGGATA
>JBKWUD010000068.1:0-2240 GCA_046989265.1 Eubacterium sp.
CGCTTTGTTTATGATTCATACAGACGCTTTATCCAGATGTTCTCAGATGTAGTTCTGGAAGTAGGCAAAAAGTATTTTGAGCAGTTAATTGATAAGATGAAGGCTGAAAAGGGCGTTAAGTTTGATGTTGATCTTACAGCAGCAGACTTAAAGGAATTGGCTACTCAGTTTAAGGCTGAATATAAGAATCAGTTAGGTGAGGATTTCCCTTCAGATCCTGTTCAGCAGTTAGAGCTTGCTATTGAAGCAGTATTCCGTTCATGGGACAACCCTCGTGCAAATGTATATCGCCGTGATAACGATATTCCTTATTCATGGGGTACAGCAGTTAATGTAATGCCTATGGTATTCGGTAACTTAAATAACGAATCAGGCACAGGTGTTGCTTTCACCCGTGACCCTGCAACAGGTGAGAAGAAACTCATGGGTGAGTTCCTTATCAACGCACAGGGCGAGGATGTTGTTGCCGGTGTTCGTACACCTATGCCAATTGCTCAGATGGAGCAGGAGTTCCCTGAGGCTTATGCTGAATTCATTAAGGTTTGTGATACTCTTGAGAATCACTACCATGATATGCAGGATATGGAGTTCACAGTTGAGAATAAGAAGCTCTATATGCTTCAGTGCCGTAATGGTAAGAGAACTGCTCAGGCTGCTCTTCAGATTGCTTGTGACCTCGTAGATGAAGGCCATAAGACAGAGGAAGAGGCTGTAGCAATGATCGATCCTCGTAACCTTGATACACTTCTTCACCCACAGTTTGATGCTGCTGAGTTAAAGAAGGCTACTCCAATCGGTAAGGGCCTTGGCGCATCTCCCGGTGCTGCTTGCGGTAAGGTTGTATTTACTGCTGAAGATGCTGAGGCGTGGAATGCAAAGGGCGAGAAGGTTGTTCTTGTTCGCCTTGAAACATCACCTGAGGATATCACAGGTATGAAGGCTTCACAGGGTATTCTTACAGTTCGTGGCGGTATGACATCACACGCTGCCGTTGTTGCTCGTGGTATGGGTACTTGCTGTGTATCCGGCTGCGGCGATATCAATATGGATGAAGAAAACAAGAAGTTCACACTTGCCGGTGAAACATTCACTGAGGGTGACTATATTTCAATCGACGGTTCAACAGGTAACATCTATAAGGGAATTATCCCAACAGTTGATGCTACTATTGCCGGCACATTCGGCAGAATCATGGGCTGGGCCGATAAATACAGAACTCTTAAGGTTCGTACAAATGCTGATACTCCTGCTGATGCGAAAAAGGCTAGAGAGCTCGGTGCTGAAGGTATCGGTCTTTGCCGTACAGAGCATATGTTCTTTGAAGAGGACAGAATTGCTGCATTCCGTGAAATGATTTGTTCAGATACAGTTGAAGAGAGAGAAGCTGCTCTTGAGAAGATTCTTCCTTATCAGCAAGGCGACTTTGAGGCTCTTTATGAAGCACTTGAGGGCTGCCCTGTAACTATCCGTTTCTTAGACCCACCTCTCCATGAGTTTGTTCCTACAGAAGAGGAAGATATTAAAAAGCTTGCTGATGCTCAGGGCAAGTCAGTTGAGGATATTAAGGCTATTATTGCATCACTTCATGAGTTCAACCCAATGATGGGTCACCGTGGACTTCGTCTTGCAGTAACATATCCTGAGATTGCAAAGATGCAGACTAAGGCTGTTATCCGTGCAGCAATCAATGTTCAGAAGGCTCATCCTGATTGGACAGTAGCTCCTGAAATTATGATTCCTCTTGCTTGTGATACTAAGGAGCTTAAGTATGTTAAGGATATGGTAGTAGTAACTGCCGATGCAGAAATTGCTGCTGCAGGTGTTGAGATGAAGTATCAAGTTGGTACTATGATCGAGATTCCTCGTGCTGCTCTTACAGCAGGCGATATCGCTAAAGAGGCTGAGTTCTTCTGCTTCGGTACTAACGACCTTACTCAGATGACATACGGTTTCAGCCGTGATGATGCAGGTAAGTTCCTTGATGCTTACTATGATGCAAAGATTTTCGAGAACGATCCATTTGCTAAGCTTGACCAGACAGGTGTTGGCCAGCTTATGGAAATGGCAGTTAAGAATGGTAAGGCTACCCGTCCTGAACTCCACTGCGGTATCTGCGGTGAGCACGGCGGCGATCCTTCATCTGTTGAGTTCTGCCACAAGATTGGTCTTGATTATGTATCATGCTCACCATTCAGAGTACCTATCGCTCGTCTTGCTGCTGCACAGGCTGCAATTGCAAA
>JBKWUD010000068.1:2340-5378 GCA_046989265.1 Eubacterium sp.
CAAGTAATAGAAATATATTCACGATTCAGGGATGCCGAAAGGTGTCCCTGTTTTTGTGCAGCAGCAAGACAAGATTCTCCAAATTTAGAGCAAAGCGAATAAATTTGGGAGAAACAGTCCGGGGGACTGTTTCGTAGAATGTTGCACTGTGGACGCACAGGCTGCAATTGCAAACAAGTAATAGAAATATATTCACGATTCAGGGATGCCGAAAGGTGTCCCTGTTTTTTTATTAAAAGTTAAAAATTTATGGTCTGTGATGTTATTATATTTGTTGAATAAATTAATAACTAATGCTATAATAAGATAAAAAATAATTATTTTAGAGAGGGATTGTATGAAAGAAAAAGAATATAAATACAGCTTAGCATTTAAATTTAAGGATAGTATTGTTCAAATAATTTCCACTTTAGTATTTGTAGGAATAACCGTGTTTTTGTACATTCAGGATATTGGTGGTTATATTTTTGTATTGTTTTTTGCAGCAGTAATGCTTGTTTTGGACATAGTAAGCTTTTATAGAATTCTATTCAAGAAAATACTTATTTACGATAACGGTTTTTCTCATCAGTCATCACCTTTCAAAAAAGTATTTTATGAGGATTCAGAAATCGAGGATGCCTGGATAAGCGATAAAAGGCAATCTGATGGTATTGCAGTTCATTATTTCAACTATAAAACAAAAAACGGAGAAAAAGGGGAATATTATTTCCCTCCGTATTTGTATGATTACGCTGATTATTTGGTAGAACGAATTAAAGGCAATGATGTTACAGATTACGAAAGACATTTAGATGTATCCTAATTTTCAGAACATAACCATATGGTAAAATAGAATGCACCCTCTTTATTGAGGGTGCTTCATTGTTATACAAATATTGTGTTATTCTGTTTTGCCCATTACATCAAGCGGATTTACTGTTTTGCTGTCATATGAGCATTCAAAATGCAGGTGCGCAGCAAGTGCTCCCTCAATCGGTACGGAGCCTAATGTGCCGATTTTGTTGCCGATGTTAACATATGAGCCTTTTTTAACACTGACGCTTTCGAGACCGCAGTATTTTGCAATGAGTGTTCCGCCGTGGTCAATCTCAACAACTGTACCATATAAATTGTCTGTGTAGACATCAAGCACTAAGCCGTCGTTGATTGCAACAACCTCATCGCCTGTATTACCACTGAAGTCAACTGCAGCATGAGCACGGTAATCGCCCATTGTTTCATCATAAACAAGCTCCTCGCTGTAGCCGTTTAATACTGCCTCTGTCATAGGATACTTGTAAAAGCTTTTGTATGGAGTATTGCTTTCGCCCTGCTCCATAGTGCTTGGTTCTGTACTCTTTTCGGTAGTTTTTTCAGCAGTTGTTTTTTCAGTGGTTTCAGTAACTGTTACGGCATGCTGAACATCGGTTGTGATTTCTTTGGTAGTTTCCTCAATTGTAGTTGCCTCATTAACTGTGTCATTATCAGATTTGGAATTTGTTGAAAAATACACAATGAGTCCAAGTGCAATAATGCAAATGCACACAACTGAAAATAACGCCTTAATATTTTTGGTTTCTTTTTTATTTGATTTAGAATTTGAAGACATAAAAACACCTCGATAACATTATTAACCGAGGTGTTTATTTTTATACATATTTGATTTAGGTTTAAACCAGATAGGGATAAAAGGTTTTGGAAGGCAAAAATTCATTCTTATCAGGCTTTTTTTCCCTATCTGTCTTAAACCTAGATTGAGCTTTTCAATAATTCAAGCGTGTCTCTAACAGTATCGACTACCGTTTCGCCTGTTATCTGAACTGAAATAAAGGACTTCTTTGATGCGCTGAATTTAGCTCTGCCGCGCATTTTTTCATTTAATGCTACAAGATATTCAACCTTAACATCATCAAGATAAAAATTAACTGCAGTGCCTTTTTGCTTTATTTCATAAATTCCAAGCTGCATAGCAGTGTTTCGCATCAGAGCAATTTCAACAAGTCCGTAAACAGATGCGGGCGGGATGCCAAAACGGTCCGTAAGTTCATCATAAACATCATTTGCATCTTCATCAGAGCGTATATTTGCAATTGATTTATACATAGCAAGCCTTACGGGAGTTGATGGAATGTATGAGTTAGGTATGCTTGCATCAACAGGCAAATCGACAAGGCATTCCTGCTCATGCCGGTCCGGCTCTCTCTCGCCTTTTTCCTCCTGCACTGCTTCTTCAAGCAGCTTTAAATACATATCATAGCCGACAGATTCCATATGACCGTGCTGTTTGTTGCCAAGCAGTGATCCTGCGCCCCTGATTTCTAGGTCACGCATGGCAATTTTAAAGCCTGATCCGAATTCAGTATATTCTCTGATAGCTTCAAGGCGTTTTGTAGCAATTTCCGAAAGCTCCTTGCCCCTAACAAAGGTAAAGTATGCATAGCCTCTGCGTGATGAACGGCCGACTCTTCCCCTTATCTGGTGCAGCTGAGCAAGTCCCATTCTGTCTGCATTTTCAATGATGAGCGTATTGACATTTGAAACATCAACACCGGTTTCAATTATTGTTGTGCATACAAGAATATCAATTTCACCGTTAATAAGCTTTTGCCATACATCCGAAAGCTGTTCCTCGCTCATTTTTCCGTGGGCAACACCTATGTTAGCATCAGGTATAGCCTTTTTTATCTGCACTGCGATATGGTCAATGGTTTCAATATTGTTATGGAGGAAATAACATTGTCCTCCTCTGGCAAGTTCTTTCTCCATAGCTTCAACAAGAATACCGAAATCGTATTCAATAACATAGGTCTGAACAGGACGCCGATCACCCGGAGCCTCCTCCAGCAGTGACATATCACGAATACCGCTCATTGCCATATTAAGCGTTCTTGGAATTGGTGTTGCCGACAGAGTAAGAACATCCACACGAGGGAATTTTTCTTTGATTTTTTCCTTTTGTGCAACGCCGAATCGCTGCTCCTCATCAACAACAAGGAGCCCTAAATCTTTGAATTTTATATCCTTGCTTATAATTCTGTGGGTGCCTATCAGCAAAT
>JBKWUD010000069.1:0-4601 GCA_046989265.1 Eubacterium sp.
ATAATAAAATACATAAAAACAAAAGACAGAAATAAGATAAATAAAACAAAGAAAGTGTGATTGAAATAAATAAGTAAAGTAGTGAGTGTGTGAGTAAAGAGGGATTTAGATTTGTAGAAAGAGATTATGAGATACTGCGAGAGATAGACCGCTGGAGAGTTATAACAGGCAGACAGATTGCAGAGATAACAGGCTTCACAGGACAAAGAGCCTGTGACAGACGATTACAAAAACTGATACAAGCCAAATACATAACAAGGCAAAAATATCTGTACGGCTTTCCAAGTATATACAGCCTGACAAATGCAGGGAAAATAATAATACAAGCACCAAAGACTACACAGCAAATTCGATTAGAGCAGATTATACACGACAGCTATGTAACAGATACAGCAATATATATCAGCAAAAAATTCGATATACCCTTTTCATCAGATATCACAACCGAGAAAGAATTACATAGGCAAGACGGATTTTCAAACAGAAAGCACAGACCTGATTTTGTGTATAACAAAAATAATAGAATAATCTGTATTGAGGTTGAACTCACTATGAAAGCGAAAAGCCGATTTGAAAAGAATATTACATCTAACTTTGAAAATTATGACGGTCAATTATGGATTGTTCCTGATATGAAATGCAATATTGCTAAAGTATTGATTAAACATCAGGACATATACCCTGATATTTCAATTACACCTTTAGATGAGGTGAAAGCAAATGAATAGTATACTTACTTTCATATGGAAACGGAGCAGAGCAATACGGCAATCTGATAATGATTACAGTAATACTTATTTCTGCTTTTATTATTCTGATTGAAACAAAGAAGATGTACATACTGCGACAGCATTTTAATTTTTGGAAAGAGTTGAAGAGCTTGCATAAAAAAAAGAGATACCCAACCCCTGATAAAGACAACGGCACTTTTATAGGGTTTAATCACAAGCGAGAAATCTATATACCTGATAACTGCAAACATTGTTTTGTATGCGGTACAACAGGGAGTGGAAAAACTGTTGCACTTGCTAACTTTGTTCAGCACGCAACGGACAAAAGATTGCCCCTTTTACTTGTTGACGGCAAGGGTGATTTAGGCGCAGGCTCTTTGCTTGAGATTACAAAACAATTCACAAATCAGAAGCTGTATGTAATCAATCTTTCTGATCCATTGCACTCTGACAAATACAATCCCTTTAAGAACGCAAGTCCGACTATCTGCAAAGATATGTTAATCAATATGACCGAATGGAGCGAAGAACACTACAAGCTGAATACAGAACGATATTTACAAAAATTAGTGATTATGCTGTCACAGGCTGATATACCATTATCGTTAAAAAGCATTATTCAGTACATACCTGCTGACCGATTTAATAAGCTAAGTATGGAGCTTGTAAAGGCTGAAATCATTACTAAGCAGGAACATACTCTGAATTTAGAAATATCAAAATCAAGCGGTAAAATTGCAGAAAGTGCCTGTGCTCGTTTCAGCACCATTGCAGAGAGTGAACTCGGCATATTGTTTGATGAAAATGGAATTGATATATACACAGCTATAAAAGAAAATGCCGTTATACTGTTTGTGCTTAACCCTTTGCTATACCCTGAACTGTCACCCTTAATGGGTAAGCTGATTTTGATTGACGCAAAAAAGGCGGTCAGCAAATGCTTTGGTACAGATTTACAACGTGCCTTTTTCATATTTGATGAAATCAACAGCTATGCTTCAACTGCACTGATAGATTTAATCAACAAATCAAGGAGTGCAAACATCACTTGCGTACTTGCTACACAGAGTTTATCAGACCTTGATTTTGCATGCGGTGATTCTTTCAAAGAACAGGTTATTGAAAATGTAAATAACTATATTGTATTAAGGCAGAACAGTGCTGTTAATGCTGAACACTGGGCGAATATTTTAGGCACAAGGGCAACAATAGAGGTTACATATCAGCTTGAACAACAGGCAAGGAACACCAATACAACAGGCTTAGGCTCTGCAAGGCGTGTGAGAGAATTTCTATATCACCCTGACGATATCAAGGCATTAAAGACAGGCAAAGGCTTTTATTTATCAAGGGATAGTAATACGCATTGTTCCGTTACAATCAATAAACCATTCTGAAAGGATAATACGAATGATATTTGAAAATATATTAGATTTTATTAAGTCCAACATTTTATACATACTTTGGAGCATAGTCAATTTTATCATTTCATTTCTGATTTTAGGTGCAAACAAATACAGTTTTCTAATCTGTCTTGTACTGTATGCAGTATCTTTAACTGTTGCATTGTCACCTTTAGGCGAATGGATTTTAAGGTTGATTAATGGAGTACGGAAGCTATATACAAAGCGTGAAAAGGATTATTTAATTCCTTTATTTGAAGATATATACGAAGATGTTAAACAAGAATACCCGAATTTGCCTGATATGGAAATCTGCATTATTGACAGCTTAACTGTCAATGCCTGTGCAATGGGTAGACACACAATCGCAGTTACAAGAGGAGCAGTTGAAACCTTTACAGAGGATGAATTAAAAGGCGTATTATTACACGAGATAGGACATATTGTTCACGGTGATACAAAAGCAACGTTATTAAATCTGATAGGCAACGGACTTTTTTCAATCGGTGTAATTATTATCAAATTAATTTTGTTAATATTTAACTTATTACTGTTGCCATTATTTAATGAAACAAAAGGAATAACCGTATTAATAACATCATTTGTAAGATTAATTTTTAATATTCTGCTATTTGCATTTACATTAACAGGCAATATTATTTTATCTATTAATAGCAGAAGCAATGAATATTCAGCTGATTACTTTGCTTACAAAATGGCTTATGGTGAAGAATTAATCAGTGCATTATATCTTTTACAAAAAATGAGTTTAGGCGAAAATATGAAACTTGTTCAGCGTATGCAGGCAAGTCACCCTCACATTGCAAAGCGTATCGGAAGACTTGAACATTTAGAAGACAGACAGTAACCATACTATTCCATACCGCATTAGTGACCAAATTGCAGACAACATAAAAAGCAGACTGTATTTTATAAAATATGGTCTGCTTGTTGCTGTCTGCATATATTGATTTTCAGGGGTATGGAATGCTTAATTACGATAGATAG
This sequence comes from Eubacterium sp., assembly GCA_046989265.1. Taxonomy (GTDB): domain Bacteria; phylum Bacillota; class Clostridia; order Oscillospirales; family Acutalibacteraceae; genus Eubacterium_R. The sequence goes on from JBKWUD010000069.1 coordinate 3,143, forward strand.
TTATCAGATTTCACTGTGTCATAAAATCAGTTGAGCATCCGGACCACCATATTGGCTGATTATAATTGCAGCTGCTTTTGGGTCAGGATGTTTAATATTTACCGGATATTGTAGTCGTTTTACATAATTAAACAATGAAATCACTCCTTAAATTTCTTTTTTATTCTATGATAAATTTTAAATTATGATACAAACGCTTATAATTAAAACCGCTCGAAAGCAATGAAAAATGCTTTCGAGCAGCGTGTTCAAATGAATGTTATTTTTATTTTATCATAGTCTTTCCATGATAATTTTTGACCGCAATTAGAACAATAACTGATATATTCAATAAATATCGGTGCTTGACAAGTCGGACAAATTGGCGTTACATATTTTTCATTTTTCAGACAATTTATTGTTGTAATCCTTTTCGCCTTTCTGAATTGCAATTCTTTTTCATTATTCATCTGCTTACCTCCTTTCAATAATATAAGCGTTGAATAATGAAAGTGTAGAAATATTAATTTATGCGATTATATGTTGTAGAAAATTTATATGAATAATTAAAAACTTGAATAACGAAAAAGATGGTAGAGCATTAAGCCGTACCATCTTTAAAAAATCATATTTACTTGGGAATTTAACAAGATTTTAGTTTTTGTTGGGATTTTTCATTGTTAGAGATATTCTGTTTTTTACTGTATCAATACTGATAACCCAAACGGTAATAATATCTCCAACCTTTAGTACATCTGAAGGATGCCGAATATACTTGTTTGTAATCTGACTTATATGTACAAGTCCGTCCTGATGGACACCGATATCAACAAAAGCCCCGAAATCAATTACATTTCTCACAGTGCCTTTAAGCTCCATTCCCGGTTTCAAATCTTCAATACTCATAATATCAGACCTAAGAAGCGGCTGCGGCAGTTCATCCCTAGGATCACGCCCCGGTTTGGAAAGCTCTTGAATGATATCAATAAGTGTAGGTTCTCCGATTCCGATTTGTTTTGCCAAAGCCGAAGTGCCTATTGTTTCAATTTGTGATTTGAGTTGAGTAATATTTCCGCTTTTTATGTCAGTCTCACTGACTTTGCAAACTTTAAGGAGGTCTTTAGCAGCTTCATAGCTTTCAGGATGTACTGCAGTGTTGTCAAAAACATTTTTGCTTTCTGCAACTCTCAGAAAGCCTGCACACTGTTCAAATACTTTCGGTCCGAGTTTTGCAACCTTTTTTAGCTCGGATCTGGAATTAAACCGACCGTTAGCCTCTCTGTAGTCAACAATATTCTTTGCAATTGCCGATGATATGCCTGCAACACGATTTAACAGCGGAGCAGATGCAGTGTTGAGATCAACACCTACAGCGTTAACGCAATCCTCAACAACACCATCAAGAGCGTTGTTAAGCTCCTTTTGCGGCATATCGTGCTGATATTGACCGACTCCTATAGCCTTAGGGTCTATCTTGACA
>JBKWUD010000070.1:0-3882 GCA_046989265.1 Eubacterium sp.
GAATACAAAAAATATTAAAGCACATAAAGAAGATATTAAAGGATTTAAATATACTCAATTTGCTTGCGGTTATAATTGCAGGTATCATTAATGCAGTCGGAATTACAATGTTTTTATCTCCGGTTCATCTGTATGACAGCGGAATATCCGGACTTTCAATGATTCTGGGTCAGCTGACTCCGGATTATATGAGTCTTTCATTGTTCCTGATCATTTTAAATTTTCCGATTTTTATTTTCGGATGCAAAAAGCAGGGAATAGTGTTTACGATTTACTCGGTTATTGCAGTTGCATCGTATTCGCTTACTTCTCATTTAATAATAAATGTATTGCCGATAAATGTTGCCTTTGCCTCGCCGCTGGCAAAACAGGATTTGTTTTTATGTGCAATTTTCGGCGGAATAATATCAGGAATCGGCAGCGGTATTACCATTCGGTTTGGCGGTGCAATTGACGGCATAGAGGTTCTTGCCGTGATTTTTGCCAAACGCCTTAATTTATCAGTCGGAACCTTTGTTATGTGCTTTAATGTTTTGCTTTATATTTCAGCAGGAATTATTCTGCACGATTGGATTTTGCCGCTCTATTCAATTGTTACTTATGCATCGGCGCTGAAAACAGTTGATTTTATTGTTGAGGGTCTTGACAAGAGCAAATCGGCATTTATTATCAGTGAAAAAGCAGATGATATATGTGAGGCTCTGTCCAATGAATTTGGCAATGGAATCACGATAATTGATGCAAAGGGCTATTATTCAGAACGTAGTAAAAGTGCAGTATATTTTGTTGTAAACCGTTTTCAGATTGCAAAAATGAAAGGCATAGTCAAAAAAATTGATAAAAATGCCTTTGTTTCAATCACTGAAATTTCAGAGGTAATGCACAAAGGCGATAAGAACTGAGAAAAAACTATGCTCCCTCGTCAGAGGGAGCTTTATGTTTTTTGTTTAGCAACAGTAAAGCATGGTATTTTTTTACAATTGGCGTGAATACCAATTGTATGGTTATCATATTTATCACCTCATTAAAACAAAAAATGCGCAGCCGAAGCTGCGCAAAAAAACGCATAGCTCCGAACAGTCGCCAAACCAAATGAACATAATTTCGCTGGAAAGTATGTCAAATAGAGTATGCATTTTTATCAAAATAAAAAACATACATTCAAGCAAAAATATTCATTTGATTTGGCAATTTCAGTATATCATCATTAAAATCTTTTGTCAATCATAACCACTCGTGAAACGGGTGATTATGATTTTTTGTTTAGCAACAGTAAAGCATGGTGTTTTTTGACAATTGGCATGAATACTAATTGTATGGTTATTATATTTATCACCTCATTAAAACAAAAAATGCGCAGCCGAGGCTACGCAGAAAAACATATGCCCGACTGTCGCCAAACATAATCAAAACACATTCAAAACATTAAACGCATACTGAAAAAAGGGCATATATTTTTACCGAAAATAAAAAATATGCGCAATGTTTATAAAAACTATTTTGATTATATTTGGCAGTTTCAGTATATCATCATTAAAATCTTTTGTCAATAAATAAAAATGATTTATTATGATTGATATATAAGATGATTGTACTAACGCGCAGCAGCGGTATTAAAATAAAAACTCCCTAAAAGGGAGTTTTTATTTTGCTTCTTTATATGTACTTGATGTTTTGTAATTCTGCTTGCCATCCACTGTTCTGGTCAGAATGTATTGATTACCGCTTTTTTTAATGTTGATTTTTACATTACCAACATCAACATCCTTTTTTGCATATACCGTGCAGGTCAGCTTGCCGCTTTTGCAGGTCATAGTCAGTCTGATATCACAGCCGAGATTGTTTTTGAACTGAAAATCCTTGCTGTTCCACTGTACTGTGGCATCACCGCCAAGCGGAACATAGCTGATTTTTAAAGTGTGGTTTGTCCTTGCGACAATATCAACATTTGCACGAAGAACACACTCAAAAACGGTTGAACTTACCTGGCATACACCGCCGCCCAGTCCGTCTGTAAATTCGCCGTCCTTAATAACTTTTGCAGTTTCATATCCTGCGGTAACGGTCCGCTTTCCTACAGTCTGATTAAAAGAAAACACACCTTCATCAGGTATTTTAATGTTATTAATCTTATCAACCGCAGCCTTCAGGTTTGCGGTTCTTGTTTCATCATTTGCATTATAGCTGCTGGTGTATGTGGCTATTTTGTATGGATAGTCACCGGTGCTGTCTTTGCTTAAGCCTGTATAAATCTTTCTTGTGGTACTTTCAGCAAAGGTGGTTTCAGTGTCTTCGGTGGTAGTTACAACAGTAGTTGTTGTAGTTGTAGGCTCAGTAGTGGAAGCTGTCGTTTCTTCATTTTCAGTCAGTCCGCCGCAGGAGGTGAACACCGAGCCTATTAGAATGACTGAAAGCATAATACCAATCAGCCTTTTAATATTCTCTCTTTTCATCAATAATTATTTTTCCTTATATGGTTTTTTTCTGGTTACCCAGCCTTCCTTATTAACCTGCTTTGCTCTTGCAATTGAAAGGGCATCACCCGGAATATCATCAGTAATTGTTGAGCCTGCGGCAATATATGCCTTGTTACCAACGCTTACAGGTGCAATAAGGTTTGTATTGCATCCGATGAATGCACCGTCACCGATTGTGCAGCGTGATTTATTTTTGCCGTCATAGTTGCAGGTAACCGTTCCGCAGCCGAAATTAACGCCTGCACCGACATCACTGTCACCAATATAGGTGAGATGAGCACTTTTTGTGCCCTCTCCTACAGTAGAGTTTTTAACCTCAACAAAGTTGCCGATGTGAACACCTTTTTTCAAAACAGAATTTGCCCTTACCTTAACGAACGGACCGCAGTCAACACCATCCTCAATAGTGGAATCAAGGATTTTGCAGTTATCAAGAATAACATTGTTCCCGATTTCAGCATTGTCAATATATGTGTTAGGTCCGATTGTGCAGTTATCACCTATTACAGTGCTGCCGATAATAATTGTGTTCGGCAGAATACGGGTGGAGTTTCCCATTTTAACATCCTTTCCAATCATAATACCGTCAGTGCATGGCATATCAACACCGTTAACCATATGAGCAGTGTTAATGTTTCTTCTCATAATAGTATTAAGGTCATTGAGCTGTTTTCTGTCGTTTGCACCGAGAACTGCCTCTGAGTTTTCACAAACATATGCACCGGCGTTTTCACCCTTATTTATGAGGATTTCAAGGCTGTCAGTCAAATAATACTCGTTTTGAACATTATTGTTTGTAATATTGTCAAGTGCATACATAAGCTCATTTCCGTTGAACCAGTAAACGCCTGCGTTTGATTCTTTTATAAGCCTTTCCTCGGCAGTTGCATCCTTATGCTCAACAATGCGAAGCAGAGTTCCGTTTTCGTCACGCTTGATATGACCGATACCGTTTGTATCATCAACGATTGCACTGATAAGAGTGATTGCGTTCTTGTTTTCTTCGTGGTAATCATATGCTTTGTTGATTGTGTCCGCATCCATAAGCGGGCCGTCACCGTTTAAAATTAGAATTTTATCATTTTTATGGGCTTCAATGAATTCCCTTGCCTGCATAACTGCATGACCTGTGCCAAGCTGAGGCTCCTGAAGGGCAGTTTTAATATTGCCGTCAATATCAGCAAGATAGCTTTCAACAACCTCATGCTTATATCCTGTAATAACACAGATATCCTCAGCACCTGCCTCTTTTACGGCATCAATAACATATTTTATCATGGGCTCAAAGATAACCTCGCACATTACCTTCGGCTGTTCGCTTTTCATCCTTGTTCCTTTACCGCCGGCAAGAATAATTGCACATTTCATATCAAATCATTCCTCTCAAAATAGGATCATCTATTAT
>JBKWUD010000070.1:3892-4533 GCA_046989265.1 Eubacterium sp.
ATATTTTACTATTAATTCTATAAAATCGCCAAAAAATGTTTGTAATTTATTTCCTTGTGTGTTACAATACATTTGCATTATATTGAGTTAGTGCGGTTTGCACAAACTTATTATAAACCAAAATTGTATAAATTTATGGAGGTAACTAACAAATGGCTAACAAATGGGTTTATATGTTCAGCGAAGGTAACATGACCATGCGTAACCTACTTGGTGGTAAAGGCGCAAACCTTGCAGAAATGACTGATATCGGTCTTCCTGTACCACAAGGTTTCACAATCACTACAGAGGCTTGTACTCAGTATTATGAGGATGGCCGTAAGATTAATGACGAAATCATGGCTCAGGTTATGGAAGGCGTTGCAAAGATGGAGGAGATCAACGGTAAGAAGTTCGGTGATCTTGAAAATCCTCTTCTTGTATCAGTTCGTTCAGGTGCAAGAGCATCTATGCCCGGTATGATGGACACAATCCTTAACCTTGGCTTAAACGATGATGTTGTTGCAGCAATGATTGCCGGCAACCCTGATCCTGCTTTTGAGCGCTTTGTTTATGATTCATACAGACGCTTTATCCAGATGTTCTCAGACGTAGTTATGGAAGTAGGCAAAAAGTATTTTGAGCAGTTAATTGATAAGATG
>JBKWUD010000071.1:0-2792 GCA_046989265.1 Eubacterium sp.
ACTTGATGATGTTTTGTCTGTTACGCCACGATAATATTTTGAAGATTTGCCTGCACTGATTGAAGAACCTATACTTTCAGATTGCGCATATACTGTTCCCTGCACTTTTGCTGAAATTGCATCAAAATCATAATTATCAGGGTCAAATTTCGGATCATCATCAAAATCAAACTCAGGACCGTTTACATCAAAAACAACATCTGAAATCTGCTGTGCAATATCTTCAGTTGCAAGTACGGCATCCTTACCGGCTTCGGTAATACCTTCTGCCATACCATACATAAGGTTTTCACCGATAATTTCCTTAAATACCTTTGACGGCGAATGAATACCAAAGAAACTTTTGATTTTATTTAATAAATCTGAACATACACCACGAACTTTATTCCAAAGCCATGTTGTTGCATCACTAATACCATTCCAAATTCCTTTAAGGAGGTTTGAACCGACATCAGCCATACTGCTGAGCAATCCTTTAAAAGCATTGCAAATAGCTTTTACAATTTGAGGAACAGCCTTAATTATTGTTGAAATTATAGAAGGCAGATTTTTTATCAGCGATACAAAAAGGTCAATACCCGAAGCAATAATCTTAGGAATATTGCTTGTCAATGCATTAATTATACTTGCAATAATTTTCGGTATTGCCATTACTATTGAAGTAATGATTTGCGGCAATGCTCCTATCAAAGAAACAAGCAAATCAATACCACACTGAATAATCAGCGGTATGTTATCCATTAACGCACGAATAATAGAGTTTATTATTTGTGGTAAAACAGCAACGATTGTAATAATAATCTGTGGTAACGCCGCCACAAGCGATACTAATAAATCAACACCACATTGAATGAGCAGCGGTATAAGCCCAATGAGCGTACTTATAATAGAAGCAATTATCGTTGGCAATACTGCTACAATTGCATAGATTATGTCAGGCAATGCTTGTACGAGCGATACAAGTAATTGTACACCGCAATCAACAATCATAGGAAGCATTCCGAGAAGCGTTCCTATAATGCTGTTAATTATGCTTGGTAACGCTAAAACAATAGTATTTATTACCGTAGGCAATGCCTGTACTATTGAAGACAGTAATGTAACTGCTGCTTCAATAATCATAGGCAGAAATTCCATTAACCCATCGCAAATGTTTTGTATCAGTTCAGGAAGAACCTCTACAATCATCAAAACGATTTCCGGCAACTGTTCAGCAATAGTCATTACTATCTGAATTACTGCGTTCAGTAATGCTTCAGATGATGAAAGTATGCATTCAATAATTGTATTGAGCAGTTCAGGTAATGCATTTACAAGGTCTGCAATTATATCAGGCAATGCTTGTACGAGAGAAGTAACAATACTTGCTGCGCAACTTATTAACTGAGGTATTGCAGATGTAAGACCTGAATAAAGCGTATTTAAAAGTTCAGGAATGGTCGCTATCAATTCAGGTAAAGCATTTATTATTCCTGTGCATAAGCCTTCTAATAGGTCTGTACCAGCTTTTATAATTTCAGGTAGATAATTTACGATTGCGGTAGAAATATATATCAATCCGCCTGTTATTGACTGAATGATACTTTCTGAATTAGATGCCAGTCCTTCACATAACGCAATAATTAATTCTCCGCCAAGAACAATTAAATCCCCTGTTATACTTGTAATGCCACCGATGAGCGTAGATAATATACTTGAAATCGAATTTGCTATACTTTCAGCAGATCCGGTTAATCCTTGAACAAGACCTGAAACGATTTTTGTTCCGCCTTTAATAAGAAGTGGCACATATTCTACAATCTTGTTTACCGCTCTGGATAACGCACCACCGAGTGCATCAACAACACCGTCAAAACCGCCTTCGTTGACTGCCTCAGTTAGTTCGCTCATTATTTCAGTCGCTTCCTGAACGAACTCACGCATCATTCCTGTGCCTTCACCAACTCCAGACATTGCCTCATACATTGCAATTCCAAAACCTTCAGTGGCAGACTTAAGAATTGTAATATCACCTTGCAAATTGTCAAGTTTAGTTTCAGCCATTTGCTGTGCAGCACCAGTGGAGTTTTTTAATTCTTCAGAAAAAGCATCAAGTTTGTCCGTACCCTGACTTACTAAAGTGTTATACGCTTTCAGTCCTGCTGATGTAAATATCTGTGCAGCAGCAGCGTTTTTCTCCTCTTCAGTCATTCCACTCATTGATGATTCAAGTTCTTTAACAACATCAATCAAGTCTTTTGCATTACCCTGCTCATCGTATGCTGAAACTCCAAGAGCATCAAGTGCCTTAGAGGCATTTGAAGTGGGAGCATATAAATCGGACATCGCCCTTGATAAGTATGTACCAGCAATGCTGCCTGTATATCCACCGTCAGCCATTGCAAGTAATGCAGCACCTGTTGTTTCAAGAGACTGATTATAGCTTCCAGCCATAGCAGCAGATTTTGACATTGCTTCGCCAAATTCAGCAGTAGATGTTTTTGCAAGTGTTGCACCTTTTGCATAAATATCAGCTACTCTTGCGGCATCATCCATTGAGAGATTTGCTTCCCTTGTTGATGCGGACATTGCTTTAATTGTGGTAGTTAAATATCCTGCAGCTGCATCCATTTGCATTTCACCAGCGGCGGCAAGATTCAATGTAGAATCAATGGCTGCAAGCTGTTCATCTACTGTTAGACCTGCCTGCGCCAAAATATTAAAACCTTCTGCGGCTTCGGTTGCAGTAAACTTAGTTGAAGCACCAAGTTCTTTTGCTCTGGTAGCGATGTCTACAATTTCTTCTTTTGTTT
>JBKWUD010000071.1:2802-4223 GCA_046989265.1 Eubacterium sp.
TTTTGTTTTGCCCATTGTTGCGGCAACATTTGAAATAGCATATTCAAAATCAGAACCAACTTTAATCGAATAGGCTCCAAGCGATGCCAATGCAGTACCAGCAGCTGCAATTGCAGATGTGATTCCAGTAGAAACAGTTCCTGCCATAGAGGCAAGACCTTTTTTTAACCCTGTATGGTCTATTTTGGTATCAATAATAATAGAGCCGTCAGCCATATAAATCATCCTTTCTTTGATTTACACGGCTCAACGGCTCAAATGTGCATTAAATATCTTATTTTATTTTGAAAAATAATTGTAAAAATTTGTATTTTATGATATATTTTAACTAAAGTCTCAAGTTTGCCACGCAGAACATTATTTCAAAGGAGAACACAAATGAAACAAAACAAAAGCAATGTCGCAATAATTATTGCTCTTATTCTTTTCTTCCCTCTTGGTCTGTATTGGATGTGGGCTAAGTCTGACTGGAAAAAAGTTGTTAAAATTATCATTACCGCTGTTTGCATAGCGTACTGTGCAATGTTCATTGCTATAGGAATGAATACTGACTTTTCAGAACAAGCTACAGAATCTGCAACATCACCTTCTGTTTCAGAAAAGCCTACGGAATCGTTAACTGAAGTTGAATACACTATTGAACAGGTTGAAGATTTAAAAGACAATAGATTTCGTATTCACGCCTTTATTCCCGAAGGAGTTATTGATTCAATGTCTGAAGATGAAATCAAAGGGATAATCAGATATATTGCAAAAGATTATTGCAAAAGTAATAAAGTAAACATGCTTACAATTTTTCTTTATATTCAAGGCGATAAAATTGGAAACGGTGCTACTGTAGGATATGGAACTTATGCACCATACGGAAAAATTGCCAGATCAGATGAAGTTAAAGCCGGTGATTATTCTACCTTTGATTTTGATGACATAATTGTTTATTCAAAAGAAGATAGAGAATCATTAGGAAAAAATTCAAAATTACAATTGCAATTCGGAACATTGCTGGATTTCACTGTTAATAATGATAATGTTGCTGTTATTAAAGCTAAAATAACGCCATCATATAATAATAAAGCAACCATTAATCAAAACTATCACAGTATTGAAACATTAGCAAAGGAAGGCGTGTTAAGCGGTTATTCGGAAGTACAATATTGGGCTGTAGCAGATATGACCAATGGTAACGAAGAAAAAGTAATCAGTTTTACCGTAAGCAGTGACCTTGTCAGCAAACTTGAAAAAGAACAAGTTGCGGCAATACAATTAGGTGACTATGTCGAAGACCTTTGGGTACATCCAAGTCTGAGAGAACAATAATAATTTCAAAACCCTTGAACAATTTCGCTCAAGGGTTTAATTATTTTTCACGACATTAAATTTTTTGAAGAAAAAAACAAACAAAAAAATGTGCATATATATTT
>JBKWUD010000072.1:0-3133 GCA_046989265.1 Eubacterium sp.
CTTGAAATGGAAGTCAAAGTTACTGGATCAAAAATGGCTGATTTTATAAATGAGCAGTTCAATACTGTTCGAAAAGATATCAGACCTAATGTAGAATATGCTTGTGCCGGTGGTGGAATTGTTTTTAAACCGTATGTCAATGGTGATAAAATTGCTACAGAAATAATACAGGCGAATGCTTTTTATCCTTTTGCTTTCAATAATGCTCAGAAGATTACAGGAGCATATTTCATTTACCGACATTGGGAAGGCAAAAAAATATATAGTAGATTAGAAAAACACGAATTAAAAAATAATTCTTATAAGTTAACTAACACCGCTTATGTTTCTATGCACGATGATTCGCTCGGAAAAGAATGCAGTCTGACCGAAGTTTATGATTGGAAAGATATTCAACCTGAAGTATTGCTTAATAATATTGAATCACCATTATTTGCTTATTTTAAAATTCCGATAGGAAATACGATTGATATGCGTTCACCTCTTGGCGTGTCTGTATACTCTCGTGCTATTGGATTGATAAAAGAAGCTGATAAACAATTTCAAAGACTTATGTGGGAATATGAAGGCGGAGAACTTGCAATTGATGTATCTGAAGATATATTTCCAACAGTTGGTGGAAAGCCTTTATTGCCTGAAGGAAAGGAAAGATTATTTAGACCAAATATTCTTGATGCAGTAACAGCAAATGGAAGTAAACTAATGAATGAATGGGCACCGCAATTAAGAGATGCAAATTATATGAGCGGTCTTAATCGGTTGCTTATTCAAATCGAAGATGCCTGCTGTTTATCGAGAGGAACATTGTCTGACCCATCTGAAATAGCAAAGAGTGCTACTGAAATCAAGATTATGAAACAACGCTCATATGCCTTGATTACTGATATTCAAAAATCACTTGAACTTGCTCTCAATGACCTTGCATATGCAATGTATTGTATTGCACTATTATATGAATTATGTCCTGACGGAGAATATTCAACATCTTACATATGGGATGATAGCATTATTGTTGATGCTGAAAGCGAGCGTATAAGAGACCAGCAGGAAGTTTCGCAAGGTTTAATGTTGCCATATGAATACCGAATGAAATGGTATGGTGAAGACGAAGCGACTGCAAAAACAAAACTCGGTGAGTTAGAAGATGAAACCGATGATGAAATTTTAGGATTTAATAAAGAATTGGAAAATGAAAAATTTGAAGAATAATTTATTGGCAGGTGATAGCGGTGCTTGATCCTGCTTATTTAATGTCTGTTTCCGACAATGTAGTAGAAATATATAGTCAGGTTGAGCAGGATATAGCATCTGATATTGCAAGAAGAATTGTAAAAAATGGCTATATTACCGATACTGCTCAGTGGCAATTACAAAAGGCAAAAGAATTAGGTTATTTTCAAAAAGATATAGATGTTATTTTATCTGAAGCAACAGGTTTATCACGGAAAGAAATTAAAAGGCTTATGAACGAAGCTGGTATGAAATCCTTATTGTATGATGATGCAATATATAAAGCGGCAGGACTATCGCCCTTAAGCATTAACAAATCTCCAGCAATGATGGCTTTGTTATTACAAGGAACTGATAAAACACTATCTCTTATAGGAAATTATACTAAAACAACTGCTAAGATGTCTAATTTAGCTTTAAATAACATTTTAGATCGAGCCTTTATACAAATCATCTCTGGTGCATATAGTCCATCCACAGCGATTACAAACGCTGTTAAAGAGATCGCTTCAAAAGGGATAAATAAGATTGCTTATCCTACAGGACACTATTCAAGTGTTGAAGCATCGGTTCGTAGAGCAGTAATTACAGGAATAAATCAGGCAACCACAAAATTGCAACTTGCAAGAATGAATGAAATGCAATGTGAATTGGTCGAAACAAGCAGTCACGCTGGTGCAAGACCAACACACGCTGAGTGGCAAGGTAGAGTGTTTTGTATAAGAGGCACACATCCGAAATATGGTGATTTTTATCGTGAAACTGATTATGGTTCTGGAGAAGGCTTATGTGGTTGGAATTGCTACCACAGTTTTTATCCTTACTATGAAGGATTATCAACTCGTACCTTTAGTTCTGACCCATCAGCTGATGCAGGAAGAGATAATGGACTTGATTATGAGTTACAGCAGAAGCAGCGATATTATGAGCGTAAAGTCAGAGAAGCAAAGAAAGAGTGCGTTACTTATAATTCTGCAATGCAGTCAACAGACGATGCACAGGTTTATGATAATCTGTATAAAGAATTTCAAAAATCATCTGTAAAACTAAAAAATAGAGAAAAAAAGTTAAATGATTTTCTTAATGAAAATAATAAAACTCGTGATAGAAGTAGAGAACAATCTGCTGGCTTTGACAGAAGTACAAGCAGTAAGGCAGTTTGGGCAAACAGAAAGGCTAAGGGAGGTAGATAGTATGAACACCAAAAGTGGTTTTACTTAAAAGAATTGCTTATGGATACGATGATGATTTATTTATTTTTACATATAACGGACAGAAATATAGAAGAAAATACGGAAGCCGTTATGACAATAAGCAAGCGAAAAATATTTTTATAAAAGAGATTGAACAGAGCAACAAGCGTTAGCGTGTTGCTTTTTTCTTTGGCACGCAAAAGCCTATTTTGCATTGCCCTGTGATATGGCATATAAACTTTCTCTTTCCCTTTTCAGACCGGGATATAAATGTCTGATAGCAATCGTCAGAGTGAACTGACAGTTAATAAAATCAGCGAACTAATAACACGGAGGAAATACCTATGTATGAATTTTTAAAGAAACTTTTCGGAACAGATGAAAGCGGTAATCCTGTTGCTCTCACATTTGAACAGCTTGAATCAAAGATTAATGAGGACAAATCTATTAGACTGATTAATCTTGAGGATGGCGGTTTTATTGCAAAGGAAAAACTTGATGCCAAAATAACTGAGCTCAATGGCATTAAGGACCAGCTTGAAACTGCAAATCACACAATCCAGTCTTATAAAGATATGGATATTGACAGTATTAAGCAGTCTGCCGCTGATTGGGAAGATAAGTACAATACCGAAACAGCAGCGCTTCAGACAAAACTTGCTGAGCAGGAACAGGCTCACAGTCTTGATATGTTTCTCAATGACTATAAG
>JBKWUD010000072.1:3143-4088 GCA_046989265.1 Eubacterium sp.
GACTATAAGTTTTCATCTAAGGCTGCTAAATCAGGTATCAAGGCGGAACTTCTTAATAAGAAATTCCCTTATGAAAACGGTAGCTTCATTGGTGCAAAAGAGTTTATGAATGGTCTTCTTGAAAACGATGATTATAAAGCTGCGTTTGTAACTGAATCTAATGATACAGACCCGAATCCTGAACCACCGGCACCAAAGCCACAGTTTTCAGATCCAAATCCAATGCAACCACAGCCGAAGCCAAAGGTAAGTCTTGCGGATTTGATGAAAAGAAAAAATGAAAACCCTAATGCACAAATAAATTTTGATTAAATAAGGAGGACATATTACTATGTCAGTTTTTGATAATAAACTCTTCAACGGAGAAGTATTTAAGGGATATATTGACAGAATCCCAAATCCAAACAGAACAGAACTCATCAAGAGCCGTGCAATTCGTCCGAGACCTGACCTCGCTTCTGCAATGGCTGACCAGGACGGTGGTAACTATATGACCACAACGCTTAAAGGTCTTATTAATAATTCTGAACCGCAGAATTATGATGGCAGTACCGACATCAAACCTTCAAGCACGGTTACATTCAAACACTCTCGTGTCGTTGTCGGAAGAGCAAACGCTTGGACTGAAAATGACTTCAGTTATGATATAACTGGCGGTCAGGACTTCATTGAAAATATTGCAGAACAGATTGCAGAATATTGGAATGAAATCGATCAGGCAACAATTGTACATATCCTTAAAGGCGTATTTGCTATGACTGATGTGGAAGGCTTAAAGTTTGTTGAAGCACACACTACAGATGTAACTAAAAATGCTGCAACTGCTGATGTCGGTGCCGGTTGTATGAGTGGGACAACTCTTAACTCTGCAATTCAGAAAGCTTGTGGAGACGGTAAGGGTAAATTCAGCCTTGCAATTATGCATTCTGTTGTTGCAACAAACCT
>JBKWUD010000073.1:0-3970 GCA_046989265.1 Eubacterium sp.
CTTCCACATAGTATATTCACTTTAGTTAATTTGGCGTTTTCATTATATCATTTTCAAAATAATATGTCAATATTCCGATTTACACCATATTACACTCAAATCAGGTTTTATGGAACTAAGCGTATGATTTAATTTGAAAGACCATTGGCAATGAGAGTGAGTTAGAAATATAATTCCAAAAAAATACTAAAAACACTTGCATTTTTAAATGCTTTATGATATTATATATCAGCATTTGTTCCGTTGCTGCTTCCGCAACGAGTTTAAATGCCGCGTAAGCATTTAAAAGGATGGTCCTCTTTCAATTTGTTTGATATGAACATCTCATAAAAAATAAGGAGGAAATTAAAATGGACGCACTTAAGGTAATCGCACAGGATTGCACAAAAGCAGAGACACCTAACTTTTCAATCGGTGATACCGTCAGAGTATCAGTTAACATCCGTGAGGGTCAGAGAGAAAGAATTCAGATGTTTGAGGGCACTGTAATCGCTAAGAAGGGCTCAGGCATTTCTGAAACATTCACAGTTCGTCGTGTATCATACGGCGTAGGCATCGAGCGTGTATTCCCGCTTCACTCACCTAATGTTGTTGATGTTAAGGTTATTCGTTCAGGTAAGGTTAGAAGAGCTAAGCTCTACTATCTTCGTGACAGAGTTGGTAAGGCTGCTAAGGTTAAGGAAAACCTTAAATAATAAAAAATGCACCGTGTCGGATGACACGGTTATTTTTTTGATAAAATCTTCTTTTATAATTGACTTTAATATTATAATATGATAATTTAAACATTGAAATATATTCACATGAGGTAAATGCTATGGAAAAGTATTTAATCAATCCAAACCAAAAAATTGCATCTATAAACAAAGATCTTTACGGTCATTTCAGTGAGCATCTCGGAAGGTGTATTTATGAGGGACTTTATGTAGGCAAAGACTCAAAAATTCCTAATGTCAACGGTATGCGCATTGATGCTGTTGAGGCTCTTAAGGAAATGGGTCTTCCTGTTCTTCGCTGGCCGGGCGGCTGCTTTGCCGATGAATATCATTGGAAAGACGGAATCGGTCCTATGGAAAACCGTAAGAAAATGATTAACACAAACTGGGGCGGCGTAGTCGAGGATAATTCATTCGGAACACATGAGTATTTTGAACTTTGTAAGCAGCTCGGATGCGATACATATGTTAACGGCAATGTCGGTTCAGGCACACCGCAGGAAATGAGCGAGTGGGTTGAATATATGACCTTCGACGGTGTTTCTCCTATGGCTGAGTTAAGAAAAGCTAACGGTCATGCAGAGCCTTGGAAACTCAAATATCTGGGTGTAGGCAATGAGTCTTGGGGCTGCGGAGGAAATATGGATCCCGAATATTACGGCTGCCTTTTCAAAAGATTTAATACATTCTGCAGAGACTATAATCATAATGAACATATACTACGTGTGGCAACAGGTCCTAATGTTGACGATTATCACTGGACCAAGGAGGTCATGGATAAGGTTAAGCATCACGCTAACTGCATTTCACTCCATTATTATACAATCCCAACAGGTAAGTGGAATCATAAGGGCTCTGCAACAGATTTTGATTTGAATGAATATAACTCAACAATCTGTAAGGCTTACAAAATGGAAGAGCTTATCACAAATCATCTTGCAATGATGGACAGCATTAATCCTCAGCGTTGGGTTAAGCTTATTGTTGATGAGTGGGGAACATGGTATGATGTTGAGCCTGGCACAAATCCCGGATTTTTATATCAGCAAAACACAATGCGTGATGCTGTTGTTGCAGGTCTTACTCTAAATATTTTCAATAAGCATGCTGACAGAGTTATGATGGCAAATATCGCTCAGACTGTCAATGTCCTTCAGGCTGTTCTTTTAACCGATGGAGAAAAGATGATTAAAACGCCTACATACCATGTGTTTAAAATGTATAAAGAGCATCAAAATAATACGCTCATTGGTTCTTATATCACCACTGAAAATATTGATTCAAAGAATGATAGTAAGGCATTTCCTCAGCTTGTTGAATCTGCATCGACTGATGAAAATGGTGTTATCTATTCTACGATTACCAATACATCTGCAAAGAAATCGGCTAAAATCAAGTGCCAGATTGCTGATACTAAGGTAAGTTCTGTTAAGGCTGAAATTATTACAGGCGAAATGCATGAAAAGAATGATTTTGATAACGTAGATAATGTTAAGACAGTTGAGTTTACTGATTTCAGAAAGCTTTCAGACGGATTTACAGCCACAATTCCTGCTTGCTCAGTAGTTAAGTTTGTTATTGAATAATGTATCACGATTGCAAAAGATGCTTGCTCCTTGAAGCAGGGGAAAGCGTTACATATTCCGAAATTATGGCATATGTGTCAACTCTTGACAAATCGGAGCTTGCAGAACAAAGTGTGTTTGAAGATCGCATAACACATTGCAAAAATTGCGATTCTCTTATTGCAGGTATGTGTCGAAAATGCGGCTGTTATGTAGAGGTCCGTACAAGATTGAAAAATGCTGATTGCCCTGATTTTGATAACAGAAAATGGTAATCTTAAACCCTCCTATGAAGTCCATAGGAGGGTTAGTTGTTTATTATAAATTATTCAAATCATAAGGTGTTTTTTGATATACAAAATAGTTGAGCCAATTATTGAACAAAAGATTTGCAGTACCCTTCCAAGTCATTTTCGGTACAAGGTTTTCATCGTCATTAGGAAAATAGTTGTAAGGTATTTCTATATCAAGTCCCTTATTTTTATCTCTGTAATATTCTTTTGCAAGAGTATCTCTGTCATATTCACTGTGACCGGTTACAAAGAATTGCCTGCAATCCATATCTGCAACGATATGAACACCTGATATATCACTGTATGAAAGAATTTGCAAATCCTTTACCTGCGCAATATCCTGCCGTTTAACGGTTGTGTGCCTTGAATGGGGAACATAGTAAATATCGTCAAGTCCTCTCATTAGCGGATGAGTGTCATCAAGACAGCGGTGAGGAAAAATTCCAAACATTTTTTTATTAAGAGGATGCTTCTTTATTCCATAATGATAATAAAGCCCTGCCTGAGCACCCCAGCAAATATGAAATGTTGAGTAAACATTGCTTTTGCTCCACTCCATTATATGACATAATTCATCCCAGTAATCAACTTCCTCAAATTCCATATGTTCAACAGGAGCACCGGTAATGATCATTCCGTCATATCTGTTAGTTTTAATCTCGTCAAAGGTATAATAAAATTTATCCATATGACTTTTGGAAACATTTTTAGCTTTATGAGTTGCAACCTGTAAAAAATCAATATCGACCTGGAGTGGAGAGTTACTCAATAGTCTTAACAATTGAGTCTCTGTTTCAAGCTTTGTAGGCATAAGATTAAGAATGATGATTTTCAGCGGTCTGATATCCTGCGTATCAGCACGCATATTACTCATCACAAATATGTTTTCAATTTCCAGACTTTGCTTTGCAGGTAATTCATTATCAATTCTGATTGGCAAAATATCAACCCCTCTCTGATTTGTCTGTGATTAACCATTATATCAAATATATTATTCAAATTCAAGAAAAGTTTTAGTTATATATTAGTAACATATAATATATAATATCATTTCATCAATACCGATTATGAAAATTATACATAAATTTGACAGTTTTTATAATAATTATGTAATACTTGTAAAAATTCAAAATTAAAACGAATTTTTTATTGACAAATGAACTTAAACTGAATAAAATAGAAAAGCTTCATAAATCAATTGCATTTCTTTTTAGCAGCTTTTTTATAGTATTTTGAGTTTTGAAAATTTTCAAAAAAATTGAAAAAAGTTGTTGACAAATGGATTTGTATTTGGTATTATGTATAAGTCGTCACGAAAGAGATATAAGCGAAAGCGAAACTCACTTTAAGTGAAGGCAAAGGACCTTGAAAATTAAACAACGAAGAAAAGGAACCC
>JBKWUD010000074.1:0-3561 GCA_046989265.1 Eubacterium sp.
TTGTTGAGGTGTGCGGAGGTTTTGCAAAGACCTTGGTTACAAAACAGGAAAATGAGTTTAAATTGACTGCTGAAGAGCTTGAAAATGCGATTACAGATAAAACGAAAATACTCGTTTTGCCGTTTCCGAATAATCCTACCGGTGCAATAATGACTGAGGATGAACTTAAGGAGATTGCTGAAGTTATTATTAAGAAAGATATTTTTGTTATTTCTGATGAAATATACAGTGAGTTAACTTATATTCCTGAAGGTCATACTTCAATTGCATCAATTAATGGTATGCAGGAAAGGACTGTTGTTATTAACGGCTTTTCTAAGACATATTCCATGACCGGATGGAGACTTGGATATGCACTTGGTCCTGCACCAATAATTGAACAGATGACAAAGCTGCATCAGTTTGCAATTATGTCTGCTCCTACTAATTCACAGTATGCAGCTATAGATGCACTTAGAAATGGTGACAAAGACATACTCAAAATGCGTGACGACTATGATATGCGCCGCCGTTTTACAGTTGACGGTTTCAGAAAAATAGGACTGGAATGCTTTGAACCAAAGGGTGCATTCTATGTGTTCCCATGTATTAAGTCAACAGGACTTTCAAGTGAAGAATTTGCTGAACAACTTATACAATCAAAGAAGGTTGCTGTTGTACCCGGAAATGCTTTCGGTGACTGCGGTGAGGGATACATTCGTGTGTCATACTGTTATTCAATTGATAATATTAAAGAGGCTATAAGCCGAATCGGAGAATTTGTTAAGGAATTAAAATGAAAATTAAAGTCAAAGCATATGCAAAAATTAATTTAATGCTTGATATTGTTGCAACAAGAACAGACGGATATCACGATTTGTTTATGATTATGCAAAGTGTGGGCATTTATGATACGGTTACAGTTGAAAAGATTAAAGGCAGAAAAATAACGATTTCCTGCAATATTAATGATATTCCTCTTGACAATAAAAACATTGCTTATAAGGCAGCAGACGCCTTTTTTAAGACAAATAAAATTAAGAATACAGGTGTTCATATTGATATTGTTAAACGAATACCTCACGCTGCCGGTCTTGCCGGTGGAAGTGCTGACGGTGCAGCAGTATTAGTAGCTCTTAATAAACTGTACAATACTAATTTGTCAGATGAAGAACTTTGCAATATTGGAGTTAAAATCGGTGCGGATGTACCATTTTGTATTACAGGCGGAACACTTCTCAGCCAGGGAATAGGAGATGTACTTAATAAAGTTAAACCGCTTCGCCGTTGCTATATTGTTCTTGCCAAACCTGATTTCGGTGTGAATACAGGTTATGCATATCATCAGTTTGATGAGTGCGGTAAAGAGCATACGCCTGACAAGATGGGCATGCTTTTCGCAATACAGTCAAGGGATTTGAATTGTATTTGTTCAAAAATGGAAAATGTTTTTGAACAGTTTATCGAGGTACCAAACCGTATTGATATTAAGCAGATAATGCGTGAAAACGGTGCAATAGGCACTTGTATGAGTGGCTCAGGACCGACAATTTTCGGTATATTCAATAGTAAACAGGATGCTGAATATGCCGCAAATGAATTAGTCGGATATGCCAAGGACATTTGTGTTTGTATTCCTGTAAACAAGGGGTGCAAAATTACTGAAATTTCAGAATAATTGTATATTATCGGAAAAACCTGCCAATTATTATTATAAATGATAAAAGGCAGGTTGTTTTTATGAAAAAGAAATTATTTATTTTTGTTCCTGTATTTTTGTGTACTGTGATTGCAATAACGGCAATTACTCCTGTAATTACGGTAAGTGAAGATATAAGCAGCAAGGTTTTCAGACTTCATATACTTGCAAACAGTGACAGTGACGAGGATCAGGCTCTTAAGCTAAAAGTACGGGATAAAATACTTTCTGTTTCAGAGGATTTATATGGTAATTGTTCAAGTGTTGAAGACGCTGTCAATATTTCTAAGAAGAATATAAAGCTTTTTAAAGAGACTGCTCAGAAAGTAATAGCCTTCTATGGCTATGAATATGATACAAGAGTTTATGTTACTAAGGAATATTTTAATACAAGAGTATATGATGATTTTACTCTTCCTGCCGGAATATACGATAGCCTGAAAATCGAAATAGGGGAGGGCAAAGGTCACAATTGGTGGTGTGTGATGTTTCCGTCTGTTTGCCTTAGCGGATGCACTGATGATTTTGACGAAACCTTGACACCTGAGGAGCAGGAAATGATAAAATCAGGCAAATATATAGTTCGTTTTAAAGCTGTTGAGATATATGAAAAAATAAAAAGTAAAATTGCCTAAATATATTTTCTAATAATATCATATATCTTTTCATTATGAACTATGTAACTACCGTGGTTCTCGTTTTTGATTATTTTAAGAATACTGTATGGTATATTTTCGGCTATTAATTTTGTATGTTCTTTTATTACAAGATCTTTTTCTCCGGCCAATATAATGGTTTTTGTTTTTATCCTTTTCAATTCATCGGGAGAAATATTTGGCTCATCTAGCATCATTTTCTTTAATTTATCTTTTGTAAAAAAGTAATTTATTTTAGTAAAAAAGAGCATATATTTTTTTAAACCGCCGGGGTATAAATTTGCTCCGCTTATTATTAACTTTGATAATATTTCCGGTTCTTTCAAAGCAATAAGCAAACCTATAATTCCGCCGTCACTGAAGCCGTATAAAATCGGTTTCTCCAGTTTTAATTCTTTTATGAAACAAATAATATCATCCCTCAATAAATCATAAGAGATTTCTTTTGCGTTTTCGCTTTTACCATGGCATCTGCTGTCAATAGCATATACTGAATAACATCTCTTTAGCTTATTTATCAGCTTATCAAATATTTCATGGCTTTCTCCGTTACCATGTAATAAGATTATCGGCAAACCTTTACCGTAAACCTCATAATATATGTTTACATTGTTTACTTTAATAATCATTCTATATCCTTCATGCTCTAATAATATTTATAATATAATTATATCAATTATATTATATTTTTACAATGAAACATTTACTTTTATTCTATGAGATGCTTGAAACACTTTGAATTCGGTTACTCTACACTTCGTAGAGTGACTTTTTTCTTTTTTATGTTATATTATTTTTGGTGATTACATGGATAGTAAAAAGATTGGTTTATTTATATTAAAAAATAATAGTTATTATGAAATCGAAATAATGAAAAAGATTCAATTGATGAAGATATTATCAAAGCAATAAAAGATTTATAAAATAAAAAAGCATCTCAATCGAGATGCTTTTTTGGTGCCGGCGACCACATACGCAAATGTTTGCTATCGCTCGAAACACCTGTATTTAAGCCAAATTCTTGAAACATATTTTTGTAATTTTTGCTTTTGGTGCAGTTTTGGTGCATTAAGCATTAAGCTGATAAGTTTTCATTACAATAAGCAGAAAATTTATCAATAGCCTTGTTATGCATTTTAGCAAAAACATCTGTATAAGTGTTAATAGTTACGCTTATATCTTTGTGTCCTGCCCAACGCATAATTACCTCTGCGGGTATCTCTGCTT
>JBKWUD010000075.1:0-3250 GCA_046989265.1 Eubacterium sp.
ACGGTAAGTTGCAAGCAAATTTGACAAGTTTTTAATTGTTTACAATTTGTTAACTGATTTGTAAATACAATTCGACATACATATATTTATTAATTAACTTGTTTATTTAATAAATATTATTATTTTATGTTCTATTCTATTATATTCTATATAGCAGAGAGATTTTCCACGGACTGTCCGTGGAAAATGAAAAATCCCCCTCAATCTCAATTAAGAGAAAGAGGGGGATAACTTTTTAAAGGGGTCGATTTCGACCAGTTTAAATTATATGATTGACTAAATTATTGTCTAAATATCATCTAACTTTCAAAATTAGGCGATAACTTTAGAAATAGATTTATAAAGTTTTATAATTATTTTGCATATTTTGAACTGTGATAATAAACGCAAATCCAACCGCTTGGAATTTTAACCCAGATATCAGAGCCGTTCTTTTTAATCTGCTGCACAGTGAATTTTGTACCGTTTCTTAATACTGCATAGGTCTGATTAAGAGCGTGCTTTCTGCCGTCAACTGTAAGCTGACTTGTTTTCTTCTGTGCGTAATTCGTGCCTGCTCCTGTTCTGACCTTTACATTAGTAATCAGTGTGTAGGTGTTACCAACCTTGAAAGTCGGTGCAGAATTTGTAACAGCAGTCTTGCTTGATGTAGATACAGTAACCTTTGCAGCAGAAAGATATGCTGTGCTAACCCATTCATTATTACCAATCTGCGACCAACTGCCACTTGTAGCCGTCACAGTTACCTTACTGCCTTTTTTAAGGGAACGAACTACCTTGTAATTTGTACCGGGTCCGCTGCGTACATTAAGGCTCTGACTTTGTGTGGCAACATACCTTATATATGATACGGATATAGTAGCAGGCTTCTTATTATTAGTAGTGCCTGCTCCTTTTTCGTTATCATTTGAGAATATCCAATACTGTTTTGCGTTAGAATATTTCTTAAAACTTGATTCGCTCACAAATGCAGAATTACCGCTGACGGTTACTCCTGCTGCTCGTCTGCTTGCAGTATTGAATTTGCCATTGTATAAATACGGATCATACACCGTTATCGTACCGCTGTTATCTGCAACAAGCACAATGTAGTGACCGCCTGTTGTAAACAAGCCACTACCAACACTCGCAACAACAAAATAATCTGCAATACCGTCTTTGTTTTTATCTGTTTTAAGATAGTTAATCATTTCATTAAATGATGTAGTATCATCATAATCGTTAAAATCAAAGAAATCTGCTATAAATGGCCAGTATGCCCAAGCTGTTCCATTATTTCTTGTGCGATAGCCATTGTCAACAGATAAAAGTGCTGTTGTGGTCGGCAAAATTGCACCTTTTGAACTTGATACAACCATAGCAGCACAAGTAGGTCCGCAAGCACTTGATTTCATTGTCTGTGATTTATTGCCGGTACTTGTGTATGGCAGATTTGCCCATCGGCTGTCAGCCTGACTGTAATATGTAAGACCTGTGCATTTACCAAGCAAAGATAATCCGTTGCCGGTGTTCATTCCGTCATAGGATATGTTTTCCTGTTCAACCTGTGCATCAGGCTCTATTGCACCTTCGTCAACAATATCTGCTTCATTATCAGGAACAGGGGCAAGTTCGTCTGTTGCAATATCCTGTTCGGATTCAACGGCATTCTTTGTATCGTCAGCCATTTCCTGAACTTCATCGGAAATTGTTACAGTTTCATTGTTTCCGATATTATTGTCGGCAGTGGTTTCTGCCTGTGTGGTCTGTTCTGGGGCTGATACAGATGTATCATTACTGCACCCTGCAAACATACCAAAAATTAAAAGTACGCTGAGCAGCGTGCAAATAAACGATTTAATATTCTTTTTCATTGCATTATTCCTCCTTAATCAATATGAACAACAAAATTTTCCCACTTCTTATAGGCATCAACATACATTTCGTTTTTGTCACCGTTAAAGGTACATTCGTAATACATACCATCGGGCAATGTTGTACTCAAAAGTGCTTTGTTATTTTGAAGAGTTTTACACTGCCAAACAATATAAATATCCTTTTCCGACACTCTTTTACCGTCAGTTATGTCTAAATTTGCATTAACATACTCTTTTACTGAGCGTTTAGCTAATTTAATAAAAGTCTGTTCATCCATCACTGTTATTCCTCCGTTTTGATTTTCTGCTCGATAACTTCAACACCCTCAACCGCATCAATAACTTTCTTTGTTCCCGACTGTACGGATGCCCTGTCTACAGTCCCCTCAATTGCCATATAAGCAACAGCTGCTGTACCTGCTATTACATAGCCTGCAATCTGCACCTTTTCATTATTGGCAGATTTGAGAGCTGCACCTATACCTGCTGCAATAATTACAACAGTTACAATGAATTTTCTTGATGTGATTTTCTTGATAATCTTATCCATTTTCTTTCTCCTTATCTTCAATATCTTTTATTCTATGATTTATAACCTTGATTTGCTCTTCAACAACAGGCATACGCTTAGCAAATCCGTTATGCTCTCTTACTTCTCTGGTTAATTCATCTATCTTTTCATCCGTAACAGCTTGTTGTTTTTCAATTTCAAACTGCATTCTGCGATTTGCACTGAAATTCGTTATAACCACGCCGAGAACAGATAAACCGCCTGTTATCAAAGCAACAATAATTGCTTCTGACATAACCTCTGCTCCTTAAATTCAGATATAAAAATAACCGTGTTCAATTTCAACACGGTTAAACTACTGATTATTAGGTTTTACAGGAAACTTCACATTGTATGGAAAGCCTTCCTGTTCAGGTATATCCCTCAGAGCCTGACGGTACTTTGCCATTTCACCGCTGCATACAGAGCGAAGAGCTGTAAATATATCCTTAATCGCATTCAGCATTGTCGATGCTGTTACCTTTTCAGGAATATTCAAATTAATGCGGTCAAGTGCAAATTCCTTGTCTGTTTCGGCAAGGAGTTTATCTCTTTTGGCTCTGACCTCTGCCGCAAGCTCGTCATACTCAATCTGTTTTGCTTTTGCAATCCAATCATCATAATGATTGCTGATATCACTTTCAAGGTCTGCACGGTTTTTGACTTCAAGTGTATACGAATCATATTCATATACTGTCTGCTGTTCTTCCTCATCCGTTGCTTCAATTACCTTTTCGGTAACATTTTCTGCAAATCGGATTGTTGCGGTATCGTCTGAAACGCTAACATCGAAGAGCGGCGGTCTTGTAAAACTTTGAGTTTTTCTTTTTACTCTCATTACGGA
>JBKWUD010000076.1:0-3231 GCA_046989265.1 Eubacterium sp.
TTCCAAGACTATTCACTTTTCAAGGTACTATGCTATATATTTCCAATAATCTTCATTATCTCTGCAACGCCTGTCCATAAAGAACTTGATAAAAGCAACCTTTAGTACTAACTTTCGCTTGCCGATATCTGTTGCAGGGAATGCAGGGTGATTAAACAAATCTTCAACTGTTTTCTTACTCCAGCCTGTAATCTCTCTGACATCTGCTGTATCAAAGAACAAAACATTGTCTTTGCCTAAGCTCTCAATGTTACTTTGAAATTTTGAAATCTCGTTATTCAATTCTTTAATGTCCTGTAATGATAATGAAAAATCATTGTCTAATTTTATAGCTGACATAATAATACCTCATTCTTCCTTTTATGTAAATAGTCTTTAATAAATTAAATTTAATAGTACTGAAATGGGTACTTTGGATGATTTGAGATTTCATTTTTTGTTTCCTTTCAATTTGTATTTCTTATTCAAACAAAGAATTGAATAAATCAATCTTGTTGGTCGTTATGGGTTTCGGACGGTTTAAAGCTGAGTATGTATTCTTTTTGCTTGCATTCGGAATAGGTGCAAGGTTGCGTTGTGTTCTGTCAAACTCCATTGCCTGTATGTAATAATCATTCATTTCAATAATCAATGTTATTCTGCGTAAAAGCTGTTCAAAGCTGTCTGTTGCTCTTTGACGAGCATAGACAGGTTTATTGCAGTCATAGCCGAAAATCTCTTGATAAAAGTCATAAGGATTGTATGGTGTTGTAATGATGATTAAATCACAGGCTAAAGACTTGTCATTGTATCTTGACGGAAGCATTTTGTTGTTTTCAAACGGATCAAGTATTCTGAGTAAATCCGCATACGGAATAATGTTCGGTCTTAATTCGTCCATTATCAAGGTGTGTTCCCCTGAATAGTTTTGAAAAATATCTCTTGATGAGCCTGTTATGAAATAAGGCTGATTCGCTTTGTCTGCATAATCTTTCGCAAGACTTGTTTTGCCTGTGCCTGATGTTCCGTATATCCATACAACCTGTACTTGCTTGCCTTGTTCAAGCATTTCCTTTCTGAATTGCTCTGCAAGGTTTTGCAGGCGTTTGGCATACACATTCTCAATCTGATTTTTGTATCGTCCGTATTGAGAGCCTGTTAATTGTGTTTCAAGCTCGGATTTTGTAATTGAGCCATTGTAGAGCAAATCAAGAAGTAGCTTTATGCTTGTACTGTTTTTGCTCGATATCTCTGCTGATATTTGCTTTAACAGTTCGGGATAATCAAAGTTCGCAATAACAGCTTTCGGATTGTATTGATACTTGTCTTTTGCGTCATCTGTTCTGTGCGTTAAGTAAGCATATCCGTTATTGCTGTTTCCTTTCCACGCTTCAACATACTGCGGTTTATCCCCAAGCTGCCTTGCAACACTGTTAAGCGAGCGTGCGTTATCGAAGCTCAGCATAGCATGCACATGTGGCTCAATCGGTTGTCCCTGCTCATCAATGTCCTTATCGTGCAATACAACAGCATACTTTTTAGGCTTCAGATTGTTTTGAATACGGTCAATAAGATTGTCTACTGACTGTGCAGGAAGATATTTTAACTGCTGTTCGTACATCATATTCTTGAAACTGTTGTTTTTACTGCTTATGTGGTGTCAACCCCTTTCCTGATTTATGAGCATATTTGGCTTGTTTTGACACCGTAACACTTTACGGGGGTGTGTGCATAACAAGCCCATGCACACACCAAATAACTGTTGTAACATATAATTGACACTTGACACCGCTGTACTTTTGTTTCACAACGTACAGCGGTGTTTTTAACTTTAACGATAATACGCATTCAATAATCTGCCAAGCTCAGCATATACCTTAAATTTCATATGTGGAAAATGCACATAGTTTACGCTGTCGTGAACACCGTCAGTCGAGCTAAACCAAGCGTCACCTGCATTGTAAACTCTGCCGTTGTTAAAGTCCTTCAGCTTGTCACTATCCCACATAAGCTGACCTTCATCAATCGTAGGCTTGAACAGTATTTTTGTTGACATAGCCGAACGGAGCATTGCAGGCAGTCCGCCCTCTGCAACGCTTGCTTCTGCTATGCTGATGATTGCGTAACAGCCTGCACTCGCTCCCATTGTTACAATGCGTTTGAGCAAACCGTCAAATGTTGCAAGGCAGTAGTCAGGCTCAGCCTTGCTCGGCTTGGCAGGGAACAGAGAACGTAGGCTTACGTATTCATCAATGAAAAGAAAAGATACGTGCATTCCTGCGTCCCACCATTTTACAGCGTCACCCTTTTGCTCGGATAAATCATTCAATACCTTTTGCCTTGATTTAATCGTATCACAAAAGTTCTGCATAGCCTTTAAAATGCCTTTTGCTTCTCCGTCGTCATCAAGTGTAACAACATGCGGTAATCTGCTCAATTCAGCTTGCTTCGGGTCAATGATAATAACCTCACTGTTATAGCGGTCTTTACCACATTGCAAAGCCTGAATTAACAATGATATTATACCTGTTGTTTTGCCTGACCTTGTTTTGCCTGCAACAAGAATACTGCCTGATGTTGTCAAATCAATATATGTATTCTGCTGTATAATCAGCTTTGCAGGCTCTGACGGTTTCATTTCAGATACATCATTAAAGGTCAGACTGCGGTCAATCGTTACATCTTCAATTCGGAATGTAACAGAATTAAAGGCTATATCCGAGCTTGTCTGTATTACTGCATACTGATTAAAGCCTTTTCTGCTTAATGCTGATGAAATACTGCTTGATATATTCTGTATATCCTCAACCGTGCAGGACACCGCTTTAATCGTAAGTGCAAATACACCAAGCTCTGTTGATACACATTTGATTTTCGGTAATCGTTCTCCGTCTTTCAGATGTAACGGATTGCCAAATTCATAGCAGTACAGACCTTTTCTTACCATATGTTTAATGCGTGATTTATCAGGCATTGCAAAATGGACGATAACGGCAATCAGAACAAGAAGAATACCGATAACGAGAAAAGTTATACTGACCTTAACAAACAGGCTTGTGAGCCATTCAACAAGGCAGTTTAACTGTTCATTATCAACAGGCATAATCTTAACTACTGCTTTAAAAGCATATGATACAACTGACAAAAACAGGGTGCATATACCCGACACAAAAAGTTTTGTATCGGGCATTGCAAAGCATAGGTTTGGAGTGTCCTTTCTGAAATACCGCATTATGCCTTATTCTGCTGAAC
>JBKWUD010000077.1:0-2424 GCA_046989265.1 Eubacterium sp.
CATAGCCGCAGTAATCTCCGTATGTTTCAGAAATATATTCATCAACAGATATATCCGAATCACCTGCTGACTCTTTGATAGAGGAAAGCTGTTTATCAATCTCCTCCTGCTGCTCTTTGGTAATGGTTACACCGTTTTTAACGGCAGCCTCATAATATGCAGTTACATATTGAATTTGATTTACAGTATCATTCACAAAAACATTTGCCCATGTTGTTGCTTTGCCTTCACTGTCAGTTGTTTTCTGCTTAGAATAATCAATGCTGGAATCTATATCATAGTAGCCATAGCTTGCATAATTAATATAATTTTGAGAAATGGCAGAATAATAATAGTTATACATACCGATTGAAACATCAGTATCACCTATCGTTAAAGCAACATTACCCGGATTCATCTTTTCATTTGAATTAGGTACTGTGTAATAACGCACACCAAAAAATATAAGCACAGCTGTAATTGCTGCAACAAAAACCGCCGTCATGATAAACAAAGCAGCGTTGCCGGATTTCCTTTTTACAGGAGTATTAGCAGCTGCAATATTTGCTTTAGCAGATGCAGCATAACTGTTTTTCAATTCGCTGACCTGTGCCGGTTTATCCTTAGGAATATCAATTTCATATTTTTCATTATCAACAACTGTGTTTGAAAGAGTAGGAGCCTCTGCTTCAAACTGCCAATTATCATTTTCTTCGTACTTAACCTCTTGTGCAGCAGGTGCTTCGGGAACAGGCTCGGGGATATCGTTTTCCGGTAGTGAACCAAAACCTGTTTCATTCAAATTATCGCTCATATCTACACTCCTTGTGAATAATATATAATATAAATATTTATTAATTATACAATATATTTTGAAACATTGCAACACCTTAAAAAGTTTCTATTCTGTAAATATTTTAGGCATTATTTGTTAAAATCGGTAAAATCATAAAAATCTTGCATAAAAAAACAAGTTGTGGTATTATCAATTCAAGATATATAAAATATGTCGAAATATGTGCATTCTTAAGGGAAGTGAATTAATGATACCGCTAACAAACGGTAATATTGACAAAAAGCTATACGGCGGACTTGTTATAACACTTGGTGCATCCATGATTTTCCCGGAATATATAGCACCGTTTTTTGTATTTGGGCTTTATATATATTTTATGAAGCTGTTTAAAACTACCGGCAGAAATGCTAAAATGGGGAACTTCGGCAAGCTGTTTCTAATCTATATGATATATATGATGATATCGGCAATTTGGAGCAATACACATTTTTATTCAGTGCTGATATCATTGCTGTGGATGGGATGTTTTCTAAGTTATCTGCTTGCAGCAAATATTATAAATACACAGGATAAGCTAAAAACAGCTATAACTGCAGTTAATATTTCCGCCGGAATTATAGGGTTCATTGCCGTTATTGAAATATTAACCTACAATCTTTCCAAATATGTTGAATGGTTTAATTTCTATTTCCCAAATCCGTTATATTATTATATTAATGATTCGGTATTTAAACTGCTTCCGATTGAGGTTATCAACTATAAATTCAGCGCAAGAGCTTCTGCGACCTTTGATAACCCGCTTATTTTAGCAACTTATCTTGCAGTGACTACTCCGTTCTGCGCTTTCGGTTCAGTATATTTCAAGCATTCGAGGAACAGAAAAATAAGCAGAGCATGCTTTATTTTTGCTATCGGAGGACTTATCTGCACATCATCAAGGAGCTCATATATTGCAATTGCCGTTGGAATAGCCGTAATGCTTGTAAGCAACAAGAAAATCTTTAAAAAACTGTTTCCGTTTGTTATATTACTCGCTGTAACAGTGCCTATAGGTCTTGGGCTCAGGTATAAAAATACTTCTGTAACGGAGTTTTTCGATTCCAATAATATGAGAATGGAAATATGGAAAGACTGCATAGATATGTTCATTCATAATCCTATTTTAGGATTAGGAGCAGGAACTGACAATATTCATACTCTTCTGCGTGATACATATGGAATTATCAACAGAACGCATGCTCACAATTTATTCCTTGAAATGATTGTTGAGGGTGGAATAATCGGCGGAGCTTTCTTTATTTCACTGATTGTTATTTTAACAAAAAACATAATTAAAATTTTCAAATTAAAAGATTATAAATACAGACCTTACGGCGTATTATATGTCTCATCCCTGCTCTCATTTTCGGTAATGTCTGTGTCTGAATTCACACTTCAGAGTCCAAAGGAGCTTATGATTTTCTTCTTCCTGTTAGGATTTATTGAGGCAACCTTCAGAATGGCAACAGATAATGTTCAGTTTGCACCTGATGAAATAATCAGATATGAGGAAATTGAAGATGAAGCACTTGCAGAAGAGGCAAAAGAAACAATAAAGGCATAATTTTAAGACTGCTTTGAATAGTTCAAGGCAGTCTTTTTTCTATAAG
>JBKWUD010000078.1:0-2383 GCA_046989265.1 Eubacterium sp.
ATGATATATTTAGATAACAGTGCAACATCGTATCCCAAGCCTATGTCTGTTGTTAAGCAGGCAAACAGTGCTATGAGATTTTATTCATTTAACAGTGGCAGAGGCGGATATACCGAAAGCCTTAAGGCTGCTGATAAAATATATTCTGTACGTGAAAAAATAGCTGATATGTTCGGCTTTATGCCTGAAAACATAGTATTCACAAAAAATTGCACCGAGGCCTTGAACATGGCAATTAAGGGCAGTGTAAAAAAAGGAGATCATATAATCATATCTTCATTGGAGCATAACAGTGTCAGCAGAGTAGTACAAAAGCTGTATCTTGATAACACAGTTGATTATGATATTGCAAATTATTCATTTGATGAGGACGAAACGGTTAATAATTTCAGAAGGTTAATTAGACGCAACACCAGACTTATTGTTTGTATGCATTCGAGCAATGTGTTCGGTGTAAGCTTTCCTATAGCAAGAATCGGCAAAATATGCAGAGAAAATAATATAAGATTTATTGTTGACGGTGCTCAGGGTGCAGGGGTTGCCGATATTAATGCTGATCGTGACAATATTGATATTCTTTGTGCGCCGGGTCATAAATGCCTGTATGGACCTATGGGAACAGGCTTTATGGCAATAAGGGAGGGTATAAATCTTGAGACAATAATTGAGGGCGGCACCGGCAGTAAGTCGCTGTCATATACTCAGCCGGACTTTACTCCTGACAGATTCGAAGCAGGTACCCTTAATAATCTCGGAATTATTCCTTTGGGCGAGGGAATAGATTTTATTAATTCAAAGGGCCTTGACAATATTTACAATCATGAGCTCAGGATTGCCGATATTATTCATAAAGAGCTTTCAAAGATTGATGGTATTAAGTTATATACTCCTATGCCTGAAAAGAAAAAATCTATGCCGATTGTATCATTTAATTATAAAGATTATTCCAGCGAAAAGGTAGCGGCTTTTCTCGGTGATCATAACATTTGTGTTCGTGCCGGATTTCACTGCTCACCGCTTGCGCATAAGCATTTCAAAACTATAGATACTGGTACTGTTCGTGTCAGCCCCGGTTATTTTAATACTGAAAGTGAGTGCTATAAATTTATTAATGTTGTAAAAAAGTTGTGAATTCACTTTATTTATCATAAATAATGTGTTAAAATATATTAAATAATCTAATAACAAATATATGTTAGGAATGTAAAAAATGCCGATAGATATGGAACTAAGATTCAGATATATAAAAAATCTCGGCAACACAATAGTTGATTTCTTTAATCAGGTTAAGGGCTTATTTGCTACCTTCGGTGTAATTGATTTAGTCGATATATTGTTTGTTGCTGTTGTTTTGTATATTGTTATACGAATTGTCAGGGAGACAAGGGCTATTCAGCTTATAAAAGGAATAGTCTTTCTTCTTGTACTTTATTTTGTTGTTAATTTCCTTGGGATGGGTGCCTCAAGTTATATTTTTAAGAGCATCTTCTCGAATATTCTTATTATAGTTGTTATCCTTTTTGGTCCTGAAATTCGTAATATACTTGAACAAATGGGCAAGGGTGCAACCAGAAACAGTCTAAGAACTATCATTCATTCAGGTGTCGCAGTTGAAGTCGCTGAGATGCAAAAGGCAATTGACGCTACTTGTAAGGCATGCACGGATATGGCTGATGATAAATGCGGTGCCCTTATCGTTTTTGAGAATGAAACCCTTTTAGGTGATATTATTGCAAGCGGAACAACGCTTGACGCAAAACCGTCAAGAGCACTTATTGAAAATATTTTCTATCCAAAATCACCGCTACATGATGGTGCAATGATTATACGAGGCGGTCAGATTTGTGCTGCAGGCTGTATTCTGCCTCTTACTAAAGACAATGTGTCATCTTCACTTGGCACTCGCCATAGAGCGGCAATCGGTATTTCGCAGCAGAGTGATGCTATTGTATTTGTAGTAAGCGAAGAAACAGGATATATCAGCGTTGCAATGAACGGCAGTCTTCAGCAAAATATTTCCAGCGGAGTAATGCGTGATATTTTAACTGAACAGTTTATTCCGTCGGGATCATCCTCAGATGACAAGATTATTACAAAACTTGTAAGGAGGATTAAAAAATAATGGCTGAAAAAAGGAAAAAGAAATCTAATTTTTCTATTAAGCGTTTAATATATAATGATAAATATTTAATCATTTTTTCACTATTGCTTGCAGTTGTTGTTTGGGTTGTTACATCGCTTAATATAGGAATTGATGAAACAAAGACGGTTAAAATAGATGTTCCTATTTCCCTTGGTGATGAGGTTTCTGAGCAGCTCGGAATGCAGTATTATTCGTTTCAAAATACAATTCAGGTAAGTGTTACTGTAAGCGGTGCTAAAT
>JBKWUD010000079.1:0-2340 GCA_046989265.1 Eubacterium sp.
TATCTTTCACAAATTGAGATTGAAGGTGTTACGCTTATTTCTGTAACAGGCATGCTTATCGATACCTGCGGCGAAAACAGTAAAATTGCCGACTTATCCGGCATTGAATACTTTACCTCCTGCAAACGTCTGCGCTGCGGCGGTATAGGACTCACAAATCTTGATGTTTCAAAAATGCCGCAGCTGGTAGAGCTCACCTGTGCAGGCAATGAGCTTACCTCCCTTGACATAAGCGGAAACACAAATCTGGAATGGCTTAACTGCTCAAGTAACAGTTTGTCTGCAATCAATGTATCGAACAATGCTAGGCTTACAAGACTTGACTGCTATGTTAATAATATGGCTTCAATTG
The DNA here is from genome assembly GCA_046989265.1 of Eubacterium sp. GTDB lineage: Bacteria > Bacillota > Clostridia > Oscillospirales > Acutalibacteraceae > Eubacterium_R. The sequence continues at coordinate 353 of JBKWUD010000079.1, forward strand.
ATGTTTCCATGCTGCCGGCGCTTACAATTCTCCGCTGCCAGCGAAATCAGCTGACTGAAATTGACCTGAGTTCAAATACAGCATTGACAACCCTTAATTGCTCTGATAATCACTTAACCGAGCTTGATTTAAGTGCAAATACAGCTTTGACAACGGCTACTGATTCATTCATAGGCAATCAGACAACGGATGCTTCGGCAAGAATTGAAAACAGTTCTATCTTTGTTGCCTTTTCGTTAAAAAGCCCTTCAAAAATAGTATCTACATCTGTTGACAGAATTGAAAATGTCGGTGGAGTTGATACAACAGTTCTTGGATATGACGGTATTGATTTTGAGCCGCAGTGTATTGATGATATTGTTAACGGTATTGATTATTACTATGATACAGGGCTTGAGAATGCTGAAAATATGAGTGTTCATGTTGATGTCCAGCGTGATTTTTATCAGGTTAAGTTCTATACAGATGAGAATAAACAGTCATTATTCGGTACGTCAATTGTAAGCACGGGTACGGCCGCCGCCGAGCCTGAAATAACGGATATACCGCAATGCAAAAAATTTGCCGGATGGAGCGAAAACATATCAAATATAACCTCTGATATGGAGGTTTACGCTGTTTGGGAGGATGCACACAATCTCAAAATTACGGGCTTTTCAGAAGGCATAGTAAGCGTTGAATGCACAAACTGCACAAATGAAAATGCTCAGTATGTTTTTGCAAATATGGTTAATGCCAGAAAAGGCAGTGCAAAATATGTTCAAATAATTGATATTAATTCCGATGGAATTATAAATGCAAAGGACTATGCACGATTAATAAAAATGTTTAAATAATATAAAGCGGAGCAGTGCCGCTCTGCTCCGCTTATAATTTAATTGGATTGGTGAAAATATGAAAAAGCTTATTTCTGTTATATTATGTATATCTTTATTTACAGCTTTATTTTCTGCTTGCTCTGCAACAGAGGCAACTCCCGTTAAGCCTGAGGATTTCAGAATAACGGCATATATTATAGGTGACACTGTTATGAGCCTTACTGACGGTGAGGCAGCACATATAAACGAAGTTACTGATGTAATTCTCTTCGGCAAATCTAACTTTGATGAAAGCGGCAAGGTTGTCCTTTCAGAAGATTTTGATGAGGTTTATAACAAAATTAAAAATATTATAGGCAATAATGACAGCCGACTTTATATAAACCTGCTCGGTCCTGACAGCCAAAGCGACTCCGAAGATTGGTATGACCAAATGGCAGACAAAGCAGAACGCCATACTGCTGCTTTTGAAAGCGGAGTGCTTGAAAATAATATCAAAAGCATTCTTGACAAATACAATTTCGACGGTGTTTTCTTTGACTATGAATATCCGATAAAAAATAAATACTGGAAGCCTTATAATGAATTTATAGTATCTCTTGATAATGTGCTTGGTGATAAATATAAAATAGGCATGGCACTTGCTTCATGGGATTTAGGTCAAAATAAAGCGGCAAGAGAGGCAACTGACCTGGTTGAGGTTATGGCATATGACGAGTGGGATGATAACGGCAACCATGCAACTGTTGACATAGCTAAGGATGATATTAAAAAATTTGTTAAAGCAGGCTATGACAAGGCAAGGCTTGACCTCGGTGTTCCGTTTTATGCTCGGCCGACAAGTCAGGAAGCGTATTGGTACAGCTACAAGGATTACAATACCGCCATTGATGAAAACGGCCTGTATAAAGATGCCGAAACAGGCTTAACCTTCTCCTTCAACACATATGATGTAATTAAGGAAAAAACCGATTATGCACTTAATGAAGGTCTGGGTGGCATGATGATATGGCACTGGGCATGTGATACCGAATACAATTCGGCAGATTCACTTTTTAATGCAATGAATACGGCAAAATCAGAGAAATTAAACAAATAATTTCGTAAAAGCACCATATGGCATTAGCCATATGGTGCTTTTGCAGGTTATATAAATTCACTGTTTATATC
>JBKWUD010000080.1:0-2168 GCA_046989265.1 Eubacterium sp.
GAGCGAATAAACGGATTTTCTTATTATCCCGATATGAGTAAAAAACGATCTGAACTATAAAAAAGGCAGCAGTTTATAAAACCGCTGCCCTCAATATACTCTATTATAAATTAATCTTTACGCTTTTTTGAAAGTGCAATTGCTGCACCTGCTGTAAAGATTGCCGCTGCAGAAAATGCGAATACCGAACTACTGCCTGTTTTTGGAGACTTTTTAGCTGAATTTTTACTTTCATCTGCCTTAGTTGTTGAAACGGAATTTTCAGATTTCTCTGTTTTTTCAGTAACTTCAGGAGCATCCGGAAAATCCATATTCAAATCAGACAAAGGAAGATAGTGTTCCATACCGTAAACTGCATCAGCAGTTGCATAATGAGGATCATAATCAGACTTATATCCGCCTGTTGATTCATCATAGAATTTCTGCAAGAGGTCATAAACCTGATCAGCCTTTTCCTTATTGCCTACAACCGAATATGCCGCAAGCGCAAGAGCTGTAGAATCTGCATTTGCACCATAGTTTGAATATCCGTCAGCTGTATAATATGTTTCAAGAAGCTTTAATGCATCATCAACATAATCCTTATAATCCTCTGCATACTGACCGATACCGATTACAAACATAGCAAGGTCATCGGGGCTTGTACCATATCCGCTCCAGAAATCTGTGCCTGTGCCCATTGTGTAGTATGTTAAATATTGGTCACAGAGTTTCTTGGCATAATCATCCTCACCTAAAATACTTGCTGTCTCAATTGCATATGTATAGTAATATGCATTACTTGCATACGCAGTAACATCTGTGTCTGTAAAAAGCTTGACAAGATTATAGCCATAAAAGTCTTCTACATCTTCATCTAAATAAAGAAAATTTTCAATCACTAAAGCAAGAATACCGTCTGTACAGGTGCCGTTGCCGAGTGCTTCTTTAACTGATGAAATATAGATACCGGCATACTTATCGGTATCCGAGAATGATTTAACATAAATGTTAAAATCCTTTGATGCTGAAACATCAAAGCCGCTCAAACCATAAGTATCATCAAATGCATAAAAAGCACCTGACTCCATTCTTTGTGCTACATCATCAAAATCTGCTCCGAATGCTGTTATGGATGTAGTCATAACAAGCATCACTGCAAGGAGCGCTGCTAATACTTTCTTCATATTTCTTACCTCACCGAAGATTTATTTGTACCTCAAACGGATATCCTGACTTGCAAATCAAACCCAATTCCCCGCCTTCCCCGTTTCCGAGTGGCATATGAGGCATCAGTATTGCTTACAGTAGAGTGAGCTGTTGCGGATTTGCACCACATTCCCCGCAGAAGGTTTAGCAATACCTTCTTTGATACAAAATAGATTATACAACCAAAAATTGATATTGTCAATCCGACTGAGATTTGTTATTATAAACTTATGAAAAAGAAAAATATTATTATTGCGCTAATTACTGTTCTATGCATTTGCATAGGAATCGGCGCTTTTGAAACAGTAAACAATAAAAATAACACAAAAAATACAACAAGTACGGTTTCATCAACAGTTACTGAATCTGAAAATCAATCGGAAACACAGCGTGTAAAAGATGAAAGCACTAAAAAATCATCATCTTCTGCAATCAACAGCACCGCTAATAAATACACAAGCACTAAAGCAAACGCTGTAAAACAGACAACAGCAGCGGCGCAGACAACAAAGAAAAAATCAACAACATCCGCTAAAAGGGCTGCCACTAAGTCATCAACCACAAAGAAAACTACAACAGTAAAAAAATCCTTTAATGTATCCATCACCATCCGTTGTGAGAACGCAGTTGCATACGGAGCCGACGTTCCTGAATATTTGCTCAGCACAAGAACTATTAAAGTTACTCAGGGCGACACCGCTTTTGATGCGCTGAAAGCTGCCTGCAAGGCAAATTCAATAAGCCTGAAATATCAGAGCATTTATTATGTGCAGGGTATCGGCGGTCTTAATGAAAAGGATTGCGGAGATACAAGCGGTTGGATGTATCGTGTGAACGGCGTTTCACCAAACAAGGCAGCAGCCAAATACACCTTGTCATCAGGTGATGAAATTGAATGGTATTATGTTACCTCACCAAGCGACAGATAAAAAGGGGCTGTAAAAAAACAGCCAAAAGGAAAGCCGGGATTCACGAAAAAG
>JBKWUD010000081.1:0-2038 GCA_046989265.1 Eubacterium sp.
GAGTGAATGCTGCTCGTGCTGAAGAAGGGCTCGAATCCGCTTCGTTAAGCGCCAAATGCAATGTTGAAGCCCAACAACGGGCACGTAAGATGGCAACTGCGTTGAAAAAAGCTCATTTTGGAAAAGACTTTGTTGAAGGAATCGGTTGCATGACCGGTATAAAGGGCGCTTACAACGAAGGGTTTATAACAGTCAGTATGCACAATCGCCAATTATTAGACTGTTCACAGTATGGAATTGGCATTGCCATCGGTCTTGACGGCAAATATTACTACGCAATCATCGGTCAATAAAAGAGCGTTTAACGCTCTTTTTTAACGAGTAAATGATTATGTATCTTAATCCCAAACACCTCTCGTTTGTTTTTATTTTTGATAGTTCTCTATGGGTTATTTGGGGGAATGATACAGTTCATATCATTCATCAGTAGGTTTGCTTTTGAATAAGTACATCGTTTATATTCACGCCACTTTTGGCAAATATTTTTACTAAGTTGCCTTGAAAGCAGTTAGCATCACTGTTGTTTAATTTCACAATGATTAGTTTGCTTTTTGCACGTGTGACAGCAACATAATGATTACACAGGCCTGATACATCTGACAAGTGATAATCTTCCGCAAAAACAATCACTTGTTCAAATTCTAATCCTTTTGAAGAGTGAAGGGTAATAGCAATATGCCGATATTTCTCTGACTCAAAGGCAACATGATATTTTTCGTCCGTCACAGTTTCAAATAGTTTCTTCAAGTGTTCATCCTTTGTTACATATCCCAAATATGTTGCTAAAGCTTTAGCCGTTGAATAGAATTTGCTTTCATCATCTACCGATCGTTCAATCGCTTTAAGCATTTTCTTAATTGTAAAAACGAATTTGCGAGTCTCATTCCCTCCAATAGGAATTTCAGAAATTAAGTCATAAGCAGAGTATTTTTCGATTATTAAATATTTAGCTATCGCAGAATATAACCATGCCGTATCTGTCGTAATTTCCGCAATAGGTATTTGTGGGATATATACATAGTCTACGCCGTGTGATGACAACTTTGCTGCACCTAATCTTGCATTATCATTCCTAAATCGTAAAAGTGCAGATTTTTTGTTGGGGTCTATATACTTCAAAACCTCCGATGCCCATGCTGTTGATGTAGTAGATAACCATATTATATTATTCAGTTCTGTTGTTGGTGAATATAAGCTGCTTGTTTCATCATAAAGCAAATTTGAATAATTCTGTATCTGTTTACATGAACGAAAATTATCTCCCATAAATTTGCTTGTAAAATTGCTTTTTCCCTGAATGCTCACAAATGCTTCTGGATATGCTCCACGCCAAATATAAATTGATTGTTTCTCATCCCCAACTACAAATGTTTCAATTTTCAGTGTATCACATAGATACATAAACAACTCATGCATTGATTTATCGCAATCTTGATATTCATCAATATATATTTTGAAATATTTTGCTTGTAGGAATAGTCTGCAAGCAATGGATTTCTCCACTATTTCTTGAGCTAGCTCAAAGATAAAGTTCTTTTTATTGTCAGTATATGAGCAAAGCACTCCTTCTGTTTTTATCTTTTCAATAGCTTCCGAAAAAGTATCTACTTTTGCTTCTTTTGAATAATCCGTACTCATCTCCAAATCATAATCCCAACCGTATACATCCTTCATAAAAGGTTTTATAATTTCTTCAACGACAAAACTATTATTTGTGCCGATAAAATGTCTGGTAACATCTACTGAAAGTCTATCTTTGATTTCTTGCGCTGCTTTAATCGTAAAAGTGATGGCTGCAACCACCTTGTGAGTCCTGTTTTCGTTTATTTCTTTTGCAATCTTGCTGACCATCGTATGAGTCTTTCCTGTACCCGCACTGGCTCTAACAATTAAATTGCCTGGGGTATTTACGATTTCTTCTTGAATTGGAGATAGATTCATTCAGCAATCTCCTTTAAGCATGCAAAATTATAATGATCATATTCTATTTCGTAAAGGTATCCTCTTTGCTTCATCTCCTGAAGTCGGTTGATGTCAC
>JBKWUD010000082.1:0-2038 GCA_046989265.1 Eubacterium sp.
GTAAGTTACCGATTGGTAAGATTTCGTATTGTGATGTTTCCGTTCTGTAATAATTGTAGCATAAGGAGTTTTAAATCAAAATGGCAAATGACTGTATAAAAGCAAATGAAAATATATATTTCCGCTGTAGAAAAGAAGCTGCAAAATACAACGACAAACTAAATAGTAGGGAAAGCGCCTCTGAATTGCTCGGAGTGTCTGTATCATCATTGGCTGATTATGAGCTTGGAAATACAAAAGTTGTTCCTGTTGACAAAGTTGTTCTTATGGCTGATTTATATAACGCACCTGAATTGGTTAATTGTTATTGTGCAAACGAGTGTCCTATTGGTTGCCGAAAGGAAATTGCAACAGAAGTTAAGACACTTGAAAGAACAACACTTCAATTAATTGATTTATTATCGGCTGAAAAAATCAGTGAAATGATTTCTAAGTTAGCCCATATTGCTTCAGATGGAAAAGTGAATGATGATGAAAAAACTCAAATGGAATGTATAATGTCATATTTTAACAGAATCAGATTATCAATTGAAGAACTTGATTTGTTTGATGAGAAAAGAAAAGGCGTGTAAATAATGTTGTCAGTACCAGAAATGAAGGAACTACTTGCCAAGGAGTTTGGAATAACAAGCTACCGGCAATTAGAAATAGAATTAAAAAAACAAGGAGGTGTTAACATTGGCATTTTCACAGAACGATCAAATTCAGGGATTAAAGAAAGCAGGCAACATGATTAAACGATTTATTAAAAAGTATTTCTACTATCTGTTACTTGTGTTTATATTTCTGGTTGGTTTACTAATAGGAATCATTATTAAACCTATTGATTTATCTGCAAGTCAGGAAGAAATATTTGTTCCTAAATCTGAAGCAATAAATCTTAATTGTACTTGTACTGATTGGATTGATTTTACGGCGACTGCATATTGTGCTTGTGATAAGTGTTGCGGAAAAAGTGACGGGATTACTGCATCAGGTGTTAAAGCAAAGCAGGGCGTTACTATTGCATCAGATTGGAATGTACTTCCTAATGGAACAATTGTTGAAATTGATGGTATCGGTACATATGAAGTTCAGGATAAGGGCGGAGCAATCAAAGGCAATAAAATTGATATTTACTTTGATAGTCACGCAGATGCAGTTCAATTTGGTGTTAGAACTGTACAATTAAAAGTTATTGATTGTAAATCATAATTTATTTTAAGGGGGTTAGACAATGTGTTCAATTTGTAGGCAATCGCCTTGTGCTTCAGGATGTCCAAACGCTGACGAACCACCAACTGTTTATTATTGCTGTTGTTGTGAAGAACCAATTGTTGTTGGCGAGGATTATTATTTCTTTGAAGATGAATATTATCACGAAGATTGTTTGCGTGAAAATGCCTTTGATATTTTGACAGAGTCAAGTGAAATTTTACACGGTACGGCAGAATGTGAGGTGTAGAATATGAATGTTGTTATTCCAGCGTTTAATGAATTGACATTTCGTGAAGACAAACATTTGTATCATTTAAACGGACAAACTATTCCGTCAGTAACGACATTAATGAATCCTTTATCTAACTCATTATATGGAGATGTTGACAGGAATATTTTATGCATGGCAGCTAACAGGGGGACAGAAGTTCATAATGCTATTGAAAACTTTGTAAAGTATAATATTACGGATATTGAACCACAGTATGACGGCTATTTTAATGCGTTTATATCTTGGTGGAAATCGTATGAGCCTAATGTGCTTGGGACTGAATGTAAAGTATACCACAAGTTTTTAAGGTATGCAGGTACAGCAGATATGTTGATAGAACTTGAAGGGCAGAAAATACTTGTTGATTTTAAAACATCCGCAAGTATCAACAAAATGCTTACAGGAGTTCAACTTGAAGCCTATGCCAAAGCGTTTGAAAGTCACCGCATTGCTTTTGATTCAAAGGCAATTTTGCATTTACAAAAGAACGGAAAATATCATTGGCTTTTGTATGATAAGAATGATACAGAAAGTTGGGAAGTGTTTGGTGCGTTATTAACCATATACAAC
>JBKWUD010000083.1:0-1824 GCA_046989265.1 Eubacterium sp.
ACTGTAAACAATGACAATACTAATTTTTATTCTGATAATAATTATCTTTACAGCGGTGATAACATATTAGTTCTTGTTCCGCAAACATTGAAAACTGTAGTCATTCCGGAGGGAACAAAATCAATATCTGATTATGCGTGCTACGCTACCAATGCTACAGGTATAACTTTACCGCAATCAATAGTTTCAATTGGAAATTATGCTTTTGCCGAAAGTAAAACACTTAAATCAATTTCCATTAATGACAATACAAAAATCATTGGCAGTAATGCTTTTGAAAATTGTATTTCATTGAAACTGCTTGCACTTCCGGATTTTGTAGAGAATATAGGTTCAAGAGCATTTGCAGGCTGTATAAACCTTGCCAGCATAATTTTGTCAAGCGAATTAGCGGCAATCGGTGATGAAGCTTTTGAGGGCTGCACATCACTTACAGGTTTAGTTTTCCCTGAAGAACTTCAATCAATCGGCAAAAGGGCATTTGCAGACTGTACTTCACTTGAATATGCATATATTTGGTATTCAAATCTGGAAGAAAACGTTTTCCAAAATGACAGCCTTTTAACAATATACACTATGGCAGGCACTGATGCTTACAGATATGCAAGAGAGTATAATGATAAATATAGTGCTTATACGGATGAAGATATATTCTACTATGAATGTGCAATTAAAATCGATGTACTTGCAGGCTATCTGGGATTTTGTGATAACGGTCATGGTGATATTCAATATCTAACTGTTTATGAGAATGACTGTGAAAATGATGGTTATGTAATAGGTGTTTGTGAATATTGTTCGGAAATCCTTGAAGAAATCCACACAGATGCTAAAGGACACAATTATACCCAAACTGCAAATATACCGGCAACAGAAACAACAAAAGGAATAACTGTGTATACCTGTACAAACTGTAACAGCTCATATTATGAATATTCACCGGCATTAAGTGAAGATTTTGAAATTGAAACACATACAGTATCCGGTTCAATAGTCATTGCAACAAATAAAAATGCAACTACAGGTAAAACTCCTGCCAAAAATGTAAACATAATTATTGACGGATTTACTGTTGCAACTACTGATTCAGACGGAAAATTTACATTTGAGTTGGAAACAGGCGTATATGAGGCTCAGCTAAAGTATGCTTATGGTTTTACAAGAACAATTTATATTCTTGTTGAAGATAAGGATATTATTTATGACAGTCCTATTCCGATTATCGGATGCGATTTTAATAAAGACGGCAAGATTGATAATGATGATTTGACATTGTTCCAATATATAGTCTCGTCAAAAAGAGACGATGTCTCTTATCTGGAATTTGTTGATATGAATAATGATGGCTATATAAATGCAAAAGACAGGATGTATATTAATTCCTGTATTGGCTTAAATGCAAAAACCATGCATTATTCAGAAATTATTATCAAAAACAATTAGGTCTAAACGATAACTGAATCTCCCGTTAAGTTATTGTTATGATAAGGGTAGTTAGAGAAACAGACAGCATAACTGCTGTCTGTTTTTCGTAATATAAATAAAAAGCAGAGTAATAAATACTCTGCCTTTTTGGTGGGCCATCAGGGACTCGAACCCCGGACCGACCGGTTATGAGCCGGGAGCTCTGACCAACTGAGCTAATGGCCCGAATATTTGTCAGTTGCGACTTAGATATAATACCACTGATTAAAAAACAAGTCAATACTTTTTTTAAATTTGAAAAGTAAAAAATTAATCATATTTATGTTATATCCTCATTTATTTCAGCATATCGTTTTATAGAAACAGAAAGGAGCAAAGCTATGGACCTTGTCAATGAAT